>NZ_CP080096.1:2400000-3000000 GCF_019428685.1 Paraburkholderia edwinii
GCTCGGTCGCGACCGCGGACGCGGCCGCCCCTATGTCGGACGCCGATCCGAGCGCGGCGTTGCCCGTGTCGGCCGCCATCGCAGCGCTCTCGCTGTTGCTCTGCGCCGTGGCGGCTGCCTGAACGGCCAGCGCCGCGGTCTCGATGCTTGTCAGCACCTGCGCGACGGGACTCGCGGCAGCGTCGACATCGGCAACCGCTGCCGCGTCGTCATACACGATCTGGCCACCCGACGTCAGCATGTAGACGTGGTCGTAGTCGAGGTTGAGCAAGGTGCCGTACGTCGGATCCTGCTCGTTGTAGACAAGCGTGTCGCCGCCGACGATCGTAATGTCATTGACATCCTCAAGCCACCCCTTTGAAGCGGCGTTAGCCTCACTGCCTGCGTCGCTATGGGCAATCGTGTCTCCTTCAATGAAGCCGAAAGCTCCGCCAATGCCGTAGAGCCCACCGGTGGAGGGAGCGCTGATGTTACTGTCTGTGCCGCTGTTAGCGGCGCTTTCGGCTGCGACGAGATCGGAGGCCCACGTCGCCATGCTGCTTACCGTCTGCGCGATCTGCTGCGCGGTGCCCTCGGCCTTGGCAGGCAGATACTCGAGAACTCGTGAGTAAAAGGCGAGCGCTGCCGATGACTCACCTTGCTGACCCTGCTCGCTCACCTGCGAAACCGAGCCCGTGAAGGTAACGTCGTCGATGGACTCCGTTGCGCCGCCAGTGAACGTAACGGTTCCGACCGCCGAAATGCTGTTGCCGTTGACGGTCTGGTTCGTGGCGGTCGCGATTGTGCCAATGGACTGGATTCCGATCGACGACAGCAGAACAAATCCGCCGGGACCGGTAAGACCGTCCCATATTCCGAGGTTGGCGTAGGCGGGATCGGAGGCGTCGACGACGCCATCATGGTTCACGTCGAGCGCGGCCAGCGCGGCGAAGTTCGACAGAACGGTTATCACGCCGTCGTTATCGATCGCCAGAATGCCGGTGCCTTGGCCGACCCAGCCCGTATCGGGCGACGTGGGCTTCCACTGGGGCCCGTATTCGGCTTGCGCCGCCTGCTGCGACAGAAGGCTGATGGGCTGGCCGTTAAAGCTCAGAACAAGAGGATCGACGTAGATGATGATCGTCGTTGGCGCGTCGTCGTCGCCGCCGGACGCCAGAAAAATCCCGCCGTCGGAACCGATGCTGCCGTTGTCGCCCGCATCGTCTCCGCTACCGCTTCCATTGCCGCCATTTCCACCGTTGCCGGAGCCGTCAGAGCCCGGACTCAACCCCGGAATGCCGATCGTAATGGATCCGTCCGGGTTTGACCAAGCTGATGACGGAACGTAAACGATCGGGTCTGCTGCAGTGCCCTCGCCGAGGAACATTCCCACATTTGTTAGCGCATCGAAGTAACTAGTGGCAGCCTGTGGGTTGCCAAAGAATATCGCTGACAGTAAGTCCTCCAGAGTCGGGTTTAAGTCGGAGTCTTCGCCCCCCCCATCACCCAGCGTGTCATCTGGCTGAGTTGCGTCCCACACTTGCCCATCCACCGTGACCGATGTCGCCGCCCCGCCAACCAGGGTCTCGCTTGAAGGGCCGTTATTGACGATTACCGTACCGCCCGAAATCCCTGGCACGGTTGGCGAGTCGGGGTCGTAGCTAAAATCGCCCGGTCCGGACATGTCAGGTGCGGTCTGAGGCACCAGCGCGACGATGTCGGTCGGGGTTGAATCGACAATTGAGAGAATGAGGTTCGACAGGCCAAGGTCCGTTTCCGCGCTGCCGATGAGCGACGAAAGCGCCGCGACCATGCCATTGGGATCACTCGCCAATGACAGGTTGCCCGATGCGATCGCGCCCTGGTCGACGCCCAGCAGGGAACCAGCCAGAGCCGCGGCGGTGGCCGCGATATCCTGAGCGGTGGATTGAACACCGGAGTAGATATCTTGTGACTGCGGATCGCTGCCGGTCGTGCCGACCGGCTGTCCGTCGATCGTCACGCCCGTCAACTGCGCTATGCCGCCATCCGTTGCTGTGCTGGATCCGCCGCTAGTGTAGGTGAGCGAGATCCCTTCGCCCGACGAGTTCGTTGAGCTGTAGGTTTGCGTCAGGAGACCGGACTGGTCCAACTGCGCGGTGTCGGACCATGTCGACGACGGGCTGGACGTTACCGTGATCGTGCCACCATTCACGCTGATGTCCGAGCCGGCGCCGAAACTGAAAATTGACTGACCGCCGAAAGACAGAGAGCCTGTGCCATTTGCGCCGATTGAAACCGATCCGGTGAGGCCGCCCGTATCTGCGCCAGTCTGGACCGTCACGTTGCCCTGTCCGTCAACGGACAAGCTGAGTGCAACTGTTCCACCGTTCAATGTGAGGACGTTGCCAGCGCCGAGACTAAAGACGTTGTTGGTACCTGTGACGCTTGCGCTCAGTTCCGTGGACTGTAGTGATATGTTGTTGTCGCTTCCGACGATTTTTATCGGATTCGTTGCGCCTGCCTCATCCGAACCAATCGTGACGGACATGCCAGATACCGCTACAACGCCGGGTGCCGAAACGGTCGCTGCCCCAGCTTTACTTTCGTCAATCGTAAGACCATCACCCAGCTCCGTAACAGATATAGCGGCGGACGAAACCGGCAAACTCCACACGTTCTCTGTTTCCGTGTACTGGGAGACACCGTCACTCACAACGTCGGTATATTGAATTAAAGTTACGCCAGCGCCATCGGTATACTCCACTCCACCATCGGCGAGCGCCGTTCCCTGACCATTCGGTACCGAGGCCTTGACTATTGTTGCAAAATCGGAACCGAGATTTAGAGCATTGGTGAGTAGCCATTTGCCTGCGGCGCTCATCTCTTGTGCACTAAAGTCATTGCTGTCCGTGGCAGCGCCAGACATCGCGAGGACAAGTGAAGCCTCGCTGGATAGCGGCTCTCCGCCAGACGAGACGCCAAGTTCACCTAATAGAGACGCGAAGTTCGTCTCCATGAATTGCGTCCCGAGGACTTCACCGGGTACCGTTAGCGTCCAAGCGTCTTTGCTCAAACCATATTCGCTAAAAACTGCCGCATGAAAGTCGAGCGTTTGCTGATAACTCAGATCGGCACTAACTACACCGCTCGGATTGGCCTGCGCAACTCCTTCTAAGGCCAAAACCCATGCCGTTGCCATCTTTGCTTCCAGCGCCGGAACTTCGCTCTCTGTAAATGTCACCCCCTGAGACGCGGCGCTCGATATCAGATAGTTAATTGCAGCCGCACCAGAAAACCCAGAACCTGAAACCAATCCTCCTGCCAAGAATGCGTAGTTGTAACCTTGGTCGGCCATGAATGAATAAAAACCTGCCACGTCTCCTGCATCGATCATGGCCCGAGCTTGTTCAAGCCCAGCAACAGTCATTGATGCTGCCATCATTCACCCCGCCCCAAGGTCATTGAACGACAAACGAATGGACTATCGCCTTAACATGGGTCTCGATTTCAACCCATCTCGATAGATCCTTTTTTGTATAAAACGCCTCTGCCATCTGATGCAATTCGGGAATCAGAAAATGCTGTTGGCAAAAACTAAGCTCGCTATACGGTGCTACAACCATCTTCGTAGTACGGCAAAAGATCTGCGTTACGGAGGCGTCGTCAAAAAAATATTCGACGTGGCCGTATGATCCAGCCCCCTGCTGTGCTTCACCAGTATTGCGGTCGGACTCGTAGTGAACCAACCCAAAAGGTAAGCGCTTGTCCAGCGAATATGGGCCCAAGTGCTGAAGCATGTAGTCCATCGGCCTTGGTGGCGCAAGGAAAGGCGGGTAATGATTATCGAAAGTGATCATCAACCACTCTTTCTCGAAATCAGCTCGCGCCGACGCTACTTGCCAGTCTTCCTTGTCCCGCTCTGTTCGGATGGGCTGAAGAGTCGACATGCGCAGCAGGATGCCAAAATTGTCGATCCGCGCCCCCTGGGCAGCAGCAGTCGATGCCACACCTAATCCGTCTCTTCGATCACCTTCATATACAACTCCATAATGGAGGTAATAATTCGGTATACGAAGCCTTACACCGTTGACCGTTCCGACTGCATAGCCTGACGAGGAGCCTGCCCCACTTAGTGATCGCGCTCCGCCGTCCACCATCAGATCCCAAGTCAGGGATGGCTGCGCCACGGCTAACTGTGCGGCGGCCAGCATAAGTGTAAGCACAAGGTGCTTCGCGTATTTAATTGAACTATCAAACTGCCTCAACATCGTCTCCAAGAGCCGGCGACTCTCCGGCACACATTGACGCTGCGATCGCAGGTGCGAATCGAGACATCCAATGCGCATTCTTTTATAGACGCACGGCCTTCCTCCCAGAACCGATCGCATTATTTTTCCCGTTTTAGTAACGAAAGATATCTATAAGCAAATTGAAATAACACCGTGGGCGCGCTCTCAAACTGTTTGTATTTATAAAGACGCTTTTAGCAGCGAGAACCCGCATTTGCGATTTCACCGTTACGACCAAACACATATAGGAGTCGGGGTGATGCCCTGCGCGGAAGGACGAACAAAGGACTTGCTTAGCTCGATCGACAGTCGACATGTGTCGGGCCGCGCTCAGTCCTCAAGCCAGGAGACACATTGCGCATCCCCATCCAACATACGACCGATCTAACAAAGGAATGAGTCGCTAGAACAACGCCGCCTGTGCCGAATTGTGCGCCTGCTTTCGGACCTGAAGACTCGACGTTTGCACCACTCGGAGGTCCACGTGCAGACATCGATCAGCGAGCTCGAGACCACTTAATGTCACGTCCCGAGTTCGTGCTTCTCGGCTTCCCAACATTCCGCGCAAAAGTTTGCAGCAGGCGTGCGAAGCGGCTTTCCGCATTTGGTATTTTTCGCAGGCAATGAAAAAGAGATCAATGGAAGAAGGAAGAATAAGCAGGAGAGAAGAAGAGCTTGTCGTCAGGTCGAGCGTCGACAGACAGGCCTTGCGGCAAAGCAGACGTCTGAACAATCGGGTTTTCAACCAGTCCGATGGACGGAGATGACCGACCGTTACCCCGCGGCACATGTGGCGGGGAACGTTTCTGCTAAGTGAAACAAGGCAATGACTAGAGGCGCCCAGACGCGCATACCTCTGGAAGGCAATGGTCACTCACTCTGGTGTCGCTGACCGATGGGTAACTCGTTGGCCGCTTTGGGATGTCATGCGGACGCTCGAGTGGCCGCATAGGTACTTGGGTAAATGACCGCAACTGGCCGATTTCAGCCCGTCCTCATGCCGACCGCTCAGCGCCCCTTGTTCTAAAACAGCGCCTTAAGGTCCTCGACGCACTTTTCACTAATGGCGTCTCCCAACACCAGCCCTTCTTTCAAGGCCTTTAAAGCGAGCCCCCATACCCCACCTCAACACACCCCCTCACCCCCGGCCGCACCGCAAACACATGCCCATCGTATTCACTCGCGCCCGCATCAGGACGAATCGTCGTGATAAACAGCGTATCGCGGCCCGCCCCGCCGAATGCGCACATCGCAGGTTTAACCGCGGGCAGTTCGATCTGGCGATCGAGCTTGCCTTCGGGCGTGAAGCGCAGCACGCGGCCGGCGTCGTTGGCGCAAATCCAGTAGCCGCCGTCGACATCCATGGCCGCGCCGTCCGGGCGCCCCACGTACTGATGCAGATCGGCGAATACGCGACGGTTATGTGGCTCGCCGGTTTGCGTGTCGTAGTCGAAGGCCCAGACGATGCGCCGCGACGAATGCGAATCGGACAGATACATCGTGCGCCCATCGGGCGACCACGCGAGACCGTTCTGCACGATCAGGTTGTCGACTACAGGCTCGGACAACCGACCCGCCTTGTCGAACCGGTACAGCGCACCGACCGGACGCCCTTTGGCCATATCCATATACATCGTGCCTGACCAGAAACGTCCCTGACGATCGCAACGGCCATCGTTGAAGCGCATGTCGGGCAAGGCGAATGCGGGCGCCGCGAGTCGGCGCACCTGCGCACTACCGATCTCATCGGATGGCGCGGGCGCCGACAGCGTCACCGAGAAAAGCCCGCTTTCCATACCGGCCAGTAATCCGCCCGACTCACCAAACGCAATGCACGCAACCCGCTCCGGCAATTCCCATGCGGCACGCGCGCCGCTGTCGGGATGTAGACGCAGAATCTTCCGGCGCGCGATGTCGACCCAGTAAAGCGCGCCCTCGCCCGCATGCCAAACCGGGCTTTCGCCGACGAGATCCGGCAGATCGCCGGCGGCCGTCACGCGCTCCGCGCGCATAGTCGCGATCGTGCTCATCGGCACGACTCCGTTTTCGTTGCGGTTTTGCTGGACTGCATATCTCTCCCTTCGATCGATGCTGTTTCGGCTCTTTCGGCCGGCCTGTCGGCAAACGCAAAATTGTCCTTATTCCGGACAAAACTTGTCAAGCTTAAGCCCAAACATATCCAATTTGCTTGACAACTTAGCGAAACCTGCTCGATCATGTCTTACATTAGTCGAATTCCATAAGAGACCGGATCGTCGTACGCAAAACCGCGTCACACCGCTCCTCCATGCGGCTCGTGCGCCGACCGGCCAGCTGCCAGCCGACCGCGCGATTCACCCGCCGCGCCGCATCGCCCACTTCCAGCGCACAACACCTTTCCCTCCCTTCCCGACAAGGACAAACAACGTGAAGAAAATTGCATTGAGTGGCGCCGCCGGCCAGTTGGGCCGCGTATTGCGTAAGGCGCTGCTCGAGCGCGGCGTCGATCTGCGTTCCGCGGCCGGTTCGAAACCGCTCGAGCCGATCGTCGCCGGCGAAGACGTCATGCACGGCGACCTGCGCGACCCCGCTATCGTCGACAAGCTGCTCGCCGGCGTCGATGTGCTGATCCATATGGCCGGCACGAGCGTCGAGCGTCCGCTGCCCGAGATCATCGAGAACAATCTGCGCGGGCTCGTCGAAGTGTATGAAGGCGCGCGTCGCCATGGCGTGCGCCGCATTATCTTCGCGAGTTCGAATCACTCGATCGGCATGTATCCGGTCGAAGACAAGCTTGCGCTAGACTGCGAATTCCGTCCGGACGGCTTCTATGGCCTGAGCAAGATGTGGGGCGAAGGCATCGCACGTCTGTACTGGGACAAGCACGGCATCGAGAGCGTCTGTGTGCGGATCGGCAGCTGCATCGAGAAGCCGACCGAGTTCCGGCACCTGAGCACGTGGCTCGGCTTCGACGATCTGCTGCATCTGATCGAGCAGTCGATCAACGTGCCCGATCTCGGTTATCAGGTGGTGTGGGGCGTATCGGCGAATACGCGCAGCTATTGGGACAACGCAGGCGCCGCGCGCCTCGGTTACCAGCCGCGCCAGAATGCCGAAGATTACGCCGCTGAAATCCTTGCGCGTCCGAATCCGCTCGATGCAGTCGCGCAGCGTTATCAGGGCGGCAGTTTCGCCAGCTTCGATTTCACGCCGCCGCAACAGCGCAAAGCAGCGCGCTAACAGCACAAGCAGGCGCAAGCGAAGCGCAGGCGCATTTTGCAGCTCCTGCGCTTCGTGTTCGATCAACGTACGCGCAACGAACGTTCAACCACTGCGGAGAACCCGTCATGCAGCTTGCCGAGAATCGATTCAAACGCGCGATTGCCGCGCGAAAGCAGCAGATCGGCCTTTGGTCGAGTCTGGCCCATCATGGTTCGGTCGAGCTGCTCGCGGGCTCCGGCTTCGACTGGCTCGTGCTCGATATGGAGCACGCGCCGAACGAATTGCATATGGTGCATGGCCAGTTGCAAGCGATGCTCGGCTCGCAGACGCAACCTGTCGTGCGTCCGCCGTGGAACGATATGGTGACGATCAAGCGCCTGCTCGACGTCGGCGTGCAGACCTTGCTGATCCCTTACGTCGAAACCGAAGAAGATGCGCGCAACGCCGTCGCGTACACGCGCTATCCGCCCGACGGCGTGCGAGGCTATGCGTCGGCGCCGCGTGCATCGGGCTTCGGGCGCATACCGAACTACGTGAAGGACGCCGCGAACGAACTCTGCGTGCTCGTGCAGGTGGAAAGCCGGCTCGGTCTCGAGAACCTCGAACGCATTGCAGCCGTCGACGGTGTCGACGGCGTATTTATCGGCCCCGGCGATCTATCCGCGGCGCTTGGACATATCGGCAATCTCAAGCATCCGGAAGTGGTCGATGCAATCGAAAAGACGCTGGCGCGCATCGTGGCGACCGGCAAACCGGCCGGCATTCTGGCCAGCGACGAAACGCTCGCGCGGCGCTGCATCGAACTGGGCTGCACGTTCACGGCGGTCGGTTCCGATGTCGGCATTCTGACGCGCGGCGCGGAGCAGTTGCTGGCGAAGTACAGAACGGGCGGCTAAAGCAACATCAGCCGCAAAACGTCGGCAGCCAGCATCAAAAGCACCAGAAACGCAAAAGGGCCTTGAATCCAAGGCCCTTTTCGCATCTTTCAAAGCACTCGCAAGTGCGTCAATACACCGGATGCCCCGCAATCAAACTTGGCAGCCATGTCGAGAATGACGGGAAATACGTAACGATATTGATCGCGCTAAAGATGGCGAGGTAATACGGCCACGCCGTCTTCGACGTCTCGCCGATCGACACATCGCCGATCGCGCAGCCGATAAACTGCACCGATCCGATCGGCGGATGCACGAGCCCGAGCGAGCAGTTGAGCAGAATCATGATGCCGAACTGCACGGGACCGACGCCGAAGTGCATCGCCATCGGCAGGAACAGCGGCGTCGTGATCAGAATATGTGCGGCCATATCGACGAAGGTGCCGAGAAACACCTGAATGATGTTGATATACAGCAGCATCAGCCAGGGAATCGTCGTCGCGTGTTCGAGCAGTTGCTGGATCGTCTCCGGAATCTCGAGGTACGCCATCTGGAAACGCAGCATGTTCGACACGCCGATCAGCAGCAGCACGACGCCCGTCGTTCGCGTGGCGCGCGCGAGTGCGATGCCGAGCTTCTTCATCGTCATCGTGCGATACGCGACGAAGGTCAGCACCAGCGAATACGTCACCGCAATCGCCGCCGCTTCGGTGGCGGTCGCAATCCCCTTCGCGACGCAGAACAGAATGATCGCGATCACCATCAATCCCGGCAGCGCGCCGATAAAGGTGCGCGCCACGGCCATCCAGCCCGGGAATTTCTGCAGCGCGGTCGAGCCGTCCGCGCGGCGCGGGAAGCCGTAACGCACGGCCTGCCAGTAAGCGGCGAACAGCACGAAGCCCATCACCCACAGCACCGGAATCAGGCCCGAAAACAGCAGATCGCCGATCGACACACCGCTCACCGACTGCCCCGCGACCATGCCCGTAATGCCCTGCGCCGCGAGCGCGTAGATGATCATGTTGGTCGAGGTCGGCATCAGCGCGCCCGCGAGCGACGCATGCGTCGTCACGTTGACTGCATACGCGGCGCTATAGCCTTCGCGCTTCATCAACGGAATCACGACGCCGCCCATCGCCGAGGTATCGGCGGTCGGCGATCCGGAGACGCCGCCGAACAGCGTGCACGCGACGACGTTGGCCATGCCGAGGCCGCCGCGGAAGTGCCCGACCGTCGCCTGGGCGAAACGCAGGATGCGATCGGCGATCCCGCCGTGCAGCATCAGCTCGCCCGACAGAATGAAGAACGGCACCGCGAGAAACGAGAATGCATTGATGCCCGAGACCATCGATTGAATCGCGGTCGCGAGCGGCAGGCCTTCGTGCAGATAGGTGACCACGCAGGCTAGGCCCAGCGCGAACGAAACAGGCACCCCTAGAACCAGGAGCACGAGAAAACTGCCGGTGAGAATCGCAAGTTCCATATAGGACGAGGCCGGGAAGTCGGGACGGGTGCGATCAGCTCTGCTTGCGCTCGTTAAGCGTCAGCAGGTGTTCGATGGAGAAAAGAATGATGCAGACGCTGGCCGCCAGCGGAATCAGATAACGGATCGCTTCGGGCAGGTTCAGAATCGGGATCTGGTCGTCGAGCGTGGTCATCGCCATCTCCCACGAGCCGAAGCAGACGGCAATCGCAAACGCGACAAGACACAGATGCTGGAACGCGATCAGCGCGCGCTGCGCTTTCGGGGGCACCGCCTTCACGAGCGAGTCGAGGCCGATATGGCCGCCGTCGCGCAGCTTCAGCGCCGCACCCATAAATGCGATGAACAGCACGAGCAGCAGACCGATCGGCTCGACGTAGTCCTGCGCGTTGTCGAACACGTAGCGCATCACCACGCTGTACATCACGAGCACGACGAGCACAGCCAGGCAAAGCGACGCAAGCACCGTCATGACACGCGCAACGATGCCGTTGAAACACCTCACGAACTTCATCCCCTCTCCTTGCAGAGAGGGCAGGCCGTGTGCGTCGCCACGTCCTGCCCTGCATTGCTACCGTATCGCACTGTCTGTTTACCGGCGACGGCGCGACGCGCGCTTATTTGACGCGCTACTTGATCGCTTCGATCTGGTTGACGATCTGCTTCATTTCCGGCGTCGTCTCGTACTTCGCCCAGACCGGCTGCATCGCCTTCTGGAATGCCGCGCGGTCGACCTTGGTTGCGGGCACCACGGTCACGCCGGCCTTTTCGACGGCTTGCAGACCTTCGGCTTCCTTCGCCGACCACAGCTTCTCGTAGTAAGGCACCGAGTCGTCCGCCGCCTTGCGGATCGCGGCCTGCTCCTGCGGGGTCAGCGTGTCCCAGATCTTCTTCGAGAACACCAGCACTTCCGGCGTCATCGAGTGTTCCGTTTCCGAGAACACCTTCGCCACTTCATAGTGCTTGGTCTCGACGTACGACGGAATGTTGTTCTCGGCCGCATCGACGAGGCCCGTCTTCAGGCCCGTATAGACTTCGGCGAACGGCATCGGCGTCGGCGTGCCGCCCATCGCCTTGATCTCGTCGACCATCAGGTTCGACGGCTGCACGCGCACCTTGACGCCCTTCATGTCAGCCGGCGTCAGCACCGGCTTGGTCGCATAGATCGAACGCGCGCCGCTTTCGTAGAAGGTCAGCGCGATCATGCCCTTCGCCGCGAACGCGTCGAGAATCTTTTTGCCCGGCGCGCCGTACATCGCCTTGTGGAAATGATCCATGTCGCGGAACAGGAACGGCAGCGACGGGATCATCGACTCGGGCACGATGTCGTTGAACGCGGAACCGTTGGCACGCACCATGTCGATCGCGCCGATGCGCACCTGCTGGATGGTGTCGTTTTCCGAACCGAGCGCGCTATTGCCGAACACCTTCACGGTGTCCTTGCCGTTCGTGTCCTTGCTGATTTCTTCGCCCATGAACTTGAGCGCCATCACGGTCGGGAACGTGTCGCTGTGGACGTCGGCGACGCGGAACGTGCGCGCCTCGGCCGTGCCGGCGAAGGTCAGCATCGAGGCCGCGACCAGGGCCGTCAGGCCGGACAGGACGAGCTTCTGTTTCATCTGCGATCTCCTCTGATATGACTCATTGATTGACTGCATGCGCGGCATCCGGCGCCACCGTCACCGCTTCGGCCAGGACCGGCCGCCCTTGCGGGGTCATCTCCGTGGGCCGCCGATCCGACCGCGTGTCCTGTCCTGTGACAGTGACAACTTGGTCTGGTGTTGTAAGACAAGGCGCAATTCTATAAAACATCTTCATCTGCGCGGGCCAGTAGAAACCCTGACTCGAACCCTGGGTCCGACGGGCGGCGCGGCAGGAACATCCCGCCCGGCCGCGGCCTGCCGGCCCGGTGCTGCATCAGAACTGGTGGTTGATACCGAGCGTCACGCCGAACTGGCTGCGCGTGGCCGCGGCCGATTGCTCCGCGATATTGGCGGTCGCCGCGATGACCCGGCCGTTGTTCAGCGTCTGGCCGTTCGCGCGCTGATACGCTTCGAGCAGATAGATGCGCGTGCGCTTCGACAGGCTGTAGAGCTGCGTCAGGTTGAACTGGCTATAGGTCGCGGCATCCTGAATGCCGTTCGCCTTCGACGCCCACGTATAGCTGTAGCCGGCGGCGAGATCCCACGGGTCGGCCGGGTGATAGTGCAGCACAGCGCCGGCCGTGTTGAAGATCGCCTCGGTCGAGAAGCCCGATGCGGTGCCCGGGATGTATTGCACGTTCGTGTACGAGGCCGACACGTCCCACTGGTTGCTGAACTGGTAGCCGCCCGTCACGCCGAAGCGCTGCTGCGCGGCCGCATTCTGGTAGCCGTTCGTGACCGAGCTCACGCCCTGCTCGCCGGTGCCCGAGTAGGCCGTGGAGTTCGAGCCCCACGCGCCGCCGTTCACCGTGCCATTGTTGAAGCGCGCAAAGCCGACGCCGACGCCGGCCGGCCCCATCAGGTACTGTGCGCCGACGCTCCACGACGAACCCTGGTTGAACGCGCCGGCCACGCCGCCCAGCGCATACATGCCGGCGAACTTGAAGCCGTAATACGAAGGCGAGGTATAGACCACCGCGTTGTTCACGCGGAAGTCGGTATCGAGTGCGTCGAGGTCGCCCGGGTGCGCGCCGAATGCGCCGGTGAGCCACGGCGTCGGGCCGTACTGCGCGAGCATGTTGTAGTACGGCGTGTACTGGCGGCCGAGCGTCAGCGCGCCGTACTTCTGGTTCGACACGCCGACCCACGATGCGCGGCTGAACATCAGGCCGGTCTTCGACTGCTGGCCGTTAAGGGCGTTATAGCCTTCTTCGAGCTGGAAGATCGCCTTGTAGCCGCCGCCGAGGTCTTCCGCGCCTTTGAGGCCGAAGCGCTCGCCGCCCCATACGCCTTCGACCATCTTGACCACCGACTTGCCGCCCGAGGTCGCGCCGGTCGACGGCGCCTGATTGCTCAGGTATGCGAGACCCGTATCCACCACGCCGTAGAGGGTCACGCTGCTCTGTGCGAACACACCGGTCGAGGCCAACATCGCCGCGACGCCGGTGAGTGCGATTCGAGCTTCCTTGTAATGTCTCATCTTGTTGTCCCTTTTTTCATTGGAGTAATCGCGGCCGCTAACCGCACGAAGTTGCCCGCCCGCAACCGTGCGGTGAGCCAGGTCCTCGTTGTCTGCATATCCCCCGGCGGGCTGCGCCGCGTTGCCGTTGTGTCGCATTGCGCCCGCTCGATATGCAGTACGTCTTTTTGCATACGGCGGCCCGGTCTCCTCGGGCCGCCGCTGCTTTTATCCCCTGCCTTTTGCTTCAGTAAATCCCGGCCTTCAGTGAATCTCCGGCTCGCCGCCACCCTTCGTTGCCGTTGCGCCTGCCGTTGCGCCTGCCGTGGCTTCCGCGCCGTTGCGCTGCAGGAAGTCGAAATCGCAGCCCTTGTCCGCCTGCATCACGTGAATCTGGTGCATCGCGCCGTAGCCGCGCGTGAAACGCGGCGCGGGTGCGACCCACTGCGCCTTGCGGCTCGCGAGTTCCTCGTCGCTGATCAGGACGTTGAGCTTGCGTTGCGGCACGTCGAGTTCGATCAGATCGCCGTCGCGCACGAGCGCGAGCGGGCCGCCGATAAACGACTCGGGCGCCACGTGCAGCACGCATGCGCCATAGCTCGTGCCGCTCATGCGCGCATCGGAAATGCGCAGCATGTCGCGCACGCCCTGCTTCAGGAGCTTTTGCGGAATCGGCAACTGGCCCCACTCGGGCATGCCGGGCGCGCCGACCGGACCCGCGTGCTGCAGCACGATCACGCAGGTCTCGTCGATATCGAGCGTTTCGCTATCGATGCGCGCGGCCATGTCGTTGTAGTCCTTGAACACGACGGCGCGGCCCGTATGCACGTGCAGCTTCGGATCGGCGGCGCCGGGCTTGATCACCGCGCCGTCGGGCGCGAGATTGCCGCGCAGCACGGCGAGACCGGTGTCCGGCATCAGCGGCGTCGCGCGGCGGCGGATCACTGCGTCATTGAAAATTTCCGCGTCGCCGATGTTTTCGCCGAGCGTCCTGCCGTTGACCGTGCGTTGCGTGCCGTCGATCAGGTCGCCCAGTTCCTTCAGCATCGCGCGCAAGCCGCCCGCGTAGTAGAAGTCTTCCATCAGGTACTGACCGGTCGGACGCACGTTCGCGAGCACCGGCGTGCGGCGCGCGACGTCGTCGTAGCGATCGAGCGTGAGCTCGATGCCGGCGCGCCGCGCGAGCGCGATCATATGCACGATCGCGTTCGTCGAACCCGATAGTGCGAGGCACGTCGTCACGGCGTTATCGACCGAGCGCGCCGTCAGAATGTCCGACGGCTTCAGGTCTTCCCACACCATGTCGACGATGCGCATGCCGGTTTTCGCGGCGAATACCGCGTGGCGCGAATCGGGCGCGGGAATCGAGGCGAAACCGGGCAACGTGAAGCCGAGCGCTTCGGCCGCACTCGTCATCGTCGAAGCCGTGCCCATCGTCATGCAGTGACCAGGCGAGCGTGCGATGCCGCCTTCCACGCCGCGCCAGTCGTCTTCAGTGATCTTGCCGGCGCGCAGATCGGCCCAGTACTTCCACGTGTCCGAACCGGAGCCGAGCGTGCGGCCGTTCCAGTTGCCGTTCAGCATCGGGCCCGCCGGCAGAAAGATGGCCGGCAGGTCCATCGAGATCGCGCCCATCAGCAAGGCGGGCGTGGTCTTGTCGCAGCCGCCCATCAGGACGACGCCGTCGGCCGGATACGAGCGCAGCGTTTCCTCGACTTCCATCGCGAGGAAGTTGCGATAGAGCATCGTGGTCGGCTTCTGGAACGGCTCGGAAAGCGTCTGCACCGGCAGTTCGATCGGAAAGCCGCCGGCCTGCCAGATGCCGCGCTTCACTTCCTCGACGCGCTGCTTGAAGTGCGTGTGGCACGGATTGATCTCGCTCCACGTATTGAGGATCGCGATCACCGGCTTGCCCGCGTATTCTTCGCGGCCGTAGCCCATCTGCGCGGTACGCGAGCGATGACCAAACGAACGCAGGTCGTTCACGCCGTACCAGCGGTGGCTGCGCAGTTCTTCGGGCGTCTTCTTCTTGATGCTCACTTCGCACTGCTCCGGAAAATTCGCTGAATGTTCGCTGTTCGCTTTGTTGCTGCGTTTGCTGTTTTTGCTGCTTTTTTTCTGCGCTCTACTGCGTTTCGCTGGGTTTTGCTTTGTATTGCTTCAGTCCGCTTGCGCAACCTTCAGGCGCTTAAGCCTGCGCGGCAAACTCGCGCTCGAAGGCGAGCAGCGCGTTCGCGGCCGCGGCGATCTCGGCGTGATGCTGTTTGTTCGTGCTGGAAAGCAGCGGCAGGATCGTGCCCATATCGGCGACGCCGGTCATCGTCACCGCGTCGTGCAGCACGCAGATCAGCGACCACTGGTCGCGCAGCGTTTCGAGCGGCATGCACGCGTCGTAAAGGCGTTGCGCTTCGGCCGCGCGCGACGGATCGCGCGCGATTTTCAGCAGCGTCGAGACCGTATGCGGCGCGATACAGCCCGAGCCCGTCGTCCATGCGGCGAGGCCGAAATCGCGCACGTGTGTGAGCGCCGGACGCTCGCCCATGCCCGACACGACGCGCGCGGGATTCACGCTTTGCAACAGGCGGCGCAGATACGGATCGTCAGCCGGGTTCTCGCGCACGATCGCGTACTTCACGGCGATCAGCGTGCCGCTGTCGACAAGACGCGCGAGCGTATCGACGTCCACGTAGTTTTCGCTCTTGATATAGAGCGTGAGCGGAATGCCGGCCGTATCGACCACGCGCTTGAGTCCGGCTTCGACGCCTTCGGGCGTCGTGAAGCCCGTCAGCGGCAGCACCATCGCGGTCTGATATTTCGTCTGCGCGAGGATGCGCGCCTGGTCGAGCATCTTGCCGAAGTCAGGGCCGATCGCCGGAATCACGCGCGTGGTCGGCGCGGTCTGGTCAGCCAGCATGTCAAGCAACTCGCGGTATTCGCTGACCGCGACGTGATAGAAGTTCGCGTTGCCGCCGTACAGCAGCGTGCGCATGCCGCCCGCTTCGATATGGCGAATCAGACGCTGGTTTTCAGCGACGTCGAGCGACAGGTCCGCGTGGCGTGCGAGCGGCGGCACCGCCATCACGGTCGACGCGAATTCGCTTGCGGGAATCGGGGATACGTTCATTTGAGGCAGGCTCGTAGCTTGGTGAATTCTTCTGACGACGCGAACGATAGCACCGTCGATTTCTTGTTGTCAAACAACTATTAGCCAATTCGCACTGTTGGTCAAATGTTGCAGTGCATCGCCTGACAACTGAAGCTACGAATCAAATGAAAACGGCCCGCACGGAAACGCCGTCACGACTGCCGCAACTGGCGTTCCGTACGGGCCCGCAAGGATGCTGCAAGCGCCTGCGACGGCGCTCAGGTGGCACGCTCAGCCGCACCACTCACGCGCCGAACATGCGCACCATCGCGTTCTCGAGATGCGCGCGCATCGCCTGTTCCGCGCCGCTCGCATCGCGGCGCCGGATCGCCTCGAGCACCGCGAGATGTTCCTGCTGCACGAGTTGCTGCCGCTCGATCGACTTCACGAGCGACAGGTTGCGCGACAGGTTCATGCTGAATTCGACCTGCTCGTGTATGAACGACAACGACGTGATAAAGAACTGGTTTTTCGATGCGCGCGCAACCGCCAGATGGAACGCGAAATCGTCCTTCGCGCCGATGCCTTCGGTTTCGATCACCTGCTGCAGCGTGTCCCACTGGCGCTGGATCGCGTCGATATCGGCATCGTCGGCCTTGAGCGCGGCGAGCGCCGCGCCGCCCGATTCGGTGACGACGCGAAATTCGTAGCAGCGCCGGATGTCGGACAAGCTCTCGAGCGGCGCGAAGCGGCGCAGGTCCGGATCGGGCCGGCGCCGGACCGTCGTGCCCGAGCCGTGCCGCGTCGCGATGATGCCGTCCGCGCGCAATTGCGCGAGCGCCTCGCGCACGGTCGGGCGCGAGGTTTCAAAGCGCTCGGCCAGCGCATGCTCGGTCGGCAGCCTGTCTCCTTCCCGGTATTCGCCCTCGATGATGCGATTCAGGATATCGCTATAGATCCTGCCCGGCATACCGGGCGGCTTGCGTTCATTCATGGTGCGCGGGGGGCGATGGTATGGCGGTTAGCCTGAAGTTGTCAGGCAAAGTCTACTCAAAGCGAATCTTGATTGGCAAGTAGGGACGAGTCTGGGTCGGCGCGCTGAGCGCGACACGAGCGGACTGTAATCGGGACGCAAGCTGTGGCCGGCTCAGGGCCGACGCGTGACATTCGGTTCAATGAAGGCCGGATAAGCGCTATGCCGATGCGACATGCCGATGCACCACAGCCGCATGGCTCAGATGCGAAGGCCCGCACTTCGCTTCGTCTCACTTCGTGTCGCGCGTCGTCCTTGTCGATACTTAGCCACCCGAAGCAACGTTCTGTTGTCTTCCACCGGCGAATCCGGTTACAACAGCGAACCGCTTTCGCGTGACGCTCGCGAACTCGCGCCTCGCGCGACGAACGAGCCGGTTCAGGTCTCAGGAATAAGCCCTACGCCCAGATGTTTTTTCAGGCAGGACACGCACATCGACGCATCGGCACACCACCGTTCTGCGTGCGTGCGTCCTCTTGGAACGAACGCGAAGCATCTGCGCATTCGTGTTTTCGCATCTGCGCTCAGCGGAGGTATTCACATGGCCAGGCACGTCGTTGAAGGAAGCGAGCGTCAACCGGTAGAAGGTTCGAGACGTCTTCACGCCACGGACCCACACGAAGAAATCGAAGTCAAACTGAAGCTGCGAAGAAAAAATGACGCGGCGTATCAGGACTTGATTCACAAGCTCGAACAAGGCGAAGCCTTCGCGGCAATGGACCGGAAAACCTTTGCGAGCAAGTTCGGCACGTCGTCCGAAGACTGCAAGAAGGTGCATGCGTTCGCCGCCGCGCACGGCCTCAAGGTGGTTCGCGAAGCGCCGCAATCGCATCTGATGGTGCTCACCGGCACCGTCGCGCACTTTCAGAAGGCCTTCGACGTCAAGCTCGACGTCTACACGCATCCGAAATACGGCAGATATCGCGGGCGCACCGGTCCCGTGCATGTTCCCGACGAACTCGAAGGCATCGTGACGGCTGTGCTCGGTCTCGACAATCGTCCGCAGGCACGCCCTCACTTTCATGTGCGGGACGAGAAAGACGCGACGGGCGACGAGCCGCAGCCGATTGCATTCAACCCGTTGCAGCTCGCCTCTCACTACAAGTTTCCGCGCGGCGACGGCCGCGGGCAATGCATCGGCATTCTTGAACTGGGCGGCGGCTATCGCGAGAAGGACCTGCAGGCGTATTTCAGCCTGCTCGGCGTGCCGATGCCCGAAGTCGTAGCGGTCAGCGTCGGCGGCGCAACGAACGATCCGGACCATGACCCGCAAGGCGCCGACGTCGAAGTCGCGCTCGATATCGAGGTATGCGGCGCAGTCGCGCCCGCCGCGAAAATCGCGGTGTATTTCGCCAAAAACACCGATGCCGACTTTATCGAGGCGCTGACCACGGCGATCCACGACGACGTCAACCAGCCGAGCGTCATCTCCATTAGCTGGGGCGAAGCCGAAGCCGGCTCGACGCATCAGTTCACGACGCGCTTCAACGAGGCGCTGCAGATGGCCGCGTTGCTCGGCATCACGGTATTCGCCTCGGCTGGCGACGCCGGCTCGCACGATGCGGGACCCGACAAGCCCGACACGGTCGACTTTCCCGCATCGAGCCCGTTCGCGCTTGCCTGCGGCGGCACACGCATCGACGAACACGACGACGGCGCCGAAGCCGAGGTGGTGTGGAACGACGGCGCCAAGGGCGGCGCAACAGGCGGCGGCATCAGCACGCGCTTCGAGCGGCCCGTGTGGCAGGACGGGCTGTCCGTGTCCCGCACGAAGGGCGACGCGATCGCGCTAACCCATCGCGGCGTGCCCGATGTGGCCGGCGACGCATCGCCCGCTTCGGGCTACTTCGTCATCGTGGGCGGCCGCGTCGGTGTAGTCGGCGGCACGAGTGCGGTTGCGCCGCTCTGGGCAGGCCTCGTTGCGCGCATCAATGGCATCAAGGGCGCGCCGCTCGGCTTCGTCACGCCGCGGCTCTATCGGCAGGCGGGCGTCTGCAAGGACATCCGTCACGGCAATAACGGCGGCTTCGCGAGCGGCAAGGGCTGGGACGCGTGCACGGGTATCGGCGTGCCGAATGGCGATGCCATTGCGCGAGCGCTATAGCGTTCTGCGATCGCGGTCGCTCTTCGTCATCGCGTGATCGCCGTATCGGGCGTGGGCACCGTATCGCGCGGCGATATTGCATCGATCGTCAAGGCTGAACCGGCGACCACGAAGGATCCGGGTCGAACGACTTCAACGCAAGTGCCGTGCGCCCGGTGTTCGGACCGAGATCCTTCTGATACAGCTGCCCGTCCTGGTTGACGATAAACGTCATGACGCCCGTTGCTCCGTATTGCACTGGCCATGCAACCAGCGCGCAGCCTTTCTTCATCACGCCGTCCTGTACGTAGTTCTCCGCCCCGCCCTTCGCGTGCGAACCTTGACGCGTGAGAATCCGGTAGTGATAGCCGTAGTACCCGTTAGCGGAAATCGCCGACGTGCTTTGCTGCATCGCTGCGACGAGCGGACCCAGCGGGCTCTGCGGGCCGCCCGGCTGCGCGGGCCAATACAGACCGTCGCGCTGACCGGGCTCGCTAAGCAGACGCTGCGCGTAGTGCCCGGTCAGGTTGCGATAGTCATTCTGTGCACCGAGATAGGCGAGCGACGTCGACATCGCGGCGCGTTCGTTGCGGCCAACGCGGCGGATAGCGATCTCGCTTCGCGCCGCGGCAGGATCGAAGCGCCAGCCATGCGCGGTTTTCAGGAGCGGGATCGGCAGCGTCCAGCCGCTCGTGCCCACGGCGAGATGCGCGGTTTGCCGGCGCGCGCCTGATTTGCCCGATCCACCGGATTTGCCCGATGCGCCCGGCTCGGGATCCATCACGATCTGATGGCCTCGAGACCACGCGCCGAGAAAATCGTAGACATCGCCTTCACCGGTATCCTGCGCGGGAATGAGCCGCTGATAGTCGCGGCCGAGCACATGCTCGATCGCGGCGTGGCCACCGCCCGCGAGGGCATCCACCAGCGCCTGGGCTGCCGCTTCCGGTGTCGGATACACGGCTTGTGCGCATGCGCCCTGCATACCGGACATCAAGACGCCTGCCGCAAAAAGCGAGGCTGCGGCACGCAGCGCATGATGGCGTCGTATGCTTCGCGCGCGCGCGACGCTCAGCGCAGGGTGTTTGCGAATTCCGATCATTGAAGACACCTCCCCACGGTTCGTCCACCGTTCGTGCGCTATCGACGAAAGCGACCGCCCCCACCACCGAAACCTCCCCCGCCAAACCCTCCGCCGCCTCTGTCGAAGCCTCCTCCACCGCCTCGGTCGAAACCCCCGCCACCGCCGAACCGGTCGCCACCGAACCCTCCGCCGCCCGATCTGTCGTCGCCGCCGAACCCGTGACTTCCAAAGTTATCGGCCGCATAGGTGTTGCGGCTTTCCATGCCGCGCTGCGTATCGAGACGTTCGCTATTGCCGTCGCCCGCGCCGCGAAACGCATTGTCGCGATTCACGCTCTGCGCGCTGTTGCGCAAGTCGCTCGAACTGGCGCCGCCGCCGCGCTGCATATCCTGAAAACGCTGGCTCGCACTGCCCGACAGGTTCTGGCCGGTGCGGCTCTGCAGCGTTTGCATGGCCTGCTCGCGCGACGTGTCGTATCCGCGAAATGCGTTGTTCTGCGCGCTGCTGAAATTCGCGCTGCGGCTGCTGTAGTTGGCATTGCGGTTCCAGCTGGCCGTGCCGCTCGTTGTGCTGAGCCGGTTGTTGACGTTGATATTGTTGTAGCGATTCACGTTGACGTTGACGTTGCCGCTGTGCCAGTCGCAGCCGCCCCATAGCGCATTGGTGACGGCAATGCCGGCGCCGAAAGCGAGTCCCGTCGCGAAGCCGGTCGCGAGCGCATAGCCGGGCGGCGGCGGAATGTACATGGGCGGATACGCGGGATAAAGCCACGGCCCGTAGACGACGGTCGGGTTATAGGTCGGCACGTACACGACCTGTGGGTTCGCCGGCTGGATCTGGATCGTGTCCTGTTCGACGATCACCTTCTGCTGTTCGTTCGACTTGAGATTCCCGGCCTGCTGCGCCTGCTTGCGCAGCTGCTGCACGGAATTCATCACGTCGTTCGGCTGCGCAAGAAACGCGTCGCCTAACTGGCTCACCCATTCCGGCTTCGAGGCCATGGTCGCGAGGACTTGCGGAAACGCAACGAGCGACTGCACGCTCGGATCCCACGGTTTCGACGCGACCGCCTTCACGGCCTCGTCGCCTTTCTGCTGAGGGTTCTGCTTCGACCACTCCGCCGCGGCCTGCACTTCGTCGGGGAAGGTCGCGGCCATCAGCACCTGGGCTAGCAGCGCATCGGGATAGAGCGCGATAGGCGCGGTCAACGAATCGAGTTGCTGCTTCGAGAGTTTCACGGTTCCTTGCGCGCAGGCCGAAGTGGGCGCCACAAGGCCACCAGCAACACCGTAGACGAGCGATGCACCGATTAGCATCGCGAACAGAGCCAACACACCGCGCACATGATCCAGCGATAGCTTCATGATCAGGGCCTCCTGCGATGCGAATTGTTTCGCCTGGTTATTCCGACTTTATTTGCGACGCTTTAATAGAAATTAGATACGTTGTAGTCGTGTTCGAGTGCTGGGTGTTATAGCATATGGGAAGCCACCATGACGAAGCCGATTTGAAAGAGCGTGCATTCTCGAAATCGCTAACGGGAATAGCATCGATAAATTGTTCAACGCACCACCATGGAGGAAGCAATGAAAAGACGAATTTTTCTGCGTACTGCTGGTGCCACACTCGCTCTAACAGGCTTCGCATTATCTGGATGCACGACGACCGGATCGACACCTGCCACACCTGCCGGCAATGCGGACAAGCGTAAAGCGATCGATGCGAGCATCGACGGCACGATGTCGCGGCTCTACTCGACAGTCGGCGGCTCACGCGAACTGGTCGCCAAGGCGAATGGGGTGCTGGTCTTTCCATCGGTGCTCGAGGTCGGCTTTATCGTGGGCGGGCAGTATGGCGAAGGCGCATTACGCGTGAACGGCACCTCGGTCGGCTACTACAGCACGGTATCCGGCTCGTTCGGACTCGAGGCCGGCGCTCAATCGAAGGCGCTTATCTTCCTGTTCATGACGAAAGAGGCGCTCGATAAATTCCGCGGTTCAGACGGCTGGACGGCTGGCGTTGATTCGTCGGTCGCGCTCGTGAAGGTCGGCGCAAACGGCGTGATCGATGCGACCACGGCCACCCAGCCCGTCGATTGCATCGTGCTAACCAACACGGGCCTGATGGCCAACCTGTCGCTGCAGGGCACCAAGGTGTCGCGCCTGAATATCTGAAGACGGCGCGCCAGAACCCAGGCCCGGGAACGCAGCACGCGGCTCACGTATTCGTTGGAGAGCCTACCGGGTTTCGGTGTTTGCCGCCCCTGTTACTGTCGGCAACGCGGTCGACGGTGTCGCGTCGAAGCTCCCACCGAGCGCCAGATACAGGCGAATGCGGTTCCTGCGCTGCAGGCCCCATAACTTGATCAGGTCTGCCTGGGTCGTCAGTTCGGCCGTCTGCAAGTTCGACACCCACAACAGGTCCCTGCGGCCGGCCTTGTACTGTATCGTCGCGATGCGCACGGCCTGGGAGCGCGATTCCACGGCGCTCTTTTCCATCGGCAATCGCTTGGTCAGCAACTGTTCGTTCGCGAGCGAATCCTCGACCTCGCGGAATGCCACTAGCACGACGCTGCCGTAGTGCGCCACCGCCTGCGCCTGTTGCGCAGTCGCAATCTTGATCTGCGCCTGCAGCGCGCCGCCGGTGAAGATCGGGATCGACGCGCCGATCGACGCGGTCACGAGCCATGGGTTCAGGTCCAGTAGCGAGAAAAGCGCATCGCCGAGCCGGCCGCCTTCGAACGAAAACGAGAAGTCGGGCAGCAGCGTGAGCTTCGCCACTTCCTCCTGACGAAACGCGGCAAGCACCTGGCGCTCCGCGGCGACGAGGTCGGGCCGGCGTTCGAGCAGGCTGGCGGGCAGCCCTGCCGCCGGAGTCGGCGGCAGCAGCGGATAGTTCGTCTCAACTTCGATTTCGGTCGCGGGATAACGCCCAAGCAGCACTTCCAGCGCGCGGCGCGCGTCGCCGTACGATTGACGCGCGGCCTCTACCGAACTCTGCGCCGATTCGAGCTTGGCACGCGTGTCGGCGACGTCGAGATCGGAGTCCTTGCCCGCGGTGCGACGCGTCGTGACGAGGTCGAGCAGCTGCCCATAGATGTCGACCGCATGTTCGGCGAGCGCGAGCAGTTGCCTCGTTTCGATCGTGAGATACCAGGCCTGCGCCACCGTGGCCGCCAGCGACTGTCGTGCATAGGCGTAATCGAGCGCGGTCGCTTCATATCCCGCTTGCGCCGCGGCGCGTTTGGCGCGCAGCTTGCCCCACACGTCTATCTCCCACGCCACGGCGCCGTAGGCAACCGATGTGGTCGAGTCGTTACTGTGATCGAAGTCGTGCGTGGTCCGCCCGCCGCCTGTCACGCCGATCTGCGGCCATAGCTGGGAGCCCGCGACGACCACCGCCTGCTGCGCGATCGCCACCCTATCCGCCGCCTGACGCAAGTCGAGGTTGTTGGCGATCGCTTCGGCCACGATCGTGTCGAGCATCGGGTCGTCGAGCGACTTCAGCCAGTCGTCGGCAACGGGAACCGCACTTGCCTCCGACTTCCATGCGGGCGGAATCGTCGTGCTTTTCGGCAATGCATCGCTGACCACATCGCTGTGCTGCGGCGGTGGCGCCAGCGCACAAGCGCCGGCCAGCGCAGCAAGAAACACGACGACGAATGATCGCGCGCGCATCATAGCGAAAACGGATACAGCCAGTTGTACCAGGTATACGAGCGGATCGCGACCTTGCGCAGCATGTCGAAGGCGCTGCTCGAGCTCGTGTAGATCGCCGCGCGCCCCTGCGTACCGATCGGAAACTGCGTCTGATTCGGATCGTCCAGCGTGATCGCCACGGCGAACTGCCCTTGCGGCGCTTCGGCCGGTACCGCGTTGAAGGCCGGCAATGCGCCGCTCGGAAGCATTTGCCCCGCGCCGCTGCCCTCCCAGACCGCCGCGACCTTGCCGGGCCAGATCTGCCCCGGATAGAGATCGAGCGCCACTTCCACCGGCTGGCCGGGCTTCACGTACTTGAGGTTTTCCTGGAAGAACTGAGCAAGCACGTAGCGGTCGGCATCGCAGATAAACGATGCGATCGCGCCGAAGCGGATATCGCCCGACACCATGCCGGGCCGGACCTGCAGATTGATGATGTAACCGTCCTCCGGCGCCACCATCAGCGTGTTGTCGAGATAGAAGCGCGCCTGATCGAGTTCGGCCTCGATCGACGCCACCGCGGTATTGACGCCGCCGATTTCGGATTGGTACTTGAGTTTCGAGCGCTCTTCCTCAGCCTGCGCCTCCTTGATCGCCGCTGTGTTGGCCGCAACCTGCGCGCGCCATTTCTGTGCGTCTTCCTCGGGGCCCGCGCCGCGTTTGGCAAGACTGGCGGAGAGTTTTTCCTGGTACACGGCGTACTCGAGCTCGCTCTTCAACCTGACGATTTTTTCGGCCGTCACCTGAACGTCGGTCTTCATGATCGACACGTTCTGCTTGGCTTGTGCGAGCTGCGCCTCCAGCTGCTTGACCTTCGCTTCGTAGATGCGCTTATCGAACTGGAACAGCGGCGTGCCCTTCTTGACGTGGACATTCGGCTCCACCAGCACCGCGGTGACGAGCGTAGGCTCGGACAGGCGTGGCGTGAGCTGGATCGTGTGCTGGATGACGCGCGCCTCGTTCGAGGTCGGCGTGACGTAGCGCAGGCCGATCAGGAAGATCAGCATCAGGTGCAGTACGAAGAACGTGGAAAAGAAGCCCCACCCGATCGTGAACTTGAGCCACCGGAACTTGAAGAAGACCAGCCAGACAATTAAGCCATACGCAAACAGCATGACGAAACCGAGCAGCATGGCCTGTCTCCTTCAATTCTTGGTATTGCCATCCTCTGAACGCCGGGCGTTGGCTGGGAGTCCTTTAGAAACGGGCGGCTCCAGACCGCTCAGGCGGGCATGCTCCTCTTCGATCGCCCGCGCCTCTTCGCGCGGAAAGCGCCGGATATCGATGACGTCGGTCGGTTTGAAGGCCCAGATGAACGCCTGAATCCACGGCAATATCGTGGGCAGCAGTCCGGCCCAGCCCATCAGCTTCACCGCTTCGGCCTCGGGGTGGTGGCGCGCGATCGCGATACGCCCCGGCAAGCCTGCGATCCAGATGTAGGTGATAATGCCGGCGCCGCCGGCAAGGAATCCCGTGGCGAAGGTCACGTAATCCCAGAATCCGAGTTCGAATCCGAGCATGTCACTTTCCCTTTAAGACCCAAGGCCGGCATCATTGCTCTGTCTCGAAGACTATGCAGGCAGCCCATACGCGACTAGTGGACCATGGTCCAATTGAATCGAAACGTACGATGGCATATTCTTCGCAATCGTTTGGCTAATAGTTTTTATTGTCCGAATATTTAAATATTACAAACAGCTTTATTCAACGGATTAATCTTATTCGGATTCCTGTTTAATCTTTCCGCGAAACACCCAATACACACCGGCGGTATAGAGCGCAATCACCGGCAATACGATCACGCCGCCATAGAAAAAGAACTGCAGCGATGCCTCCGGCGCCGCGGCGCCGCCCACCGTGATGGTGTACGGCACCATGTAAGGCCAGAACATCACGCCGAGCGTCAGATACGACGCGAGGAAAAACAGCACAGTGAGCCCGAACGTCAGCCGGTCGCGCCGCGCTCGCGCGCTGAGCACGGCGCACCCCAATGCCGCGATCGCCGCAACGGGAAACACGAGTCCCCATAGACGATCGCGCAGGCGGCTGTGCCCCACGGCGTGCGTATCGACCGTCAGCGACACGACGAATGCGAGCGCGACGAGTACGAAGACGATCGCGGCGAGCCAGCCGATGCGGCGATACGCCCACTCCCGCAACGGCCCGTCGCTCTTGACCACGATCCAGCCGGCGCCGAGCAGCGCGTAGCCGAACACCAGCCCCAAACCCGTGAGCACCGGAAACGGATGCAGCCAGTCGAACGACGTGCCCGCAAACTGTCCGTTCTCAACCGGCATGCCGCGCATCAGCGCACCCACAGCGGCGCCCTGCGCGAAAGCGACCACCGTCGATCCAAGAAAGAAGCCCGTATCCCAGAGCCAGCGCGTGCGCACGCTTCGATAGCGAAACTCGAACGCGACGCCGCGAAAGATCAGGCCGATCAGCAACAACAGCAATGGCAGATAGAAGGCGGCCATGAAGACCGCGTAGACCACCGGGAAACTCGCGAACAGGCCCGCGCCGATCACGACGAGCCAGGTTTCGTTGCCGTCCCAGAACGGCGCGATCGTGCTCATGATCCTGGTGCGCTGGCTTGCATCGCGCGTGCAGCCGAACAGGATGCCCACGCCGAGGTCGAGGCCATCCAGTATCACGTAGACCATGATCGAGATGACGATCACGCCGGCCCAGAAAAGCGCCAGGTTGCTGGGCTGCAGTTCGCTCATGAGCCGGGCCTCGCATCGACGCCGGCCGCCGCCCCGCCTGCCGCGGGCTTACCGGTCGTGGTTTCCGAGCGCGCGGCGACAGCCAGTGGCCGGCTGGCCGTGACATGGGTCAGCGCCGCCTCTTCGACGCGCGGCCCATCGCGCAGCAGCTTGTAAATGTAGTAGATACCGAACGCAACGAAGAGCAGGTAGACCGCGACATAGACGACCAGCGAGGTCAGCACGTCGTTTGTCGTGAGCGACGGCGTGACGGCATCGCGCGTGCGCAGCAAGCCATAGACGACCCACGGCTGGCGACCGACTTCCGCCGTATACCAGCCGGTCAGGATCGCGATAAATCCGGTCGGAAACGAAAGAAAGGTGGCCCATAGAAACCAGCGCGACGATTCGAGCTTGCCGCGCCAGCGCAGGAGATTGCCGAGCCACGAGACGGCCAGCATGATGAGGCCCATGCCGACCATCAGCCGAAAGGCGAAGAAGGGAATCACGACGGGCGGGCGGTCTTCACGAGGGAACGATTCGAGCCCGACTTCGGCCGACGTGAAATTCCCCGATGCAATAAAACTGCCGAGCTTCGGCACGGTAATCGCATAGAGATTGCGCTCGTTCTCTTCATCGGGGATGGCGATCAGCACTTCGTCGGCCGGCTGCTGGTTTTTCCAGCGCGCTTCGATCGCGGCGAACTTGGCCGGCTGGTGCTCGAGCACATATTCGCCGGTCAGATGTCCGAAGAAAAGCTGCACGGGTATCGCCACGGCAACCAGCGCGAGGGCCCAGTGGAGCATGACGCGCCCTTCCTCGCGATGCACGCCGCGCAGCAGATACCAGGCGCCGGTGGCCGCGACGCACATTCCGCTCGTCAGAAACGCGGCGAGTAACATGTGCGGCCAACGCACCATTTGCACCGGGCCGAAGACGATCTTCATCCAGTCGTCCGGAACGATCTTGCCGTCCACCATCGTGTGGCCGAGCGGCACCTGCATCCAGCTGTTGTTGGCGAGAATCCAGAACGACGAAAACATCGTGCCGAGCGCCACCATGCAGCAGGAAAAGAAGTAGAACCATGGCCGTACGCGTTCGCGTCCGAGCAGCATGATGCCGAAAAATGTCGCCTCGAGCATGAAGGCCGTAAAGCCCTCGTAGCCCAGTAACGGGCCCTGGATCGAGCCCGTCTTGACCGCGAGCACACCCCAGTTGGTACCGAACTGGAAGGCCATGACAATGCCGGTGACGACGCCCATGCCGAAGGACACCGCGAAGATCGGCAGCCAGAAGTCGAACACCCTGCGGTACAGCCGGTTTCCCGTCACGAGCCGTGCGCCCTCGATGGTCGCAAGCCAGGCCGCAAGGCCGATCGTGAAGGCCGGGAAAATGATGTGAAAGCTGATTACGAACCCGAACTGGATGCGCGAGAGGATGACAGGATCGAGTTCCATGGTCACTTCCACTCAGAAGGGGCTCGTGGTGTGGTGTTCTGTCGCGCGCGGCTCTGAGCCCGGGTTCCGTGCTCATTTCCGCGCTGATTTCCGCGCGTATTTCCTCTCAGGCAGCAAAGCGGCCGCCGGCGACTCACACCATGCGTGATTGGCAGACTAGGCAAAGAGCCGGCGCGCCGGTATTGGACCAAGGTCCAATTCTGCAGACACATCGCCGCTGTTTACTGCGATGTGCCTCCGCCACCGAACGACGAACTGTTGAAGGACCCGCCGCCGGACGACTGTCTGCCCGGCGAAAAACCGCTCGACGATCCGCCGCCGAAGGGGCTGTTGCCGCCGAACCCGCCGCCATTCGACGAGCCGTTATTGAACGAGCCACCGCCAAACGCGCCGCCATTCGACGAACCATTGTTGAACGAGCCGCCACCGAACGAGCTGCCATTCGACGACCCATTGCCGAACGAGCCGCTACCGAACGAACCGTCGTTCGACGACATCCCACCAGGCTGCGAGGCGCCGAACGGCGCGCCGCCGCCATTCACCGTTCCCGGCGCGTCGCCATTCAGCACCGGTCCGTCCGGCGGCCGCTGCCCTTGCGTAAGCGTCGGAAAGCGCGCGACGAATATCCAGTCCGTATAGCTCTTCTTGTTCGCGAAGCCCTGAAATGCCGCTGGAAAATGCGAGATCTGGATCGGATGCGCATGCGATGCGCTATGAATGCCGACAATCGTCTGCCCATCGGGCGACATCACGAGCACCCAATCGGCCTTGCCCGTCATCGGGTCTTCGTAGACTTTACGCAGATGGCGCACGACATTCGGATAGCGCGGATCGCGCAACAACTCTTCGAGCCTGCGCGGCTGCGTCGGCTGGCCGACCGGCGTGGACGACGAATAGCTTTGCAGCGCCCGCTGGAATTCCGCGCCGACCGCGAGCAACTCTTTTTCCGCCATGCGACGCTGATAGATCGCGCCCAGTTCCGCCGAAGCGGCCGCTGCGATGCTGATGATCGCAAGCAGTATCAGCAGCGCGAGATACGTATAGCCGCCTTGCGCGGCACGGCGCCGCGGCGCGCGCGTGCACGTCGGCGCGCATGGATCAGTGCAAGCGCACGCACACGCGCGATCGCCGGCCCCACCGCAAGCGCATACGCACGCGCGATCGCCAGCGCCACCGCAAGCGCGATCACGTTGCCTCGTGCGGAAAAGCGCAGCGCGCATCACATCGCCCCGTAAGCCTTGCCCTCGACATCGGTGCCTTCCGCACCGCTTTTGATGTCATAGACATTGCCGGGAAACTGCTCGTCGGGCGCGATGATCTGCCAGGTCGCCGCGCTATCGGCCACCGGATCGAACGGCAGCGAACGCAGATAGTGCTTGTCGACGAGCTCCTGCAGCGAATCCGGATAACGTCCCTGGTCGCCGTAGAACTGATCGATCGCCACCCGCGTGACATGGAGGTTCTGCACGAGCACCTTCTCTTTCGACGAATCGATCGAATGAAAATACTCGGGCAGTGCGAGCGTCAGCATCAACGCGATAATCGCGAGCACGATCAGCAGTTCGATCAGCGTAAAGCCCGCGGCCGCTTTCGCACGCTTGGGCGCTTGCATCGGTATCACCATTTTCGATAAGGAATGCCATCGAGCCCGATGCCGTTCGACGTCGAATAGACGTCGTACACATCATCGCCCTCTTGCGGATCGTCGGCTTCGCTCGCATAGGCGCGCTTGCCCCAGGTCGCCGCGTCGGAAAGCTGCGGGTCGTTGTCGTTCATCGGGTCGCGCGGAATGCGCCGCAGAAAGTACATCTTGTGGGCCTTCGGGTCCTGCTGGTCCGGCACGCCTTGCACGAGCAGTTCCAGACTCGGCGGGTAGTCGGTCGTACCCGCCTCTTTCTGGATGCGCCCGTCCTTGCTCGCGGTGTGGTACGCGTCGATCGCTTCGCGTATGTCGTGTAGCGCCGAGCGCAGTTGCTGCTCGCGCTCCCGCTGGCGCATCACCTGCGCGACAGGCACGGTCATGCAGGCGAGCACGCCGAGAATCGCCAGCGTGACGAGCAGTTCGATCAGCGTGAAACCGCGCGCGCGGTTGCTTGAGTGGCGGCACGAGTGGTCACATGAATCGGCACGTGAGTAGCTGCGCGAATCGCTGCATGAGTCGCTGCCCGAATCGCTGCATGAGTGGCCGCACGAATCGCTGCGTAAGTGGCCGCACGAGTCGCTATACGAATGACCGCATGAGCCGCAGCGCGCGCTGAAGCAATGCGCGCGCCGCGAGCGCGCCGCCGCCATCGTTCGCCACGCGCGCGCCCGCATCATTTCGCGTTCACCGTCAGATCGTACGGTGTCGGCGGCAGTGCGGTCACCGGAATGCCGGTCAGGCCGAGCAGCGTGCCCGGTTGCACCTGAATCGTGGTCTGCGACGACGGCGCAATCGCGCGGAACGACAGCACGGCGTACGTGGCCGATGCCGTCGCGCCCGACCCGCCCGAGGCAGAATCGGACAGACTCAGCTGGCCCGCCTGCCCGACACGGCTCGAGAAGTTCGTCTGCGCGCCGCCCTGCTTCAGGAAGTCGCCTTCCGATACCCCCGTGAATTGCAGCTTCGTGCTGTCGTAGGTCACGTTCGCGGGTACGATCAACAGCGGCTGATCCGCCTGCATCGATACCGTCACCGTGACCGAATCTCCGACCTTCACCTGCTGCGGCCCCTGCACCGTCATCTGCGCGTTGCCCGTGCCCGGCGCGCCGCCCGCGACGATCGGCTCGCCGTCGCCGCCCACGAAGCCGCCGGCTCCGCCGCCGACCGTGCCGCTGCCCGCCCCGCCGTAGTTCGAGCCGAGTCCGTTCGTGCCGTTGGTGCCGTTGGTGCCATTCGCACCTGAATTGCCGAAGCCGGACGAGGGCGACTTCGTCGGCGACGCCGAGTTCGACGACGAACCGCTGCTCGCCGATAGCGACGAGTTGCTAATACCGTTCGACTGCATGAGGCCCTGCGAATTGGTCTCGGTGCCGGCCGTGAAATACGCCGAAGCCGCATCGGGGCGCTGGATATTGCGGATCAGATGCGGCGTGATCGCGAGCACGATTTCGGTATTCTTGTCGTCGTCAGTGGTCGCGCCGAACAGGCGGCCCAGCACCGGCAACTGGCCGAAGCCCGGAATCTTGTTGCCCGAGGTGCGCTCCTCACTGTCGATCAGGCCCGCCAGTACATCGGTTTCGCCGTTTTTCAGCTGCAGCACCGTGCTCGCCGTGCGTGTGCCGATTTCATAAGCGGTCGTTCCCGAGTTGCCGCCCGACACGACATTGAGCAGGCTGCTCACTTCGAGCGCGACCTTGATGCCGACCGAGTTGTCGAGATAGATGGCCGGCTCGACGTTCAGCGTCAGGCCGACGTCGATATAGTTGACCGACTGCGAGACAAAGCCGGTCGAGGTCGCTGTCGACGTGATGTTCGGCACGCGTTCGCCGATCAGGATCTTCGCCTTCTCGTGATTGCGCACGCGAATGCGCGGGTTCGTCAGCAGCTTCGCATTCGAATCGACGAGATTCGCCTGCGCCGTCGCCTGGATCTGCGACACGCCGAGCGTCTTCGAGGTCTGGTGGAACAGGTCGTTCAGCGACAGCGCCGGCGGATTGCTGCCGCCCGACGACGGGATGCCGAACGATCCGCTGTTGAACGGATTGCCAAAGCCGTTGCCCGTGTTGTTGCCTGAACCCGTATTCGAGATCACGCTGCCGACCGGCAGCGGCGTCACCGTGATCGAATCGGGCCAATCGATGCCGAGGTTTTGCGTACTATTGCGCTGCACTTCGAGCACTTCGACTTCGAGCATGACCTCGGGCTCCGCGACGTCTTCGAGCGCGACGAGCTTTTCGGCCATATGGATCACATCGGGCGTGTCGCGCACGATCACGAGGTTCAGCTTTTCGTCGACGACGATGTCGTGCGCTTTCAGGATCGTCTTGATCGTATTCGCGACCGTCTTCGCTTCGGCGTTCGACAGAAAGAACGTGCGCACCGCGAGTTCCTGGTAGTCCTTTTGCTTCGCCGGCGTGTTCGGATAGATCAGCACGGTGTTTTCATCGAGCACCTGCTGCGCGAGCTGGTTCGTCGCAAGCACGTAACGCACCGCGGCTTCGATCGTGCTGTTTCTAAGGAAAATCGACGTGTGCTGATCGGTATGCACGTCCTTGTCGAACAGGAAGTTCATATTGGCGCTGCGCGAGATCACGTCGAAGACCTGCTTGAGCGAGGCGTCCTTGAAATCGATGTGAATCGGCCGCCGGTACGCGGCGGCGAGCGCCGCTTCGATGCGCGTCGCGCCGGAATCGAGCGTGAGCCGGCGCTGCAATGCAAGCGCGCGCGGATTTTCAGGCGCCTCGGTGAGCACCTGCTCGACAAGACGCCGCGCGCCGGCGGCGTTCTGCTTCGCCGCCATCGCTTCGGCCTGATTGAGCAGCGTATCGAGTCGCGCGGCCCGATCGAGCGCGGCGAGCCCGGCCTGCGCGCGTTCGTTGTCAGGGTCCAGCGTCAGCGCATGCTGGTACGACTTGCGTGCGGCATCGCGCGCGCCGCTCGCCGCAAGACGGTCGCCCTGCTCGTTGTCGTGCGACAGCGTGTTGGCGCGCACCGCAAGCCAGGTCGCGCGATATTGCGCATCGTGCGGCTCCTGCGTCATCGCTTCCTGCATCTTCGCGAGGCCTTCGTCGACCTTGCCCTGCGCGACGAGATCTTCGCCCGCGCGATAGGCCTTCTCCGCCGCGCAACCGGCCAGCAGCACCGGCAACGCGATGGCAAGCGCAATGGGCGCGCACCCACGCCAAAGCGAGCGCAAAGACAGGCGCACCGACAGACGCAAAGACAGGCGCAACCCCGCGCGCCCCATGCGTGGCTTTTCGCTCGACGCGGTGCCGCCGCTCAGACCCCGACGTCCATGTTGTTCTAGTGATTGCGTACGCAACGACTTGCTTCCTATGAATGCTTTCTCTTATTGCACGTCAATCGGCGCTGCCGATATCGATGGTCTGGACCAGCTTGAGCGGCAGGTACGTCAACGTCAAAACAGGTGGCTTGATCGCGTCGACGCGATACGTCGCATCGATCACGGACTGGTCGTGCACGATCACGGTCTCGTCGCCGCGCGCGAGATACACCTCCCACGCACCGTTCGAGGCCTGTTTGCCGATATAGGTGAACGGCAGGTTCGGCGCCATCGGCGCAGACGGCAGCGGCGGCACCTCGGCGCCCGCCGGCGCGACCGACGGCAGCGCCGGCGCCCACGTCTGGCTGCCGAACAGCTCGTGATGTCCGCTGCCGGCCGAGCCGAACAGGTCCTTGCGCGAGCGCAGCGCGGCGATGCCGACGATCGATCCGTTGTCCGTACTTGCGGCTGTCGTTGCGTCTGCACCGCGGTCGGCCTGGCCCGCTGCGCGGTGAGCCGCCCCCGCGCGCGGCGCCGCTTCGACGACCTGGTCGGGCGAATCGTGATTACCGAAAATCAGCAGGCCGCCGCACGCGACGAATGCGACCGCGAGTACTGCGTGCAGAGGCTTCATCGTTGTGCCTCGCCCGCTGCGACCAGTGCGCTCGTGTTGGCAGCGCCCTTGCCCTGCGCCGCGGGACGCAGGAATACCGTGAAGCGCAGACTCGCCTCGACGGTCTGGTCGTTCGCGGAGCTGCGTTTGAAGCGCATGTCGTCGAGCGCCGCGTACGGCACCGTCATCAGCACCTTTTCGCAGAAGCTGCGCAGTTGCGCATAGCCGCCTTTGACGGGCAGCACGATCGTGTAGGTCTCGAAGCGCCCCGCGGCATCGCGCGCGGGCTTGTATTCTGTCTTGTCGAGCACGACGCCGGTCTCGCTCGCAGCGTCGAACAGATGCATCACCACTTGCTCGGTGTGGCCTGCGTCGCCGAGCGCCGCGTAGAACGCGTCGAGCCGCTGGGCCGCGAGTGCCTGCGGTGAAATCACGGGCGCGGGCGGCGGCGCCGAACGCGCGCGCGCCACGGCACGCGCTTCGTCGGCGATACGCGCTGTAAGGCCCGGCAGCAGCACGAACCACATCGCTGCCGCGCCGATCGCGAGCACACCGGCCGCGAGCGCATCGACGCTCGTGCGGCGCAGCGCCAGCTGCGTCCATAACAGCGCACGCGTCAGATTCGGCATTTTCATGACGCGCTCCTGCGCCACTGCGCTTCGATCTGGAAGCGGATCACGCCGTCCATCCGGTCTTTCGACATCTCGTGCCTGACGAGATCGACGCGCTCGAAGAGCGGCTGCTGCTGGAGCGCTTTCAGATAGTCGATCATCGCGTCGCTGCCAGTGCCTTCGGCTTCGATGCGGATCAGCGCACGGCTTGCGTCGGGCGTGACCGACAGCAACGCGACTTTCGGCGGCGTCGCGGCTTCGACGGCATCGAGAATGTCGTCCCATGGCAGGTTCAGGCGCGCGACCGCGGCGTTGACGGCCGCGCCCTGCTTCGCGTCGACCGGGCGGCTCGCGACGCTCGCGCGTGCACGTGCCGCCTGCGCGTTGTGCGAGGCGATGCGCTCCTGCTGACTTTCGAGTACGTCGAGGCGGCCGAGCAACTTGTGTGCGCGCAGGCCCGCGATCACGCACGCGATCAGTGCCGCCAGCGCGAGCAGGCGTATCAGCGGATGGCTGCGGTACAGCTGGCGGCGCGCACTGAGCGGCGCGAGATCGATATGCAGGCGTTTCATCGCGATGCACCGCCGCGGCTGCTTAACACGATTTGCGTGGCCAGTTGGGCGGCGGAAGATAACGTGGCGTACGCGCCTTGCGGCAATGCCGGCGATGCCTGCACCGCGGTGCATGCGCGCACTTCGATCATGGCCTTGCTCGGGCTCGCGTTCGAACCTGCGTCCAGGCTTGTGCCCGTGCTCGCGTTTGCGCCGCCGCTTCCCGATGTCGTCGCGATGCGCTGCGTTTGCTGCCAGGTCTGCGGCAAGCGGCCGTACACGTGCAGTACCTTCGGCGCCGGCACGTTGTCGAGCAGCGCCGTACGCGCGAGTTGCTCATTCAGCCACGCGAGCGGCGGCGTCTCGTCGCTCAGCTTTAACGTGCGCACCGCGGCAAGACGCGCGCGTCGTCCCGCGCCGCCGATCACGCCGAGCGTCAGCGCGCCGTCGTGCAGCGTCGCGAGCCATGCGTCGCCAGTCACGCGGCGGCGCCAGCGGTTCCATGCGCCGACGAAATTCGGCGAAGTCGAAACCAGGCAACTGCGTTGCGCACGCGCCGCGAGTTGCAGCGCAGTATGCAATCGCGCCGGCACCGCGCACGCGAGAAAAGGCTTTGTTGCATGCCAGTCTGCGACGAGGCGCCACGCGGCCAGCGATTCGCCGTAGAGCATCTGGAAACGCACTTCGGCCGCTGTGCGTAGATCCTGCACGCGCGTGCCGTTCGGTGGCGGCGTCACGATAAAGTAGCGCACGAGGTCGTCGCCGAAGCTCGCGTGGATCGGCAATCCGCTGCAGCCCGCTTCGTCGAGCGCGCCGGCGATCAGCGCGGCGAGGTCGTCCGCTGACGCAGCGCCTGACCCATTCGATGAGATACCGCGCAGCGAGCGTTCGGCAATGACCGGCGGCAACGTCGCGGCTTTGCGCGGCGCCGCGGCGCTCGCGCGCAGCGCCGCCACGCCATCGCGCGAGAACCCGATATGGCACACGCCGCGGCGCCACTTCAGCGAAACCCGCGGCAAACCGGGAAGCGAAACCGGCTTTGCCCCCAAACGCTTCCAAGCGTCACGCATTGAGAGTCACCCGTTTCACTTCGGACAGTGTCGTCTCGCCGCGCTTCACCTGCGCGAGCGCAACCTCGCGCAGATGGCGCGTGCCGTTGCGCCGCGCCACTTCCTTGATCAACCGGATCGGCTGCTTCTCGACGACCATATCGCGAATCTCGTCATCGAGAATCAGAATCTCGGCAATCGCGCGGCGGCCGCGATAACCGGTGCCGCGGCAATCGCCGCAGCCCGCGCCCTGGCGGAAATCGAAATCGGCGACGTCCGCGCGCGTGAGGCCGACGCGCGCGAGTTCCGCATCGGTCGGCGTATAAGGCGTCGCGCAATGCGAGCAGTTCACGCGCAAGAGGCGCTGCGCCCAGATGCCGTTCAACGCGGACACGAACGCATAGGGGTCGATGCCCATATGGCTGAAGCGGCCGAACACGTCGAACACGTTGTTCGCGTGCACGGTGGTCAGCACAAGGTGGCCCGTCAGCGCGGACTGCACCGCAATTTCAGCCGTCTCGCGGTCGCGGATTTCGCCGACCATGATCTTGTCCGGGTCGTGCCGCAGAATCGAGCGCAAGCCGCGCGCGAAAGTTAAGCCCTTCTTTTCGTTGACCGGAATCTGCAGAATGCCCGGCAACTGGTATTCGACCGGGTCTTCGATCGTGATGATCTTGTCGCGGCCGTTATGAATTTCGGTTAGCGCCGCGTAGAGCGTGGTCGTTTTGCCCGAGCCGGTCGGGCCCGTCACAAGCAGCATGCCGTACGGTTCTTCGGCAAGGCGACGCAGCGCTTCGAGCGATTCGCCGTCGTAGCCGAGCGCTTCGAGCGTCAGCGACCCGTACGCTTCGATCATCGCTCGCTTGTCGAGAATACGGATCACCGCATCTTCGCCGTGAATGCTCGGCATGATCGACACCCGCAAGTCGATATCGCGCCCGCCCGCCGCGACGCGGAAACTGCCGTCCTGCGGCACGCGGCGTTCGGCGATATCGAGTTCCGCGAGCACCTTCAGACGCGAAATGACCTGCTCCGCGGTTTCGACGCCGTGAATCGTCGCGGCCGCATCGAGCACGCCGTCGACGCGATATTTCAACGCGAGGCCCGTCGCCGTGCTTTCCATGTGGATATCGGATGCGCCGGCTTTGAGCGCATCGTAGAGCGTCGAGTTGACGAGCTTGACCGCGGGGCTCGCGGCCTCGCTGACGGTCTCGAACGACAGCACCTGCGCCGTGCGTCCATCGGCGCGCGCTTCGCCGCCGTCGGTCACGAGGCTGTCGACCGCGCGCGCCGATTCCTCCATGCGCGTGTGGTACGCCTGCAGATCGGACGGCAGTGTCACGCAGATCTCGATCGGGCCACCTGCCTGCGCGGCGAGCCACGTCTGCAGGTCAAGATCGAACGGGCTGGTGACGACGCCGATCAGCGCGCCGGCGTTGTTCCGCGCACTATCGCTCGCATTGTCGAGCGCATCTCCCGCCGCATTGTCCAAACGCCGCAGCAACGCGCAGCGCCGCTGCATCGCGCGCGACAGCGGCACGCGGTCGAACACGGGCTGCATCGCGAGCATCGCGGGCGTTTCGATCACCTGCATGGCGAGCTGCTGCGCGAGCGCCTGCAGCAATTCGCGCGGCTCGCTACCCGTCAGCGCTTCGAGCTCGACCATCAGATGGCGTTGCGTCGCCGATGCAGCCGCACGTGCGCGCGCGAGCAGTTCGGCATCGAGCTTTAGCGCGGGCTTCTCCGATAAAACCGGTTGCGTGGGCAACGGTTCGATCAATGCCTCCAACGTCTCCGAGGCATCCGGCGCTTCGGACACCAATGGCAATACATTCGCGGGCACGCTCACGACAAACTCTCCGCCAGATCGAAAATCGGCATGTACAGCAAAATAACGATGGTCCCCACTACCAGACCGATCGCGGACATCAGCAACGGTTCGAACAGCCGCGTAAAGCGGTCGATCCAGCGGCTGATCTCGCCGTCGTAGAACGCCGCCGATTTGGTCAGCATGTCGCCGAGTTCGCCCGAGCGTTCGCCCACGCGCAGCATGCGCAGCGAAATCGGCGTGGTCAGGCCTTCCTTGTCGAAGGCGCTCGACAGATTCGTGCCGGACTGTACGGCCAGGCGCGCTTGAGTCAACCGTTCGCGCAGGCCGGGCGAGATCGTGCCGCTTGCCGTTTCCATGGCCGGCACGATTGGAATGCCGCCTTCGAGCAGCATGCCGAGTGTCAGATACAAGCGTGACAATTGATAGATGCGCAAATGCGGCCCGATCACCGGAATGCGCGCCAGCAAGGTAGCCAGGCCCGCCTTCGCGATCGCCGCGCGCAGCACCGTGCCACCCATAAACGCGATGCCAACCGTCGCGGCCAGCAGCGTCAAGCCGTGCCCGGCCGCAAACTTGCCCCAGTCGAGCAATACCTGCGACATCCACGGCAGTGAGCGCCCCGTGCCTTCATAAATCGTGGCGAACCGCGGCACGACATACGCAATCAGAAACGCCGCCACGCCACCGCCGACAAACAGCAGAATGCTCGGATAGATCGCAGCACTGACCAGCTTGTTGCGCACGAGGTCGATGCGCGACTGATAGTCGATAAAGCGTTGCAGCGAGCGCGGCAAGTCGCTCGTGCCTTCCGCGGCGCGCACGATGCCGATATAAAGCGGCGGAAACACATCGGGCTGCTCGGCGAGCAGACTCGAAAAGCGCTTGCCTTCGCGCAACCCCGACAGCAGCCGTTCGAGCACACCGCGCAGGCGTCCGCTGCCTTCGCGCTCGAGCAGCGCTTCAAGCCCCTCGACGATCGACAACCCCGCCGTCAGCAGCGCGAGCAGTTCCTCGCTGAACAGCACAAGCGACAGCGCGCCGCGCGAGGACGCCGGACGTCGCAACGAGCGCCGCGGCACAAGCCGCGTCGCATGCAGTCCGCGCGCTTCGACCTGACGCCGCGCATCGTTCTCGTCGTGCGCATCGATGACGAGCGCGACGATCTGATTGTCGGGCGCAAGCGCTCTGACTTCGTATTGCATGGTGTATCGCCAGGGTTTACAGACGATGCCGGTGGCCCATTTCGGGCGCACCGGCATCGCACGTGATGATCAGTAGTCCGTGTATCTTTTCGTTGTTGCGTTTGCGTCTGCGTTTATTCGCTGGTGATCTGCGCGCTTTCTCCGTTCGTGCCCGACTGGCTGTCGGGTCCGTTCGAAATAATCGCGTAGTCGCTTTTCGCACCGGGAATCTTGTAGATGTACGGATGCCCCCACGGGTCCATCGGCACTTCCTTCTTCAGATACGGTCCCGCCCATTTATCCGCATTGGCCGGTTTCACCACCAGCGCGGTGAGCCCTTCCTGGCTAGTCGGATAACGGCCGACGTCGAGCCTGAAGTTGTCGACTGCCTTCGTGAACACGTCGATCTGCGCGCGCGCGACCGTCACCTGCGACTTGCCCAGTTGCGCGAAGTAGCGCGGCCCGACCAGCGCCGCGAGCATGCCGATGATCACGAGCACGACCAGCAATTCAAGCAGCGTGAAACCGCGCTGCCTGCGATGCCGTTTCATGCTCGGCGCCGCCAACGCTCGCGTATCAACTACCTGCGCGAATGCCTGCGTACCGCTTCCCTGCGTGCTACTCATACCGAACCGCCACATCGATCATCTCCTCGGTGCGCCCGCGGATGCGGGCGCCCTTATTTGCTCTTCACTTGTTGCCGCTTAGAAGCCAATCCCGAGCACCACATGCTCCGGCTGCGGCGCAACGATCGTCGAACTCGCATCGCTCACGTCGTCATAGGCGAAGCCGTAGGCTTGTCCGCTGATGCCGTGATCGTGGTAGAACCGCGCGTACTCGTTCGACGGCGAAGCTGCGTACCACGTGGACGGGTTCGCCCACTTGTTGACGTCTTCCGCCACGTGACGGTTGAGCGCCGCGCACAGTTGCGCCTCGATCGCAAGCTCCGTCGAATTACCGGTTGCCAGCGCGCCGCTACCCTGCAGGACGTCCTGCGTGGTCGGCTTGTTCACGACATACGTGCCGCCCACGAACGCGCCGTTGTTCAGATTCGTTTCGCTGAACACGAGCTGGCCGCCCTGCACCTTGCCGACAAACTGGCGGCTATTGCCGAACATGTTCAGCACGAGGCTATTCGACGAGTAGTACTGCCACACCTCGTTCACGTACGCGTCGAAGTAGTTGCCGTTCGCTTGCCCTGCCGCGAAGCTGCCCTTGGCCGGCGCCATGATGCGGAACTGCGACGACGGCTGCGGCTGGAACGCGCTCGACACTTCGTTTGCGTACGCGGCGAACAGATCCGCGCGATGCTGCGTAATACCGGTCTGCTGGTGGAACGTGTGATTCGAGCCGTACACGTCCTGCGTCATCGGGAAGCCGAACTCGTCGACCTGCGTCGTGTTGATCCACAGGCCGTTGTCGCCGTACGTGAACTCATACCAGTCGAACATCACGTTCAGGTTCGGGTCGGTCGGGTTCTGCGGATTCGGACCGGCGAAGCCGATGTTGTTGTTCGCGTCGTTCAGGATCTTCAGGAACACCGGGCTGCCGAGCGACACATAGATGCGGCCCGAGAACAGCTTCGGCAATTGCAGCGTCTTGCTCTGTGCGAGCGTGAACGCGTAGTTCGCATAGTTCTGTCCGTCCGGTCCCGTCAGGTGGTTCTGTGCATCGTTGTCCGACACCGCCGATGCGACGATCGTGCCGTCCGGCTTGAGCCACGCGAACTGGCCCGTCGCCGGGTCGCGCGCGATCACGAGCACATAGACCTTGTCGTCCGTGTACGCGCCGTTCGTGTTGTTCGCGAGATCGACCGACACGAAGCCCTGCTTCACCGTGTAGTTCGGGAACGCGCTATTTACCGTCAGCGTCGCGTCGTTCGACGTCACCGGACCGTTTGCACCAGTCACGACGACGCTATACACCGCGCCGCTGTCGCCGGCCGTCGTGACCGGCGTGTCGTACGTGCGGCTCGTCGCGTTCGCGATCGGCGTGCCGTTACGGCGCCACTGATACGTGACCGAACCCTTGTCCGACGGGATAACCGCGAAGTGGCCGTTCTGGCCCACCGGTACGGTCTGGCTCGCCGGCTGCTCGATAAAGGCCGCGACCGGTGCGCTCGTCGTGGCGCCGCTGTTGTACAGCTGGAACTCGAACAGCGAATCGCCATACTGCGTCGAACGCTGCGAGGCGTACATGCGCACATAGCGTGCGGTGACCGCCGGGAACGTCACATCTTCGAGACCGCCCTTGCTTTCGTTCTGCGTATAAGCCGGCGTCCAGGTCTTCTCGTCGTTCGACGTCTGGATCTGATACGCGAGTGCGTGCGAATTCTCCCAGATCAATACGGCGCGATCGAACGTCTGCTGCGTGCCGAGATCGACTTCGAGCCACTGCGGATCGGCGAAGCCCGAACCCCAGCGCGTGGTCGGATCGCCGTCCACCGCTGCCGTTGCCGGCAGGTTGCCGTTTTCGAGGCTGCTCGCCGTCGCCGTCTTGCGCAGTGCGAGGTTCACGCTGGCCGCTTGCGGCACGAAGTTCACGCTGATCGTGTGCGAACCGCTCACATTCGAGAACGTGTAGGTGGACTGCACACCCACTTCCTGGCCATCGACGAACATCTTGCCGACACCGTAGCCCGAATTCGGCACCGCCGTGAACGTCTGCGTGGCGCCTGCATCGATATTGACCGTGCCCGCCGGGCTCAGCGTACCGTTCGCGTCGCCGCTCGCGGTAATCGCCACCTTCGGCGTGGTCGCGTTGTTATAAACCTCGAATTCAAACAGCGAGTAACCATACTGCGACGCACGCTTCACACCTTGCATGCGCACGTAGCGCGCGGTCGTGGAAGGCACCGTCAAATCCTCGGTGCCGCCCTTGCCCGCGTTCTGCGTGAACACCGGGTTCCACGTCTTGCCGTCGTTCGACGCCTGCAGCTGATAAGCCGAGCCGTAGGCGTTTTCCCAGCGCAGCACAACGCGGTTGAACAGTTGCGCCTGACCCAGATCCACCTGCAGCCATGCGTTGTCGTTGAAATCCGACGACCAGCGCGAGTTCAGATCGCCGTCGACCGCGGCGGTCGCAGGGTAGCCGTCACCCTGCGTGCCGCTCGCCGTCGCCACCTTGCCGAGCGCGAGATTGCCGTTCGACGCTTGAACCGGGTTCGTGTTGTTGTTGCTACCGGTGTTGCCGCTGCCCGTGTTGCCGGTGCCGGTGTTACCCGTACCCGTGTTGCCCGTGCCCGAATCGGTGCCGCTGCCGGTATTGCCGCCCGTGCTACCACCGGTGCTGCCACCCGTGTTGCCACCAGCGTCGCCGGTCGTCGGCATGTTGAACACCTCGAACTCGAACAGCGAGTTGCCGTAGTCGCTGCTGCGCTTCGTGCTGTTCATCCGCACGTAGCGGGCCGTGACCGTCGTGAACGAAATGTCTTCGACACCGCCCTGACCTGCCTCCTGCGTGAACACCGGCGTCCAGTTGTCACCGTCGTTCGACGTCTGGATCTGGTACTCCACCGAGTGCGCGTTCTCCCAGAACAGCATGACGCGGTTGAACGTGCGCGGCGTACCGAAGTCCAGCCTGATCCACGACGGGTCGATAAAGGCCGACGACCAGCGCGTGTTCAGATTGCCGTCCACTGCATTCGACGCCGGATAGCCGTCGTTTTCGAGCCCGCTCGACTTCGCCGTCGCGCCGAGCGCGAGGTTCACCGCGCCCGCGCTCGGGCCAAACGTCACGTTCACGGTATGCGCCATCAGCACATCGTCGAACGTGTAGCTGCTAACAAGACCCACGTTCTGACCGTCGATCTGCACAGCCGTTACCGCGAAGCCGTCAGCCGGCGTGAACGTATAGGTCACCGGACCGCCCTGCAACACCTGCGTCGTGCCGGCCGGCGTAACCGTACCGCTGCCAGTCGAGGTTGCCGTGACTGCAAACTGCGGCGTATTCGCCGTGTTGTACACACCGAACTCGAACAGCGAGTAACCGAACTGCGTTGCGCGCTTCGTGCCGTGCATCCGCACGTAGCGAGCCGTGGTGGCCTTGAAGTGCACGTCTTCCGTGCCGCCCTTGCCGCCCGTTTCCGTGTACACCGGCGTCCAGCTCGAGTCGTCATCGCTGCCGTCGTTCGATACCTGGATCTGGTAGTCGACCGCGAACGAATCCTGCCAGCGCAACACCACACGATCGAAGGTCTGCGCCGAACCGAGATCGATCTTGATCCACGACGGGTCGACAAAGGCCGACGACCAGCGCGTGCCATCGTTGCCGTCGACCGCCTGCTGCGCAGCGTCGCCGTCGTTTTCGATGCCGCTCGCGGTGGCCTGCTTGCCCAGCGCGAGGTTGGCCGACGGTGCCGGCGGGGTGCCGCCGTTACCGCCGTTACCGCCATTGCCACCATTACCGCCGTTGCCGCCATTACCACCGTTACCACCGTTGCCGCCATTCGTGGCCGGCGTGACGGTCAGCGTCGCGTTGCTGCTCGGCGTGCTGCCGCCGCCATTGCTGACGATCACCGAGATCGTCGCGTTGTTATCGGTAGCGGCCGACGTCGGCGCCGTAATGAAGTACGGCACCGTCGTAATCGCCACGGCCTTGCCGTTCTCGAACCACTGGTAGCTGAACGGCCCCACGCTCGTCGGATCGATGCCAACCGTGAACTGCGCCGACGTGCCCTCGGCGGCCGACTGGCTAGCCGGCTGCGTGATGATCTTCGGCACCGCGATCGACGGACCCGCCACGCACAGCGATGCGCCCGGCGTGTTGTTCTTGATGCCGAACGTCGAGTTGCCCAGCGAGTCGACGATAAACGCATCGCCCGGCGTCGACGGCACGTCGGTCGTCGTCCACGTCGTCCACGGCAGCGGCATTGCGCACTGGTTCCAGTTCGCACGGGCAACCGTCAACGCTTCGGCCTGCGTCGGCAGACGCATGCCGATCGAGTTGCAGTACTCGGCCGCCAGATCCTGGGTGAACTGCGCGCCCTGCTGACGGAACGTCGTCGAGAACTGCTGCCACGTCTGACCGCTCACGTTGTCGCGCACGGTCGCCACGAACGGACCTTGGCCGAGCTGCGACAGATCCGACGGCGGCACATAGGTGCCCGCCTTCGCCGGAATCGGCGTGTAGCGCTCGGTGTTGCTCAGCGCATCGCACGCGGGGACGTCGTAGACGCCGAACTCAAACAGCGAATAACCGTAATCCGTGTGACGATGCTCGCCGAGCATGCGCACGTAACGCGCCGACGTGCTACGTACGGTAATCGTTTCGGTGCCGCCCACACCCGCGGGTTGCTTGTAGATCGACGTCCATTGCTTGTTGTCGCCCGTATCGTTCGACACCTCGATTTCATACTGATCGGCATACGCGTTTTCCCAGACGAGCTCGATCTGGTCAAACGTGCGCACCGCGCCGAAGTCGAGCTGGATCCACTCCGGGTCCACACCCGGCTCCGACGACCAGCGCGACGTGAGGCTGCCGTCGTTGGCCATCTTCGGTCCGAGACCGTCGTTCTGCACGCTGCTCGCCGTCGCCGTCGCACCGATCGCGAGGTTCGTCGCGCCGCCGCCGCTCACGCTCAGCGTGACGGGACCGAACGTCAAACTGGCCGCGGGGTTGCTGATGGTGACCGTGTAATTGCCGCTATCGGCATCGGTCGCCGACGTGATCACGAGATTCGGGCTGTTCGTGCCGACCACCGTGCCTTCATGCTTCCACTGATAGACCAGCGGCTGCGCGCCGCTCGCGACGACGGTGAACGTCACGTTCTGGCCGGTCGTCACGCTCTGGCTGTGCGGCGGAATCACGATGCCGGGCGGCGAGCCCTCGGCCACCGTCAGCACCGCGCTCTGCGACGGCTGCTGGCCCGCGCTGTTCTGGACAAGCACGCTGTACAGCGAGTTGTTATCCGCGAGCGTCGTGGGCGGCGTGATGTAGGTCGGGCGCGTCGCGCCAGCAATGGCGACGTTGTTCTTCATCCATTGATAGCTGAGCACCGGGGAGCCCGTCGCCACCACGTCGAATTCCGCGCTCAGACCGACCGTGACGGCTGCCGGCGCCGGCTGTGCCTTGATCTCCGGCTTCGACGGCTGCACCACAGTCAGCGTGGCCGCATTCGACGTCTGATTGGTGGTTCCGTTGCTGACGGCAACCGTATAGCTCGACTGGTCGTCGCTCGCCTGCAGCGTCGGTGTCGTATAGCTGAAGTTCGTCGCGCCCGAAATCGGCGTGTTGTTCTTCATCCACTGGAAGTGCAGCGGCGTCGAGCTCGCCGCGAGCACGTTGAAAGTCGCCGTCAGACCGACCGTCGACGTCTGGTTGGCCGGGTGGTTGATGATCTGCACGCCCGAATCCTGCGCCGCACCGATGATCAGGTCCTTGCCATCAAACGTTTGCGCGCTGCCCGTCGGCGCAACGTCGAAGCTGACCGTACCGCTGCCCAGGTTCGGCGAGGTCGCCGTCACGGTGACCGTGCCCGGCGTGAAGGTGCTCCTGACGACGATCTGCGTCAGGCCGCCTTCGGCATAGAGGCTCGCATCCTTCGGCGAGTGGAAATGCAGGGGTTTGCCATCCGTTACGTAGTGATCGCTGCCGCCGCGGTATTCGCCGGCCGCGCCGCTCACCGCGAACGTGATTTCCTGGCTCGCGTCCGGCACGACGTTGCCGTCCTTGTCGACCACGGCAACGTGAATGATCTCGGCGTCGGTACCGTTCGCCTTCATGACGAACTGCGTGCCGTCCGGCGCCACGAGTTGCGGTTCGGCCGTCAGCACGATGTGGTCGGCGGCGCCCGCCGTCACGAGCTTATCCTGCGTGACAACCTCCTGGTGATCGTTCAGACACTGGGCCACGAGCGTGCCCTGCTGAAATTGCACGTTATCCCAGTGCACCTGCCCCGGCAGCAGCGTGGTGCTCTGCGTCAGATTCGCGCTCGAATCCGAAGACGTCGGATTCGGCACCTGCGGCGTGCCGACCGGCTGGCCGTTCAGCACCAGGCTGACCGTCGGACAGTTACTGAACGCGTTGACGGTGACCAGGCCCGCGCGATTCCACGTATGCGCGAGTTTCACGACCGGCTTGCGGTCGAACGGCGTCCAGATTGCCTCGTACATGTAGTAAATCAGACGCGGCAGACGATTCTGGTCCATCATCGACGCGCCGTTGCCACGCACTTCTGAATTCAGCGTGCCGTCGACCTGGTCGACGATCTCGCCCGGGGTATCCGCGAGGTACCAGTGCGCGATACCCACCGACAGGGCCGCCACGCTCTTTACCCAGTTGTTCACATACGGCGCGGCAAACGCAAGCTCGAAGTCGTACTTCGCGCGGCCGACGCCGTTGCCCCAGTATTCGGAGCCGACCGACGGCGTATTCGGGAAGTTGTTCTTCACGCCGATGTCGCAGCCGTCGCCGCTACAGCCGAGCAGCCCGCCATTGTCGGGATTCGGTGTACGGTCGGCCTGCACGCGCGTGTTGATCGGATCCCACGTCTGCGCGATGCCTGCGAGTTGTTGCGCGAGCGATGTGACCATGCCACCGTTATTCGCTTCCCACGCGAGCACCGACGGGTGGTTGCGGTCATGAATGATCATGTCGCGGTGCAATTCTTTCTTCAGCTGGACGTCGCTCTGCGTCGTCAGACACCCGGTCGTCTGACCTTCATCGCAGATCGAACCGAAGCCGCCTTCGCCGTCACCGCTCGGCTGCAGCATCATGATGCCGTATTGGTCCGCGGCGTCGAGCCAGTCCGGCCCTTGTGCCGAGTGGCCTGGGCGATACAGTGCGCCGCCTGCCTGCGCGAGCAGGCTCAGATCGCGGAATTGCAGTTCGGGCGGCACGGCAGAGCCGAGCGCCGGGAAATCGTAACGGCCCGATGCGCCCCACAGGTAGCGCGCATGTCCGTTGAAAATCGGGAAATTCGTGTCCCACGTGAGCACGTGAATGCCGAGCGGCGTTTCCTTCGCATCGACCACCGTACCGTTCACGCTGACCACGTGGATCACGTGGTACAGGTACGGGCCGCCGTTCGCATCATTGTTCGGATACCAGAGCGTCGGGTTCTGAACCGTCATGACCTGCGTGAACGTCGTCGGGTTCAGACCCGGCGGCGCATTCGCAGGCACATTGTTGGTCTGCTCGTCGCTCGCGACGACCACGCCGTTCGCATCGACGATCTTCGTCGTCAGCGTCACGGGCTGGTCGGTCGAGTATTCGTTGAGCACGTTCGTCTGCACCTGAACCGTCGCCGACGCTGAGTTTGCGGCCGTCGTCGCGACGTAGGTGCCCCACGTCTGCAGCACCGAGAAGATGTTCTCGGGAATGTGCAGGCGGTCCGTGATGTGCATGATCACCGGGCGGAACATGCCGGAATCGCTCTGACCGAAGCGGAATGCGCCGCCGAAGCTCGGCGCCTGGAAGAACGCGTCGTTGCGCGCAGCCTTCACGGCGATCACGTTGTCCCCGCCGTTGAAATCGAGGTACGGCGTCGCGTCGACGATAAACGGGATGAAACCCATCACGTGCGTCGCATTCGGGTTGATCTGGCTGTTGCCCGGAATGAAGTGGCCGTTGATGTACACCTGCGCACCGACGTGCACGCCCTGGAACTCGATCAGCACCTTGCGGTTCTGATACGAGGAGTCGATCTTGAAGTGCTTGCGGTACCAGGTGATGTTCCCGGTCAGCTCGCCTTCGCCGCCGCCCGACTGCTCGTTGATGAACGTGTCGTCGTCGGAGGGCGATTGCGGCACGCCCTTGAACGCCCAACTCGAGTCGTCAAACGTTTGCGTCGAATAGAGAGCGTTGTCGCTGTCCTTGATGTACCGCCATGGTGTGTAGCCGAGATTGATGTCGACCCGGTTGGACGCCGGTACGACGACGCCCGCGACAGCGTGTGTCGCGGCGAATACCAGCAATAGCCAAAGAAGTGCAAGCCGGCCCGTGAGCCCCGATAAATGCCCAATGCGATCGCGCATCGTGATTCCCTTCTTCTGGTTTTACTACGCGTGGCTTTCTTTCGCCCTATTCGGCACAGCTCGCCGAAAGCGGACGTCGAAGTGATTGAGGTGCCATTGAGAGCGCTATTCCCCGGGGCGCTATGATCCGGCGTTCATTTAGCCGTAAAGAACTCGATGCGAAGTTGAGACGCGAAATGCGAAGTAATTTTTCGTGATGTCCGATTATCGGTACGCGTTATGCAGTAACCACGGGTGCAATGGAATTTTGAAATGAGCTGTGTGTTCGTGTACACAGCCAGTACTGGCGGGGCTTTCAGGCTTTTCGGCCGATGTGAGTCCGATGCTTATGCATGGCGCACAAACGGGCCTTGGTCTCCCCTACTCCATTGCTGGAATTGGGATGTAAATTACATTTCGTAATATTCTATTATGTTATTGTAATTTTATAGAAAGAAAAGTATTCATTCCGGCAGGCAGCCGAAGTCATCGATTTGTCACAATTCTGTTTGCCTTTGTTATGCAATGGTTAAGCGATGGAAATGCATCGCCTTTGGCCGACGCGTTGAATTACTTTCAACGCTTTTACGCAAGTCGATTAGCTGTCAGGCAAAGGGGCTTTTCAGAATTTCCATGCAAGCCGGCCGGAAATCGCGTTATTCGGGCAACGCGAGTTATCGCCGGAATGGCCAGGCCAGCTGGCGATAGAAGGCGCGCGAGCACCTGACAGATATGTCCATTACCTCGTGCATGCATATCGCATAACAATGGTGCCTGACGCAACCTTTCTGCGCCGCGGCGGCATGCCGCCATCTATTCCGTCAACACTAATCATTCGTCATCCTTAAATTAAATCCAGCATGTTGAACACAACACTAGGCCGCTGGTCTGCGGCAAGCCATTTCGGCACCGAATCGGACTCCTTCGCGCCGAACCAACCGACGCCGCCACCGGCCAAAAGCAAACCACCGGTCCGGAGCAAACCATCGGTCGGGAGCAGCAAGACGGCGGCGCCGACAACACCGACGCGTGTCAAACGCGACGATTCCGCACCCAAGCCATCGTCCGATGGCTTTGCGGACTACGTAACACGTCTCGGCAAGCAAACGCCGCTGACCGCCGAACAGATGCTCAAGTCTCGCGCCGACATCATGCATTCGGTCCTTGCTAGCCGGGACAGACTCGCGGACCGGCAGACGACCGACGCGATCGGCAACACACTGCTCGATGCCCTGACGCGGTCGCCGACGTTCCAGGCTCTCGTCAGTTATAACCTGCACCACGACGGCGAATTCCTTCAAGACCTCAGATACAGGAACGTGTACACGCGCGATTCCCAATATCAGGGCCAACGAAAGGAGATCAGCGACCTGAGGCTCTCCGATCTGCAATCGCCAGACCCGGCAGGGCGGCTGCCCATCGCTTCCATTCCCTCAACCGAGGCGGGTTATGGAGCCAACAACGTTCCCTATATCAGTGTCGGGGCCGCGCCGGATGCCGATCATCCTGCCTATCAACAATGGCAGGAGATTCTGATTCACGAGGTCGTTCACCACTTGACCGGCGCCGACGATCCCCCCGAAAACTTGCAGCAAGACCACCTCGGGCCGACGGAGAACCTTGCACAGGCCATAGGACGCGAGATGGGCTGGAATCTCCCGCAATTTAACGGCTACGCCGCTACGAATCGCATTGCGCACCTCGACCAGACCAATCGGACAGGCATCGTTGACGCCGCGCAGCGCCATGCCGGCCACGACCGTGGGTTTTTTGAGCGACTGGCAGATGTCAGCGGCAACATGAACGCCAGCGCGGATTTTCACGAACTCGATCCGCCAGGGGCCGCCGGTGGCGCTGCCCATAACGCGTCACTTGCGCCGGAAAATGGTATTACGGCGGAAGATCTCGCGCGATTGCGATTCCATGATGGAGAGGTGTCGTTTCTGCCCTTTGCTGAAAGCGCTCCCGCGGGCAAGCCCGATGGCTACCAGAGCGCGTATGCGGCGAGCAGCGCGCCCTGGGACACGCAGGCTCGCTTCTTTCAGTACGGCGAGCCGGTGGGCGGCAATCCGCACGTCAGGCAATTCGACTTCCCGGACGGCAGCAAGACCGTCATCACCGCGTATCAGCCGACACTGGCCTGGAGCGACCTGACCTCAGCCGAGAAGGTCGCGACGGAGGTCGGTACGACGGCGGCCGGCGCCGTCATCGGATACGTCGGCAGCGGCTTTAACCCGAATGGAGCGTACGTTGGGGGCGCCGCCGGCTTCGCCATCGGAAAAGCCATTGCAGACAAGTATCCCTACGATCGCATCTGGCAGGGCTACAAGATCCAGACCTTCAACAAAGGCGAGACGTCGCCATCCTACGAACAGTACATGTACGCATGGGACAATAGCCCACTCAGGGTGGGCTTACTGTCGAGACTGCCTGATGCAAGTCTGTATCCCGATTACGCGGACTCGCCCCCCGACCAATACTCTTCCTATTGGAAGTGGAAAACGGGTGACGCACCGGCACGCACCTGATCAGAATTTCCACGCAAACCGGCCGGAAATCGCGTTATCGTGCGAGCCGCCTCCGTACTGCCCGCTATACGCCACACCAAGCGTGACGTTCTTCGCGAGGTTCGCGTCGACGCCGAGTTCGACCACCGCGGTATCGCGCGCGATCGGCACGCCCGCAACGTCGAACGACGAGCCGCCGCTCACGAACGCCAGCGTCGAGGTCGGCTGCGTATTGCCGAACGCGTGCCGCCAGCCCGCCATCGCATGCGCGCTGAACGCGGCAAGCGGCAACGCGCCAAGGCGTGTCGCGACGCGCAAGCCCAGGGTCGAAAAGCCGATGTTGTCGGTTTCGCCGTTGCCGCGCAGCGCGCTGTCGCCGCCGTTTTCGGTAAAGCCGTCGGTATGCAGGTTCACATAGGCAAGACCCGCAAACGGCTCGATCGCGAAGCGGTTGAACGGCACCGCATAGCCGACCTCGCCGAATACCTGCGCGGTCTTCGCGTCGTAATCCGAACTATCGTGATCGCTGAAGCCGGTGAAGGACGGGTACCGGTCCATGCCGATATCGTTCCATGAATACGAGGCGCCGAGACGCACGCCAAGCGGTCCGTATTGCGCGCCGCCATACATCGCGATGTGGTAGCTGTCGACCGACGCCGATGAATTGAGATCGTTGTCCACCGAGCTGTGCGCGAAGCCGCCGGCCAGACCGACGCGCCACGTATCGTTGAGCGCCATGTCCGCGCCGCCGATAAACCCGGCCGTGCTGCGGTCGATACCCGAGGCGTTGCTGTTGCCGGCGAGCTTGCTGTTGGCGCCATAGGCCTGGGCCCAGACCACCGGCTGATACGGCCGGCTGTCGACGCATGCATCGCTCGAGCCGCCGTGCAACGCGCTGTTCGCATCTTTGGCGTTGTTGGGCAGCGCGCCTTGCGCGAGCCGACTGTCGCATAGCGCGGAGCCCGCCGACAACGCGGAGAGCGGCCCGCTGGTCGGCGCAAGTCCTTCGCGGATGCGGTCCGTCACGGCATCGCGCAGGTAGCGGCTGTCGAGCAGCAGCATGCTTTGCGTGCTCGCGTGCAATTCGCCGTCGAGCATGTCGAAGGCGTTGCGAGCGGTCGGCGCATCGGTCGACAGCACGGCGGGCAGCAGCGTGTCGCCGCCCGTGAACGGCACGGTGGCGAGCGCCGCGCCGACCGATGCCTGGTTCGGCGTATTCGCAACCGATGCGAGCGCCTGGCCGTTCGGCTGCAGCGTCACATACACGTGCGTCGCGTCATACGTGAGCGTCGGCGAGAGGAACGCGAGGTTCGTCGTCGTGCCCTCGAAGGCGCCGGACACGCCGCCCGCCGCGCTAACCACCGGGTAGGCAACCGACGGCGTATAGATGCCCTGCCCCGCCGCCACCTGCACCGTGCCGCCGCCGAGCGTCGCCGCGCCGCCGGCGTCGACCGAGCCGCTTTGCTGCGGCGAGACGCCGACCTGCAGCGTCGAGCCCGGGTCGAACGTGACGCCGCGGACGACATTGATACCCTGACCCGGCTGCGATGCGCTAGCGGTCGCGCCGCTGCGAACGATCAGGTCTCCAACCGTTCCTGTACCCGTCAGCGTCGCGCCGGTCTGCACGGTTACCGCGGAATTCGCGGCCGAACCGGTGACGGCGAGCGTGCCGGCCGCGACCGTGGTCGGGCCGCTGTACGTGTTCGTCCCGCTTAGCGTCAGCGTATCGCTGCCCGCTTTGGTCAGCGAACCGGCGCCGCTCAAGGTGCCACCGAACGTGCCGCCGCCGTCGACGGTCAGGTTCGCGCTGCCGAGGTTGATCGCCGCATTGGCAAGGCCGTTCAAGGCGCTCAGCGTCAGGTTCAGCGGCGGCTGACCCACCGTGCCGACGTTCAGCATGCCGCCGTTCATCGTCAGGCCGCCGGTGCCGAGCGCGCCGCTCGAGGCGAGCGTCAGCGTGCCGCTGTTGACGACCGTGCCGCCCGAGAACGTGTTGTTTCCCGCCAGCGTGAGATCGGCTGCGCCGTTCTTGATCAGGCCGCCCATGCCCGACACGATGCCCGACAGCGTGGTGTCCGCGCTGCCGACGATGGTTGCAGTTGCAACGAGATTGACCGGATTGGACAGGTTCACCGGCACGGCCGCATCGAGCGTCGCGGGCGCGGCGACGGTCAGCGCGCCGGTGCCGAGCGCCGCATCGTTGCCGATGATGAGCTTGCCGCCGGTCAGCGTCGTGCCGCCGCTGAATGTATTCGCGGACATCAGGAACTGCGTGCTCGCGCCGGCCTTCACGAGACCGCCGGTTCCCGAGATCGTGCCGTCGAATGTGCCGTCCGAGCCGCCGCCGAGCGTCAGCGTATTCGCGCCGAGCGTCACGTTGGTGCCCGCCGTGCCCGATAGCGAACCGATAGTCGGCGTGGCGGGTGTGCCGCCCGTGCCGGTCGCGCCGCTGATGTCGAGTGCCGTGCCCGCGTTCGCGAGATTCACGTTGGTCGCGGCCGATAGCGTGCCCGCGCCGGCCAGCGCGAGCGTGCCGGCATCGACGGTGGTCGCGCCGGTGTACGTGCTTGCGCCGGTCAGTGTTTCGGTGCCGGCGCCAACCTTCGTGATGCCGCCGCCCGCGCCGGCGATGCTGCCGGCGAACGTGCCGTCGGTCGCCGCGCCGACGGTCAGCGTGTTCGCGCCGAGGTTGACCGTGCCGCCGCCCGTCAGCGTGCCGAAGGTCTGCTGGCCGCTGCCCGCCGACAGATCGAAGGTCGCGCCGTTCGCAATATCGACGATGCCGCTTGCGGCGAGGCTCGCGTTCGCGCCAAGCGCGAGCGTGCCCGCGTTGATGGTGGTGCCGCCCGTATAAGTGTTCGCGCCATTCAGCGTCAGCGTGGCGGCGCCGTCCTTCGTCAAGCCGCCTGTGCCGGACAGCGCGCCGTTCAGTGTGAGGTCGTTCGAGCCTTGCACTGTGAGGCCCGCGTTCAGTGCGATATTGTTGGCCAGCGCAGCCGCGGTGCTGCTGTCGAGCGTCGCCGCGCCGTTCACCGTCAGCGCGCCGGTACCGAGCGCCGTATTGCTGCCGACGATCAGTCCTCCTGCGTTCAACGTCGTGCCGCCGCTATAGGTATTGTTGCCGCTCAATGTCTCGACGCCCGTGCCGTTCTTGACGAGACCACCGGTGCCCGTCACGTTCCCCGCGAGCGTCTGGTTCGTCGCATCGCCGAACGCAAGCGTGTTGTTGCCGAGCGCAATCGCGCTGCCCGCGACGCCCGCCAAGGCGCCGACCGTCTGATTACCCGCCGCGGCGCTGATATCGAATGCCGCGCCCGCGCCGGCGAGATTGAGCGCGCTGCCCGACGCAAGGCTACCGACGCCCGACAACGCAAGCGTGCCGGCGTCGATGGTCGTACCGCCCGTGTAGGTGTTCGCGCCCGTCAGCGTTTCAGTGCCGGCGCCCGCCTTGACGATACCGCCCGTGCCGCCGATCGAACCGGCGAAGGTCTGGTTCGTCGCGTCGCCGAAGGTCAGCGTGTTCGCGCCGAGCGTCACGTCGCCGCCGCTGCCGGCCAGCGCGCCGATCGTCTGGTTCGCGCCCGATGCGCTGATATCGAAGCCGGTGCCCGGGCCGTTCAGGGTCACCGCGCCGCTTGACGCGAGGCTGCCGCCCGCGCCGAGCGCAAGCGTGCCCGCATCAATCGTCGTGCCGCCGGTGAAGGTGTTCGCGCCCGTCAGCGTTTCGGTGCCGGTGCCGACCTTGACGAGACTGCCGCTGCCGCCGATCGAGCCGCTGAACGTGCCGTCGGTCGCATCGCCGAGCGTCAGCTCGTTCGCGCCGAGGTTGATCGTGCCGCCGCCCGTCAGCGTGCCGAAGGTCTGCTGGCCGTTGCCGGCCGAGAGGTCGAAGGTCGCGCCCGTGGCGACGTTCACGATGCCGCTTGCGGCAAGGCTGGCGTTGGCGCCGAGCGCGAGCGTGCCGGCATTGACCTGCGTGCCGCCCGTGTAGGTGTTGGTGCCGTTCAAGGTCAGTGTCGCGGCGCCGTCCTTGGTCAGGCCGCCGGTGCCCGAGATCGCGCCGTTCATGGTGAGATCGTTCGAGCCCAATACCGTGAGCCCGGCATTCAGCACGACGTCATTGCCGAGCGCGACCGCGGTGCTGCTATCGAGTGTGGATGAACCGTCGACGCTCAGCGTGCCCGTACCGAGCGCCGCGTTGCTGCCGACAATCAATCCTCCCGCGTTCAACGTCGTGCCGCCGCTATAGGTGTTGTTGCCGCTCAACGTCTCGACGCCCGTGCCGTTCTTGATGAGACCGCCGGTGCCCGTCACGTTCCCCGCGAGCGTCTGGTTCGTCGCATCGCCGAACGTGAGCGAGTTGCCGCCGAGCGCGACCGTGCTGCCCGCCGCGCTCGACAGCGCGCCAACCGTCTGGCTCGCGGCCGCCCCGCTGATATCGAGTGCCGCGCCCGCGCCGGCCACGTTGACCGCGCCGCCGGCCGCGAGACTGCCGTTGCCCGCGATCGCGAGCGTGCCCGCGTTGATCGTCGTGCCGCCCGTGTAGGTGTTCGCGCCTGATAGCGTTTGTGTTCCGCTGCCCTGTTTGACGAGGCCGCCGGTTCCGTCGATCGTTCCGCCGAACGTGGTGTTCGCGGCATCGCCGAGCGTCAGCGTATTCGCGCCGAGCGTCACGTTCGTGCCCGCGACGCCGCTTAATGCGCCGATCGTCGGCGCGGCGGTCGCAGCGCTGACATCGAGGCCCGCGCCTGCGTTCGCGAGATTCACATCGGTCGATGACGACAGACTGCCCGCGCCCGACAACGCAAGCGTGCCCGCGTCGACAGTCGTCGAACCGGTGAACGTGTTCGCGCTGGTCAGCGTTTGCGTGCCGCTGCCCTGCTTGACGATGCCGCCCGTGCCGCTGATCGTGCCGCCGAACGTCTGATCGGCCGCCGTGCCGAACGTCAGCGTGTTGGCGCCGAGCACCACGTTGCCTGCCGCGCCGGACAGATCGCCGATCGTCTGGATACCTGACGATGCGCCGCTGATGTCGAAGGTTGAGGTCGGCCCAGTCAGCGTCACGGCGCCCGTCGACGCGAGACTGCCGCCGGCGACGATCGCGAGCGTGCCGTTCGCGATCGTCGTGCCGCCCGTGAAGGTGTTCGCGCCCGTCAATGTTTCGATGCCGGCGCCGTCCTTGACGATGCCGCCCGTGCCGCCGATCGCGCCCGCGAAGGTCTGGTCGGTCGCATCGCCGAACGTCAGCGTATTCGCGCCGAGCGTCACCGTGCCGCCGACGCCGCTCAACGCGCCGATCGTCTGGTCCGCGCCCGATGCGCTGATATCGAAGCCCGAAGCGAGTCCGTTCAGCGCGACCGCGCCGTTCGAGGCCAGCGTGCCGCCCGCGCCGAGCGCGAGCGTACCGGCGTCGATCGCGGTGCCGCCCGTGAAGGTGTTCGTGCCGGTCAGCGTCTCGGTGCCGGTGCCGACTTTGACGAGACTGCCGCTGCCGCCGATCGAGCCGCTGAAGGTGCCGTTGTTTGTATCGCCGAGCGTCAGCACATTGGCGCCGAGATTGATCGTGCCGCCGCCCGTCAGCGTGCCGAAACTCTGCTGGCCGTTGCCCGCCGAGAGGTCGAAGATCGCGCCGGTCGCGACGTCGACGATGCCGCTTGCCGCGAGGCTCGCATTGGCGCCGAGTGCGAGCGTGCCCGCGTTGACCTGCGTGCCGCCCGTGTAGGTATTGGTGCCGTTCAGCGTCAGTGTGGCGGCGCCGTTTTTCGTGAGGCCGCCGGTGCCCGAGAGCGCGCCGTTCAAGGTCAGATCGTTCGAGCCGAGTACCGTGAGGCCCGCATTGAGCACGACGTTATTCACGAGCGCGGCGGCCGTGCTGCTATCGAGCGTGGCCGCGCCGCCGACCGTCAGCGTGCCCGTACCAAGCGCCGAATTGCTGCCGACGATCAGTCCTCCTGCGTTCAACGTCGTGCCGCCGCTATAGCTGTTGTTGCCCGCCAGCGTTTCGACGCCTGCCCCCTGTTTGACGAGACCGCCCGTGCCGGTAATGTCGCTCGCGAGCGTCTGGTTCGTCGCATCGCCGAAGCTCAATGTGTTCGCGCCGAGCGCAAGCGTGCTACCGCCCACGCCCGACAAGGCGCCGATCGTCTGATTCGCGCTCGCCGCACTGATGTCGAAGCCGGCGCCGACGCCCGCAAGTGTCACCCCGCCGCCGGCCGCGAGACTGCCGCCCGCGCCGAGCGCAAGCGTGCCCGCGTTGATCGTCGTGCCGCCGGTATACGCGTTCGCGCCGCTCAACGTTTCGGTACCGCTGCCCGCTTTGATCAAACCGCCGGTGCCGCCGATCGTCCCCGCGAACGTGCCGTTTGCCGCGTCGCCCAACGTCAGCGTATTCGCGCCAAGCGTGACGCTCGTACCGGCCGCGCCGTTGAGCGCGCCGATCGCCGGCGCCGTCGTCGTGCCGCTCACATCGAGCGTGGCGCCCGGGTTTGACAGCGTCACATCGGTCGACGACGACAGGTTGCCGACGCCCGTTAGCGCGAGCGTGCCTGCGTTGACGTTAACCGGCCCGGTGAACGTATTCGCGCCGGCGAGCGTCAGCGTGGCCGCGCCGTTCTTCGTCAAACCGCCCGCACCTGACAGCGCGCCGTTCAACGTCACGTTGTTCGAACCGAGCACCGTGAGGCCCGCGTTCAACGCGATGTTGTTCGCGAGCGCGATCGCGCTGCTCGCGTCGAGCGTCGCATTACCGCCGACCGTCAGCGCGCCCGTGCCCAGCGACGCGTTGTTGCCGAGAACCAGCCCGCCCGCGTTGAGCGTCGTGCCGCCGCTATAGCTGTTCGCACCGGCGAGCGTTTCGACGCCGGCCCCCTGTTTGACGAGGCCACCCGTGCCGCTAATCGTGCCCGAGAAGGTCTGATTGGTGCCGTCGCCGAACGTCAGTGTGTTGCCGCCCAGAGCGACCGTGCCACCCGCGACGCCCGACAGCGCGCCGACGGTCTGGTTCGCGCCCGATGTGCTGATATCGAAGCCCGCGCCGGCGCCGGCCAGCGCCACGCCGCCACCAGCCGCGAGGCTGCCGCCTGCGCCGAGCGCGAGCGTGCCCGCATTGATCGTCGTGCCGCCCGTGTAGGTGTTCACGCCCGTCAGCGTTTGGGTGCCGCTGCCCGCTTTGATCAAACCGCCGGTGCCGCCGATGGTGCCCGCGTAGGCCGCGTTCGCCGCGCTGCCGATGGTGAGCGACTGCGCGCCGAGCGATACCGCGCTGCCCGCTACGCCGGTCAGCGTGCCGATCGTGCGGTTACCGGTCGCACCGCTGATATCGAAGCCGGCGCCAGCGTTCGCGAGGTTCAGGTTGGTGGCCGACGCGAGCGCGCCGCTGCCGGCTAGCGCGAGCGTGCCCGCATTGATCGTGGTTGCGCCGGTGAACGCGTTCGCGCCGGTCAGCGTTTCAGTGCCGGTGCCCTGCTTGACGATGCCGCCCGTGCCGCTGATGCTGCCCGCGAAGGTCTGGTTCGTCGCATTGCCGAAGGTCAGCGTGTTCGCGCCGAGCGACACGCTGCCGCCGGTTCCCGCGAGCGCGCCGATGGTCTGATTCGCGCCCGACGCGCTGATGTCGAAGGTCGCGCCCGCGCCGCCCAAAGTGACGTTGCCGGCCGACGCGAGGCTCGCGCCCGCGCCGAGCGACAGCGTGCCCGCGTTGACCGTCGTGCCGCCCGTATACGTGTTCACGCCCGTCAGCGTCGCCACACCGGTGCCCTGCTTGACGAGCCCGCCGGTGCCACTCACCACGCCGTTGAATACGCGATTGGTCGTATCGCCGAACGTCAGCGAATTCGCGCCGAGCGCGATCGAACTGCCGGCGGCGCCGATCAGCGCGCCGATCGTGCGCGCGCCGTTCGCGCCGCTCAGGTCGAGCGTGCTGCCCGTGTTCGTCAGGTTCACCGCGCCGGTCGTCGCAAGCGCGCCGTTGCCCGATAGCGCGAGTGTGCCGGCGCCGATCGTCGTGCCGCCCGTGTAGGTGTTCGCGCCGCTGAAGGCCTGGGTGCCCGTGCCGAGTTTCGTGATGCCGCCCGTGCCGGAGATCGCGCCGGCAAACGTCTGATTCGTGCTGTCGCCGGCGCTCAGCGAATTGGCGCCGAGCAACACGCTGCTGCCGGCCACACCCGACAGTCCGGCGAGCGTGCGCGCGCCGCTGGCGGCGCTGATATCGAGCGCCGCGCCCGTGCCTGACAGATTCACCGCGCCGGTCGTCGCGAGCGTGCCGCTGCCCGACAACGCGAGTGTGCCCGCGCCGATCGTCGTGCCGCCGGTGAACGTGTTCGCGCCGCTCAATGTTTCCGTGCCCGTGCCCTGCTTGACGATGCCGCCCGTGCCGCTGATCGTGCCCGCGAAGGTCTGGTTCGTCGCATTGCCGAACGTCAGCGAGCGAGCGCCGAGCAGCACGTTCCCGGTGCTGCCCGCGAGCGCACCGATCGTCTGGTTCGCGCTCGCGCCGCTGATATCGAGCGTCGTGCCCGCGGCAAGCGTCACGGCGCCCGTCGGCGCGAGCACGCCGCCCACGCCGACCGCAAGCGTGCCGGCATTGAGCAACGTGCCGCCGCTATATGAATTGATGCCCGTCAGCGTGACCGTGGCCGCGCCGTTTTTCGCGAGCGTGCCGGCCCCGCCGATTGCGCCGCTCAAGGTCGTCGCGTTCGAGCCGCCGAGCGTGAGCGTATTGCCGCTGCCGATATTGACCGCGTTCGCCAGCGTGAGGCCCGCGGTGTTCGTATCGAGCGCCGCGGCGCCGCCGACGTTGACCGCGCCGGTGCCAAGGGCTGCGTTGTTGCCCGCGATCAGCGTGCCGGCGTTGAGGTTCGTGCCGCCGCTATAGGTGTTCACGCCCGTCAGCGTCAATGCACCCGCGCCGGAATTCGTCAGCGTGCCGCTGCCGGTCGCGACACCGGACAGCGTCAACGGGTTCGCGCTCTGCACGATCAGCCCGCCGGTGCCGAACAGCAACGCATTGTTGAGATTGAGCCCGGCCACCGAGGTTTGCAGCGCGCCGCCGGTTGCCGTGATCGTGCCGGTGCCGAGCGCCACCGCGTTGTCGATACTGACCACCGAACCGCTCGCGAGTGTCGCGTCGCCGGCGGTGGACGCGCCCGACAGCGCCCACGTGCCGCTATCGACGGCCAGATGCTGGAAGTTGATGTAGTTGGAATTCGATAGCGAGCCGGTTGCCGGGCCGCCCGCCGCCTGTTGCAGATGCAGTGTGTTGTTGCCGCCCGCGCCGCCGTCGACGATACCGGCTGCCGCAAAGCCGATCGATAGGCCGACCACGCCGAGAATATTGCCGCTGACGCCGGCGCCGGGCACCACCGACGAGCCGGTGCGCGCGTTGAAGGTATTGGTCGCGCCCGCGCCCAGCGACACGCTGCCGACGATCTGGCCGGCATTGGTGAACGTGTTGCCGAGACCCGTCGTGCCGGGCGCCTGGAACGCGATGCGCCCGCTGACCGTGCCGGTGCTGGTATTCGTGAAGTTGACCTGGCCGCCGCCGTACACGGCAACCGTCGGCATATCGCCGACACCGACGGTCCCGCTGACCAGCGCGGTCGAGCCCATCAGCCCTGAGTTCGTGATGGTGCTCACGCCACCCGTGCCGTTCTGCACGACAAGCGCGAGTCCGGTCAGCCCGGCCAGATTGACGCCGAGCACACCGCTCGTGCCCTTCATCGTGCCGCTGTTATTGATGTTGACGGTACTGGCCGCCGCATTGCCGATCACCGCGCCGCTCGACAGGATGCTGATCGTACCGAGCAGTGACGGGTCGATCGTGCCCGCGTTGTTCAGCGTCACGTTGTTGCCGCTCAGCGACAGTGCCGTTCCCCCGACGCCGAGCAGCACGCCGAGCGTACTCGTCGAATCGGCATTGACGGTCAGGCCGCTGGCGGTACTCGAGAAACTCGGTGCGAGAGGATTGGCGGCTCCGGTGCAGGTAACGGTCGCGCCGGCTATGGTACATACAGCGTTTGCGTCGCGAATACCGGCAAAACCCGACAGCACCAGCGCGGCGATTAATGCCGCGATTTTCCGCATAATCCATTCTTTTTTACCGGTCATGTCTTTCACGGCGCCCTCTGTCTTAAAGGTTCTTATTGCTTGCGATTCGGCTTGAGATTCAGCTTGCGATTCGAATCGGATAAAGACGGATTTCAACGGCAAACAGAATCTCCTGTCTCCCCCGGTAAAGGCAGACACGGTTGCGCCCGACGCGGGCACCAGGCGGCGGCAAAGCCCGGCCGGCGGCGGCGTCAGAAGACGCTGTCAGTAAATGAGGAATTCGGTGTAGTACTAGTTAATGCTCAAGCCATTTTTCAATAAACTTTACGATAACATTCGTCAGCATATACAACTGTGGCTTTACCGCAAGAGATAAATCCCCAGTTTTATCGAACGTTGTTAAACGGCATATCGGATCAAGTAAATATTTTCCACTCTTATAAATAAGCTGGTACGAATGACTTAATCGTCGATGGTGTTTTCAATTGAATGGCCGGTAATAGCGTCACTGGAGATGCGGCGCGGATCGTTTGACTCAGGACTACCGCAGATCGCGCTGCGGGCCTAGAATTCCGCCTGTATCGAAAACTGCGTCGACCTCATGCGTGCTTCCCTTGCCTCAGTTGCCACCGGCTTTGCCCTCGCCGTTGCCGGCGCCTTGCCGTTCGCGGCGTTACCCGTGCCCACGCAGTGCGCCGAACTCGCGTCGATTGCAGTGAGTCTCGTGATTCCGCAAACCTGCGTGATTGCATCGGAACCTCGCGTATCCGAACCCGGCCTCGCTCAAGGCGTATCGCGGCCTGTCGTTACTTGCATGCACAACGAACCGTACGGCATCGCGCAAATGCCGCTCGACCCGACCGATGCCGCCTCCACGTTGCAGCTCGCGGCGCCCGGCACGCGTGCCGCGGTCTGGACCGTCGGCTTCTAGGCACGCTACGCACTGCGCGCCGCTCGCTAACGACCCGAGCACTCAAAAACTGATCGTCGCGGTAATCGTGTCGCTATAGCTGCCCGGCGCCGGCGTCGACTGCGCGGGCACCTGTCCGTACACCGTGATGACCTGCTGATTGCCGCTGCCGCTGCCGGTCGCCATCGACGTGCCTGCGGTGCCGTCGCCCCATGTGGTCAGGCGCGTGGAGTCGAGATACAACTGATAGTTGACCGCTCCGCCGCCGCCCGAGCGCTGCATCTGGCGCGCGGCGACGTTGCCGCTCGAGCCGCCGTTCAACGCAATGCGAAAGGCGTCGCCATTCGTGCAGCGCGTGGTGATCGAACCGTTCGCATTGAGCGCAGCCTTCAGCACACCGGCCGGCGCAAAGCCGACATTGGTCGCCGTGATCGTGCAGTCGTTGATCACGTTCGCGCTCACGGTGAACGGGAACGAGCCGTTGCTCGTCGTCAGCGTCGGACAGGTTGGCCCAAGCAGCAGATAGAACGAGTAGTTAAGCGAAGTGTTCGCGGCCGTGACATTGCGCGTGTAAGTGGTGCTCGCGTTGTTGACGGTCGGCACGGTCGGCTGGTTCGCGGCGATCTGGCCGTAGACGGTTATGCTGGTCGTGAGCGTCGTGCCCGAGGGTTTGTTCATCGTCACCGAGATCGGCGTCCCGCCTGCGGTGGCGGATCCCCATTGAACGGTGCGGCCCGCATCGACGTACAGGTCGTAAAGCAGCTGGTTCGAGCCGTTGAGGAGCGAGCGCGGGCTCGGCGCGCTGAAATTCAGACATACGAGCACGCTCGGTGTCAGCGTCACGTCGGACCATGTGCACGTGATGTTGATCGTGCCGGTTGCCGCCACCGCGCCGAGACGGATCGGACTGACCGTGCCGAACACGAGGCCGGATGGACTCGCGCTGCAGGTTTCCGCTTGCGCATTTCCCGAGCACAACACGAGCGCAGCGAAGCACGCGAAGGCGATTAGCCAGCGGCGCGTCATGGAGTGCCTCCGCGCGCGGCCGGTCTTGCGGCGCGCGATGTTGCTTCGGTTGCTTCGGTTGCCTGGGTTGCCTGGGTCGCTTGGGTCGCTCCGGTTGCTTCGTTCGTATGCCGTGCCGTGTCATCGGCATGTGCGCCGCCGGCCGCCTTGTGCACCTCGCAAACGAACGGACCGAGCGTCGGCAGCGAGCCGTCGCGCGGACGCATGTAGGCGAATTCGACCGTGCAATGTCCTGCACTGCTATCGATCTCGAGATGGTTGTCGGCCTGCAGTCCATCGACGAAGGTCAACCCGTCGTAGCCGACAATCGTGTCCCTGCCGCTTTCGACGTGATGCACGCGCGCGCCGGCCGGCAATACCGTGCCGTCAGGCAGCCGCAGCACAACCGAGGCGGCGCTGTAGCGCGTCACGCCAAAGCGCGCGAGCACGCCCGACTGGGCTTGCGGCACGAGATCCAGCGCCGTGTTGGCGATGCGCGCATCGGCCGGCAGCTTCATCGCATCGATGCCGACCTGGTTGTGCTGGTACGAGTTAAGGTCCGGAATCAGCAAGTGACCGCCGCCGTCGGTCATGCCGATGACGCGGTTCTCGTGCAGCACCGGAATGCCCGATACGCCGTCGGTCGAGACCAGTGCGAAGCCGTCGTCGATACGGCGCGACGGTTCGACCGCGCCATCCATCAGGACGACTGCGCCGTTCAGATCGAGCGATGCGCTCGTGCGTCCGTCGATGTTCTGGCCGACCGCGGTCGCTTGCCCGTAGCGTCCGAGATACTGCAGCTGCGCCTGGCGGAACGGCACCGCGCCCGCGCCGCCGGCCTGCACGCCCCAGCCCCAGCCACCGTTGTAATCGGGCGGCCGCAACGCGGTAACGTTGTAGCTCGACTCGCCGTTCTGCCGGCCGACCGTCGCGTTGACCGACGTGTTGTGGCCGAGCCCGATGCTCACGCTCACGAACACGCCGCGCGAATCGTGCTGGCTGAAATCCTGGTACGCGCTCGCGTTGATCGACGCGAGGTTGCCGAGGCTCACCATCCACGAAACGGAACCGATCTTCGACACCGGCGCACTGGGCATGCGAAAGCCGATGTAACTCAAGGCAAACGTCTGGCTGCCGAACACCGGCACCGACACGGTGACGCGATCGGTCGCGGTGGGCACCGGCGTGCCGTCGCGCGCGGCGAGATCGCCGTAGTTGCCGAAGGCGCGGATCGTCTGCGCATCGAAGGAAAAACGCGGCGTGATGTACTGATAGCCGAGGCTCGTCTGCACGCCGCCGAGGCGCCCCGCGCTCACGGCCAGCGCGCCGCTCAGCACGCCGCCCATGCCGAGCCGCACGAGCGCGCCGCCGCCCGCGTCGACGAGGCCGCCGGTCGCTTCGGCGTGCGCCTCGAGCGTCAGCATGTCGGTGACGCCGTGACGCATCGATGCGCTGACGGCCGGCGTCGTGTTGTAGCTGAACGATTCGATGCCGTAGTCGCGGCGCAGGAAACCCGCTTCGAACGAATAGCTCGACAGTCCCGCCGCGAGCAGCCGAGTATCGACATACAGCGGCACCGACGTCGACACCGTGCGGCCAAGCGCATCGCGCGTGACGACGGTAGCCTGTCCGGCGCCCGTGATGCCCGGCACGTCGTTGACGACGAACGGTCCGCTCGGCACGTTGCCGCTGAATTGCCGCACGCTGTTGATATACAGATCCACCGACGACGGCACGACGGCCGTGCCGAACAACGACGGCACCGGGAACGTCACGAGGTCCGGACGCAGCGCGAAGTTGCTGCGCCACTGGAAACCGGCCATACGGATCGAACGCGACCATTCGAGCGACGACGAGATCGTGTCGCCGATCTGTGTGGTCGTCAGCGTCGCCGGATTCGATTTGCTCCACGACGTGTCGTAGCGCGTGTAGCGCTCGTCGCCGGTGTACAGATACGCGACGCCCGTGTTGCTGAATACGCCGTGCGGATCGAAGTAGCGTTCTTCGGAATACAGCGCGAGCTGCGCGGACGTGTCCGACTGGAAGAACGCGTCGTAGTTGAACAGAAAGCCGCGCGAGGACGCCGCAGCCGGTGTCGGCGCGATCTCGCGCGAATCGAAGCGGTATGGCGTGCGAAGCGTGTCGGGCGCCGAGAGATCGATGGACTGTTGTGCGGCGTCGTATTCGTAGTGCAGGCCCGGAATCGCGTCGAGCCGCACTTCGTCGTTCGCGCCATAGCCGAGCTTGCCGATCGAGAAACCGAGCTGCTCGAGGTCGTGCGCCGACACGCTCAATTGTCCGTTCTGCTCGCGCAGATGCACGATCGACGACGTGCGTTGTCCGTTCACGGTCACTTCGAGATAGAGGTCGCGTGAGGCCGTGTCACGCGCGGTGGTTGGATGCTGCGTGTCATGCGGTTGTGCCAGTGCGTTTGGTATATCCGGTGTGCCCGGCGCGTTTGACAGGGTCGATGCGCCGGGCGCATCGGCCGCCGCGCGGACGCTCATCGTGCATCCCGCCGCCAGCGCCATCGCACAGATCGATTGGGCGAGACGTCCCGGGTGTCGTCGGTTGTTCATGCGTGGTATCGCGACCTGTCATGCCTCCCCTCCGTTGTGCCGCCGCGCGCTACGCCGTCGCGCCCTCGCTGCTGCGCTAGCCTCCCCGGTCGACGATCACCGGCGCCTGCGCCGGCTGCGTATTGATCGACGCGCGCACCTTGACCGCGCCGCCCACGTCCGCGTCGGCTGGCAGCGGCACCTGCCACTGACGGCTGCGGCCCGCGAGCGCATAGCCGAGCAGCCCATCGTTGATCTCGTAGACCCGGCCCGACGGCACAATGAGTTGCACCGTCGCGATCTGCGCGCGCCGCGTGCCTGCGTTGTCGACGCGCAGCAACCAGCTCTGGCCGCTCTTCATGAGCCGCCACGACAACTGCGGCTCGCCGGCGGGACCTGGTGGCTCGACGAATACCGGCACCGAATAGCGCAGGCGGATCGTCACGCCGTTTGTCGTCGCTGTGCCCGGCGGCGGCAACTCGTCGATCAGCAAGCGGTAGTTCTGCTCGCCGACGCCGCGCGGCGCGGCATGCACGAGGCGCACGAGCTGATCCGCGTGCGCCGGTATTTCGATCAGCGGCGGGCTCGCGAGCATGTCCTGGGTCGGCGTCAGCGCGTCGTCGCCCTGCTGCTGGTCCCAGCGAAACACGCGCACCTGCCCGTAGAGCGGCGTATCGCCGGGGTTGCTCAGCGTGATGCCGGTCGCGACCGTGTCGGCGCTCATCTCGACCGTGACGGGTGCGATTTGCAGCGTGGCCGCGTAGGCGGCGAACGGAATCGCGGTGAATACAAGCGCTGCGATGCAAAAGCGACACGCGCGCACGTTAGAAGTACACCGTTGCGGTCACGGTCGATTGATAGGTATCGGGTCGCGGTGTCGCCTGGGCCGGCACCTGGCCGAAGACCGTGATCGATTGCGCGGAGCCGCTGCCCGTGCCGGCGACGGTATTCGTGCCTTGCGTGTTGCCCCAGATCACCGTACGCCCGGCGTCCTGGTAAAGCTGGAAGCCGACGGTGGTCGTAGTGTTGCCGGTCGCGGTGCCGGCCAGCAGCCGGTTCGTGACCGACGACCCCGTTACATTGCCCGCGTCGAGGCCGACGTTATAAGGCGTCGTATTCGTGCAGGTTACGGCCACCGTGGTTTGCTGGTTAATGGCGGTGCCGAGAACGCCATTCGTGCCGAAAGCCAATGGATTCGCTGAAATCGAGCAATTAGCCTGCAATGTCAGCGTAACCGTGAAAGTGGCGGTTGCAGTACCGTTTGAATATACAGCGGCGCGCGCATCCCGTTCCGATGCGCCATTAACGAGGCATGCAACGACTAGCGCGAAAACAGCGCGTGACAGTTGCTTCATCATTCTTTTCTCTCCCGCGTGGCAAACAGAATGCATGCGGCGCGATCGACCGATGTTACGTCGCGATGTTAGTCGTGGTGTCACGTAGCAGCCTTACGCCCGCGATGCACCGCGCTGGCCGATACGTTCCGGGAACCCCCGAATCGACTTTATATGGTTCGGATCACCGATGGCAAATGTTTTTTTAATGCCTTCATGCATTATGTGTAATTGGTTATGCAATCCGGGTTATATCAAAATTGATTGGCAATTATTTACTGATTTTCAGCATGTCATGTGCAAAGCGGAAATTAATACATAAACAGTAAACCGGCATACTGTCTTGGGCAGCATTTAGCATTCCCTGGCGCGCTGCATTAATCGCGAATCTCGCGAATCGCCAATCGTTCGCGATGGCCGGCCTCCTGTTCCACTGAAACCGCACGGCACGCGTTTGACACCGGTCAAACGCGTGGTTTAGCATTGTTCCATCCAATGAATTTGTGTTCTATCTGATAGAACACATGAAATAAACGGGAGACCGCCATGGCTCGCAGCAGCGAGACCGCGCGCACGCCGCAGGGCGTGACGGCCAGCGGCATCGATGTGCTCGATCGCGCGGCGTCGATTCTCTTCGCGTTCCGGCGCGACGACGAACCGCTGACGCTCACTCAACTGTCGGAGCGCACAGGGCTCTACAAAAGCACGCTATCGCGGCTCGCGCAGGCGCTCTGTCATCACAATCTGCTGAACCGTCGCGACGACGGACGCTACTGGATCGGTCCGTCGATCATGCATCTGGGCGCGGTCTACGAGGCCGGCTTCGACCTGCGCGACGTGCTGCTGCCCATCATGAAAGCGCTCAACGTCGAGAGCGGCGAGGCGGTGTCGTTTCATGTGCGCGAGCGCGACCATCGCGTGTGCCTCTATCGCATTGCATCGCGCCATTCGATTCGCGCCGAAGTGCATCCGGGCGATGTGCAGTCGCTCGATCGCGGCGCCGGCGGCCGCGTGCTGCTCGCGTTTTCCGGCGAGTCCGGCGCGCTGTACGACGAGGTGCGCAGGCGCCATGTGTATCTGTCGATCGGCGAGCGCGACCCGGAAACGGCCGGTATTTCCGCGCCCGTGTTTCGCGTCGGGCAGGAACTGGTCGGCGCGCTCGGCATCGTCGGGCCGATCACGCGGATGGGCATCGACGAGATGGAGCGTTATCGCCCACGCCTTTTGCAGTTTGCGGCGCAGGCCACGGTTGCGCTCGGCGGCGACCCTGCGCCTTTGCTGGCCGCCGCCGCTACGCCGGCCACCGGAACTGCGCGGTCTGCTGCGTCCGGCGCTGCCTCGCCACACACGGGCGCCGATGCGCGCAAGCCGCGCGCGCGCCCCTCATCGAAGACAAGGCCTTCCCCTGCAAGCGGGAAAGCCGCGGGAGAATAAGCATGCTGAGCTGGTACAAGGATCTGACGAAGCCCGAAAAGCGCACATATTGGGCGTGCTTCAGCGGCTGGGGCCTCGACGCGATGGACACGCAGATGTACGCGCTCGCCATCCCGACGCTGATCGCGCTGTGGGGCATGACGCGCGGCGAGGCGGGCCTGCTCGGCACCACCGTGCTGATCATGGCGTCGCTCGGCGGCTGGATCGCAGGCATTCTGGCGGACCGCTATGGCCGCGTGCGCGTGCTGCAAATCACCATTCTGTGGTTCTCGCTGTTTACGCTCCTCTCGGCGTTTACGAATTCGTTCGAGCAACTGATGATTACGCGCGGCCTGCAAGGGCTCGGCTTCGGCGGCGAATGGGCCGTCGGCGCGGTGCTGATCAGCGAGACAATCCGCCCGCAGGTGCGCGGCCGCGCGGTCGGCTCGCTGCAGGCGGGCTGGGCCATCGGCTATGGCATCGCCGTCCTGCTTTCCACGCTGCTGTTCACCTCGCTCGCGCCGTCGCTGGCGTGGCGCGTACTGTTCGCGGTCGGCATCGTGCCGACGCTGCTCGTGTTGTGGATTCGCCGCCATATCGAAGAAGCGCCCGTGTTCGCGCAGAACCGCCGCGAACACGCGGCCGACCGCCCGAGCATCTGGGCCGTGTTCGAAGGGCCCACGCGCATGACCACCTTCAAGGCTATCCTGCTGACGTTCGGCATCTACGGCGGCAACTACGTGATGATCACGTGGCTGCCCGCGTATCTGAAGCTCGTGCTGCATCTGTCGATCACGAACATCGGCGGCTATCTGGCGATCAACATCCTCGGCTCGTTCGCCGGCGCGTTTCTCAATGGCTGGATGGCCGACCGTTTTGGGCGCCGCCGCACGTTTATCGTGATCGCGTGTCTGCAGGCCGTTGCGGTTGCAACCTATACGCTCGCACCGATCACGCTGCCTGTCACGCTCGTGCTCGGCTTCGTGCTCGGCACGCTGCAGTCGGGCACGGCGGCGGGCACCGGCGCCTATATCGCCGAGCTGTTTCCGACGCGTATCCGCGGCTCGGCGCAGGGGCTTTGCGGCAATGCGGGACGCGCGATCGGCGCGATCATGCCGACCATGGTCGGCATATTGAGCGCGAAGCTCGAGCTCGGCGCGGCCATGGGACTGTGCGCATGCGTGTCATATCTGCTGGTGGTGACCGCTGCGCTGATGCTGCCGGAAACGCGCGGACGCGACCTCACGCAGGTCAGCGACGACACGGCGCCGCCCGAAGATCACGTCACTCACGCGAGCCGAACGGCGAACCGCACGGACAATGCGGTGTCGCGCTAAAGCCCCTGTTTCAGGTGTTTATTCAAGGTTAGACGCATGATTATCGATATACACGGGCATTACACGACCGCGCCTAAAGCACTGGAAGTGTGGCGCAACCGCCAGATTGCCGCGCTCGGCAATCCTGCTGACATGCCGAAGCCGTCGGAACTGCATATCAGCGACGACGAACTGCGCGAATCGATCGAGACGAACCAGTTGCGCCTGATGCGCGAACGCGGACTGGACCTGACCGTGTTCAGCCCGCGCGCGAGTTTTATGGCGCATCACATCGGCGACTTTGCGGTGTCGAGCACATGGGCTGCGATCTGCAACGAACTGTGCTATCGCGTCAGCCACCTGTTTCCCGCGCATTTCATTCCCGCCGCGATGCTGCCGCAAAGCCCCGGTGTCGATGCGGCAACGTGCATTCCCGAACTCGTCAAATGCGTCGAGCAGTACGGCAATGTCGCGATCAATCTGAACCCCGACCCTTCCGGCGGACACTGGACGAGCCCGCCGCTCTCCGATCGCTACTGGTACCCGATCTACGAGAAGATGGTCGAGTACGACATTCCCGCGATGATTCATGTGAGCACGAGCTGCAACGCATGCTTCCATACCACGGGGGCGCACTACCTGAACGCGGACACGACGGCGTTCATGCAGTGCCTGACCTCGGACCTGTTCCGCGATTTCCCGACGCTGCGCTTCGTGATTCCGCATGGCGGCGGCGCGGTGCCCTACCATTGGGGCCGTTTTCGCGGGCTCGCGCAGGAGATGAAGAAGCCGCCGTTGCAGGAGCATCTGCTGAACAATATCTTCTTCGACACATGTGTCTATCATCAGCCCGGCATCGATCTGCTTACGCGCGTGATTCCCGTCGACAACATTCTGTTCGCGAGCGAAATGATCGGCGCGGTGCGCGGCATCGATCCGCAGACGCATCACTACTTCGACGATACGAAGCGCTATGTCGAAGCCGCGGATGTGAACCCCGAAGAACGCCACCTGATTTATGAGGGCAATGCGCGGCGCGTCTATCCGCGCCTGAATGCCGCTCTTCTCGCTCAAGGCCGCTAAACAGGACACTCACCATGTACGAAATCGGAGTCGTTTATCGCAACATAGCGCGCGCGGACAGCCGCGTCGCGGACGCTCTCGGCGCACTCGGCAGCGCCACCGTGCACGAAGCGATGGGCCGCACGGGCCTCATGAAGCCGTATATGCGCCCGATCTATACGGGGGCGCACGCATGGGGCACGGCGGTCACGGTGCTGCTGCATCCCGGCGATAACTGGATGCTGCATGTCGCCGCCGAACAGATCCAGCCCGGCGATTTCGTCGTGGCGGCCGTCACGGCCGATTGCACCGACGGCTACTTCGGCGACCTGCTCGCGACGAGCTTCAAGGCGCGCGGCGCGCGCGGACTGATCATCGATGCGGGCGTGCGCGACGTGACCGTGCTGACCGAGATGGGCTTTCCCGTGTGGAGCAAGGCAATTTCGGCCAAAGGCACGATCAAGGCGACGCTCGGTTCCGTCAATGTGCCGGTGGTATGCGCGGGCGCGCTGGTGAACCCCGGCGACGTGATCGTTGCCGATCAGGACGGTGTGGTGGCCGTGCCGTACGCCAACGCGCTGCAGACGCTCGAAAAAGCGAGCGCGCGGGAAGCGAACGAAGCGGAAAAGCGCGCGAAGCTCGCATCAGGCGTGCTTGGTCTCGATATGTACCAGATGCGCGAGCCGCTCAAAACACTTGGCCTGCGGTATATCGACTGAACCGCTTGCATCGAATTGGAGCGCAAGAGCCGGAGTGTGCGCACCTCATCGCATCGGTAAACTAGGCTTTCAACAGTGAAAGTCTGGACAACGATTCGGAAGGTGCCATATGAACATCGCCATGCAGGGCACGCGGCGCGGCGCTAGCGCCGCGGATGACGTCGCGGTTGACGTCGCTGCTCACGCTTCAGGCCGGCCCATCGGCGCACGTGTTGCGTCGCTCGACTGGCCGCGCATTGAAGACGAACTCGACAACTTCGGCTGCGCAACTGCCGCCGGCCTGCTCGACCCGCAAGAGTGCGATCGGCTCGCGCAGCTTTACACGCAAGACGATATCTTCCGTTCGCGCGTCGTGATGGAGCGGCATGGCTTCGGGCGCGGCGAATACAAATACTTCGCGTACCCGCTGCCCGACATCATCGGCACATTGCGCGGCGCGCTCTACCCTCACCTCGTCAGCGTCGCGAATCGCTGGAACAAGGCACTGCGTATCGACGTGCGCTATCCGTCGTCGCATCGAGAGTTTATCAAGCGCTGCCACGACGCCCGACAGACGCGACCGACGCCGCTGCTGCTTCAATACGAGGCGGGCGATTACAACTGTTTGCACCAGGATCTCTACGGCGAGCATGTTTTTCCGATTCAGGTCGCGATCCTGTTGTCGGAACCCGGCAAGGACTTTACCGGCGGCGAATTCGTGATGACCGAACAGCGTCCGCGCATGCAGTCGCGCGCGGAGGTCGTACCGCTTAACAAGGGCGATGCCGTGATTTTTACCGTCAATAGCCGGCCCGTGCAGGGTACGCGTGGCATTTACCGCGTGAATTTGCGTCATGGTGTTAGCCGCCTGCGTGCGGGGCATCGGCACACGGTTGGCGTGATTTTTCACGACGCGCTGTGACGGGAGGGGCGGCGTGCCTTCCTGTCACGCCTCTTCCCGTCCTCGCATTTCCTCTCACAAAAGGGCGTGCAGATTTTCTGGTTACCTGAAGGAATGTGACCGACAATACGATTGATCACAACCATTGATCATGGCGCTTTGGGAGTCAGTCTGGGAATAGAACAGGGTCTTCGCCCGTTCGGCACTTAATACACGGCTAACGTGTTTTAACTGGAGCACCGCGTATGTCGAATGCTCCGCTCAGTCCCAGGAACAGAATGGCTCATGTTACGAAAACACCGGCGTTCGATCGCCGGGTATGGTTACTGGCCCTTGCCTTTTTCGCAATCGGCACGGATTTCAATGTTGTTTCGGGTATCCTGCCGTCGCTTGCGCGAAGTCTCGATGTCAGCGTGCCGGCGGCGGGCCAGGTCGTCAGCACTTACGCGCTGTTTTACGCAGTATGCGCGCCGGTGCTCGCCGGGCTAACCGCACATATCCCGCGCAAACCGCTCATCGTCATATCGCTGACCGCGTTTGCACTGGCCAACGCGGCGTCCGCCCTGTCTCCAAACTACGCATTCCTGATCGGCACGCGTATCGTCGCGGCCTTCGCCGCGAGCGTGTTCTCGCCCGCGGCTTACGGTCTTGCCGCGACGCTTGCAAGAGCGGATCGGCGAGGTGCCGCATTGTCAGCGGCCCTATCGGGCATCACGATCTCGCTCGTAGTCGGCGTGCCGATCGGCGCCTACATCGGTAACCGCTTCGGCTGGCCGGCTACCTTCTGGTTCGTCACCGCGCTCACGCTGATCGGCGCAGCGGGACTCGCCATGCGCCTGCCGCACGTCGACACACCCGCTACAGCGCAAGCGCCAGGCCTTGCCGCACGCTTTGCGCCTCTAGCCAATCGCGAGGTGCTGCTTGGCATGGCGCCTTCGCTTGTCTGGTATGTGGCAATGTTTGCGCTTTTCACCTATCTCGGCGCCGCCATGACCGAGCGGGGCATGACGAAGGAAGAGCTTAGCGTGATATATGGTGCGTTCGGCGTGGGCTGCCTGTTCGGCAATCATATCGGCGGAAAGCTAAGCGACTGGTTCGGATCGCAGCGCATCGTCGCGATTGCGCTCGTCCTGCAGATTGCGAACCTTGTCTGGTTAGGCCTCGCCGGGTCGTCGCTCATCGCAAACGCCTGTTCGGTGGCGATTTACGGCATGAACATGTGGTTTCTGTTTCCCGCACAACAAAGCCGGCTGCTTTCGATCGCGCCACAACATGGGCCGCTGGTCCTCGCTTTGAACAATTCGACGATGTATCTCGGTGGAGCGATCGGATCGGCAGCGAGCGCGCTGCTAATTCGACACGGTATTGCGACCGCGCAATTGCCCTGGGTGTCGTGTGCGTTGTTCTTTGCGGGACTGGTGCTCTTTGCGTTGTGTTCGTGGGCGTTGAGGCGCGATGCGCTGCGCGGCCGACAACCCGCGGGCGGTGGCAAATCGCCGAACCAATCGGTGCGCAACTAGCACCGATATACAGCTACCCGCATGACCGGGTGCCGGCCATCCGACGCCGGCGCCCTTCCACCCGTCTGTTTCCCCACGACACGGCTCGCTCGCGTTCCCCGCCCTTTCCCAAACGCCTTCGTCGCTCACTGGTGTAGAGCGCGATTTCGTGTAACTTGTCATCTCAAAATTTAGCAGTTACGCTTTGCGAATAGTCTGCTACTGGAGAACCCGTTATGCCAGCCGAATCCGCAACACTATCCGACGACACCGTGCTCGATTTCCTCAACACGTCTGCATCCGACGAGACGCGTTCCAACGAGTATTTCAAGAGCGATCAGCACGTTCTCCAGTGGATGCAGGCAAATCGCCTCATCACTTCGGCGACGCTGCCGTCATTCACGGAAGGCACGCTGGTCAACGCCGCGCGCTCGCTTAGAGAGGCGATCAGAAAAACGCTGTTCCAGCGGAAAGCAGGCCTGAGAGTGAACGTCGGATTGCTCAACGCGTTTTTAATGCAGGGTCACTACCGGCTTAATCTGGTCAGACAATCGAACGGCCAGGTGCGCCTTATGCACGAATACGGACATTCGACGCCGGAGCAATTTCTCGCGCAAATCGCCAACGCGGCGGCCGAGATGCTGGCAGCCGGCGACTTCACGTTAATCAGGAAATGTGAGTCCGATACCTGCTCGCTATGGTTTTACGACCGAACCAAGGCTCACCGGCGCCGCTGGTGCAGCATGGCCAGATGCGGAAATCGCCGCAAGGTGGCGGCGTATCGCGCGCGCCGCAAAGGCGACGATGGCGGGATGGCGTGATCCGATTGCAGGCTCTATAGCAGGGAGGCGGCATGCCCGCCCCTGCACGTGCCCCGCACCGGCCCGCTCATTCCTGTTCGACAAGGCCGCCGCAAAGCAGCCGCGTGCGAAAACGGGCTGCCTTCTGGCGGTTCCCGCATATCGTCATGTTGCACCAGCGCCGCCGGTGCGATTTCGTTCTGTCGTAGAACCACAATGGACAGTCTGGCGATTCGCACTGGCGAACCAGCAGAAAATCGCCGCGAACCAGCAGCTCCGCGGCCGCGATCGCGACAGGCACCAGCACCTGCGTCGGCGTCTGCGCAGGGAACCGGTATAGCGCATTCAAATTGCCTGCCTCGTCCTCCACAAGCTCCATCTGATAGCTGCCGGCGCCCAATACCCAGTTGAGCAGCCCGGTGTCCACAAGCTGGCCCAGCTTGCGCTGCAACACCAGCTGACGCACGTTTTCCCGCAATTGCCGCGCCTCGGTCGCAAGGCCGCGATAAATGCCGTCCTCGCGCATGACGACCATCTCGAGCAAACCGGTTCGCTCGAGCCAGGCAAGCACATCTTCGTCGGATTGAAACAGATCCAGCAACTGCCCGTTACGCGGCACAACGGTATTCAGGAATTCGAGCACCGCGTCCTGTGCGCGCACTGATGCCAATGGCGAAGCCATTGAATCCTCCACAAAAATGAACCGTGACTGTAACTGTTAACACAGTATTTGACAAGTTACGCTCATAATGAATCAACACCCGTGCGCATGATTTTTTTAGCATAGGTCTACGGTACATCTCAACAGAAAGATTCAAATTGGTTTTTAAGGTATGAGCGCGCGCTCATACCTTCTGCTCATACCTCGCCGTGCGTTAAGCGATAAATCAACGACTTTCTTAAGAGACCAAAGAGATGACAGTGATTCGCGAATCAAATAGGATGACAGCAGATCGAATGTGATCCAGCGGAATAGAGAGGAAAGAGATAGAGCAGACATGGCGGGGCGCACGAATCGGCCCGGAGAACAGTATCCCTCGCATGCCGCGTCTTCATCGCTGCGCAACAGCAGCGAGAACGGCATGCGATTTCAAAAGCTATTTCGATGCGACACAGTCGTGACTGCGATTCACTACGGCCTGATCGAGCCGAGCTGCTTGAGCAGCGTCAGATTGCCCTCGAGGTGCCGCGTAGCGCAGCGACGCACGTTCGACCGATTTCGTTTGCGCTGAGTGATCGGACAGTTCGAGATGATGCGAAGTCGGCAGTGTTTCTATGGCCGCATGCGCGCTTCCTGTCGCGCCGACCGCGCCAACCACGCCTATTGCTGCCGCGGCGAGCGACAACGGTAATGCCTTTGCTAGTGTCTCAATCCGTTTCATAGCTGGTGTTCTCACAGTACTGGCTTCGGATTCCGAACGCGAACGCACGTGCATCCGCGATTCGACCGCTTCGACCGTTTCGACAGCTAAACTTCGACGCGCTTCGACGCGCTTCGTCGTCGGTGCTTTCAAAGACCCTTCACCTCGCCACCGTCCATCCGCAACGCCGCGCCGATCAACCATTCGCCTGCCGGAGACAGAATGAAGGCCATCAGTTCGGCAATATCGTCCGGTTTGCCGTAGCGAGTGATGCCCGCCAGCGCCGGAAACTTCTCGAGCGCCTCTTCCACCGTCATATCGTGAGAAGCCGCGTACTTCTCCATATACGAGCGGCGCCGATCGGTCATCACAGGGCCCGGAAGCACGCTATTCACACGCACGCCGTCGCCGATGCCGCGGTCCGCAAACGCCTTTGCCATCGCGACGATCGCCGCATTGACCGTCGCAACAGCCGCAAAGCCCGATTTCGGCGCTTCAGCGGAATTGCCCGACGTAAAAATCACCGCGCCGTGTGTTGCCTTCAACGCGTCCCACGCCCGAATCGCTAGCCTTCTCGCACCGTGCAACTTAAGCGCGAAACCGTCGTCCCATTGCGCATCGGTCATTTCGAGCACGTCGATCTGCGGCACCGCACCAGCGATGTTGACTACCGCGTCGATCCGGCCGAACTGCTTAAGCGTGCTGGCGACTACGGCTTCGGCTGCCGCCGGCTCGCGCAGGTCGACACAAACATCAAGCGCTTCCGCACCGATCGCAACGATATCTTTGGCCGTGGCCTTCAACAATTCCGCGTCGCGCGCGGCAATCACGACACCGCCGAAGTTTTGCGCGAGACGAATCGCCGTTGCGCGCCCGATGCCGCGGCTCGCGCCGGTCACGATCGCAATTTTCTTTTCCATTTTCCGTTACCTCCGAAAATACGATGGTTAGATTTGAACCGCTCGATCTTCACATCGATTTGCATGCCATATCGTTCTGAGTGAAGATCGCCGCGTTTCGACGATGAGAAGACTGGTGAACGCTGCTTCGTTGAGTCCAGTATCGGAGAATCCAGCCGGACAAGCCATGAAGCGGGCGAGATAGCTGCTATGACCCGAGTGCTACGACCCGAGCGTTATGACCGCGCAGCGAGCGCCGTGCGGCTTTCGCCGGCTCTAGGCCGATCGCACCACTTTCGATGCGCTTTCACGCGCGATTTCGAGCATCAGTGCGGTCATGGCCGACAGCGGCCGTCCGCGCCGCGTCACTGCGACGATCCAGCGGCGCATTAGCGGCTGCTCGATGTTTACGCGCACGAGTTGATATTCCTGCAGAAGCTTTTCCGGAATCAGGACCGGCAGGATGCATTGGCCGTTCGTCATCGACACGAGCTTCAGCATGGCATCGACTGTTTCGACCTCCGCCGTGACCGTTGCGTCGAAGTCCTTCGTGTGCAGCATTTTTCGCAGCGCGTAGCCCACCGGAAACGCAACGAGCGGCACCGCTTCCGCGCGCAAGTCGACGCAAGCTCTCGTCGCAAAGCGTGAACTTTCATGCACGACGAGACACATGGTGTCTTCGAATAACGGCGTGATCTCGAGTTGATCGGACGCGACTGCCGAGTCGTACGCGAAACCGATCTCCGCTCTTCCGTTCTCGACCAGCTCTACGACACCCGGCGAGCTTCTTCCCAGTAACGCGAGGCTCGCGCTCGGTCGTTGCGCCATAAACTTGGCGGCCACTTCCGCCATAAAGTAATAGCTGAGCGTGTGGATCGTCGCGACATGAATGCTGCCGTCGGTCACACCGTGATCGTTGCGCAATTGCAGAATCGTGTTGTCCACCAGCTGATACGCAGCGCTGACCACTTCCAGCAGCTTGCGCCCCGCTTCTGTCAACTCGACCCCGCGCCCATGACGAATGAACAGCGGCTGCCCGATAAATTCTTCGAGGCTCGCCAGATGACGGCTCAATCCGGATTGCGTGAGCGACAAGGCTTCCGCTGCTGCGGAAAGCGATTTATGGGCCGCTATTTCTATGAAAAGTCTGGCCTGATAGTCAACGTTGGTTTTCATGGGTGCAGGTGCATTGCTTCATGGGACGGCCAGCAGCCGAATTCTTATAAAAATAGTTGCACGAACATATGTAACTTGTCAAATCGATTCTTAATGGTTACTCATGCTGTGCATTCCGACGATGCTTTTCCTCCCTCGCCCGCTAAATTGCCTGACCGCAACCGCAATTCGCGCGCCAGGCAGCCGCGGGGCCCGGTCTTATGCCTTCAGACTCTGCGCGAGGAAATCACGCATCGCCGACGCGATTTCGTCCACATGGGTCTCCAGCGCGAAATGTCCGGTGTCGAGCATCCTGACCAGCGCTTTCGGATTGTCGCGACGATAGGCTTCGGCGCCGGGCGGAATAAAGAACGGGTCGTTTTTTCCCCAGATCGCGAGCGTCGGCGGCAACTTCTCCCTGAAAAACTGCTGGAACACCGGATAGAGCTTCAGGTTCGATTGATAATCGAGGAACAGGTCGAGCTGGATATCTTTCTGGCCCGGGCGCTCGAGCAGCGCCGCGTCGAGCGTGTACGACTCCGGCGCGACCGAATCGGGGTTCGCGACACCGTGCAAATATTGAAAGCGCGTCCCCTCGAAATTGAGAATCGCGTCGTGTACGGTCTTACGGTGAGCCGGTGTCGGCTCCGCCCAGTACTTGCGGATCGGGTCCCATGCGTCGCCGAGCCCCTCTTCGTACGCGTTGCCGTTCTGGGAGATCAGCGCGCTAACGCGCTCCGGAAATTTCACGGCAAGCCTCAAGCCAACCGGCGCACCATAGTCGAACACATAGACGGCGTAGCGCTTCAGCGCGAGCTTGTCGACAAATGCGGCCATCGTCTGCGCGAGCGCATCGAATGAATACTGATAGCCGCGCGCTGCGGGAACATCGGTGAAACCGAATCCGGGTAAGTCCGGTGCGATCACCCGATAGGTATCCGCAAGGCGCGGAATCAACTCACGATACATATGCGACGAGGACGGGAAACCGTGCAGCAGCAACACCACCGGCGCCGTGGCGGCGCCCGCTTCCCGATAGAAGACACTGACGCCATCCGCCTCGACACGCTTGACGGAAACCGCTGGGACGCTATGGCCTTTCGACATTGAAATCTCCATGAACGATTGATCTACAGGTTGCCCGCCGCCGTTCAGAACGCGCGACGGCCGGTTGGTCAAACTACTGATTTTTTGTTTTATTGGTTACACAGTCTGATTTTCATGACGGCGGCCAGGCGCCGATTCCGACTCTTCAAATCCCGTCGGTATCCTATCGAATCCAATGTATTGCAAAGCGTACGGCGTATTTGTTCAAATCGCCCGTTGCGGTGATTCCGCTTTTTCGGTGCGCGCCGCGCGGCATGCGACGACCTGCGGCAGCGTCACGTCGCGACTCTGCGTCAATCCGTCTGCACAGTCGCACCGCTGATCGACTCGATGGCTTCATGCAGATCGTCGAGCGCCGGTGCGATATAGTCCTTGAGAAAAGCGATCAGCTTCGACACCTTCGCATCGAGATACCGGCGCGCTCGATAGAGCGCGACGATATTGAACGCATGTAGACGGTACTGCGGCAACACCCTCACCACCGCGCCGCTGCGCAGATCGTCGGTCACGGTGTAGGTGGCGAGCGAAAGCATCTCAACCACACTGTTCTCCCAGGGTTCGCAGCCCGTCGCCTTCCTACCCAACCAACCGCGCGAGCTCGATCAGCGATCGATGCTCGCTATACAACGTCGCGAACTCGTACTCCGGCGGCGCTTGCATCCGATTGATACGCGCTGCCTTGAAGCCGAACGACGATGCGCCTGCCAGATCCCACGTGTTGCTCGATACGAACACCACCTCTTCCGGCTTCACGTCCAACGTATCGCAGGCGTACTGGTAAACACGCGGGTCTGGCTTATAGACTTTCAGATCGTCAACCGACAACGCGGCGTCCATAAATTCCAGCAATCCGCCTGCTTCGAGCGCGGCCCGGATCATCGGGTTCGTGCCATTCGACAGCACAGAAATTTTGACCCGTGAATCTTTCAAACGGGTGAGCGCTTCACGGGCGTCCGGGTGCGCGTCGAGCACGAAATACGCGCTTAGCAGGCGTGCTTTCAGGTTCTTGTCGTGATCGAGTTTGAACGTGCGCAAGGTGTAATCAAGCGCTTCTTCGGTCACGGTCCAGAAATCCTCATAGCGATTCATCAACGTGCGCGTCCAGCAATACTCAAGCTGACGGGATCGCCACATCGCCGCGAAGGCATCGGCCTTCTCTCCTACCGACACCGCATTCCGTTTAACCGCCGCGTTGACGTCCAGCAGCGTTCCGTACGCGTCAAACACAAAAGCCCGAATACCGTCCGACATATTCCGCTCCAGTTGATGGTCAAGGTGCAATCCATATTAACCGGTTGATGTGGTTTATCCAAACACCGGCACCTTGTCGACACGTGAAAACACTTTTCTATTTCTGTCCTGAATGGACGATGAAGTGTTGAGCGCAAAGCGTGTCGTAGAACGCTAAGGACTACCCCAGTAGGCCTGACGACGACAAAATCATCGGGCGCGCGAATGCGGTGCCGCTCGAGCTCCAGGCTGTGTCATAACAGATATGCACGCGCCGGATGGCAAGACACGAGGACTGGATCTTGTGTTGCGGAAGTAAAGCGGTGGGCACGGCCAGCGTGGCCGTGAAGGATAAGGGCTGCGTGCTGTGGCGCGCCGGGCAGAGGCAACGCGCCAGACGGGAAGCCGGTGTCAGGACACCGCCGGCCTTCGCGCGGCTCAATGCGTATGCGCGGCCCCCGCCTGCTTGCGCTTGAACGCATGAACTTTCGCGCGGCTGCCGCAGCGCTGCATCGAACACCAGCGGCGCTGACCGCTCGGCGAGGTATCGACGAAGAGCATCCTGCAATCGGGCTGGTCGCAGGTCTTGACGCGCATTTTCAGCGGCCCCGTTACGAGGTCGATCGCATCGCGCGCAATGATCGAGATCGCCGTTGCCAAGGGATCGTCGGAAACCACCGATACAGTGCCGGTCGAACTATCGAGCTGCGGCATTCCCAGCGGATACTTCGCCGCGCGATTGACGATGCTCACGGCGCGGTCCGGCAACTTGCCGTGCATCGCCCCCGTGACCAGCTGCCAGATCGCTTCGCGCAGCTCGGCAAGGCGGACCTCTTCGCTTCTGGAAAGCGCCGGCACATCGGAGAATAGACCTGCCGCTTTAAGCCATCTGCCGCTCGCACCCGCCGGCGCCATGACGTCGACCGGTTTCGAGGCGCGCCGCCGGATTGTCGCAGCAAGGTCGAGTGAAACCCGGCCGGAATTGAAACGGAACTCCGACGCCATCGCTCTCGCAATCGCCATACAAATGCACCTTATTGAAAGGAAAACATCGAGGAAAACAACGCTGAAAACAATGTGCAACCAGTATATCCAGTTACACCGGTTTCTATACGACGCGGATCAAAACCGGCCATATCGCGCCTTGACCCCAGGTGCTGTACTTAATAGTATGTACGCAGCAAGGACATGGGCACCAGGACGGGCACCATGCCGAACGATCAGGAGGCGCGTAGAGATGGGCCGGCGGGAAGACATCATCGAGGCAACGAAAGACCTGCTTTGGGACAAGGGATATGAAGCAACGAGCCCACGCGACATTCAGCTGAAGAGTCATTCAGGCCAGGGCAGTTTCTATCATCACTTTCCAGGCAAGCAGGCGCTGGCGCTTACCGCGATCGTCGAAGTCGTCGACGAGCGCATCGCGGATTTCGAACAGGCGATGTCGCGTGGTGGACGCTTCAAGGATCGTCTGCTTAGCTTTCTCGAGCAGAATACAAGGCCGTTGTCAGGTTGCCGCGTTGGCCGGCTCGTCTGGGATTCCGCGGTTCAGGACGATGCACTGCGGCTTCCTTTAGCGCGTTATTTCGAGCACCTGGAGGCCCGGCTGCAAGCGATTCTTGAAAGCGAACAGGCAGCGGGATCGATCCGCCTGGCGCTGCCCGCCGCCCACATCGCGCTCACCATCGTCACCGTGGTTCAAGGCAGTTTCGCAATCAGCCGCGCCATGAAGCGCTCACGCGCCGACGATTCGCGTGTGGCGCTCATAGCCTGTCTCGACCTCGCCATCGTCGAATGCGCCGCCGCGCAGGCTGCAACAGCTTCTCCAGCGAACCACTAAGGGTTGGCCATGCAAATGCCGCTTGAAGGCTCAATCAACGTTGAAGGTCAGCGGATCGCCTATACGCGCTCCGCTCAACCGCCCACGGTGGTATTGCTGCACGGCATTCCTACGAACCGCCATCTTTGGCGCCACGTCACGCCGGAACTGTCCGCGAAGCAATGCGGCTGGATTGCCTTCGATCTGGTCGGATACGGCGATTCGTCAAAGCCGGAGGCGCTCGACATCGGTGTGCGCGCACAGGCGCATTTCATTGCGGCCGCGATGCATGAGGCAGGTTGGCAACGCGGCGCCGTGGTGGGCCACGATATCGGCGGCGGCGTCGCACAATTGCTTGCGCTCGATACATCGCTGGCGGTCGATCGAATGGCCTTGGTCGACAGCGTCGCTTACGACTCGTTTCCCGAACCCGGCATTGCACGCCTTAAAGATCCCGCCTGGGACGCCATTCTGGGCGCGGAAGATTTCGATCTGCAGCGAGGCTTTGCCAAGGGCTTGAAGCATGGGTTAGCGAAAAGCGAACTCGTCACACCCGAACTCGTTGCCGGTTATGAACGGCCTTTCCATGGCGTGGCCGGCCGTCTCGCCTATCTGCGCGCCGCCCGCGCGCTGCGCAGCGAAGACCTCATGGCACGAATCGCCGATATCGAGGCGCTCGACATTCCGGTCTTGCTGATCTGGGGCGCGCACGACCATTTTCAGCCCGTCGAATACGGGCATCGGCTCGCGAACGCGTTGCAAAACGCGAAGATCGAGATCGTAGAGACGGCCGGACACTTTCTGCCCGAAGACGAGCCTGTGCTTTTGGGAAGTCACCTGGCCGATTTCGTATCGGAAGCGCGATAACGCAACGCTAGCCGCTATTGCGCTCGCTGTTAGCTGCCTTCCTTACGGCGCTCATTCTCGGAAGCGAATGAACTTCGCGCCGATTCCTGCGGTTGCGCGTTGTTGCCCATACCTGTCTTCCCGGTGCCGGCCGTCGCCCGTTACGCAATCACACCCACTTCTGCGTCGCCCAAACTTGACATCTTGCCTGCACTGGCATTCACTTACGTCATCAACCGTAAGCCAATTCGCTCGTCATGGCGTCCGCTTTCTGTGCCGCGCATACACCGATGTCCGCCGCACGCCTGCCCGTACGCCACGGGCAAAAAGGCGAACGGCGAACCCCTTGAACGCCGAGACTCCTGTATATTGCGAATACTGGTTACCGGACCCGCAAGCGCCGACACCCAGATTTGACCGGCTAATAACTTGTCATTTACAGTTTTACCGGTTACAATCGGCTTCCCGGTTACTGGAGAAGATTGATGCTTGCCCCTTCCCAAGCGTTTCTGCAGCTTGCTGACGACCCTGCGCTCGACTTTGCCAATACGCTGGCAACGAATGAGGGCGAGTTGTACGACTACCTCCAAACCGATGGCGATGTCGTTGCCTGGTTGCAGGCAATGGGGTATCTCGACGCGAAGGAGCAGCCGTCATTCAGAAAGGGCGCCCTGCTCGGCTCCGCCCGCCACCTGCGCGACGTCATCAGGAAGCTCGTCATTCAAAAGAAAGAGGGAAAGCGGGTCGACATCGCCGCGCTCAATGCTTTTCTCGTCCATGTGCGGTATCACGTGAACCTGGTTCGCAAAGCGCACGGGCATCTCGACGTCGTCCACGAATATGAGCGCTCGTCGCCCGAGCAACTGCTATCGCCGGTCGCGCAAGCGGCCGCGGAGCTGCTCGCAACCGGGGACTTCGAACTGGTCCGGAAATGCGAGGCTGACGACTGCGTGCTGTGGTTCTACGATCGAACCAAGGCACATCGGCGCCGCTGGTGCAGCATGGCCATGTGCGGCAATCGCCACAAGGTTGCGAACTTCCGCGCCCGTCAGCGGTACGCCGCAGGCGAGTGAGCGCGACAGCGCATCACGCAAGCACATCGAAAAGGCACCGTATCATCAGTACCTGCAGCGCGCCCGCGGACGAAAAAAACAGAATACGTCGCGTCGGATTATCGGCGGGAACGAGCCAGCTGATGCTATACGCGATCCGCAACAGCGCATAGCACCACGCAACGCTACTATCGAAGTCGCTTGCTCGCTGACTCATTTCCAGCGCAAGCGACACCACATAGAAAATCACCGGCGCGTCGAGCAGCCGGGCGGTATCGTAGCGAATCCATGTAGCCGTTTTCAGCACACCGGACTCGAGCGTCGAGTCGCGCGCCGGGCGTGCCGTCGTCCTCGCCGGATGACTCCCAGCCAGTGCTGCCAGCAGCAGCGCAAAGAGGCTCGGCCCCCACAGCAGAACGGACGTCCATGCCGCCAGCAAGACCGCGGGTGCAAGAATGGTGGTGTGCATGTGTGCAAAGGTAGGCGATACCCACTCGAAATCGACTGACTGTTCGCCGATTCGGCGCCGATACCGCGACTGTCGAATCAGCCCATGAATACCTCTGCTTCCATAACATTGCGGGCCCGGTGAATATTCCGCAGCCTCCGCTCGCATATACGGATGCCGGTCTTGACGGATCGCGTATTGGGATAACGTGGTTACCCTCCTCGCCCGATAACCGTTTCAATCGCTTTCGTCGGTTACGGCTACATACCAGCTATGCAGTGCCGGCCGCGCGTTGACGGTCGCGTTCTGTACCTACTACTATGTACGAACATCGAGTGCCGATTCGTTGAGTGCATTTCAGTAGGAGTTCTGTTCATCCCGGCACCCTCCACTGTCTGTTTTGGCCGTATACGAACGAAATCGGTATGAAGAACATCGACTACCAGCTGCGTCAATTCGTTAAGGTTGCCTCCTATAAATCGTTGTCCGAGGCGGCCATCGCACTCAATGTCACCCAATCGGCGTTGAGCAAACAGCTTCGGGAAATCGAGCTGGCGGTCGGCCATCGCGTCTTTCGCCGGCACGGCCGCGGTATCGAACTCACGAAACAGGGCGATGCGCTGTGGCGCGCGGTTCGCGCCGCGTACAAGCTCGTGGACGTAACCGTCGGGCAGATCCGGTCGATGCATCGGGGCACCCCAGGCAAGACATTGCGCGTCGCCACGCTGCACGGCCAGTCCCATGCCGTTGCGCACGAACTCGTCGTGACCGTGATCGGCAAACGCCCTGAGATCAATCTGACCATGATGGAAGGCTCGGCGGCAGATGTATGCCGCCTTGTCGAAACAGGTATCGCGGACGTTGGCTTTATCGAGCATGCTGCGACGATTCCGGACACACTCGAGATCAGCAGTACGGTGGCGGGACACGGCGACGGTTTCTGGTTCACTCAAGCCGAACGCACGCCGGGAGCGGCAACCGGCGCTGAAATACCGGTTACACGCATAAGCTGTCTTTCCAGTATCGGCGGCAGCAGCGACATCGTTGCAAATTCAACGATCTCCGAGGACGCAGCGGATCGAACGATTGGGCCGAACAGCCGCGAAGTGGCGGGGACCTGCCGGCGATTCGTCGCGATTACGCGAAGGATCAAACGCGCCGCATGAAAGCGGCGTCGGGAACGGGCCTCCCGAACGAGCCGCCCGAACCCGCGTCAGCACAGCATTTCACTCATTCATACGCATTCCTTTTCATGGCAACTCGCGGGCCATGCAATCCTCAACTCTTCGCGCGCTCCGTGACAACATATCTGTCATTGAGTAGACTTCTTGCCATTCTCCGGTTGCGTAGACTCAACACAGCGCGAACCGCGAACTGTAACCAGTAATCAAGATATAGCCGGTTTTGCAGAATCTATGAGCGAGACAGTCAGCCGTGGCTCGGAGAGCAACGACAGCAGCGGAATCGTCTATGTAATCGATGACGATTCACCGATCTGCGAAGCAGTCGAATCTTTGTTCCGTTCGGTGGGACTACAAGCAAAGACCTACTCGCACGCAGTGGACTTTCTGACAAGCAACATGCCCGACAGGCCATCGTGCCTGCTGCTCGACGTGCGCTTAAGAGGCCCAAGCGGCTTTGTCGTTCAAAGCCAGATGCGAGAGCGTCAAATTCATATTCCGATCATCTTCATGACGGCGCACGGCGACGTTGCAATGTCGGTCAAAGCGATGAAAGCCGGTGCGTTTGACTTCCTGACGAAGCCGGTTCGAGACCAGGAACTGCTTGATGTGGTTGCCGAGGCGCTTAAAGTCGATGAGAAGCGCATACGCTACCAACGGTCGCTGGCGGCGCTGCGCAATCATTACGACTCGCTGACCCCGCGGCAGCGCGAAGTGATGACGCTCGTGGTAAGCGGTCTGATGAACAAGCAGATTGCGTCCCAGATGTGCCTGAGCGAGATCACGGTCAAGATCTACCGCAGGGAAGCGATGAAAAAAATGGGCGCGACGACCGTGGCTGATCTCGTTCGTAAAGCAGTTCAGCTCGGCATACAGGAACCGGCGCCGGAGCACCTGATGCCAGTTGCCCAGTACGCGAAAGAAACGGCGATGTGAGAAGCAAACCCGCACGCGAACACGGCAGCAAACACAGGACGTCTGGCAGAAATCGCGCGTTCGTCGATGTGTTCACGCAATCTGACCTAACTCATACTCGAATCGACACGAGGTGAGCGATATTTTCTTACGTCATGCTCATCATCCTGTTTGTGTAGTCGATTCTCTTGTATGGAGGCCGGAATGTACCAATCCGACGCAACCCAATTTCTCAATTCGTTGAAGACGAAAAACCCGAGACTCGAAGAAGATCAACGCAAAGGCCGTGCCTTATTGTGGGACAAACAGGCCATCGATCTCGATGAGCAGGCGACGCTTCGCCGTTCGCGCGTCGCGCAGCCTCCGTACCCGTACTTCATGACGGTCTAGGCAGCGCGTAAATCCCGTTCACAGTGGCAGAAAACGCGGTGCATTTGTCATGGAGCAACGGCGCGTACTCATTGAAGACCGCATTCGCCGGTGCAACACTTGGAGCATGTGATGAGCTTCAGGAGTCCACGTCATGCATTCCAGCCTCAGCCCCGCCAGGCACACCGATACGCACTCAGCCGACACCGCCGTACTGCTGATCAACCTCGGCACGCCCGACACGCCCTCGCCGCGCGATGTCCGGCGATACCTTGCCGAGTTTCTGTCCGACCCGCGCGTGGTCGAGCTGCCGGCGTGGCCGTGGCAACCGCTTCTGCACGGACTTGTGCTGCCGTTTCGCAGCCGCGCGTCGGCGAAGAAATATGAATCGATCTGGATGCAGGAAGGGTCACCGCTTGCCGTGCACACCGAACGTCAGGCGCGCGAGCTGCAGGCGTGGTTCGATGCGCGCGGTAAGCGCATTGTCGTCGAACATGCGATGCGTTATGGCAACCCGTCGATTGCGGCGGTCATCACTCGGCTGCGCGCGAACGGCGTGAAGCGCATTCTCGTGCTGCCGATGTATCCGCAATACGCGGCGTCGACCACCGCCACCGCATTCGACAAGATCGCGGCCGCGCTGCGAAAAATCCGCAACCAGCCCGTCATGCGCTTCGTCAATCACTATCATGCGGACGCGCGCTATATCGAAGCGCTGCGTCGTCAGGTGCAGCGCTATTGGGATGCGAACGGCCGGCCAAACTTCGCCGCGGGCGACAAGGTGCTGTTCAGCTTTCATGGCTTGCCATTGCGCTCGGTCGAACTCGGCGATCCTTACTACAGCCAGTGCATGCAAACCGGCGCCTTGCTGGCCGTTGCACTCGGACTTGCACCCGGGCAATTTTGCGTGACGTTTCAATCGCGCTTCGGTTATCAGAAGTGGCTCGAACCCGCGACGGACGAAATGCTCGCCGACCTCGGCGACGCCGACACTTCGCGCGTCGACGTGTTTTGCCCCGGATTCACGGCCGATTGCATCGAGACGATCGAAGAAATCGGCATCGAGGGACGCGATATTTTCCTTGAATTTGGCGGCATGGAATTCCATCGCATCGATTGCCTCAATGAAGCGCCCGCCTTTATCGATATGCTTGGCGAGATCGCGCTCGACAATCTTGCCGGCTGGTCCAACGAGGCGCCGCTGACAAGCGGCTCAACCGACCTGTTCGAGGCGGCTTAGGCCTTTCAAATACGTAAACGATCACCTGACATCGGAACTTCGGAATAGAAGCTATCCATCACGTGTCCAATAAAGGTACGACTGCGCAAAGCGAATTTGACGTCGCGCAGTCGTTTTCATAGAGACACTGCGATGACCACGCCTTCCCAATACCTGTCCTATAGCCGCGGCGCTGCCGGCCAGTACGAATGGCAGCAACGCTTGCGCTCGCTCGGTATCGACTGCCGGATGGACCCGCTACGTTCGATCGACGCAGGTTTTACCAGCTGGAGCGCCGGGCAGATCGCGATCCTGTCTGCCGATTTTCGCCATCAGACGATCACGCCCGTGTCTCCCGACGAGTCGCCGTTGACGCACGACCATCTGTTTCTTAAGGTCGTCAAAAGCGGCTCCGCCATCATCGAACAGTTCGGGCAAACACGCGTGATTCACGAGGGCGACGTCGTCGTGCTCGATCCCAAAGAGCCTTACCGGGAAATGGTCACCGAACGCGCGACCGGGCTCGGCTTGCGCTTTCCGCGTTCCGCCCTGCGCGAACGCGGCTTTCGCTGCGCATTGCGTGGCATTTATCTGCCCGATGTGTCTTCGCCAGACGTGCAGGCGGTCCGCGCGTTGATCGAAGTGCTCGGCCAGCAATCAGGCGCGTCGAGCGCCGAGGTCAGGCGCCGCCTGGGCGATCAGTTGCTCGATCTGCTCGATATCGTGATCGACGATCCGACCGTGGTTCGCACCGGCCGCGGACCGGCGGCCATCATCTTCAAGGCGAAGCAGTTTATTTCGCGTAACGCCGGCAATGCGGATCTCTCTCCGTCGCAGATTGCCGCGCATGCGTGCGTGTCCGAAAAGCATCTGAGCCGTCTTTTCACGGCGCAAGGCACGTCGTTGATGCGCTACGTGCAGTCGGTGCGCCTCGAACGCGCCGCTCAGCTGCTTGCGGCGACGCCATGGCGGCGCAATCTGGTCGTACAGGTCGCGTTCGAGTGCGGATTTACGACCGCATCGCATTTCAGCCGCGCGTTCAAGGAGCGATTCGGTGTCGCGCCAAGCGAAGCGCAGGCGCTTGCGCTGCGTCGCTCTTCCTCAGCGGCGGGCGGTGCACATGAGGGGTTCACTGCCGAAACGCTCCAGACCGACTCCGCCCAGGATCAGAACATACCGAGTTGAAGACGCGCGGCCTCGGTCATGCGCGCCTTCGTCCAGGGCGGCTCCCACACGAGTTCAATCTTGACGTCACGTACGCCTGCCAGCGAAAACACTTCTTCCTCGACCACCGACGGAAACGTTTCTGCGACCGGGCACGCGGGCGCCGTCAGCGTCATCTGGATTTCGACGCGGCCTGCTTCCTCGTCGACCTTCAGGTCGTAGATCAGACCGAGATCGTAGATGTTCACCGGGATCTCCGGGTCGTATAGCGTACGCAATCCGTCGATCACGCGGTCTTTCAGCGGACGCGTGCTTTCGTCGCTAAACGATTCGCCGCTCATTCTTCATGCTCCTTGCGACCGTGCAATGCCGCCGATAGCGTGTGCCACGCAAGCGTTGCGCATTTGACGCGCGCCGGATAGTCACGCACGCCGGCGAGAATCCGTGTTTTACCAAGGCCTTCGACATCGCCTTGCGCGGGTTCATGATCGCTTGTCACCATGCCTTGAAAGCGCTCGATAAGCCGTTCCGCCTCCTCAAGCGTCTTGCCCTTGACGAGATCGGTCATCATCGATGCCGATGCGGTGGCGATCGCACACCCCTCGCCGTCGAAACCAACCTCGGTCACGATGCCGTTCTCGACGCGCAGCGCAAGCTTGACGCGGTCGCCGCACAGCGTGTTGTAACCCACCGCCATGTGGCTTGCGTGATCGACGTCATGCCGGTTATGCGGCCGGCGGTAGTGATCGAAGATCACCTCCTGATACAGCTCGCGGATATCGCTCATGATCCGAACAGCTCCTTCACGCGCGCAAGGCCCTTCACCAAAGCGTCGATCTCCTCGTGCGTGTTGTATAGCGCTAGCGAAGCACGCACCGTTGCCGGCACGTTAAAGCGCGCCATGGCCGGCATCGCGCAATGGTGGCCAGCGCGCACGGCAACGCCGGCATCGCTCAGAATCGAGCCGACATCGTGCGCGTGAATGCCGTCGACGACGAAAGACAGAATGCCCGATTTTTCCGCGGCCGTGCCGATCAGCCGCACCCCGTCCACGCGCTGCAATTCATCGGTCGCGTGCTCGAGCAGCGCATGCTCGCACGCTTCAATCGCGCCGAAGCCGAGCGAGCCGATATAGTCGATCGCAGCCGCAAGCGCGATGGCGCCGGCGATATTCGGCGTGCCCGCTTCGAATTTCCACGGCAGTTCGTTGTACGTGGTCTTTTCGAACGACACGGTGCGAATCATGTCGCCTCCGCCCTGCCACGGCGGCATCGTACCGAGCCATTTCGCCTTGCCGTACAGCACGCCGATACCGGTCGGGCCGTACAGCTTGTGGCCCGAAAAAGCGTAGAAATCGCAATCGAGCGACCGCACGTCGACGGGTACATGTGCAATGGCCTGCGCGCCGTCGAGCAGCACAGGAATGCCATGCTTATGTGCAATGTCGATCAGCCGCTTGATCGGATTGATCGTGCCCAATGCATTCGACACATGTGCGAGCGCAACGAGTTTAGTCCGCGGGCTCAGCAGATCTTCAAACGCCCTCACATCGAGCGTGCCGGTATCGTCGACCGGCACGACTTTCAGCGTCGCCCCGGTCTGTTCGCATGCAAGCTGCCACGGCACGATATTCGAATGATGTTCGATCGCGGAGATGACGATCTCGTCGCCCGGCTGCAAACGCGGCCGCGCGAAGCTGTGCGCGACGAGGTTGATCGCTTCGGTGGTGCCGCGCACGAAAATAATCTCAGACGTGTCCGCGGCATGGATAAACTTCGCGACCGTCGCGCGCGAACGCTCGTAGGCTTCCGTTGCGCGCTCGGCCAGCCAGTGCACGCCGCGGTGCACGTTCGAATTCGTATTGCGGTAGTAGTCGGCTTCCGCCTCGATCACGCGATACGGCTTTTGCGTAGTCGCCGCATTGTCGAGATAAACGAGCGGCTTGCCGTTCGGACGGGTGTCGAGAATCGGAAAATCGTGCCGCCATACGCGCACGAGGTCTTCGCGTTCCAGATCGATGCGTTTCATATGCATACGCTCCTTCAGGCATCCTTTGCGTCGGCCGGTGCATCGGCCATCCGCGTCAGCAAGGTGGCTTCGAGACGCGCTTTCAACGAATCGATCGCCACGCGGTCGATCACGTCGCGCGCAAAGGCGAAGGTCAGCAGCGCGCGTGCGGCCGGTTCGTCGATGCCGCGCGCACGCAGATAGAACAGCTGCGTTTCGTCGAGCTGCCCGACCGTTGTGCCATGCGTGCAGCGCACGTCGTCGGCGAAGATCTCGAGTTGAGGCTTGGTGTCGACTTCCGCATTGCGCGACAGCAGCAGATTGTGATTGGCCTGATCGGCATCGGTCTTCTGCGCATCCTGGCGCACGACGATGCGCCCGTTAAATACGCCGTGCGCGGAGCCGTCGAGCACGCCGCGGTAAGTCTCGCGGCTCGAGCATTGCGGGTGTGCATGATCGATCATCGTGTAGTGGTCGAGATGCTGCTTGCTGTTTCCGACGTAAAGGCCATCGAGCGTCGTGTGCGTGCCCGGCGCGGCGAGCTTCGCGGTAATCGTCGAGCGCGCGAGCGCGGCGCCGAACGAAAACGCATACGACGAGAAACGACTCGCGCTACGTTGCCCGGCAATGACGGTTCCCGTATGAACGGCGGCCGGCGCTTCCTGTTGCACGCGATAGTGCTGCACATCCGCGTTGTCATCCGCATGGATGTGCGTCACCGTGTTTGTGTAGTACCAGTTTTCCCGAGTGCCAACATACTGTTCTACGGCGGCACAACGCGCGTGCGCCCCTGCGACAATCAGGTTCAAAGGCTGGACGGTCAGATCGCTTTCGCCGCCGCCGATAAAGAGCACATGCAGCGGCTTGTCGAGCATCGTATGCGGCGGTATCAGCATCACGAAACCATCGCGCGCAAAAGCGGCGTTAAACGCTGTGAGCCCGTTGAACTCTTCGTCACGTTCGAGTTGCTTGCGGATTTCGTCGGGCATCTGTTCGAGCGCACTGGCGAGGCTGCCGATAAATACGCCCGGCGGCAGCGCACCGATGTCGGACTGCTCCTGCACCCACGCGCCGTTCACAAACACCAACCGGTGTGCGTCATGGAGCGCATGCAGCTTCACGAGCCGTTCGACGTCCTGTTGATAGCCTTGATGATCGAGGGCCGGTGCAAAACGCAGCAGCTTGTCGTTCAGAACGTCGAGATTCGTGTACTTCCACGCTTCCTCGGTACGCGCCGGAAACCCCTGCACGCGAAACTGTTCGAAGGCCCGCAAGCGCCGCTCGTTCATCCACGGCAGCGCCGCGCCCGGCAAAGTCGGCGCAAGCGCCGTGAACACCTGCGTCAGATGGTCGAGGGACTCGCTCTTCATACCGTCACCTGCGCAGAAGCCTCTTCGTCGGAACCCTGCACGAGCCAGCCATAACCGCGCTGTTCAAGCTCGAGCGCCAGCTCACGCGTGCCCGACCGCACGATTTTCCCTTGCGACAGCACGTGCACATAGTCCGGCACGATGTAGTCGAGCAGCCGCTGATAGTGCGTGACCAGCACAATCGCGCGCTCGGGGCTGCGCATGGCATTGACGCCTTTGGCCACGAGTTGCAGCGCGTCGATATCGAGTCCGGAATCGGTTTCATCGAGAATCGCCAGCTTCGGTTCGAGCACCGCCATCTGCAGAATCTCGTTGCGCTTCTTCTCGCCGCCGGAGAACCCTTCGTTCACCGCGCGATGCAGTAGATCGTCGTTCATCTGCATCACGTCCATCCTGCTTCGCAGCAGCTCGAGAAAATCGATCGCGTCGAGTTCCGGTTCGCCGCGATGGCGGCGCTGCGCATTGAGCGCCGCGCGCAGCAGATAGACGTTGCTCACGCCCGGAATTTCGACCGGATACTGGAACGCGAGAAAAATGCCTTCGCGCGCGCGTTCCTCCGGCGCAAGCTCGAGCAGATTCGAGCCGAACCACGATACTTCGCCACCCGTAATCTCGAACTGGTCGCGGCCCGCCAGCACATTCGCAAGCGTGCTCTTGCCCGAGCCGTTCGGCCCCATGATCGCGTGCACTTCGCCCGGCTTCACATCGAGGTCGATGCCGCGCAGAATCTCTTTGCCTTCAACGCTTGCACGCAGGTTTCTGATTTTCAGCATGATTAAATACTCCTGGCTGTTCTTTCGTGACTGCCACTTCAGCTTTGCTAGCCCACGCTGCCTTCCAGGCTGATGCCCAGCAGCTTTTGCGCTTCGACCGCGAATTCCATCGGCAACTGGTCGAACACTTCCTTGCAGAATCCGTTGACGATCATCGACACCGCGTCTTCCGCCGACAGCCCGCGCTGCATGCAATAGAACAGCTGGTCTTCGCCGACGCGCGACGTCGATGCTTCGTGCTCGACCTTCGCTGTCGGATTTTTCACTTCGATATACGGAAACGTATGCGCGCTGCAGCGGTCGCCCATTAGCAGCGAATCGCATTGCGTGAAATTGCGCGCGCCTTCGGCCGAACGCGCGATGCGCACGAGTCCGCGATACGCGTTGCTGCCGCGCCCCGCCGAAATGCCCTTGGACACGATCGTGCTGCGAGTATTCGCGCCGATATGAATCATCTTCGTGCCGGTATCCGCCTGCTGCAGGTTGTTGGTCAGCGCGACCGAGTAGAACTCCCCGATCGAGTTGTCGCCGCGCAGAATCACGCTCGGGTACTTCCACGTGATGGCCGAGCCGGTTTCGACCTGCGTCCACGAAATCTTCGAATTTTTCCCGCGGCAATCGCCGCGCTTGGTCACGAAGTTGTAGATGCCGCCGCGGCCGTTCTCGTCGCCCGGATACCAGTTCTGCACCGTCGAATAGCGGATCTGCGCATCGTCGAGCGCGACAAGTTCCACCACCGCCGCATGCAGCTGATTTTCATCGCGCATCGGCGCTGTGCAGCCTTCGAGATAACTGACTTGCGCGCCTTTGTCCGCGATGATCAGCGTGCGTTCGAACTGGCCGGTGTTTTGCGCATTGATGCGGAAATAGGTCGACAGTTCCATCGGGCAGCGCACGCCGGGCGGCACATAGACAAACGAGCCGTCGCTGAACACCGCCGAATTCAATGCCGCAAAGAAGTTGTCCTTGTGCGGCACGACGGATCCCAGATATCGCTGCACGAGATCCGGGTGATCGCGTACCGCATCCGAAAACGAGCAGAAAATAATGCCGAGCGCCGAGAGCTTTTCACGGAACGTCGTGGCAACCGATACGCTGTCGAACACCGCATCGACCGCCACGCCCGCCAGTATTTCGCGTTCCTTGAGCGGCACGCCGAGCCTTTCGTAGGTGCGCAACAGTTCCGGGTCGACTTCGTCGAGACTCTTCGGCCCGGTATTTCCCGTCTTTGGCGCCGAGTAATAGACGATCGACTGGTAATCGATCGCCTCGCGCCGCACCGTGGCCCATTGCGGCTCGATCATCGTCAACCAGTGGCGATATGCCGCAAGGCGCCATTCGAGCAGAAACTCCGGCTCGCCTTTGCGCGCTGAAATTGCGCGGATCACGTTCTCGTCCAGCCCCGGCGGCAACGAATCGGCCTGCACGTCCGACACAAAACCATGCTTGTACTGACGGTTTACGAAGGGGTCGAGTTCGGTCATCGTGTCTGCCATGCGTACTCTCCATGTGAATCCTGCGCGTGACTTCTGCATCGTCCGATGCATGTTCCGTACCGCATGAATCAAAGTTTAGGCTTTATCAGGAGCCCTTTATGTCGATACGGTTTTATGGTCTTCGAGCGCTATAACCATGCGCCTCTCAGGTCTTTCGGCGGCGCGTGCTTTTCGCCTGCCCGTGCGTTTCGCGATAAACGCACGCATCGCGAATGCGTGCGTTTATCGCATAGCGATCAGGCTGTTTCAGGGCCCAAGCCAGCGGTCCGTCTCCCGTATGCGGCGTTCGAGTTCATCGATCGTCTTTGCCTGCGCGAGGTATTCCTCGCGACGGTCAAACGACGCGCTCACGAACCATCTGGAGATTGCGTTCAGAAAATAACGAAGCATGATTTCATCCGTCCAACGATGTCGATCACATTCCGGATCGCGCAACCCTGGCGATGACGTTTTTCCAAACAGCGAGGCGAGAGGTGTGTTTCCGGTACCGCGGAAGCACTACGCCGTGATGCGCGCAATACTTCCTCGTTGGAGGACATGGGTGCAAAGCGTCGCTTTGCAAAAAGCGCCGAACGGCGAATCGCGCCAAAAATGCAGCGCTTTCCGCCAGTCTCACGCAGTGGTCGCGCCTTCCATGAGGCCTGATCCGAATGAGCATGTGTTTGATCCATCCGGACTGCAGGCCGCCGCAGGTTCCCTCCTAGAGTGGACGTACGCCATCGCCGATGGCCACACGTTACCCACCTCAACGGAGAAACATGATGAAGATCCGATTCGCTACTCCCCTCGTGGCCGCGGCCGCGCTCGCCATTTCCGCATGGGCCGGCACTGCCGCGAACGTCGCGCACGCGGGTGAACTGACGCGTGCCCAGGTGCGGGCCGAACTCGCGCAATTGCGTGCAGCCGGTTACGACCAGTCGGTCGGCGAGGACGCGCACTATCCGGACGCGCTGCAACTGGCAGAGGCGCGCGTCCATGCGACGCAGCCGGCAGCAAAAGCAGTTCAAGAAAACTCGGGCTATGGCGTCGACGCCGCAGGTACGTCGGCATCCGGCGGCAACCGCTTCGCACAGCCGGGCAACGACGGCATGAAGCCAATCTATTTCGGGCAATAAGTCACGCGCGGGCCGTTCGCGCGGCCTCCTCCGACTCTTCTGGTGAGAAAAATCATGAACCTCTATACCGACTTTCTGCGAGTCGCGAGCCGTGGCGAAGGCCTCGGCGCGAATCTCGTCCGTATCGCCATCGCGATCGTGTTTCTGTGGATCGGCGCGCTAAAGTTCGTTCCGTACGAAGCGGACAGTATTACGCCGCTCGTCGCGCAAAGCCCTGTGATGGAGTTCTTCTACGAGCATCCGAAGGAGTATGCGCAGCATATGACGAAGGAAGGCCAGCTCGTGCCCGAGCAACGCCAATGGCAGCAGGCCAATAACACGTACGGCTTCTCGCGTGGCCTCGGCACGCTCGAAATCATCATTGGCCTGCTCGTGCTGTCGAACTTCGTTTCGCGCAACCTCGGGCTGCTCGGTGGCGTGCTGTCGTTTCTCACACCGTTCGTCACACTGTCGTTCCTGATAACGACACCGGAGACCTGGGTGCCCGCGCTCGGCGATGCGCAGCACGGCTTTCCGTTTTTATCCGAGCACGGCCGGCTGATCATCAAGGACACCGTGATACTGGCCGGCGGCGTCGTGATCATCGCCGATTCGGCAAAACGGCTGCTGCTCGAACGCGCGCCGCTCACGCCGTCGGGTGTACGTTCGCTGCTCGCGAAACACACGCAATCCTGATGAGCACCGATGCGGCCGTGTTCGCGTGTGACGCGGCGGCCGCATGCGGCTCGCGGCGCTCACTTCCAGAACACGTAGTTCGCGAAGTACGGCGAGTAAGCAACCTGATGTTCAGCCGTGCACATCTGGGCCGGCGCACTGCCGCCCACCGTGTTCAATCGCTGCACATAGCGCACGCCCGACAGTTCGCCGCCGCTGTTGCCGCCGCTGTTGCCGTTTTTATCGTCGCTTGTCGTTTCAAGCAACAACTGCGGAATACTGCCTGGAGATGCGCTGGCCATCTGGGCAATCGGATGGCCGACGATACGGCTACCGTCGTGCGCCTGCCATGACGGTCCCGCGTCGTGCTGAAACACGGCTCGTCCGACTGTGTCGTACAACGTCGCCTGTGGACTTCTGAATAACCACGCGAGATGGTGCGCGCTGTCGTACTCGCACATATAGATCTGCACGCCGGTCGCGGTAGTGGATGTGTACGGCGTCGCATGCAACGGCGTAAGCGACGACGACGTCGAAACAGCGGATTGAGCCGGCACGGACCCGGCCGCCAGACAGGCGGCGGCCAGCACGGTGCATACGCGGAAAATGGATAAACGATTGCGGAACATGACGGGAGTCTCCTTGGCATAAATGCCTGCTCCGGAAACATCCGAGCCATCGTTTCTATTCCGCGTGATACAAAGCTTTCAATTTAAAACTTAGGAATTACAACAAAACTGCAACGCGGCGGCACATTCCACTCGACGGACGCTGTGCCTTATCGCCTGCGATGTGTCTGCTTATGCGCCTGCTTACGTGCTTTCACTGCTGCTGTTTGCCCGAAGCGAGCTGTTCGTTGCGCTCGGTCAGGAACTGAATAAGCCCGTCAATGCCGCTTTGCGCGATCTTCTCACCGAACTGCTGCCGATACGTCTGCACGAGCCACGCGCCGACCACATTCAGATCGTAGACACGCCAGCCTTCCGGCGTCTTGTGCAGCCGGTAGTCGATTTCGACCGGTTGCGCGTTCGTCACCGCAATGGTGCGCACTACCGTGTCCGTATCGCTCGGCGACATCCGCATTGGCGGATACTCCATTTTCTGGTCGGGCTTCAATTGTGCGAGCGCGCCTGCATACAGGTGAATCAGCAGCATCTGGAACTGATGCACGAGCGTTTTCTGCTGCTCGGGCGTTGCGGTGCGCCAGTAGCGGCCGATCGCAAGTTGCGTGGTGTAGCGGAAATCGATATACGGCAGGATGTCCCGGTTCACGATATCCATGATGCGCGGGATGTCGCTCGGGTCGATCGACTGCTGGCGCACTTCGTCAAGCACCTGTTGCGTGACGGTCTTGATCAGCGTTTGCGGGTCGGATTTGTCGTCGATCTGCGCGAACGCGCTGCCGGAAAAGACAAACGACGTGGCAAACACAGCGATCAGGAAGAGTTTTTTCATGGGGGGCGCGAATCCTGTGCAAATGCCTGGTGGCCACGCTTTGCTGCGCGCGTGGCAATGGCGACATGAAGCGGCAAAGCGGTCACAAAGACAGCGGCCACAAAGACAGCAGCGAATATGTGACAAAAAGCAGTGACGAAAGTGCAGTGACGAACGTGCAATGACAAACACACCGTGACGAAAGCGCCGTTGCAATTTAATGCAGTGGCAAATACCGGCGCTGCGCTAGCTTAGCATTGCGCAAGAAATCGCGACGGCGATCGCCGCAAAGCGCCGCCGCAGCGGCATGGACCCTCTGCCGCCTCCGAACCGCCACCCAATCGCCACCCCAGCGTCACGCAACCGCCTCGCTGAAAAAGCCGCTTACACGACCGCACGCGCCGCCGCCGTGGCCGCCTTGGCAGGATGCTCGCACCACAGCGCTTCGACGCCACGCAGCGTATTGTGATGCCGCCAGTGCAGTTCGTGCAGATTCAGCACGCGCAAATCCGGCAGCCGCGTGAGCAGCGTTTCGAGCGCGATATGCAGTTCGAGCTGCGCGAGGCGTGCACCGAGGCAATAGTGCAGGCCGCCGCCGAACGACAGAATGCGCCGGTCGTTTTCCGTGCGGTCGAGAATCAGCTGGTTCGGGTCGTGAAATTGCGCGGGGTCGCGGTTCGCACCGCCCAGCATCAGCGTGACGATCGAACCGCGCGGCAACGCAATGCCTTCAATTTCCACGCCGTCTTCGAGTGTCGTGCGCAGCGCCGTTTGCACCGAGCTCTCATAGCGCATGCACTCGATAATCGCCTTGGGCAGCAACTGTGGTTGTTCGCGCAACTTCTTCAGTTGCTCCGGATGCCGATGCAAGCTCACCACCGCGTTGCCGATCATGTTCGAGGTGGTTTCGTGCCCGGCAAAAAAGAGCAGCAGCACGTTCGACACGATTTCATCGTTGGTCAGGCGCCTGCCTTCCGCTTCGACCGAGATCAGCATCGAAATCAGATCGTTGCCAGGCTGCGTGCGGCGCGCTTCGAGCACACCGTAGAAGTAGTGTTCGAGTTCGAGCGTCGCCGCGTTGGCCGCGGCGAGCGTCGCGTCGTCCATCGCGATCGATTCGAACGCTCTTGCAAAGCGCTCCATCTTCAGCCCGATCGCCGCGGCTTCCTCGAACGGCAAGCCAAGCACGCCGGCAATCACCTGCACGGGCAGCGGCAACGCGTAACCGCTGACGAGATCGAATGGCTTGTCGTGCGCCAGCGCGCCGATCAGCCGCTCGGCCGTCGCGCGCGTGACTTCGCGCAGCCGCTCGACCTGACGCGCGTTGAACGCTTGCATCAGCAAGGCGCGCAGCGGCGTGTGCTCGGGCGGATCCATCGTGATGAACATACGGCTGAGCGCCTGGAACGTCGGCTGCGACGCGCGTTCTTCGCCATAACGGCGCACGACGCCGGGCATATAACGGCGGCCCATGCGGCGGTCGTCGAGCAAGGCGGTGACGATCCCGTAGCGCGCCGTCGCGAAACGCTTGCCGTCCGGCGTCAATGCGACGAGCGGCCCTTGCTCGCGCAGTACTTCGTAGTACTGGTACGGATCGTCGAAAAAAGCGGGGGATTGGAATGCGGGAGCGTTCATCAGCGAGGGCCTCCGTGGATCGGAAACTGAGCGGAAACTAAGCGGAAACAGAGGACGCCGCATGACGCCCTTGTCCCGATTACAGCGCTCGCTGTGCTTTTATTCCTTTTTGCTTTTTATTCCAGATTATTTGCTTTTATCCGGCCGCTATCTCGCAGCTATTCGGTTGCGGCTTTGGTCGATGCCGACGAAGTCTCGTTTTCAGGCGCCGGCTGGGCCGCGGCTTCGTTTGCATCGGCTGAAGGCGATACCGCTTGCGTGTTCTCTGATGCCTGCGAATGCGCCGATGCTTGCGCCGGCTCCATTGCCTGCGCCGCTTCCGCCGCTGGCGTGCTTTCCGCAATCTGTGCGTTTTCGGCCGCTGGCGCGCCTTCTGCAACCTGTGCGCTTTCCGCAACCTGCGCGCTTTCCGCAACCTGCGCGTTTTCCGCAACCTGTGCGTTTTCCGCCGCTGGCGTGTCGCCCGTTGCCGCCTGCTCCTGCGGCTTATCCGACGGCTGCGCCGCCCCTTCCGCATGGCGCGGCCGACGTGGACCGCCGCGCTGCAAACTGCGCGCGAACGCCGTATCGCGCGAGCTGACCTGCCCCGCCGGCTGGCCGTTCAGATCGACGCGCGCCGCGCCCTCGACGAGACACGCCCAGTAGCGGCTGCCGCGGCACCATGTGGCGATCGCTTCGCGAATTTCGGCTTCGTTTAGCGCCAGTTCCTGCGCATGCGGCAGCAGATCTTCGAGAATGCCGATTTTCAGCGGCAGTTTCGGCTCGGGCTTCTTCGGGAACGCAGCAGGAAAGCGCTTCTGCAATTTGCCGATCGCGTGCACGACCGGATCGACCGGTTCCTGCGGCGGTCTGTTTCTCTGGCGATTGCGCGAATCCGCCTGATTTCCGGACGGCGGACGCGCCTCGTGTCCCGCGTGCTGGCCGACTTGCTGCCCGCCGGTGCGCGCTTCCCCACGTGCTTCCCCGCGTCCCTGGCCGCGCGACTCGCCACGCTGCGGGTCGCGCTGCTGGTCACGCGATTCGCCACGTTGCGGCCGCCCCTGCTGCTGCCGCCCGCGCGACTCGCCATGCCGCGCGTGCTTCTGCGCGCCGCCCGGCTGGCCCGCCGACGGGCTGCCTGAGTGGCTGCCTGAGTGGCTGCCTGAGTGGCCGCCTGAGTGGCCGCCCGAAGCGTTACCTGCAGCGTTGCCCGATTGAGCAGCGGATTGGCCGCCGCCGCCCTGACCCGCCGGGCGGCCCCGGCCTTCGCCGTCTTTACGCGGCCGATACGTCGAGCCCATCGAGCCATCCGCGGATTTTTCCGCCGCTCGCTCCGCAGCCTTCTGCTGCCTTTGTTGCCGCGCTTGCTGCTCGAGTTGCTTTTTCAACTCGGCCAGTTGTTCGAAACCCATGCTGTGTCCTGCAAAAATGACGCGTGATTCTACCAGCCCCGTGTGATGCCCACGCGGTGTGGCGTTACCGCACGTCGCGCCGCCCGTTCAATACTGTTGGCACAGCGAGCCGAACGAATGCGCCGCGCGCTACTTGCGCCATGTCTCGCGCATCACCATCAGGCGCAATTCGGTCATATCCTCGATCGCGTAGCGAATGCCCTCGCGGCCAAGACCCGAATCCTTCACGCCGCCGTACGGCATATTGTCGACTCTGAACGACGGCACATCGTTGATCACCACCCCACCCACTTCCAGTTCGTCCCACGCTTCGTGCGCATGCGCGAGCGAATCGGTAAACACGCCTGCCTGCAGGCCGAAGTCGCTGTCGTTGACGGTCGCAAGTGCTTCGCTGTACTGCTCGAAGCGTTCGAGTATCGCGACCGGCCCGAATGCTTCCTTGCGATACAGGTCCGTATCGCGTCCGACGTTTTCGAGCAGCGTCGCCTCGAAATTGGCGCCGTCGACCTTGCCGCCCGCGACGATCTTCGCCCCCGCCTTCACCGCGCTTTCCATCCAGCCGGCAAGGCGTTTTGCTTCCGATTCGGAGATCATCGGCCCGACGAAGGTTTGCTCGTCCTTCGGATCCCCCATCTTCAGCGACTTCGTTTTTGCAATCAACCTTTCGCGCAACGCGTCATAGATATCCGCGTGCGCGAGGATGCGCTGCACGCCGATGCAGCTTTGGCCCGATTGATAGAACGCGCCGAACGCCAGCCGGTCGACCACATAGTCGAGCTTGTCGCGCTGGTCCTTGTCGACGATCGCCGCCGCATTGCCGCCCAGTTCCAGAATGACTTTCTTCTTGCCGGCCTTCGCTTTCAGGTCCCAGCCGACCGCGGGCGAGCCCGTGAATGAAAGTAGTTTGAAACGTTCATCGGTCGTAAACAGGTCGGCACCGTCGCGGTGCGCGGGCAGAATCGAAAACGCGCCCTTCGGCAAGTCCGTTTCGGCGAGCACTTCGCCGATGATCAGCGCGCCGACCGGCGTGCGGCTCGCCGGCTTCATCACGAACGGCACGCCCGCCGCGATACCGGGCGCGACCTTGTGCGCGGCGAGGTTCAGCGGGAAATTGAACGGCGAGATAAACGAGCACGGCCCGATCGGCACACGCTTCACGTAGCCGTGGTAGCCCTTGGCGCGCGGCGAAATTTCCAGATTGATCACTTCGCCGTCCATCCGCACGGATTCTTCGGCCGCGACCTTGAAGGTATCGATCAGGCGCGTGACTTCGCCGCGCGAATCGTTGATCGGCTTGCCGGCCTCGATGCAGAGCGCCATCGCGAGCTCGTCGTAGCGCTCGCGAAAGCGCTTCACGCAGTGTTCGAGCACCGCTTGCCGTTTGAACGGCGCAAACGCGCGCATCGCCGGCATCGCTTCGGCCGCGCGGGCGATCGCCGCATCGATGGCTTTTGCGTCGGCGAGCGCGACGCGCGTCGCGACTTCGCCCGTGAATTTGTCGGTCACTTCGAGATCCGTGTTCGCGGCGACCGGTTCGTTGGCAAGGTAGTACGGGTACGTCTTTTTCAGCATCACACGTCTCCTTGAGGACGCTCGTCATTCGCGTCGGGCTGAGCAATCGGCGTGCCGCGCTGTGTGCGAAGCTGCCGCAGCCGCCGCGGAAATTCCGGGAAGCGGCCGAGAAGCCGCCGCGGACCCGGCACCCGCGCGGCGCCTGTCAAAGCTGCGCCGATAAGCGCTTGATCTCGCGATTCAGCACGCGCTCGTTGTCAGAGTAGTCGATCGGCAGATCGATGACATGCACTCCCGGTGTCGCGAAACAATCGCGCACGAGCGGCGCGAACTCCGCCGCCGACGTGATGCGATGCCCATGCGCGCCATAGCTTTTCGCGTAGTCGACGAAGTCCGGGTTCGAGAGCGTCATCCCATAGTCCGGGAAATTCATGTTTTCCTGCTTCCAGCGGATCATGCCGAATGCGTCGTCGCGCAATATCAGCACGACGAGATCGAGCTTCAGGCGCACCGCAGTTTCGAGCTCCTGCGAATTCATCATGAAGCCGCCGTCGCCGCAAACAGCCATCACCTTGCGCTCCGGATGCACGATCTTCGTTGCGATCGCGGACGGCAGCCCCGCGCCCATCGACGCGAGCGCATTGTCGAGCAGCAGCGAATTCGGCTCATGCGCGCGGTAGTAGCGCGCGAACCAGATCTTGTACATGCCGTTGTCGAGACAGATGATGCCGTCCTGCGGCATCGTCTCGTAGACGTCGTTGACGATACGCACCGGGTACATCGGAAAACGTTCGTCGTGCTGGCCCTTCGCGAGATGCGCGTCGAAGTGCGACTTGATCTCGGTGAAGCGCGCGAAATCCCAATGCTCGCCGCGCCCCTTGAGCGCCTCTTTCAACTGCCACACCGCATTCGCGATATCGCCGACCACTTCGATCTGCGGGAAGTACACGGCATCCACTTCGGCGCCGAGAAAATTCACATGAATAACCGTCTTGTCGCCGACGTCAGCGCCGCGCATAAAAAACGGTGGCTTTTCGATCACGTCGTGGCCGACATTGATGATGCAGTCGGCGTGATCGATCGCGCGGTGCACGAAGTCGCCGTCGGACAAGGTCGCATTGCCGAGCCACATCGGATGCGATTCGTCGATCACGCCCTTGCCCATTTGCGTCGTGAAAAACGGAATGCCGACCTGATCGACGAATTCGCGCAGCATGTTGCAGGTGGTCTTGCGATTGCCGCCCGCACCGATCATCAGCAACGGATGCCGCGCCGCGGTGATCGCTTCGACCGCGCGCTCGACCGCCTTTTCCTCGACCACCGGCCGCCGGCTGTAGCTCTTCGGAATCGGCTTGCCGTCGCCTTCTTCATGCGCGACGTCTTCGGGCAATTCCAGATGCGTGGCGCCGGGCCGTTCCTCTTCGGCGCGACGGAATGCTTCGCGCACTGACGCAGGGATATTGCCGATCGACACGATCTGGCGTGTGTATTTCGTGAGCGGCTCCATCATGCGCACGACGTCGACAATCTGGAAATGCCCCTGCTTGCTCGACTTGATCGGCTTCTGCCCGGTCACCATCAGCATCGGCATGCCGCCTAACTGCGCATACGCGGCCGCGGTGACAAAGTTCGTGGCGCCGGGCCCGAGCGTCGCAATACAGACGCCCGTGCGGCCCGTCAGACGGCCATAGGTTGCCGCCATAAAACCCGCCGCCTGTTCGTGGCGCGTCAGAATCAGCCGGATGCGGGAGCGGCGCAACGATTCGAGCAGATCCAGATTTTCTTCTCCGGGAATGCCGAACACGTATTCAACGCCTTCCGCTTCCAACGATTTGACGAACAGATCCGATGCTTTCATAAAAGAGCCTCGTATGAATTCAGGATGCAGCGTGGGATTTCGCGCGGGACGCCGGGCCGACATGCAAAGGCCGGAGCCGCAAACGTGGCATTGAGTGAAAGCTTACTCTTTCGTGGGCGATCGTGCGTCAAACGGGTTAGACAAATGGCGCGCAAGGGCACGCGCTGCAACAACGAATACGAGGCAACAGGAAAGGCCGCTGCGCGCGATCGATCCGCGATCCATCGCGCGCAGCGGCCTTCTTCACTTTTGTTCGATTGCCAGTCAGTGCTGTGCCGACGCACTTAGTACTCAGTTCTTGAACAGCTTGAGAAGCTCTTTTGCAGCGGGACCCGAAGACGCCGGGTTTTGTCCTGTGACCAACAGGCCGTCGACGAGGACATACGGCGCCCAGTCCGGGCCTTTCGAATACTTGCCGCCCTTTTCCTTCAGCATGTCTTCGACGAGAAACGGCACGACCTTCGTCAATTGCACGGCCTCTTCCTCGCTGTTCGCAAAGCCCGTGACCGAGCGGCCCGCAACGAATGGCTTGCCATCCTTGCCTTTGACGTTTTTAAAAACGCACGGTGCGTGACACACGGCCGTCACCAGTTTGTCCGTGGCGATCGCGCGTTCGATCAGCGCGGCGGAGTCCTTGTCTTCGGCGAGGTCCCACATCGGGCCATGCCCGCCGGGGTAGAACACGGCATCGAAGTCGTCCATCGACATGGTCGACAGCTTGTGGGTGTTCGCGAGTGTGTTGGTCGCTTCCGTGTCTTTCTCGAAGCGGCGCGTCAGATCGGTTTGAAATTCGGGTTCGTTGCTTTTAGGGTCGAGCGGCGGTTGACCGCCCTTTACCGAGGCAAGCGTCAGTTCCGCTCCTGCGTCCTTGAATACGTAATAAGGTGCCGCGAGTTCCTCAAGCCAGAAACCGGTTTTCTTGCCGGTATCGCCTAGCTTGTCGTGCGAGGTCAAAACAATCAGGATTTTCATGTCGATCGCTCCAGGATGTGCTTGCCGTGGCCGCATACCATCTGCCGCTACCGGCGTTCAGGCAGGACGCGCGAACGACCGGCAAGCCATCTTTCGACGAAGTTCTCGAATACGCAAGCGGCGTTACAACTGCCGCCACTTCTGCAGCACACCGATCCATTTTTGTGCAGCGAGATCGCCGCGCCCCAGGGATGCATTGCGCGCTAATGAACGGTATCGCCGCGTGGGCATGGCCATCGCAGTGCATACCTTCGTATAGATACCGCAGACTGTGATTTGCCCATTGGACACTACCGTACGATTTCCACTGCGCCCGACCGACGATATGTTCGAGGCGTCTACGTTTTTTCGTGGGCCGCGCGTCGATACGGGCGGCGAGGCCCGTTTCCCGTGCCCGGCCGCATCAGACACGACCTGCTCGTAGTTTCGCCGCAGTTTCGTCGTAGTTCCGCCCTCCATCACGAGGTGATCCGCGATGTCGTCGTTCATATCTTTATCCGTAGAGCCCTCGAACCTCACCGCAGCCGGCAGCGGCATGCGCACACCATTGATGCCGCCGGCCCGGCCGCGCGCGCAGCTTCGTCATGAAGCGAGCTGGCGCGGCATGCCGCAGGAGCGCGCCGACGATCCCGCGCCGCATGGCGCGCACACGATCGTGCTGGCGCGCTGGACCACCAGCTCCGAAGGCGAAGGCAATGCGATCGGCCCGCAAGGCTATTACGTGATCGCGCTCGCGCTGCGTCCGACGCTGATGCGCCTGTCGACGCATGGCCATGTGCTGCACGACGGTCCGATCGATCGCGGCATGGTGCAAGTGACCGCGCCCGCGACGCAGATCGAGTACCGTGCACATGCGCCGTCCGACTTTCTCCATATTTACCTGTCGGCGGAGTACGTCGCGCAATGTCCCGATCCGGCGCTCGCGATGCGCACGCAGCAGGCACACCATGCGTGCTTTCCATTCATGCGCGACAGCGTGATCCGGCAGCTCATGCATGTGCTCGTCGAAGCGCTCGATAGCCCGGACCCGGCGAGCCGCGCCTGCGTGGACGCGGTCGCGCGCGCGATCGCCGCGCGCGCACTCGGCATCGCATTGCAACCGGCCCACTCCGGTCAGCCCGAGCCCGGCAGAACGCCCGCGCTCGAAAGCTGGCGCCTGCAACGCACGGTCGCGTTTATCGACAACCATCTCGATCAGCCGATTTCGCTGCAGCAGCTCGCGCATGCGGTCGGACTTTCGCCGACCTATTTCGCGGCGCGCTTTCGTGCGGCAGTGGGTGCGTCACCGCGTCTCTTCGTGATGCGTCGGCGCATCGAGCGCGCAAAGCTGCTGCTCGCATCGACGCAGATGAGCATGATCGATGTTGCGCTGAATGTGGGCTTCCGCACGCAGTCGCACTTCACGACCGTGTTCGGCCGCCAGGAAGGCGCGACGCCGCACCAGTGGCGCATGCGCTGCGCGAACATGGACGATGCGGTTAGCGCGGATGGGCTCAGCGACGCCGCGCACGACACGCTGAGGTTGCCGGAGCACTGCGCTCAGTCCGGCATCACGAAGCAATGCAACGCGGCAGCGTCCTCCTGAAGCACGAACTCGGTCGCGCGCCCCACGCGGACATCGAGCAGCAGACGCTCGAGTTCGACCTGCTCCGCGCGCAACGTATCCGGATTCGCGACATGCCGGTCGTCGAGCGCATCGGAAACGATGCGCCGGCGCACCATAATCTTTTCTATCGCGCGTGCGCGCGTCAAAAACAGCTGTTCCATACCTGTTCGTCGATTCACCAAGCTTGCGAGCGGCCCGCCCGGCCGCTCGCGCTACGATTCGACTACGCACGGCTTGCATGATTCCTTGATGCGCGCAAAAAAGATAATGGGCGCACGCCGCGCTTTATGCGGCACGCACACCGTGTGTGCTCTTACCGTCTTGAACCGCCTATTCGTCTTCGATGCTGAGCAGGCACTCGTCGGCTTCGGTCCACATCGGCTCGGGGCACACGATGCGCGCGTCGCCGAACAGCGACTTGAAGCGGCTCGGCTGCGCGCGCAGATACTGCTTCGGCGCGCGTACCTGCGCGCCCAGTTCCGCGGCCGCATGCCACGGCCAGCGCGGATCGTAGAGCACTGTGCGGGCGAGCGCGATCATATCGGCGTCGCCGTTCGCGACGATGCTTTCGGCATGTTCGACGTTGCTGATCAAGCCGACCGCGATGACCGGCATACGCACGGCCGCCTTCACCGCGCGCGCAAGCGACACCTGGTAGCCCGGCGCCACGGGAATCTTCTGCTCCGCATGCAGGCCGCCGCTCGATACGTGGATCGCATCGCAGCCGCGCGCTTCGATCGCCTTCGCAAACGCGATGGTCTGCTCGATATCCCAGCCGCCCTCGACCCAGTCGGTGCCCGACACGCGCACGCTGACGGGCCGCTCCTTGGGAAAGGCGTCGCGCACTACGTCGAATACTTCGAGCGGAAAGCGCATGCGGTTTTCGAGCGAGCCGCCGTATTCGTCGGTGCGCTGATTCGAGAGCGGCGACAGGAACTGATGCAGCAAGTAACCGTGCGCGCAATGCAGCTGGATGAGGTCGAGACCGAGCCGTGCGGCGCGTTGGGCGGCCGCGGCGAATGCATCGCGCACGCGTTTGAGTCCGTCGCGGTCGAGCGCGACCGGCGGGTGATCGTGCCGGTCGAACGGAATCGCCGACGGCGCCTCGGTCTGCCAGCCGTTCGGCTGTCCCGGCGCGAACTGCAGCCTGCCGGCCCACGGCACTTCGGTCGACGCCTTGCGCCCCGCATGATCGAGCTGCAGGCCAATCGGCATGTTCGACCAGCGCCGGATATGCCCGAGCGTCTCGCGCATCGCGGCTTCGCACGCATCGTCGTAGAGACCGACGTCGCCGTATGTGATACGGCCTTCCGGTACGACCGCAGTCGCTTCGATCGTCAGGAGCGCGGCGCCCGATAGCGCGAGCTGCCCGAGGTGAATCACATGCCAGTCGTTCATGCAGCCGTTTTCGGCCGAATACTGGCACATCGGTGCAATCACGATCCGGTTCGACAGGTGCACGTTGCGGACCTGCGCCGGTTGGAAGAGAGCGGATTGAGCCACAGTGAACTCCTTGGCGTGCACACGCACGTCAAGGAGTGTAGGTGATCGCCGCGCAAATGCAGCGGCGTCGCGCGCATAGATCCGCGCGCCGGCCGTGCATTGACGACAGTTGTTCCATCATGCGATACGCGGGTGGAACTCGTTGCTGTTGGTCAAGTGCGTTTATGTGCGCGCCTTCCTTGATCAAGGCCTTTCACGCCCATCGCGCGGCGTTACACCCCGGGCGCGGCAGTCACGATCGACTTCAGCTCCGGCACCGGCTGCGCCAGCTTCGCAAGATCGGGACGCACACGGCGACGCGCCGCGTCGCGTTCCCACCGCATTTCGAGCGACTGCGCGATATCGAGCAGCCGTGCATCGCCGCGAAACGCGCCGATCACCTGCATCCCGAACGGCATGCCCGCGTAATCGGTGCCGCACGGCAGCGAGATCGCCGGGTTGGTCGCGAGTGTGACCAGATAGGTCAGCGCGAGCCAGCGGTAATAGTTCGCGAGCGGCTTGCCGTTCATTTCCGCGAGATAGACCTGCGACCACGGGAAGGTCGTGACCGGCGTGGTCGGCGACACGATCACGTCGTAGCGGTCGAATACCTGCTGAAAGCGGCGGAACAGCCGCGTCTGTTCCGCATGCGCCCACACGACGTCGGCCAGCGACATCGCGCGGCCCATCTCGTAGTTGGTGCGCGTGTTCGATCCGAGCGAGTCGGGATCGCGCTCGTAGATCTCCTGAAAGCCGGCCACAAAATTCTGCGCGCGGATGATATCGAAACAGCGGTCCGCTTCGCCCATGTCGAGCTCGAGCGGCTCGCACACTTTCACTTCGCGCGACAGCGCAGCGATTTTCTCGCGGAACGTCTTGCGCATCGTGTCGTCGACGGCGGCCACGCCGAAGTCTTCGGTGTAAGCGACGCGCAAGGTCGCGATGTCGACGGGCCTGAATTGCGCGAACGCGGCCCTGTCGTTCGGCACGCTCAGCGGGTCGCTCGCTTCGAGGCCGACGGTCGCCGCAAGCTGCAGCCGCGTATCGGCAACGTTGCGAGCCATCGGGCCGACCACCGTCAGCGGCGTCCAGCCGAGCGGCAGCCGATCGTTCGGCACAAGCCCCGGCGACGGACGAAGGCCGACCACGCCACACATTGCGGCAGGAATGCGCAGCGATCCGCCGGTATCGGAACCCGTGCACAGCGGCAACATGTCGGTAGCGAGCGCGACGGCCGAACCGCCCGACGAGCCGCCCGCATTCAGCAACGGATTGAACGGATTGCCGGTCGCGCCCCACACGACGTTGCGCGTATTCGCGCCCGCGCCGAACTCGGGCACATTGGTCTTCGCGGCGACGATCGCGCCCGCGGCCCGCAAACGCGCGACCATCACGTGGTCCTGCTGCGGCACGTGCGTGCGAAAAAGCGGCGAGCCGTAGGTGGTCAACAGACCCGCGGTTTCCTCGAGATCCTTGATGCCGATCGGCAGGCCGTGCAGGGTGCCCAGTGCGTCGCCGCGCACCACCGCCTGCTCGGCGCGGCGCGCGGCGTCGCGCGCGCGGTCGAAATCGGTTGCCGCGATGGCATTCACGGCCGGGTTCAAGGCTTCGATACGCGCAATGCAGGCGTCGAGCAACTCGACCGGCGAGAGCTCGCGGCTGCCGATCATGCGCCGCGCCTCGACGGCCGATAGAGCAACAACTAATTCGTCCATATCCGGTCCAATCCTGGCGATTCGATGAGTAGAAGAAGTGTGCGACGCGCGAGTGTGCAGTGGCAAGTTGCACTGCGATGACGCGGAAGATTGGCGCCCCCCGAGGGCTGCTTCGCGCCGGACTTCGTGGCGCCGCGATCTTGTGATGATGCCATGTCTGCGGCATCGATGCCGGGCATCGCACGGTTGCCTCGCGGCCTGGAGTCAAGCGGCGCGCCGTAGATGGCGTGCCGTGTTCAGTGCAGGCGACGCAGTCGCACAGCCTTGCAGCGCTTGCGAGGACGCAGTGCCCTGACGAGGGCGGCCAGGGCACGCATGTGCAACAGGTGGTCGCGCTGCTCGCGATGCGCAAGCAGCCAGCCGTCGTGACGCCACCGATTCAGTTCACGACGGCGGACAATTTCACCGAGACGTAGCGCGCGCATTGATTTTCAGAAGTGGATCGATGGGTACGCGCTAGTCGCGCGGGCGCGCCTTCGCGTGTGTAGCGGATTGCGCGTCGGCTCGTGCGTCGCTGAACGCACCATCCGCACCATCCGCGCCAACGCGTTCGAGCAGCGAGCGCCCGTCGACATCGCCATACGGCAAGCCCAGAAAATCGAGCACGGTCGGCGCGATATCGACAAGCCCCGTCGGCTGATCGATCACCGCGGGCGCCATGCCCGCGTGATCGACGATCAGAAACGGACGCGTCTCATCGGCGCCCCAGCCGCCGTGTTCGCCGTGGCCCGGCACTTTGGTCTTGCCGGGCTCGTCGACGGTCCAGCGCATGCCGCGCACACCGTGCGCATTGCCGCCGGCGACACGCGCCATATTCACCGCGGCCACGATGCCGTCGCGCGCATCGAGGCCACGCGCACGCAACGCGTCGCCGGTTTCGACCGCATCGACCCACGGCTCGTGGCTCAATCGTTCGAGCACGCCGCCGAGCGCATGCCGGCCCGCTTCGGTCGCATACAGCAGCGCGGCCGTGCCCTGCCCGGCCACCGCGATATGACACGCATCGACCTCGCGCGCGAGTCCTTGCGCGCGCAACCATGCATCGAGATCGACGCTGCCCGCGATCGTCTCCTGTCCGTGATCGGAGCCGGCGAGCAGCAGAACGTTCTCGCCCTGCTCGCGCTGGCGCCGCACTGTGTACAGCACTTCGGCGACGCAGCGATCCGCGTGACGCAGCGCGTCGCGATGCACGGGCGAACCGAGCGGCGCGCCGTGCAGCGTCGCATCGGGATGCGCGAGCCACAACACCGCGACCGCGGGCCGCCGCCACGTCAGCACTTCGGTACAGAAGCGCTGCGTCATCGCCCAGTCGCCGGCGAAGTCCTGGCCGATGCCGAGCGCCGCCGCGCCGACGATCGGCTCGCCGCCCGGCGCAAACGAACCGGCGCGGTGATACACGTGGCCGAAGTGCTCCGGGTCGAGAAAATACGCGGCGCCCGGCGACACATTCGACATGGCGATAAATCCGCCGTGCGCGACGACGCGTTCCGCGAGCGTCGGCACACGCAAGGTCGTGCCCGTCGCGCGGCGCAGATGCGTGCGGAAATCGGGCGCGCCGACGTCGTACACGCGCAGCTTGCCGTTTTCGGCAAGGCCCATGCGATTGCCGTGCAAGCCATGGCGATCCGGCCTGCACCCGGTCGCCACCGACGCAGCCGATACGCGCGTGACCGACGGAAACACGGCATGGTGATCCGCACACCACAGGCCTTCGTGCGCGAGCGCGTGCAAGGTGGGCGTCAGCTCCGCATCGATCCAGTCGCGGCCGAGCGCGTCGCAGCAGATAAACACCGCACGGCGCGTTTGCGATTGCAACGGTGCCGGCGCAGGATGCGCAACGCCTGCTTCGCCCTTGCGATCCGGCAAGGCGTGATCAGTAGCCGCGCTCATTTCGGCAACAGTGCTGCAACTTGAGCGGCCATGTCGGCCAGCACCTTGTCCGGTTCGTGCGCGCGCTTGCCGCTTGCAACGGACTCGAGGTTGTCCTTGATCACATCGATCACCTTGAGCCCGTTCGGCCCCGGGAACGCATACCAGCCGGTCGCGAAGCTGCGCTCTCCGACGGCCACTGCGTAGTTCGGATTGGCCGCGTAGAAGTCTTTCATCAGCACGGCGGCCTTGTCGTTCGGTGGGAAGTAGCCGGTGCGTTTCGCGACGTCGGCCGCTTCGTCCGCGCGCGTCGCGAAACTGAGGAAGCGCCATGCGGCCTGCTGTTTTGCCGCGTCTTTCGCGGTAATCATGAGGCCGTTGCCGCCGGTCGGCAGCTTCGACGTGCCCGCCCGCAGATCGGGATACGGGCCGACCACCACCGGAAAACGCCCGGCGGCAAGCTTCTGGATGGTCGCGAGCTGCGCCGTCGATGTCGCGACCATACCGAGACCGCCGGCTGCGAACTGCTGGCGCGCGGCCAGATGCGTCAGATACGGCATGCGGCCTTCGTTGACGAAGCGCGCGAGCTGGTTGATCGCCCAGCGCCCTTCGCTGCCGTCGAAGGCGACCTTGCGCTCGCTGCTGTCGAGCATCGTGCCGCCGCGGCTGAAGACGAGCGCCTGCCACATCCAGTTGCCGGTTTCGTCCCACGCGTAGAACATGCCGCCCGTGTTCGCGTCGAGGCTGCCGATCTTGTGCGCGAGCGCGATGACGCCATCCCATGTGGCCGGCAGATGCGCGGGGTCGCCGCCTGCGCGTTCCACGAGGTCCGCGTTGTAGTAGAGCACGGGCAGGGACACGGCGAACGGCAGCGCAAAACTCTTGCCTTTAACGGTGCCCGCATGCAGCAGCGCGTCGTCGAAACCTTGCGTCGCGAAGCCTTTGTCCGCAGCGATAAAACCGTCGAGCGGCGCCGCGATCTGCTGGTCCGACAGCGTGCGGATACCGTTCAAGCCCTGCATCACCACATCGGGCTGCGTGCCCGCGACTGCTTCGCGCAATACCGTTTGCAGCACCTGTTCGTACTCGGGCGCCGGCGCGCGGTACGTCACGCGAATGTCCGGGTTCGCCGCCATAAAGCGCTTGGCGAGGTCTTCCATCGACGGGCGAAACACATCGGGAAAAGCGTACAGCACCGAGAGTTCGGTCTGCGCGGCGGCCGCCGCGCGCGGCGCGATACTGAATGCGGCTGCGCCGGGGCCGACAAGGCCGAGCAGCCCGATCATCTGTTTGAGGCGAGTCCTGCGTGCGTTCAAGCCGATACTCCTTCATGCGTGACGGAAAGGCTGCAGCCGGGCTGCACGAGCGCGCGTCAAATACGCCTCAGCCTGCTTTAGCCCGCTTAACCGGTGTCAGCCTTTAATGCCGGTAAGGGCGATACCTTCGATAAACCTGCGCTGCGCAAGCAGAAACGCGGCCACCAGCGGCGCGATGACGATCGCGGCCGCCGCCATCAGCGCGCCGTAATCGGTGCCGGCCTCCTCGTTGCGGAAAAACGCGATGCCAAGCGGCGGCGTCAGCTTCTCCGGCGACGACAGCACGATCTGCGGCCAGAAGAACTCGTTCCAGTGCGTCGTGACCGAGAAGATGCCGAATGCCGTCACGGCGGGCATCGCGATCGGCAGCATCAGCCGGAACACGATGCCGAATTCGCTGAAGCCGTCCAGACGCGCGGCGTCAAGCAGTTCGTCCGGAATCGTGCGGAAGTACTGGCGCATCAGATAGATGCCGAACGCGGACACGCTATACGGCAGCGCCATCGCCCATAAGGTGTCGATCAGAGCGAGGCGCTGCGCGAGCAGGAACTGCGGAATCGCCACGACCTGCGGCGGCAGCATCAGGCAGAACACCACCGCGCCGAACAGCAGCCGGCGGCCGCGAAACGGCACCTTCGCGAGCACATACGCGCACGGCAACGCGATGACAAGTTGCAGCACGAAGATCAGCACGACCACGAGCGCGCCATTCGCGAGATACGTGAGCATCGGCACGCGCTCGAACACCGCGGCGAAGTTGACCCAGCCGGCGAAATGCGTGGGCCACACGTGCAGTTCGCGGCTGAAGATTTCGTTGGCGGGCTTGATCGCCGTCGACAGCATCCAGAAGAAAGGTGCGAGCGCAACGATGCTGGTTGCGATCAGCACGAGATGGCGCAGCAGCGAGCCGGTCAGGTGGGGACGTGTCGCGCTCATGATGGGCGGGCTCGTCGTGACGTCGCGCGAGGAGCGGTCATCCGGAACTTCAACAGCGTAAGCACGCCGACGAGCACGAGGAACACCACTGCGATCGCCGCCGCGCGCCCTGTGCGGAAGAATTCGAAGGCTTCGCTAAACATCGTGTACAGCAGCACTTCGGTCGATTTCTGCGGGCCGCCGCCCGTGATCACGTAGACCGTTTCGAACAGCTGGAACGAGCGGATCACCGAGATCACGACGACGAAACCGGTAATCGGCCGCAGCATCGGCCACGTGACGAGCCAGAAGCGGTCCCATGCGCGCGCAGCGCCATCGACGGCCGCCGCTTCGTAGTACTGCGCGGGAATCGCCGTGAGGCCGGTCAGGAACAGCACCATGTTGAAGCCGGCCATCTGCCAGACGCCGATGATCGCGAGCGAGATCAGCGCCGTCGACGGGTCTTCGAGCCAGCGCGGCCCGGCGATGCCCGCCTTCGCGAGCAGCAGGTTCACGAGGCCGAAGCTTGGGTGCAGCATGAACTCCCAGACCACGGCGATCGCGATCGTCGCGGCCATGACGGGCAGAAAGTGGATCGTGCGGTACAGGCCCTTGAGGCTCGTGCGCGCGTCGATCAGCATCGCGAGGCCGAGGCCGGTCGCCGTCGATGCAGGCACGACGAGCGCCGTGTAGGCGAGCGTGTTCGCGAGCGAGTGGCGCATGACCGGATCGCTTGCGAGGTCGACGAAATTGCGCGCGCCGATAAACGCCAGCGTCGATGCGCCGAGCCGGTAGTCGGTGAACGATAGACCGATGACGACCACCAGCGGCACGATCAGTGTGATGAGGCCGAGGATGATCGCGGGGCCTGCGTACAGCGCGACGATGGGCCAGTGCCGATCGTGTTGGCTCGTGCCGTTTGCGATGGCGATTGCGCGGCGCGCGTCGGGACTCAGCACGTCAGCCATGCGCGAACTGCCGGGTCGCCGCTGCTGCGCCGCTCGCGATCACGTCGTGCGCGATGCGGCGGCCTGTTTCGTCGAACACCAATGCGCGCGACAGATCGGGCAAGACGCCGACTGCGTCGCCGGGACGCGGTACCGGCATGGGGTCGGACAGCCCGCGTGGTGTGCGTACGATCAGTCGTTGCTGCGATTCGCTCTGCGCGCGATGCGGTTTGCCGATCGGGCTTGCCGCGGTGACGTTCGCGGTGACGTGCACTGCGGCGCCAACATCGGCTCCATACAGACCGACATGCACGAGCGTATCCGCGCCCAGACACTCGACATGCAGCACGCGCGCAGGCAACGCGCCGTGCTGCCCGATCCCCGTCAACGCGAGATGTTCGGCGCGCAGCCCGACGCTCACGCTCGCCCCTTCCGTCGCGTCCACCGCGTTCACCGCCAGCGGCAGCACAAAACCGCTGGCCGTCGCGAGACCACGCGACGCCGCACGCACCGTTGCTTGCAGCACGCCGATACCCGGCGTGCCGAGCGTGCGCGCGACATCGAGCGTCGCCGGCTGCGTATAAAGCCCGGCAGGCGTGCCGAACTGCAGGATGCGGCCGCCGCGCATCACGGCGATCTTGTCGGCCATCGTCATCGCTTCGACCTGGTCGTGCGTGACGTAGATCGTCGCGACGTTCAGGCGCCGGTGCAGCTCGACGATCTCGCTGCGCATGCTCGCGCGCAGCTCGGCGTCGAGGTTCGATAAAGGCTCGTCGTAGAGAAACACGGACGGCTGGCGCACGATCGCGCGCCCGAGCGCCACGCGCTGGCGCTGGCCGCCCGACAGCGCGCCGGGCTTGCGTTCGAGCAGCGCGCCAATGCCGAGCGCGTCGGCTGCGGCGGCGACGTCCGCGTCGATGCGCGCGTGCCGCTGCCGGCTCGCCGCCGACAGACGCCACATCAGCGGCATGCGCTCCCATGCGCGCATGCGGCGCAATGCGAGCGGTGTCGCGAGGTTCTGCCGGATCGTCAGATGCGGATAGAGCGCGTAGTTCTGGAACACCATCGCGACGTCGCGATCGGCCGCCGCGAGCTCAGCGACATCGCGCCCGCCGATGCGGATCGCGCCGGCGTCGGGCCAGTCGAGACCCGCGATCAGGCGCAGCAGCGTTGACTTTCCGCATCCGCTCGGGCCCACGAGTGCGACGAATTCGCCATCGGCGACGGCGAGGTTCACCGCGTCCGCCGCGACATGCGCGCCATAGCGGCGCGTGACGCCCGATAGCTCGACGCCGGCCACGTCAGCGCGCCTCGCGCCGCGACGAGCGGCAGCGCGTCGCCGCTCGTGCGTCGCTTGCAAAGACCGCAATGGTCGTCACGGCAGAGGTTCGTTTCATCGCAGATCAGGGCGGTAGCCGGTCAACAGGCCAACTGGCCGCGTGTCCAAAAAGTCATAGCTCATATGAGCTTCAAAAGGTACATCTGTCCCGTGACTCTTTTGTGACCAATACGTCCCAATTGTGCCGTAGGCCGGAAAGGTGGTACCTTGCGCAGCGCGACGATGCGGCCCCGCGAGCGGACGCACGTCATACGCCATGTGCGCGGCCACGCGCATCCGGCAACGCGAGTGACCGACCGGAGACCCAATGAAACGCGACGCCAACGACGCCCCCGGCGACGAGCCGCAAACCGCCGACGCGCAACTGATGGCGCGCATCTGCTGGGCGTATTTCAAGGAAGGACAGACGCAGGAAGCGATCGCGCAGCGCATGGGCTTGACGCGCAAGCGCGTGAACCGCGTGCTCAACGACGCGCGCACGAGCGGCTTCGTGCAGACGACGATCAATAGCCCGATCGGCGCTTATGTCGAGCTCGAAGCGGGCCTCGTCGCGGCCTACGGTTTTGCCGAGGCGATCGTCGTGCCGACGCCCGCGCAAGACGCGGATGTGCGTCCCGTAATTGGCGCGGCGGCTGGGCAATATGTGTCCGAGCGGCTGCGGCAAGGCGAATCGCTTGGCATTACATGGGGCGGCACGATCAACGCGGCCGCGCAAAGCATCCTGCGCCGCCAGGGCATGGACAACACGGTCGTGCTGATGTGCGGCGGCCTGGCAAAGAGCACGCGGATCAATCCATACGACAACGCGGCGATCTTCGCGCGCATGCTCGATGCGACCTGCTATTACATGACCGCGCCGCTCTACACGGAAAGCGCCGCGCTGCGCGACGCGCTGGTTCGAAGCGAACCGGTCAAGAGCGTGCTCGAGATGGCGCGCAATGTCGACATGGCCTTGCTGAGCGCGACCGATCTCTCCGAGCAATCGAAGGTGCTCGAATACGAAGTGATCTCACGCGAGATCTGGCAGTCGCTGCGCGACGCCGGCGCGACCGGCGATATCTGCGGCCACTATCTCGACGTCGACGGCAATGCCGTCGATCACCCGCTCGTGCCGCGCACGATCCACGCATCGCTCAGCGACCTGCGCGCGATCCCGCGTCTGATTCTCGCGGCCGGCGGGTTGCAAAAGATCGGGATAATCAAAGGCGCGATCCGCGCGGGCCTCGCACATGTGCTGATTACGGATGAAGCGACGGCGTCGGCGCTGCTGTGAGCGCTTTGCTATGAGCGCTTTGCTATGAGCGCTTTGCTATGAGTGTTTCGCTCTTAGCGGTCTGTTTCAAGCGCCGCTCCCGATACGGTGGCGTGCACGGCTTCGCGGCAAAAGCGGCGAATGGCGTGCGGCGCGACTGCGATTTCTGCGGAATGTAATTCGGCCGCTGGACGCATCAGCCTGATGGCGCAAATCGGGGAGAGCAGGCAGAGAGCGCGCTAAGCGCCCTGTGATTAGCCTAGCGCGATGCCGACATCGGCGATTTGGAGGCGTGTTCATTGAACGCGCGGCCGAGCTTCAGACGCACCGCGACATGCGCGAGCCGCGCGCGATCGACCGTCACGCCCAGCACTTCCGCCGATTCCTCGTAAGTCAATCCTTCGACTTCGGCGAGCAGCAACGCAGCCCGCTCGGGCGGCGCGAGCGAGCGAAACTCCGCGAGGATTCTGGAATGCACGTCCGCGCTGCGCACCCGGCGGCGCCCCGCACCCGACGACGAATTGCGCGTCGCCCGGCGCGAGCGTTCGTAGCGTTCATAAGCAGAACCGCTGCGCAGCACGCTATGGGCCGCCGCCAGCATGCGCACCAGCGTCTCGCGCTCGCCCACCTGACCGCCGGCTTCGGCGCGCCCCGCTTCCGCACCGGCACTGCACGCATTGGCCACCATGGCTTCCGCAAGCGGAACGTCCTCGGTAACGCGATAAGCAAACGACCATACCCGAGTGACGAGCGCGCGTAAGACAGCTGGATTCGAGACCGCATTCATGCGTAGTGCTCCGCTTTGGACAAGCGCCGTTATTGCCAGATTGAACGACGCAGCAAGAGCTTACACAGACAGCGGCTGTCACGCTATGCCAATTGCGTCAAATTTCTTGCTCATTAAAGGCATTCGTTGCCGCAAACGGCTATTTGGTGAGATAACTGAAACAATGGCGTGAACGTGTTGCAATTTTCCATTAAAGGAAACTTTCTTCTTTACCTTGTTGTTATTACATTACGTTTACGAGACACCGGTTACCCTAGCACCGGTAAGGATGAGAGCAAGGGAAGCGCAGCGTTTCCAGGAGCCGGTCCGTTGCTGGAAATATGTCGAAGCGCTTCCGGTTTTTTCGGGCCCTCCCACTCCGGTCGTTTTCATCCAGACCAAGAAAACGATGAACGGGGTAAAAGAGCTAATACTTTATTTCTGAATAAATGCCGACTGTGGTTCACTGAATAAAATTACGCAATTCCTGTCAATCACCATTTGTGATTAGACGGCGGCTCATCACGGCCCATCATTGCCCTTCATTGCCGCCATCCGCTCGTGCATCAGTAGTACGGGTACGGTGCGTACATGACGGGTGGCGCGTAGTAGCGCGGCGCCGGCGCATAGTAGTACGGCTGCGGTGCATAGACCGGCGCTTGCGGCTGCGCGATCGTATTGCCCTTCGACGTCATGCATTGGGCGTAGGCCGCGTCGTAACGCGCCTGCAAGCCGCCGGCCGCATACGTCGCGCCGTTTGCGCCGACTGCGCTGCCGAGCAGCAACCCGCTGCCCGCGCCGATCGCCGCGCCGACGCCTGCGTTACCGGCCGCCGCGCCAAGCAATGCGCCTGCCGCGGCGCCGCCGAGTGTGCCGAGCGCGGTGCTGTTCACGCTGTTTTGCGTCGCGCCCTGCGAGGCGCCTTGCGCGTCACTCGAGCGGAACGCGTAGTCGCGGCACGCGTAGTCGTCCTGCTGGAACTGCGCGAGCGGTTCGCCCTTGCGCGGCAGCGCGACGATGCTCGGACCGCTAGGCGGCGCGACGGCGCAGCCGCCCAGCACGAGTGCGATGGCGATAACCGGCAGTGCAACGGTGAGGGTTCGGGTTCGGGTACTCATACCGGTTCGAGTTTCAAGGTGGTTTCAATAGCGCAACGTTAGACGAAATCCGACCCGGCATGAGTTACCGGATCGTTACTGGATATTTTCGCTCAATCCAGAGCGGACAGCGCGGCAAGCCATGCGGCGCGCGCCGCTCACAATGCATCGTGTGGGCTGCGGCGCACGCCGGTAAGAAATGCTTACCAAATGTAACGCGCCCATGCGGGAAATGCCGCTATTTGCAGCGCGCGGGCAACGCGCCTTACCTGCCCCAGCGCAACGCCGGCGTATGCACCGGGCTGTCCCAGTGCCGCATCATTTCATCGTCGAGTGAGCACAGCGTGAGCGACGCGCCGGCCATCTCGAGCGACGTGGTCAGCGAGCCGACCTGCACACGCCCGATGGTCAAACCGCGTTGACGCAACCACGCAGTGGCCGAGTTAAACAGTAGATACAGTTCGCTCAACGGCGTGCCGCCGAGCCCGTTGACGAGCACAAGCAAGGGCGTGCTCGCATCCGGCTTCAGTTCGTCGACGATCGCCGTCAGCAGTTCGTCGACGATCGCATCGGCCGGTTCGATGCGCGCGCGGCGGCGGCCCGGCTCGCCATGAATGCCGACGCCGATTTCGATTTCGTCGTCGCCGAGCGTGAAGGTCGGCTTGCGTGCGGCCGGCACCGTGCAGCTCGAAAACGCCACACCCATCGACGCGATGCGTTTCACCACATGCTCGCCGAACGCCTTGCATTGCTCGAGATTCGCGCCGCTTTCGGCAAAGCTGCCCACGAGCTTCTCGACGATCACCGTGCCCGCGACACCGCGCCGGCCCGTCGTATAACTCGAGTTCTCGACCGCGACGTCGTCGTTGACGAGTACCGTTGCGTTCGGCACTTCGCACATCTCCGCGGCCATCTCGAAGTTCATCAGATCGCCCGAATAGTTCTTCACGATAAAGAGCACGCCCGCGCCCGTATCGACGGCCTTCGCCGCCGCCATCATCTGGTCCGGCGTCGGCGACGTGAACACCTGGCCAGGGCACGCGGCGTCGAGCATGCCGTAACCGACAAAACCGCTGTGCAACGGTTCGTGGCCCGAGCCGCCGCCGGAAATCAGCGCGACCTTGCCGGGCGTCGCGGCCTTGCGCCGCACATAGACGGGTTCGTTGTTCAGTTCGACCAGGTCCGCATGCGCCGCGGCAAAACCGGCTAGGCTTTCAGATAGAAAATCGTCGACGCGGTTGATGAATTTTTTCATGACGCCTCTCCTCTATTTTTCAGGCAGCACGCGCGAAATGCGCACAGACCGCTTCGATCATCAACTGGCTCGAACGCGCGCCCGGGTCGATATGCCCGCGCGAGCGCTCGCCGAGAAACGATGCGCGGCCCTTCGTCGCCAGCATGTCGCGCGTTGCGCGCATGTTCTCTTCGGCAACCTGCGGCAGCGTATCAAGCACGGCCGCCGTGCTCGCGCCTTGAGCGGCCAGTTCGGTGAGGCGCGCCGACACCGGTATCAGCACATCCATCATCGTCTTGCTGCCGACGCCCGTCTTGCCGCGTTGCGCGACCGCGTCGACGCCGCCCGCGAAGATGCGCGCCGCCGCATCGACCGGCACATTGCTCGCACCAGGGGCGACGACGTCAGGCAACGCCGCCGAAGCCTTAGCCATCCCTTGCAGCAACGAAAAGAACAGCGGCCCCGACGAGCCGCCGACCGTCGACAACACTTTCATCGCGGCCAGTTCAAGCGCAGGCCCGAAGCCGCGCGCTTCGATCTGCTCGCGCAGCGCGACGAGCGCCTCCATGCCGCGCAGCAGATTGAAGATGTGATCGCCGTCGCCGATCTGCTGATCGAGCGCTTCGATTTCGGCCGCGTGCTCCTTCAGCGCGGCATGCGCGGCGTCGATGCACGCCGCGACCGTCTGGCCATCCATGTCGTCTCCTGGTTTGTTCGATTGCACCGGAATCCATCTTGCGCCCGGCCGCTTGCGCCGTGTGGCAAAGCGGCGGCGCCCGCACAGAACATAGCGTTTCGCGAAACGAATACCAAGCGTTTTGTAACGAGACAATGTTCGTACGCATAGGGCGCAGGGCCGACTGCTGGTACAGTGGCGCGTCGGCGCGCAGCATGGCCCCCCCGGGCGAGCCGGCCGCATCGGCCTCAGCAGCCTGAGCGGCCTCAGCGCCTGGGCGGCAACCTCGAAGCCAACGCTCACGCCATCCAAACCGGAGAACGCAGAATGACTCAACTAAAAGGCTCGTTTTTCGCACGAGGCGCCGCGGCGCTTGCCGCCGTGGCGGTTTTTTCGCTCGCCGCCTGCTCGAGCACGGCGCCGGTCGAATTTTCGTTATCAGGCGCCGACTCGCCTTCGCTCACGCGTCCGGACGATCTCGACTTCGGTCCGATGGATAAATCGATCTCCGCATGCAAAACCGTGTCGCGCAACTCGGGCGAGGGACGTTGCACCCAGGTGCGGGCCTACGAGTCGTGTATGAAGACGCGCGGCTATATCACGGTGCTGGGGCCGGAGAATCCGTCCGGATGCGGGGATCCCGATTGGGAAAAGGACGTGCGCAAATGGCTGCAGTGAGCGGCGTACGGTAAGTAACGCCCGGTATGTAACGCCCGATCATTAACGCCCGATAAGTGGCGTTGAAGTGATCGCGCCGGGCGGAGCCTCGCCCGGTCTGCGCATCGCGCTTCTCGGATCGCCTCGGATCAATCGAGCAGTTTCATCGCGAGATCGGCCGCCTGCCGCATCTGCGCGCGCGCCCGGCCGGTCTTGCCGATCACGCGCATGCCCTGCATCGCGCAGAGCATCAGTCGCGCCGTCGCTTCGCCGTCGACGCGCTTCGATATCGAGCCGTCTTTTTGCCCTGCGCGGATCAACGCGACCAGCAGCGTTTCGATTTTGCGAAAGGCCGCGTTCACGCGCTGCACGATATCCGCGTCGAACGTGCCGAGCACCATCGCGCTACTGGCCAGCAGGCAACCCCGCTTGCCCGAAGCCCCCGACGACGCATCCGCGTAGAACATCAGCACGCGATGAATGACATCGCGCGGCGGTACGCCCGGTTCGACGACACGCTGCAGCAATTCGTCGCGCGTGGCCTGCATGCGGTCGAACGCGGCCGCGAAAACCGATTGCTTGTCTTTAAACGCTTTATAGACACTGCCGGACGCGAGTTCCATCGCGTCGGTCAGATCGACGATAGACGTGGCATGAAAGCCGCGCTCGCAAAAAACCGCCACGGCCTTGTCGAGCGCCGCGTCGATATCGAATTCGCGAGGGCGGCCCCGGCTTCTGGATGGCGCTGTGGCGGTCGTATCTGTCATGCACGCATTATAGGGAAGGGGTAATTTCTTAATCAAGCGGGTGAACAGTAATTCACCCACTTGATAGCAGCGTGACAAATGCATATCGATACGACCGATTTGTTCAAATAAACCGTAATTGACTGTATATAATCTGTTAGCGCAAATTCATCATCCTCTCTTATTTTTGTGCCCACCTGAAGCGAGCGCACCTGACGACATCGGCTTCCCGCCTCCCCCGTCAACCGCGTCGCGCAGCAGCCGGTTTTCCTCGGTCTTCCGCTGCAGCAGCGCCTGCAGATGGCGAATCTTTTCGACCGCGGCACTCATATCGGACACCAGCACCGGCTGGTTGCGCACGCCGCCGCCGCTGCCCACCGGCGAGCCCGCCCCGTTGCGCGGCTGATCGTCGGCGGCAGGCACGCGTTTGCGCGGTTGGGCCGGAGGCGTCGGCCGCGCAACGGGGACGCCGGCCGGCGTACCGAGCGGCGCTTGCTCCTGTTGCGCCAGTTGCAGTTCCCGGGCCCGCGCCATATCCACAACCGACGCCAGGCGGAATCCGGCGCCGCGCACCGTCTCGATCATCAGGCTTTTCTGCAGCGGATCGAGCGTTTCCCGTAGCGACTTGATATAGACATCGACAATCCCTTCCTTGACGGGCGAACCAAACCACACATTCTCGATAATGTCCTTGCGCGACAGCACCTTGTACGGATTCTCGACGAAAAAGCGCAACAGCCGGTAGCAGGTCGGCCCCAGTTGCAGTTCGACTTCCTGCTGGTCCTCGCCCGTTCGCGCAAAGGCGCGGCGCGCATCGAAGTCCATCGTCAGGGTCTCGACCGCCACGCGGCGGCGCACTTCGCGATGTTCGATCGGCCGCAGCACGACCTGCACGCGCGCGATCAGTTCGCGGATGCCGAACGGTCTCTTGACGTAGTCGTCGGCGCCCGCGTCGAGCGCCCGCACGCATTCCTCTTCGCCCCCATCGTCCTCGCCGAGGACGATGATCGGCATGCGACTCGTGGCCGCATGCGTGCGCAGATCGTTGATCAGCGACAAGCCGGATGCGTCGGGCAATTTCCATCGCAGCAGAATGGCCTGCGGATGTTCCTGCTCGATCAGCATCGCGGCCCGCTCGACGGAAAACGCCGCGAGCGGTTCGTGGCCCGCGAGCCTGACCTCATTCCACAAGATCTCGGCGCACGACGTATCCCATTCGACGATCAGTATTTTTGCAATGGTTCCCATAGATGCATGATGGCCTTATCGACGAACGTTTCGAGCGGCATACGCGCTCACGCCGGCCATGTGTCAGCGCCCGGCTTTTGCGCACGTTTCGAAAAAGGAAATATAAGATTCCAAAATAGAGAAACGTCCCCTTCCGGATACTTATGCGACCGGAAAGCCCGCTTTCCGCTTCAGCGGCTTTCCGTGCACAGCAAACGTCGTATCGCCATTCCGCGCCGCGCTCCGTAGAGCCGGGCGACGGTAAAAGGGAGTTGTCGTTTCCATAACAATCGATGCGACGAGAATATTCCAGGAGTCCGAATTCCGTTGCTTTTAGTCTCATGAGCGCGTGGCCTGGCACCGCTCCGGATCGCTTTCAGGCAAGCCGCGGATTGCTGCTGACGTACGTGTAGAGGCCGCGCGCGGGCGCGAGCGGGCGGCAGCCGCTCGCCCCATGACGCGGGCTGCAGGGCACAGCGCTGAAATATGGATGAGATTTGCGCGTGAGAGACGCGCTTTGAGTTGGGTGAAACAGCGCTGCACGGGGCATGTGCAAGCGCGCACCGCAGCCGACGCACGCGGCAGAAACCTGCGCCGTCGTATCGCGCTAGTCGACCGTATGAATGACGGGCGGCCGCAGCCCGTCCGATGCCGGCTGCGGCGCGGACATCGCCCACGGCGCAGGCGCGAGGCCGGTCGGCGTACCGTCGCCGCCGTTGTTGTTGCCGTTACCGTTGGCCGCGGCCGTGTTGGTGTCGCCGGAGGACGCGGCGTCTGCCGATCCGGACGCGCCGGTCTGTGCAGCCGTCGAATCGCTGCCGTTACTGCAAGCGCTTATCAATGCGCCTGTAATCAATATCGCAAGAATGTGCGGCCGGATCGACGCTCTCAGCATGGCGGTCTCCTCGAAATCGTCGACGGCCGGCGTCGCGCCGTCAAACCGCCCTGCGCGCCGCCGGCCGATGGGTCCGCGTTCAGCTACCGAGCGCGGGGTCAGAAACGCTGTCGCGGCCGGTCTCGACGTGGCCGGCAATGCGCCATTGCGCGTTGCTGTCGGCGTCGACGGTGATCGTCAGGTCGTACCAGCCGGACGACTTGCGCAGATCGACCATCACGGTATTCGCGTCGTTGCCGCGCACATGCAGCGAGCCGTTGATGTGCGAGTCGTACGCGCTCGCAATCCTGAACGTGCAAGCGTTGCGGCCGTCGTTCTTCAGCCGCAGTTGCAGGTTGCCGTTCGCGACGTCGTAGCCGTCCTTGATCTCGACGCTGCCGCTCTGGTGACGTCCGCTCGAATCGACCTTGCCGACGAAGCGGCGCAGGAAGCCGTTCGGCCCGAACACCGAAAAGTCGTAGCTGCCGTTCGCCGCGAGCATCAGCTGATCGGCGAGATCCTTGCCCGCTTCGACGGTATAGCTGCGCGGCAGGTCCTGCGCATTGCCCGAATAGACGAGGAAGTTCGCACCGAGCTTGCCGGTATTCGTGATGTGCAGGCGGAACGCATTGCCCGAGCCGCTCACGTTGCCGCGCACGAAGAACTCGTAGTCGAGCGCGCGCGCCGGCCGCACGCCAGGCTCCTGCTTCGGCAGCGACTGCGTGCCCGGCACCGCGGGCACGACGTCCGGGTGACGGCTCTTGTCCGCGGGAAACGAGGTGGACGGCAGCGCCGGCACATGGCGGTTCGGGTTGCGGAAGTCGAACGCCGACGTCAGATCGCCGCAGACTGCGCGACGCCACGCCGTGATGTTCGGCTCGTGCAGATCGTGACGATGACCGAAGCGCTTCTCGATGAAGCGGATGATCGACGTATGGTCGAACACTTCCGAGCACACGTACCCGCCCTTCGACCACGGCGACACGACGAGCATCGGCACGCGCGGCCCGAGACCGTACGGACCGGGCTGATTGTCACCCGAGCCCGCGTAGAACTCGTTGGCCGTCGAGACGGTCGAGCGGCCCGTGTCCGGCGTCGACGATGCATACGGCGGCGGCATATGGTCGAAGAGACCATCGTTCTCGTCGTACGTGATGAGCAGAACGGTCTTGCTCCACACTTCCGGATTCGACGTCAGTGCCTGCAGCACCTGGTCGACATACCACGCGCCATAGTTCGGCGGCCAGTTGCCGTGCTCGGAGAATGCTTCCGGCGCGACGATATACGACACCTGGGGCAACGTGTTGTTCTTCACGTCGTTAAGCAGGATATCGAAGTAACCGCCGCTTTGCAGCACGTTGGTGCCCGTGCGCGCCGCCTGATAAAGCGGGCTGCCCGGCTGCGCATTGCGGTACTGGTTGAAATACAGCAGCGACGTGTCGCCGTAGTTGCCGATAAACGGATTGTCGGTCCAGCCCCACGAGCCCGCGGCATCGAGACCGGTGCCGACATCCTGATAGACCTTCCACGAAATGCCGGCCGCCTGCAGCTTCTCGGGGAACGTGCTCCACGAGTAGCCGGCTTCCGCGTTGTCGATCACGGGACCGCCGCCGCTGCCGTCGTTGCCGACCCAGCCAGTCCACATGTAGTAGCGGTTCGGATCGGTGGGCGTCATCGACGCGCAATGGTACGCATCGCAAATCGTGAATGCGTCGGCGAGGCTGTAGTGGAACGGCATGTCCTCGCGCGTCATGTAGAACATCGTCGTTGCGGACTTGGCGGGCACCCACTGATCGTAGCGGCCGTGGTTCCATGCGTCGTGCGTGCCGATCCAGCCGTGATCGAGGTCCACCACGAACTGCAGACCGAGGTTCGGCAGATTCGGGCGATACGGCAGCACATAGCCATCGGCATTCGGCGCCGGCTGGTAAAACACCGACTTGCCGGTGGTCAGCGGAATCGGCCGCGAGTCGCCGAAGCCGCGCACGCCACGTAGCGTGCCGAAGTAGTTATCGAAAGAGCGGTTCTCCTGCATCAGCACGACGATGTGCTCGACATCCTCGATCGTGCCTTTTGCGTTGTTTGCAGGGATCGCCAATGCGTTGCGAATACCGACCGGGACTGCTCCAAGAGCGGTGGCTGCGCCGGCGGCTTGCGCAGCCGCACGCAGGAAATCACGACGGCTATTTGAAGTCATGTTCGTCAATCATCCTGAGGGGTGGGGAACGGGGGCGGAAAACACGGCCAAGCGTGGTCGAGAAAAATGACTCTCTCGTGGCAGACAATTTCTAAAAAAAATAGGTGTGCTGCATGACTGCGCTTAGCATTCCTGGATATCCGTTCAGCTTTATTTAGGATGCAAGTGCTTGTGCCGATTCGGTTTACCGTCCGACAAATAGTTCGTTATGCATGCAAGCAGCATCGACATAGCGGACATTGCCGCGCTTAAAATGCCGTGCTTTTTTGTTGAGGTGCTTTCCCTGGTGCACAGTCCCCAGGGTTGCTGATATTCGCGCGCGACGACCCATACGATGCACGATGGATAAGCTCGTGTGCGACCCGATCACCGACACGCGATGCACGGCGAAAAGTCGGGTGGACGAATCGTGAGTTGTGCGACTGACACGCGGTCTTCACAAGCACACGCGATACTGCTTGAACATTCACGTTACAGGGTGCTCCCCGCGATACCCTATGCCGGCAACCCGACACGCGCTGTGCGTTTCGGGCATCATGGCGTGCCACGCCGTCGGCGTGGCACGACCATGACCCTCGCCGTTGCGGCTATCGACGTATGGACACCTCCCCACTTCCGTCCGCGCCACGCGCGCGCCCGCGCGCTGCGCTCGAAGTACTCGCGGTATTTCTGCGGCTCGGGCTCACGAGCTTCGGCGGACCGATCGCACACCTCGGATACTTTCGTCGCGAGTTCGTCGTAAGACGCAACTGGCTCGACGACCGTCGCTATTCGGATCTGGTCGGCGTCTGTCAGTTTCTGCCCGGACCGACGAGCAGCCAGGTCGGCTTTTCGATCGGGCTGCTGCGGGCGGGATGGCTCGGCGCGTTGGCCGCATGGTGCGGATTCACGTTGCCGTCGGTGCTGTTGCTGCTCGGTTTTGCCGTGCTCGCGCCGCATCTGTCGGGCGGCATCGGCGATGGCCTCGTGCATGGGTTGAAGCTTGTCGCGGTGGCCGTCGTTGCGCAGGCCGTCTGGGATATGGCGCGGCGTTTGTGTCCGGATCGGCAGCGCGCCGCGATCGCGTTGTGCGCAATGGCGGTGCTCGGTGTGTTGACCGGCAGCGCGTATGCGCAACTCATTGCCATCGTGATTGGCGCACTGCTCGGCTTTGCGCTGTGTCGCGAGACGACGGCGTCGACGTCTTTATCGCAGTCGTTGCCGCTGTCGCCCGATCGAGCGCAACCTGCCGAACCAGTCGCTGACGCAGGGCTGCACATACCGCGTGCAGCCGGCCTGATCGCCCTGCTGCTCTTCTGCGTTCTATTGTTTGCGCTGCCCGCATTCACGCGCGCACACGACAGCCAGGCGTTGAAACTGTTCGACGCGTTCTATCGTTCAGGCGCGCTCGTATTCGGCGGTGGCCATGTCGTGCTGCCGCTTTTGCAACAGCAAACGGTCGCGACCGGCTGGGTCGCGTCGAATGACTTTCTTGCCGGTTATGGCGCCGCGCAGGCCGTGCCCGGTCCGCTTTTCACGTTCGCTGCTTATCTCGGCTGGATGACGACGTCGCCGCCCAACCACTGGATGGGCGCCGTCATTGCGACGGTCGCGATCTTTCTGCCGGGCATGCTGCTCGTGCTCGCCGCGCTGCCGTGGTGGCAGTCGTTACGCGCGCGGCCGGCGGTGGCCGCGCTGCTTGCCGGCGTCAATGCCGCGGTAGTCGGATTGCTTGCGATGGCGCTGTATTCGCCGGTCTGGACGAGCGCGGTTCACGCCCCCATCGACTTCGCGGTCGCCGCGCTCGCCTTCATGCTGCTCGTGCGCTGGAATGCGCCACCGCTGGTGGTCGTCGCGCTGTGCGTGGCGGCGGGAGTGGTGACGGGCTAGCGACAGGTGCAACGACACGCGTACTGACAGCCGCACTGCCTGGTGCAGTGCCAGGCGCACTGCGGCGAAGCGCGCGTGAACGCACGAGCATGGATCGATCGTTCGCGACGCATGCCGCTCCCGCTCTCCCCGCCTCACTCGTTGTGCGTATGCTTGATCAGGTTGTCGCGCAAGGTCGTCACCGACTTCTGCAGCTTCCTGAATTCCTCTGCGTTCAACCCGGTCGCTTCGACGAGATTCCTGCCGAACGCGTTTTCGCGCAGATCGCGGCCGGCATCGGTCAGGCTAACGAGTACCTGCCGCTCGTCCGACGGATCGCGCTGCCGGCGCAGATAACCCATCGCCTCGAGCTTCTTCAGGATCGGCGTCAACGTGTTCGACTCGAGAAACAGCCTTTCGCCGAGCGCGCTGACGGTCACGTTGCCCATCTCCCACAGCACGATGATCGTGATGTATTGCGTGTAGGTGAGACCGAGCTCGTCGAGAATCGGCCGGTACGCACGGCCGAACGCCAGGTTGGCCGAGTAGACGGCAAAACATAGATAGTCGGCCAGCCGCTGCGTCGATGGGTCGGATGCGTCGGTCGCGGCGTTGCTTCGGTCAGCCCGGTGTTCGGTTCGATGTTCTGCTGGTTCCGCGCGTTGTTCGGCTCGTTGTTCGTGGCGTTGCTCGGCTCGCTGGTCCGCAGCGGCCTTCGATGGCGAGCGCGGCTGGCTGTCGGCACCTGCACCCTTCGTACGTGACGTCTTCTTCATCTGTATGCACCTCAGCGGCGTTCATCGGGTAGCCGCGTCATGGCTCAATAATACATCGGATGCGATTTAATCGAAAGTGCTTGACTTCGCGACGGACATCGACAATCATTCACGCATCCGATTCAATCGCATGCGATATAAAAGCGAGAAATCGGCAGATAACTTCTTATTTTCAAAAGGAACTTTGCCATGTCGCGCATCGAAAAAGTGCTGTACACGGGTCAAACGCACACGACCGGCGGCCGTAACGGCGCGTCGCGCAGCTCGGACGGCAACCTCGATATCCAGCTTTCCCCGCCCGGAACCGGTACCGGCACGAACCCGGAGCAACTGTTCGCGGCCGGCTGGTCGGCCTGCTTTATCGGCGCGATGAACCGCGCGGCCGCCGCGCAGAAGGTGGTGCTGCCGAAAAATCTGGCCGTCGACGCGGAAGTCGATCTCGGCACGACCGGCAACGACTATTTCCTGCAGGCGCGGCTGAACGTCAGCCTGCCCGGGCTCGCGCCTGAGGTTGCGCGTGCAGTCGTCGATGGCGCCCATCAGCTGTGCCCGTATTCGAAGGCGACGCGCGGCAACATCGACGTGACGATCAACGTGGTCTGAGCGCTGCGTTGCGTTGCGTTGCGTTGCGTTGCGTTCAGAACCGAATCCCTTTGCCCCTTTTATCGAACATCAGGAGTTTGCTCATGAAGACCACCCTTTTTGCCGCCCTGCTTGCCGCTTCCGCCACGTTGGCCACCGTTGCCGCTCCCGCTTTTGCGAGCAGCTATGGGCCGGCGCCGTTTTACCGCCCATCGGTCAGCGATGCGCGGCCCGTACCGCAAGCGGCTCAAGGCACGCAAGGCGCGGCCGAACCCGCGATGACCACTGCGGCCAACGATGCCGATGCCGACAATGCGCGGCAATCGTATGGCGGCGTTAGCGACGGCAGCTCGCAGGCGGATGCGCGCCGGAGCTTGACGCCGTGGCAACGTGGGCTGTTTGCGCACCATTGATTGATACGCGCCGCAGCGTGGGGTCGCCTGAGCGCCGCTGCGTGATTTGCGGCGCGTAGTTGTGAAGTGCGGTGCGGTGCGGTGCGTGCGTGCGTACGTGCGTGCGTGCGTGCGTGCGTGCGTGCGTGCGTGCGTGCGTGTAGTGCGTGTAGTGCGTGCATTGCGTGCATTGCGTGCATTGCGTGCATTGCGTGCATTGCGTGCATTGCGTGCATTGCGTGCATTGCGTGCGGTGCGTGCGGTGCGTGAAGAGCGACGCGTGAAGATCAATGCATGAAGAGCAATGCGCCAACGCGCAAAGAGCAACGCATGAAGCGTGAAGCGCAGCGAACGAATCGCGATCAACGTGTCGGCACACGATACGAAGGAATCGCGAGGTTGACGGCACACAGCTGTCATCCCTCGCGGCCTCGTCGCCACATTACGACTGCGAATCCAGTTGCGCGACTGCCGTCAGTTGCCGGAAATGATGGCGCCACAGTGTCGCCCCGAGCTCGCCGCTTCGGTCGAGCGACGAACCGACGGTCAGATCGGTGACGAGCGTCGGGCTCAGCCCTGCATCGAACAACATAAAGCCCGCGCCCAGCACACAGGTTTCGGTCTGCATGCCGCACACGAGGACGCGCGCGGGCTGCTGCGCAATCAGATAGTCGATCATCTCGCGCGGCGGCAAGTACCCATATTTGATGAACACGCGGTCGGCAGCGACAAGGCTCTCGTCGTCGGGCGCCGGATGCCAGCCTAGCTGGCGCGCGAACGGCGTGCAGCTCTCATCGTGCCGCTCCACGGTTGCGACCGACGGCATCCGTTTTGCCAGCGCGCGAATACCGGTCACGAGCCAGTCGGGCGGCGTGAACGACGGCTGCACGTCGACGACGAGAAGCATGTCGCGCATGGAAGGTGGCTCCGGCTACGGTGTTGTATGTGGTTGCGCGTGGAGATGACTGGCTGGAAGTGGCATTGTCCATCACCGCGACCGGTTCTGCACGTCGTCACCTGCCACAAGCAGACTCTGATCGACGAGTTCCAGCTTCAACGGCTTGTCCGGGTCAAGCTGCTTCTTGTCGATCACGCGTTTCCATGCGCCGTCGCTGCCCGGTTCACGATAGAACGCCACCACCGCGACGAACTTCGTTTCGGGCTGCAACGGCTGCGAAAGACTCGCCGACGCGCCCGGGTTCAGCACCGTTGACAGGCTCGCCGCCTGCAGATCCTGCGCGAGCACGGTGCGATCGTTCTTCAGCAGATCGTCGTACGATGCGCCGTCGAACAGCTTGCGATCCTTCAGTTGCAACACGCGCACTGCAACCGATGTCGCGCGGCCCGCGTCGTCCGGGTTCAGCGATGCGCGCGCGGTCAGGTCGATATCGACCCTCTTCACCTGCTTGTAGAACACCGCGCGATACGCGCTCGCCGACGAGTCGGAGACACTCTGCCATGCTCCGCACGCCGATAGCAGCGTCGCGCACGCGAGCATCGCCGGCCGCGCACAGGCCGCCGCAGCAATACGGATAAACATGACGCTTCGTCGATCACGCATGATGTGAGCCCCGACTGGTGTTCGGCCCGGACGCCGGAAAGGCTTCGCAGACGCCGAGGTTGATATGAATGAGGCGCTCGTCGCTGGCCGGTAGAACGGTGGTCCAGCCGAGGCGCGGCGCGGGAGCGGCGTTCGGCGAATCTGGCGCGGCCGGCGTACCCAGCGTGTGCAGCGTGCCGATCTTCGGCTGCGGCGCGAGCGTCGACGGAATCGTCATGCGCAGATGCACGTCGGCCTTGACGCCGGCATAAAGCCGCACATAGGCGCAGAGTTCGCGATGCAGCCACGCGCCCGGCAGCAGATCGTGCGCCTGTCTGGCGTCGACGGGACGCAGCGTCGCGCGCACCGCGCGGCTGCGATAGACCATGCGCTTGCCGAGCACATAGCCGCGGCCCAGTCCGCGCCGGCCGCCTTCGCACGCGGCCGCCCCGCCTTGCGCAGCCGACGACGTCAACGGATCGGGCGCACCGGCCTGCGTCGCAACGGGCCAGAACTCGTCGACGCGCACCTGCACGCCCGGGGCCGCCAGCGCGATCACGCCCGCGAGCCCTTCGGGCGTGCGCGTGCGCTGAATCAGCAGGCCCAACAACGCGAGCATCCGCGAGGCGGGCAGGCCAGCGCGCGCGGGCTTGTCGCCCCATCCGAAGCCCGCGAGGCAGAGCAGATTGAGCGAATGCGCGTCGACGCCGCCCGCGCGAAAGCTTTCCGGATAGCGATACTTCTTCCACGCGCGGAACAGGAGCGTGACGAACCGGTGATTGAACTGATCGAGAAATGCCTCGAGCGCTTCATGCCCTTCTTCGCGCAACGCGATGTCGTCGATCATATGCGGCGGCATCGCGGCGTCCACGCCGTAAAGGCCCATGAAGGTCGTGCGAACCGTCGGTGGCACGGGCCGGTGAGCATCGCGATACGGATCGCGATCCTGGGCATGGTCACGATAAGCGTCGCTTTCGTGGCTGCGGCGAGTTTCGTGAATGCTGTGATTGCTGCGATTGCCGTAACTAACGTGACTTTCGTAGCTGTCGTCGAATTCCACCGCGGCGACTTCGCCGGCCGGGAAACCGAGCCTCGGCCGCGGACGGAACCGGACCGGCTCGTGCTCGACCGTGTCGCGCGTGCCGAACCCCGGAAGCGCCGGCGCGCGCATTTCGAACAGCCTGCACAGCTGCATGAAACTCATATGCGGCGCGCGCGCGAGCAGCGCCACGACGAGCGGTTCGAGCGCGGGCAGATCGACCGGCTTCATAGCACCGCCCTTTGCGCCTTGCTGCGCGGCCACCCGGTACGGGCCTTCGACGGCAGACTCACGATCGACAGCTTCGTGAACAGGTTGATTTCCGCGTACAGCGCGAAAAAGCGATGCAGCAGCTCGCCGAACAGCATCACGTCGCCGTCGCCGGCGAACGCATGCGAATCGAGCGTCACCTCGATATGCACGCCGCGCTCGACCGCGCCGCCCGACACTTCTTCGAGCAGTTCCTGCGACACCGACAGAATGCCGGCCAGGCGCCTGCGGTTCAGCTCGTCGTCGGTCCAGTCGTAAAGCGCGAGCGTGCCGCGCAGTGTTTCCGCGTCCATCATCGACAGGAAGTTCGGCGCCAGATGCGACAGCAGACGCCACTGGAAACGGTCGCCAGTCGGCGGATGCAACGGCAGCGTCGGCGCGACGAGATTGCGCACGGCGGCAACATTGGGCGTGCTCTCGCCCAGCTCGTGGATACTGGCCTCGCGCAACGCTTTGCGCGGCAGCATGCCGTTCGTGCCGGTCACGCGTAGCGACAGACTTTCCGGCGGCAGTGTCTCGGCCGATTCCCACGCATGACCACCGAGCACGACCCACGTCTCGTGCAGACCGCTGACGCCGGGCCGCACGCGCGTATGAAAGTAGCGCTCCGGCGCTTCGTGGCGCAGCATGCCGCCGCGATGGCGGAACGTCGTGAACGGCACATACTCGTACCGTTCGGCCGTGGTGTGGTCGAACGACTCGATCGCGTCGACCGAGTAGGTTTCGATATGCTCGCCATAACGGCCGGCGGGCACGACGCGGTACTCGGTTTCGTGATGATTGGCCTCGATCGTTTCCGCATCGAGCCGGAACAGATTGATGACGGGCGTGCAGAAAAGCCGCACGTTTTCCGCGCTGAAACGCTGATCCGACGGGAAGGCGTGCTTCAGAACAAACTCGAGCTCGAAATGTGTGGACTGCGCCGGCAACTTCGCGATCTCGAGCCCGCACAGGTCGACGAACAGAAATTTTTCGCGGAATGTGAAGTACTCGAGCAGCAACTGATAGCCGGAAAACGCCGCGTCGGCTTTCGGCCACAGACGCTCTTCAGCCGAGAAGCCAGCGGGCTCGACCGTCACGCCGGCAAGCGGCTGCGCTTCGCCGTCGCGTACGCCAGCAATGCGCCACGCGACCGTATCGATCTCACGCGTCAGCGCGAGATGCATCGCGAACGCGGTCGGCAGATCGGCGTTCAGATACAGGCGCAGCCGCGACAAATGGGTTGCCTCGCGGCGCGCTGAAGCATGCAGCGCAAAACCAAGGCGGATGACCGAGCGGCCATCGTGGCGCACGGCCGCCCCGGCATGCGTGAGCACGAGCGGCTGAAGCGCGACCGCCTGCGTCGTGCGATATTCGCATTGAACCGTCTTCGGCGTCATGCCTTCGGCACCGGCCGGCGGCGCGATCGCCACCGGCGCCGAACGCACGGGCACGCCCGCGGGCACCATCTCGGTTTTCTGCAGCTTTTCGTCGGGCGGCACGAGCTGGACCACGGAAAGCGATGGAATCATCCGCAAATAGTGCGGCCATAGCAGGCTCACGAGCCCTTCGGTCAGCTCCGGCAACTCGTCGTCGAGCTTTTGCTGAAGCCGGCCGGTCAGGAAGGCGAAGCCCTCGAACAGGCGCTCGACGTACGGATCGCGATCGCCGACGCGATCGAGGTTCAGCATTCGCGCGCGGTCCGGGTGGGCTTTCGCAAAGGCGAGGCCGGACTCGCGCAGGTAGCGCATTTCCGCTTCGTAATAGCGCAAGATCGGATCGTCGTTTTCCATCTACGTACGTGGTTGTATGGGGTTGTGTGAGGTTGCGATTGGTGTGTCTGGTTGGGCGCCGTGGTCCGCAGCTATCGCAGTGCAAGCGCGCGCGCCGGATCGAGTACGGTCAGTTCGGCTTGCAGATCGCCGACGCGGCGTGCGAGCGCGGGTTTGTCGGCGTCCTTTCTCTGGCTCTGCGCTTTGAGCATGCGCACAAGGTGATGCTTGACCTCGAACATCAGCGCAGGCTCCCAGCGAGCCAGCGGCACGGCGCGCGCCGACGCGTCGAGTTCGGCGAGCAATGCGAGTGCAGCGTCCGCATGCCCGCTGTGATCCGCGATGCGCGCCATCACGAGACGCTGCAGATAGCGTTGACGACCGGTGCGCAGTCCCGGCAACGCATCGAGCCAGACGAAGGCCGCCTCGATTCCATCGGCGGCCGCGATGTCGCGCGCCTGAGCTTCGATTTCGGGCCAGTCGCCTGCCGTGCCGGCTTCGTGATCGACGGATACCGGCAACGGTGTAACGCTATCGCCTGCCTCGAGATTGCGAACGACAGCGTGACGCGCAATCCATTCACGTGTGGTGTCGTCGGCGAACGGCGTGCCGTCTTCGAAAGCGAGGCGCTCGATTGCTGGTAGACGCTCGAGGAACAGCGCAAAGTCGGCGCGCAGCAATTCGCGCCACCGGTCATAGGGTGAGCCGATATGATCGAGCGCGACGTGCTGGAAGTACTGCAGGTCAAACCACAAGTGGTTAGCGCCTTCCATCAATGCGCCTTCGACGCGCTCGAGCAGTTCATACCACTGCTTTTGCAGCACGAGACGCTTCAATTGCTGACGCACTTCCGCGCGAGGCGCCACGAGACGCGTGCGTCCGTTCGCGGCGGCCGGCGGCAGATCGTGCAGCGTGTCCCAACGGATGCTGCGTGCCACGCGTGCGGAGGACAGATAGCCGTCTTCCTGCTTGCGCAGCCAGTTCGTCAAGGCACGCGTCTGGTCGAGCAGATCGCGAGCCGATGAGATCGTCGAGGCCGTCGGCACGCCTGCGACGGCGAGGTCGGGTTGCGACGCGGCGGACTCCGCGTTGTCGTTCCGCGCGGGATCGTCGTTGCGCTCGAAGCGTGCGACGAGCGGTTGCAAATTGGGGCGCGCCGTTTCCGGCCACACGCTTGTGCGCGCGATCAGCACATCGAGCGCCGCGATCGCGCGTTCAAGGTCTTCAGGCGCAAACTCGCCGCGGCTGTCGAGGATGCCGAGCATGCGAGTCGTAGCGAGCATATCGAGCGCGCCCTTCTTCGCTTCGGCGCGGGCCGGCAGAATGGATTCGCCGAAGCGGTCGACAAGCGCGGCAACGAGTTCGAGTCCGTCGGCAAAGCCGGCGGGACCGTCCTGCCGCAGCCGTGCCTGCGCGTAGTAAGCGGCGACGCGCAAGTCCTTGCCCGTTTCCTTGGTCAACTGTTCGCAGTGACGGACGATCAGCGCGTCGTCGATGCCGGAGAGCTTGCTCGCTTCGTCCTTCAGTTCGAAGAAGGCGTCTTCATAGCCGGGATCGCGGCCCGCTGAGCCGCCGTTTTGCGCGGCGCTACTTTCGCCGGTGATCGCGAGCGGCTTGAACGGTTGCAGCCATGCGTCCCATGCGTTCAGGCGGTCACGCGAGAGCTGGTCGGCGTCGCGCGACGGGAAAAGATTTTTTAGCAGACTGGAGAGCATTATTGTGCCCCCTCCAGGATGAAACCACCGCCCGCCGGCAATGGCGTCGCGGCATGCCTTGCTGCGGTGATTGCTTCGGGCGGCAACGGTGGCGGATTGATCGCGGAGGTGAGCGCGCCGGCGCGTTTCTGTGCGCCCGCTACGTTTGCTGCATTCCCCACGTTTGCCGCGCTCTTCGAGTTGGTTATGAAGATGCGAGTGGGCAACGTGAAGTGCCGAAGCGCTAGCACGTCGAGCGGTCCGGCCCCCGCCTCGCTGCGCAATTGCACGCGAAGCGCGATGCCTTCACTTTGATCCGGAGTCCACGAGAGCAGGTAACGCGCATTGTCCTGTTGCGATACGGTCGCGCGCTCGAGCAGGCGGATCAATCCGAAACGGCCTTGCGTGTCGAGTGCGGAACGCAAGCCGCCCTCCTCGGTTTGCCATTCGATATGCGACAGGTTATCGAGCGACTGGCCCGGCCACTCGAACGGCATCCATTCCTCTTTCTGGTTGAAGTAATGCAATTCGCGCCCGGACAGCGCAAAGCGGATATCGGTAATGCCAGGCGTCGGGACTGCGCGCAGTTCGTAACGCACGTGCGCATCGCCGGACGGAAAGAGGACAGTCGAGACGCGCGAGAGCCGGTTCAGCGCGGTCAGGAAATTCGGATCGAGCGTCAGCGCGCCATGGCTCGCGCCTTGCGCGGCGACCCACCGGTCGCCCTGGCGTTCAACGACGCCCGCGAGCTGCGTGCTGACGAACTGCGTGATCACACCGTTGTCGGTACGCATGAAGCGCGCCATTTCGGGCAATGAGGCGTCGTTGTCGGAATCGGCAAACGGATAGCGGCCGGCGAAACTGCGATTCCAGTCGGAGACGATCGCGCCGCGCCAGATCTCGTTCAAGCTCGACGCGGCCGGCGCGACGACGACTTGCCACGTTTGGTCCATCGGCGCTTCGAAGAGATTGCCGAAGCCCGCCCACTGCTCGCCGAGGCTTGCCGCTACGCGGCTCGCGTAATCGCGACTATCGGCGATATCCGATGTTTTGCCTTGCAGGACCGCTTGTGCCGCGACGCGCGACATCGCATCGGGGTCCGCGCTCGCGACCATTTGCTGCGCTTTCAGACGCATGGCGGTGACGCGTTCGAGATAGCGGGCGAGGCTCAGGTCGCCGGTCGTCGCGAGCTGGGCGGCGGCCTGGTTGTCGGCGGGTTGCTGCATCGAAAGCGGGTCGCTGCCGGTCAGGCGAAGGATCGGAGCGAACGTAGCGGCTAGCGACGCGGCCGCCGGCGTGAGCTGGGCGCGTTGTCCAGGTTGCGAGCCAGGGTCGTTCGATGGATTGATCGCGCCGCTAAACGAGGTGGTGTTCTTTGATGGCTCGTCGGCGCCGACCAGGTGCTGAGCCTTGCGGATCAGCGTATCCGACAGCGATTGCGACGTCATGCCTGCATTCGCCTGATAGACGATGACGTTCATCAAGGCGACGAGCGGCGAGCGTTGCGGATCGCCGAGCAAGGTCAGCTGGTCGACCGTGCCCGACAGCGTGGGCGCGGGCTGCCAGCGCAGGCTGTTCAGGAACGTGGCCCACGCGCGGGCATAGTCGTCGAAATAGCGCTTGCTGAGGTCGGCTTTCAGCGTCGACGGCGAAGATGCGCGTGCGTTCGTTGCATCGGAGAGGACCCAGTCGGCTTTTGCATCACGATTTTCGCTTGCGTCGTCGATGGCCTTTGAGATGCGCTCGTCCCATGCGGCTCGCGTGAAGACGCCGGGGATCGTTGCAGTGGTGCTGAAGAGGCCACGGCTTGTTGTGCCACCGGGAGACGCTTGAGCTTGCGCCTGGGTTTGTTGCGCGGCGTCGCCTAGCAAGGTGGCGAGCGACACCGGTGGATACTTCGGTCGCGCGTCGTCGAGAATCTGCTGGTAGACCGTATCGGTCGAATTCTGGATGCCACGCACGCCGATGATGGTCTGCCGCGTCGATGCGATGAGTGCAAGATCCGCTGTGATCGGTGTTGCCGGCTTCGCGCCTTGTTTGCGATCCGTCAGATGCGTTGCGTAGAACGCCAGCAGATGACGACGCAGGTCGTCCCATGTGCCCGGCGCCAGCGTCGAATCGTGCGGGCGTGCGGGGATGCCTGTCGCGATCAGCTGCGGAGTGAGAAAGGCCGCGTTGGCCAGTTCGGGCTTTGCGAGCATCAGATAGGTTTTAAGGGTGTCGTACGCGGCTTGCACCTGCGCATTGCCGCCGCTCGCGATTTCCGAATCGGACAACGACGCGAGTTGGCGCAAACGGTCTTCGAGCTTGTGGCGCAGTGGGTCGGCGAGGATGCGCTGCGCCGCGATTTGGTATGCGGTTTGCAGAGCGGCGAGTATGACTTCGTCGCGGTTCAGGCCGAAGCGTGCGCGCCACGGAGCACGGTCGCGTGTGTGGGCTTCGAGGGTGTCGATCTGTTTGTCGAGTGCGTCGAGGGTTAGCGCGGTTTCGGTTTGGCCGTGCGCGGTTGAGAGCGTTGTTAGCTTCGCTAGTTTCGTGATGGTGCTTTCGGCTGCGCGGATCGTTGCGCTGTTCGTGGAACCGGATGTGGCGGTGCCTGCGATCCATAGGGCGAGCGCTGCAGTTGTTGCCCATGCGGCTGTGGTCGATATAGAGAAGCCGACGCGGCGGCCGTGGATTTGGCGGCTGTGGTTGGCGATGGTTTGCCAGATGGTGGGGGATGGGGGTTCCGGAAAGTCCTCCACGTCACCCGAGGATCCGGGGTCGGGCTTGAAGACCGCAGATCGTTGAGTCGGAGGCGCCTCGCTGCCGATGGCTGTATCGCCATTTTCCAGAGCCCTTAGTGCACGCATTTTGATGGGCGGCGCGAAGAGTAGCCCATGTACCGTATGAGGCTGGAACCGCGAATGCGCGATGCGCGAAGCCAGTTCCGCCAAAAATCGGCCGCGGCGTGAAACATGTTGCGAAAGCTCGGCCGGATAGCGGTCGAAAGGATTGTCCGCCACCCGTACGACCCCAGCGTCGGCCAGATAGTCCACGAGGCTTTGCAGCAACGCGTCGATCTTGTCCGCACGCACGTCCGGGTTCGACCATGTCAGACCCATGGCCTCGTCAGGGCCCTTTGATTCGCTGCCGGCATCCGTGACGCGTAACAGGTATGCGGGTGCGGCCCAGCGCAGCGCGCGGGCATGGCGCGCGAGCCGCTGGGCGATATCGTCCGATTCTTCAGGGACGTTGCTTGCGGTGCTGTCGCGCGTCACCGAAATGATCGCGTCGACCGGTCGACGCCAGCGCATACGCCGGATCTGCTTAAGCCTGCCGGTATCCAGCGTGCCGCCAATCTGCTTCGCATATAGCAGAACTGCGTTCGCGGTAACCGCATAGCCGTCGACCGCCAGATTCGGCGCAAGAAGCTCAATAAGTGATTCGTCGCCAGCGACTAGAAGCCAGCGGTCACGATAACGCCAGCCACGGCCATGGCGACCGTAAAGAATGGCACGCAGGCGCTCGGCCATGGATGCCGACGAGCGCTGCTCGTCCATGGACTGTGAAGCTTCCCGGTTTTCTCGATGCCGTTGTGCGTAAGCATGTGCAATCCGCGAGTCCGCCGCCCACTGACGGATACCGCGCTCGTATAGCGCAGCGAGGAACATACTCGCGAACCAGACAGCGACCAATGCAAGCGCGATGGCCGTCCGTTTGTCGGCAGCCCACCCATGTGAAGATCCCTCGTTTGAGAACCATAGCCAGATGCCTACAAAGAGCGCGGCAAGTGCCAACCCGAAAAATAAAATGACGGATAACGAAGCTTTTTCGTTCAAACCTTCTTTCGACATATCATCGCGACAAAGTCGCCATCCAATTGATCCAGAATCAGCTGCGCATCAGCGCCTTGTTTCGCATTGGCTGACGCAAGCGCGAGGGCGAGCCAAGGTGTGGCTACCCCAGCATCGCCGACCGTACGTACAAGATCTACGATCCTCAAGTTGCCTAAAGGTCCGTCCAGACTTATGCCGGTCAGCGATATCGGCTCGGTCGACCACGTATTCCACACAGTACCGATAGCCTTTTCGCTGCAGCCGCCCCAACGCAATGCGTCTTCGATGCCCTCGTCGACAGCATCGATGGCGCTTCTGGAAGGCCTGTGTGCAAGAGCCATGGTGGTTGAGCTGGACGCCTCGCCAAGGGCATTGGAGAACAGCACGGCCGCTCCCGCCTCTGCCTGTCCTGGCTGTAGTTCTCCGTTGATAACACCACGCAGTTGCACAGCTATCACAAGACAGGAAGAACAATACGCACGCACGTCCAGCCAGCCATCTATCGCGAAAAGTCTCAACGGGTTGACCAAGTGAACATTTTCCGCACCGCTCAAGCCAAGACTCATCCACACATTCGAAATCGTGGATCTCATCGCGTCTTCACTCAGTTCAGAACCGATGCACAGATATATCGCAACGCCACGCAGATGCTTCAGGTCCTGCGCGAGCGGTCCCACTAGTTGAACGAGCAACCACTCGAGCACAATCGCATGTCGTTGAGCTTCGTCAGCATGGTTTCCACGATAGAAGCGTTGCCCCGGAATAACCAGTCCGCCTGCCCTTTGCGCCGTAGCGTCATCTTCGCGAAGCTTCATCGCCGCCTCCAACGTGTTTCGCTCAGCAATAGCGGAAAAACACCACGACTGCCTCTGTATCATGAAAGGCACACCGGCTTCGTCATGCAAGCATGCTTCCTTGCGACCAATGGCATCGTTGTATGACTCCACGGTATGCAAGCGGTGAGCACCCAGGAACCTCCACGCGGAATACAGCATTAACCAACCGAGGAGCGGGAGCCCAAACGTGCGGGTCCAAAACCACACCGTCTGAGCAGGGCGATCCATTGGCCACGTCGCTATGCTAGTGACCGCCCCCAATGCAACAACGATGACTAGAAGGACCAGTGCGGATATGATCGCCCTTCGTTCCTGCAGCGGGGCCGCACGTGCGGGCAATGCCGCAAAATCAACTGGCATTACCGACTCCCTTCGAATTCCATATTTGTTCCAGACGCTCCTAACGCGACGAACAGGAATTGATGGTATTGGTAACGGGTTCGACCTTTTGTCCGTCGTTACTTAGCACGAAGATGCGTTGACGACACTCATCGGGCGCACCGCTGGCCTTTTCAATGTGAAACCGAGCGACAAGTAGTTTACTGTCCGGTCGGCTAATGAGTTCGGTTGTATAAACTCGACCGTCCGACGTCTTCATTGGGTCTTGACCCGCCGACGAAAACATGTCCAACGCAGGAGAGTCCCGATTTTCTTTTAGGTCCGACAGCGTAAAATATCGGCACTCAGCCCCGCAGCTATGAAGGCCGATATAATATTTCCCAGCAAAATTAACGCGTGGCGCTTCCACCTGCTTACCCATGTTGTCTCGCCACACATCCCCATGCTGGACATAATATGCAGGCACATGGATTCTCTGTGTATAGATTGCAACTGGATAATCTTCAAATTGAGGAATCTGAATACGTGTTGACGCTTTCGCGCTGGCAATCAGAATTATGCCGACGAGAATTATGTCAACGAGAACTGAAAGAATAGTCTTTTTCTGCATAAGCTCACCCGTCAACCGATCAAGTCACTCAAACCGCCGATAGCTACCGCCAAATCGCTCTTCCCGCTCAATTCGTCATTGAGGTATACGGAAAATTTCTTGCTGACGGTATCCATGCTCACACCACCCTGGCCGTACATATCGCCGGGAAGACTTGCCCACTCCAGATTGCAACGATCGTCAAAGACTGCCTTCTTTATGTCGCCTTCCTTTATGCTCTCGATTGCACGTCTCTTGAATTTCAAAAGAACCACGCAAAATCTGTCCTGAGATGCAGGAGAAAAGTCGCTGATACCGTACGTCTTTCTATAACGCGACAACTGCGGGTCATCCCATGTATAAGCCATTACCTGATATGCGCCAGCGGCGGTCGACCTAAGAATCCTTCCTGCGCTTTGCCTGGCAATTTGCAAGCGCGGATGATCGCTGAAATCTTTCCCATAGTCTCTAACAAACGACTCTCCCCCGAACAGCCGTTCATATCCGTCAACCCCTTCAGTTCCTTCGCCTACCCGAATCATTCGCAGGAATGCTCTTACTCGAGCCTCCTCGAGAGGAATGGTATTTCGCGGAAAATTTGCTACAAGCGCAATAGGGTGAATATGAAATACTTCTGGACTTGATGGAAACACGCCCTTCACAGCTTTCTTGACGTCATCCCACCAGACTAGTCGGTTGAACCGCTCAATTTCAGCGTCGTGATAGGGTTCCTTTGCCACGCGAGCCAATATCTTTTCAAAAAAATCCTGGTACTCGCTATGGCTTGACCACTCGCTGCGATGCTTAGGGATCAGACGTGACGCTCTGAACGTCAACCATTTGTGTCCCTTAAGCGCTCGCATTTCATCAGCCGCTTGCGACTCACTTCGCATTGTTGAAAGCGCGCGGTACAGGTTGCATGCAAGAGGCTTGAGCTGCTGGACATCACCGGTAGCTGGTTTGTCCTCGCACAAGACGTGATCCAGCCAAGCGTCAACGGAGCCGAAGATAGTTGGATTGCCAGCATCGGCGCCCGTGACCGTCTCGAAGTCTTTCCACGCGTGCGGCGATTCGCGGGTCACGCCGCCGTTGGGCGGCATCTGCCGATTGCGAACCCAACCGTTGATGTCTTCGTACCGGCTGTTGGCGCTAGTCACCCTCCACCATTGCTGGCCGTCGCCGAGGGAGTCGTCTTTCGCCCCCTTGCTGTCTTTCGGCAATGCTTCGAGCACAGCTTGACTATAAATCTGGACCACTGCCGTTTCGGGTGCACGCGCACCCTCACCATCAGTCGAAGGCCGCTCGAACAGTTTTACCCCTTTATCGATGCGCAGCAACGAAAGCTTTTCAAAATCGATGACCTTGTTTGCCGCCGCACGACTGCTCGCCAGGAAATTTGGCAGCTCATCGCCACAGAACACCTCGATGTGTACCATCCGGTGCTCTCGCCTAGCATCGTCAGTCTGCCAGTATTGCCCCAGATGGCCGATCAACTCCCCGGCCTTGACAGGAATAGGTTCGGGCGGCACAACTACCTCGTCACAGCGCGCCTCTGACACAACAGGAACGAGCAACTCGTGCCCCCGTTCTTTCCCAAGATATACCCAACCCTTATCTGCATCCGGAAACACATATCCCGCGACTCGCGGCGGCATCAGCGCACCTGACTCAATCAGTTCTATTTTTCCCCACCGTCCGTTTTTGCGCTTTTCGCCAATGCGCACCTTGGCACCACGAGGCAGGATTGCCAGAATCTTCGCACTACCCGCGTCTGCGTGAATGTTTAGCCCTATTTGAGGGGTAACAGGGGCACCAGGGTGCGAGCTGACTTTCTGCTTGTCTGCGGCATACTCGGTTACCTGATGGGCGCGTATCCAGTAAGCAGGGGCCAGCGCGGACTGCTGCACATACTCGGACACACTTTGCAGATGCATATAGAGACTGAAGAACGTCAGTCGATTACCGAGAGGGTACTCAAGCGCGTGCCGCACCAGTGTGAAGGCGGAGCTATACAAGCCAACTTGCGCAGCACTGTTCCCGTCCGCCGCAATCTGGCTCGCCAGCGGCGTTCGATTTATCCGGTACGCGATAATTTCGCCGGCCGCGATGCACCGCACACCATGCGTGAGGTCCAGCTTTTGTCCGGCCCCATTCATCGAGACATGAATGCCGCCGTGCCACATGCCGGAACCGCTGACGGGAAAACTGCCATTTCCCTCGCTGGCAAGCCAGTCGTAGAACACATGCTCATCGACAATTTCCTGTCCACGGACGTCACGAAACGGAAAAGCGAAGCTGAGCGTCTGCAGTTCTGCATGCAATTTTGTCGTCACGATTCGCTACCGTTAGTTGGAGAATCCGGGCTTGAACCGCTGCTGTAAATCCTTAAGCGGTGCATCGGCCCATTGCGGAAACGCAAAGCCGCCACCGTCCGGGGAACCGACCCGCAACTCTCCCCGCAACTCAATTTCACCCGCAGGGCTACCCAGAAAAATCTTGCCGTCGCACAACCTGATATAGGCCCCCGATCCATCTCCGATGATGACGCCTTTGCGCCCCGTGATCGTGACCACACCGTTGGACGAACTCACGATCATGTCCTGCATCGACATCAGTTCCATTGCATTGCCCTGCGCCTGGATTTGCACCTTGCCCTTGACGGCGAACAATCGAATGCCAAGCTTTGCCGCGAAAAACGAAATCGCTTCTCCGGCAGCTACGGTGACGCGCTTGAGCACTCCGATATCGAGACCCGCGCCTGCCGTGAAAAAAGCCTGCTTTCGCGCTGCAATTTGAATGTGTTCCCCGCTAGCGAGGCCGATTCCTTCCGGCGCGGTCGCGACAATTGCTGGCCGCTGCAACCCGGCAAGCTTTTGATCGATCAGTACCCTCTGCTGATCGACTTCTGCCGGAATGGCGCCCGCCTCATCGACCGACGCGTTGAGCGACTGCAGTATTTCCTTCGACTCGCCCAGTGTCGCGTCGGCGTTGCGCATCTCAAGCATCTCGCCGGAGGCGGCCAGTTGCGCCTCAGCGGACAATAGATTTCCTAGCGCTCCGCGAGACACGGCATGTCCGTCGGAACGCATCTCGGCGCCGTGCCCACGCTCCTTCCGTTCCGCATCGACCAAATGGCCGAGATTGAGCTCACTGGTCTGATAAGGCGTCGACAGATGGCTGTGCTCGACGCCTTCCTTGTCCTCGATAGACCACTCGGTGCCACCCGCGGTACGGACAACATTGCGCGTATGGTTCAGGTTGTTGACCAGATCCGGGTGCTCGCTGTCATGCATTGCGCCGACGATCACCGGCCGATCGGGATTCCCTTGTGTAAAGACAAGCGCCACCTCCGTCCCATCGATCAGCGGAAAGTGGTGTCCGTAGTTGTCGCCGCTATAAGGCTTTGAAAGCCGCACGGGCCGGCTCGTGCCGCCTGGACTCCATTCGTCGAGATCGAACGGCAGCTTGACCACGTAGTGGCCCTGCTCGTTCAGATAAGCGTATTTGTAGTTCCCCGGTGACGTCACACGTGCGGGCAGAATGCCCTGGATCGACGGTCGCGCCGCCGCATCGACTATCGGTCGCCAGACTCGATCCGAAGGAATCGCCTTGAATTTGATCGCATATGACTCGCTTCGACCGCCGCTGGAATCGACGGACGTGATCAGCAGGCCATGCGGCGCATCCGCAGGGTTCTGCTCAAGCCGCATCACCTCGCCAGCCTCCAGCGCAAAAGGATTTCCCGTTCCAGCGAACGTGACCTGCCCAGCCAGAAGCGCTTCGTGCCTTAGCCGCGCAATGCGTCTACCTTCTTCCAGGGTATCGTAGTGCTCTCCCCAACGGTAATCGACAGCATCAGTTGTCTTGTCGTCGGGCGCGGCATTCTGCTCGACAACCAGGTTCAGCGCGGCGCTTCGCTGGTTGTAATTATTCAGACGCACGCCTTCCACGACACGCTTCGTGTGACGCTCAAGCGACTTGATCGCCTCAGCACCCACACTTTCGAGGCCCGCCTCATGCCGCAGTGGCACAACGCGCTGATGGCGCGCGTAGGCATCGAGATCGTCGCCAAACACGATGAACGCGCGATCCTTCCTCTGCTCGAAGCGGAACCAGATGCCCTCTTCCGCCGCCAGCCGCCGGATAAACGCGAAGGTCGTTTCGTGATACTGCGTGATGTACTCGTGCCGCTTGTACTCGCCACGCAGCTGGAACTCGAAGTCGACACCGGCACGAAAACCGAAGTGGCGCAGCGTATCAGTGATGATTTCCTCAACCGACTGTTTCTGGAACAGCCGGCTCGTTATGCCGCGATTCAGATCTGCCAATTGCGGCTCGAGCACAACCCGATAGCGCGTTTCGTCCGGCGATGTTTCGAGTTCGTCGAAGCCTGTGACAATGCCGTACACCGTCCGCGCCGGCGGATTCTTGCTGAACTGCTCCGCGTTTTCGCCGAACATCTTTCGCAAGTAAGCAAGGTCCGGATCGATCGGGTCGATGATGAATTTCGCCGGTCGGCCGAGCACCTGGTCCATCGGAATGCCAGCGACTTCGCTCGTGAACTCGATCTCGTAGCGATACAACTCGCAAAGCGCGTCGTGCCCCGAAAATCGTAAAACGGAGAACGGCGCGGGATGCGGCGCGAGCTTCAGCTCATAAGCCTGCGAAGGCAGAACCATCGACATCTTCGACTTCTCCTCACAAACGTAGGACCGGCGAGTGGACGTGCGCCACCGGCGCGCCAGTGCGGCGCGCTTCGGTAGCTCCCTGTGCGTTACCTGCGGATCAGTTCTTGGCTTTCGGCATCTGCGACACGAGCGACAGCCCGATGTCCATCCCTTCCACCTGGAAGTGCGGCACGATAAATAGCTTGATGCGGAAGAAGCCGGGGTTGTCCTCGATGTCCTCGACCGTTACCGTTGCCTCACGCAGCGGATGCGACGCCTGCAATTCGTCGCCCGGGTCTTTCATCTCGGTCACGAGACCCTTGACCCAATTGTTTAGCTCAAGCTCGAGCAATCGACGGTCTTTGGTCGTGCCGATGTTTTCGCGCTGAATGAGCTTCAGGTAGTGTGCGATGCGGGACAGCAGGAAGATGTACGGCAAGCGCGCGTTGATACGACTGTTCGCCGTCGCCTCCTTTGTCTCGAAGGTTGCAGGCTTTTGTGCCGAGTTCGCCGAGAAGAAGCATGCAAAGTCGTGGTTCTTGTAGAACGACAGCGGGATAAAGCCGAGATTGGCGAACTCGAACTCGCGCGTCTCTGGAATCAGCACTTCAGTCGGAATCTTCGGTTGAGCGCCCGTACCGAGGTCGTACAGGTGCACCGGCAGATCTTCCACTTTGCCACCCGCTTGTGGGCCGCGAATCTGCACACACCATCCGTTGGTGACGAAGCTGCGCACCATGTTTGCCGCAAACGCAAACGAAGCATTGACCCACAAATATCGATCGTGGTCCGGGCCCTTGACCGCTTCCTCATAGTTGAACGTGCGCACCGGCGTCGTATCTTTGCCATAGGGCAAGCGTCCAAGCACGCGCGGCATGGTCAATCCGACGTAGCGGGCGTCGTCCGTGTCGCGAAAGCTCTTCCACTTGATGTACTCCGCACGATCGAAGTAGTTGCCAATATCTTGAATCGCGGCGACCTCTTCCATGGTGTTCTTGCCGAAGAACGCGGGCCCGACTGACCCGATAAACGGCATATGCGCAGCCGCTGCGACCTTGGAAACGTTGCGCAACAGTGCAACGTCCTGCGGCGAGTTCGCGAACTCGAAATCGCTGACCATTGCGCTCACGGGTTGGCCGCCCGGCGTGTCGTATTCCTCGATGTACGTGAGGCGATACAGACCGCTTTGAATGATCTCGGGTGTATCTTCGAAGTCGCGCATCAGCGCCTCCTTCGATACGTCGAGGACTTCGATCTTCGCGTTCTTGCGAAAATCCGTGCGCGATACAAGCATCTTGAGCCCGCGCCAGCGCCCTTCCAATGCCTGAAAATCGGGCTGGTGCATCACGGCGTCCAACTGGCGGCTGATTTTTCGATCAATCTGGCCGATGTGGAAATCGAGCAGCGACTTGTCGAGCCGGTCGACCGGATGGCTCGCGTCGCTAATCAAATCGAGGAATGCACTCATGCCACGCGCGATCCGTTCGTCGGCCGAGGCCTCCGAAAGCATGTCGCTATCACGAAACGCCTCGAGCGGCCGCGCTTCGCTAACCGGTTTCAGGTTGATCTTGCTGCACAGCGATGCATACAAGCTGTCGCTAGCGCCCGAGGACTCAAGGTGCGAGCCCTCCAGGACGATGGTTTCCGTGGCCCCGTGCCGTGTTTCGTTCTGTTGGTTCATCTCGTTGTCTGCCTGCGTTCGTATCGCGATGTGATTGCGGAATGCGGTAAGCGCTGGTTTTGCCTCGCCGCGCCTACGCATGCCCTTCCTGCTGCGAGGTCACGCTGCCTATCTGCGCCAGCTCGTTGCGCAGCCTTTCCGATAGATGCCGGTCCTTCAGGATCTTTTCGAACTCGCGACGGAACGTGCCGTTGTCGAGCAGGTTCGATTTGAGGTCGCGCAGCAGGTTGCGCATAGCCAGCAACGCCTGCAGTTCGGGAATCTGCCGTGCAACCTGCTCGGGTTCGAAGTCCTTCATTGACCGGAAGCCGAGGCTCACTGGCAATTCGGATCCATCGTCCACCAGCGTGTTCGGTGCGGCGGTCTTGAGGTCCGGTGCGTAATCGGCCAGCACCGCGTCGAAGTTGTGCTTGTCGATGTTGACCTTCTTGCGCTCGGCAAGCGGCGCCTGCTCTCGCCCCGCACTGAAGTCGCCTGCCACCAGAAGCTTTAGTGGCAACTCAACCTTCTTCTGGGCTCCGCCCGTATGCAGATCCAACGTAATCGAGACGCGACTCTTCGGAATTTCGCGCTGGAAGCTGTCCATCCGTGTCCTTTCCAATTTATTTAGAGAATGAATCCCCGCTGAACCGATCCTGTTTTGCTCGGCAACTCGCGCAGGACGACGTAAATACCTGCTCTGGTCATTTAAATAAGCAAGGATTTTTATCACCTTACTACCGTGTGGTGATTATGTTCGCACGAAAAACATATGGGTAATCATCCTGCAAAGACGATTTGACAAATATTTGCAAACGTCATCTAAGACATCTCGCTTCAGTCTTATGCACCGCGGCCTCCAGCAGCGTGACTTCTAGGAAGTTTCTCAACGAGAAATATGTGCCTTAGTCAGGAAATTTGACATTTCTTGAATATCTTTAAATATCTTAAAACATCGAAAATATAATTTGCCATTGGATTTGATCATCGCGTACACTCCGCTCTCACGATTGCGAAGTTAAATTTCGAAGCCTTCCGGCTTATATGCTCTTATTCGACCATCGCTTTGATGGTTACGCGTTATCTCATTGCGATCTGATCGTCGCCATCCGATATTCTTTAAACTGTTTTGCGCTACTCCTATGCGGATCGATAAACCGCTTTGGCATGAAGGCCTGATCCTCACGCAACAGCACTTTCAACAGCACGAACGTTGGTTTGAGTTCTCGCTGCGTCAGATCGCTACAGCGTCGCTGGCGGAGCCGTGGGGAACGCTCGGCGTCGATGTTGATGAAGACGCACTCACAGCGAGTCGCTTCAAGCTCACGCGACTGAAATTGCGCTTTCCGGATGGCACGCCGTTCGATTCGACCGTCGCCGATGCACTGCCGCCGGCCCGCGACCTGACACGGGGGCTGCCCGCCGATCTGCAGAGTGTCCTGGTGCTGGCAGCGCTCCCGCTGCCCAATGCGAATGGCAATAACTGCCGCTTCGACGAGGCCTCTCTCGCGCGGCCACGCCGGTCGTTTCGCGAATTCGTGCAAGTAGCGGATCTCAACGGCACGGGCGAAGCGGAGATCGCCGCCGAACGCCACGCAGTGCGGCTGCTATTTGATTTTGAGCCAAGCGAGGACGATACCGTGTGCGCAATCGCGCGCCTCACGCGCGCGGCCAGCGGCGAGTTCAAGCTCGACCACGGTTATGTGCCGCCTTGCCTGACGTTGGCGAGCCATCCGTTGCATATCGAGCGTATCAACCGCCTTGCAGACATACTGCTGGCGAGGAGTGTCACACTCGGGGCGCGCCGCGGCGAACGCATCGAACAGGTTACCGAGTACGGCGTCGCGGACGTGCAACTCTTCTGGCTTCTCCACTGTATTCATGCGGCGTGGCCGCAGCTGCAGTTTTTCGCATCTCACCCATCGCAGCCACCCGAACGGCTCTACACAACGCTCGCTCAGCTAACCGCCGCACTAATGACGTTCTCGACAGGCGCGCAGCTGACGGACATTCCGCCCTACGATCACGCACAAGCCGAAGATGTATTCACGCGGCTCGAAGCGAAGATCCGTCAACTGCTCGACGCGATCATTCCATCGCGCGTCGTGTCCATCGCGTTGACGCAGAAAAGCACGACGACCTGGATGGGTCTTATCGAGGACGAGCGTATCGCGACGAACTCGGCAGACTGGTATCTGTCCGTCAGCGCGTCGTTGCCGCCATACGAACTCGTCGAGCAGTTCGCGCGGCTTTGCAAGATCGGCGCCCCTGACGATGTCAAGCAGATCGTCAACTCGGCGCTCGCGGGCATTCCGCTCAAGTCGGTGCAACGCGTGCCTTCTGCGATTCCGGTGCGTCTAGACAACCACTATTTTGCGTTGGACGCGGACGACCCCGCACACGCGCGCATGCTCGCTGCGCGCGCTTGCCAGATCTATTTGCCCGCATCGATTCCCGATGCAACGCTCCAACTCCATGCGGTACTGAGGTCATGAATCGTTCCAGCTTTGCCCCCGTTGCAGCATTAGTGGACCGTTCGACCCGTGCGGGTCACGCCCCGTCGCAACGTATGCGTAGTCTGCTGCGCGACACCGCGCTCTGCGTCACCCAGCTCTCCACAAGCCAGACGCCGAGCGATTACAAGTCGCTTCGCAAGCGAACCGAGCAGTTGGTCATTCAGTTCGCGGCTGCGCTCAAGCATCACGGCTATCCGCAAGATGTGTGTGAAGACGCGCTTATCGCGCAATGCGGACTGCTCGATGAAACAGCATTGCGCAACCTGTCCGTCGATGATCAGTCGAAGTGGGATGAGCAGCCCTTGCAAATCGGGCAGACGGGTCGGCACGATGCAGGTGAACGTGTGTTTGAACGGCTTGAGCAACGAATGCGCGAAGCGTCGCCGAACGTGGATCTGCTCGAATGCTATGAAACCATTCTCGGATTGGGTTTCGTCGGCCGATATGCGTCGCCTTCATGGGATACGCATCAAGGCGACGATGGCGCAACGCGAGCCGGGCTGATCAAGGCGCTCAACGCGCAACTGCAAACGCTCAGACCCGCACGAGATCAGACGTTCATCATTGAACGTTCGGGCTGGCGTTTTACGGACTGGCTCTATCGTCTGTCGCCGTGGGCCATTGCGTGTGTCACAGGAGTCGTGGCCGTCGCCGTGTGGCTCGCCTGGAACGCGACGCTCGATACGCAAGTCACGCATCTTGCCTCTCAAGCGGTGCGCCCGTGACTTATCCGCCCATCAAGTCCGGGTTACTGAAGACTGCGCGGGACGGGGTGCATCCACTCAAACCGCCTTTCGAACCATCATTCGAGCCGACATCGTCCGCGCCGCTGCGTTTCGCGTCAACGCCTTTCGAACGCGCATTGAACGTTCAGCACGTTCAATCTGATGCCGCCACAGACGGCGCGACCGTGACTCCGTCTAACGGCACACGGCGCCGCGAAACCGAAGGCCTCGGCTACCCCTTCCGGACAATCGTCGTGTTCATCGCAGCACTGGCACTTGCCGTGCTGTGGCTGGTCCTGCGAGTCAATCCGACATTGGCTTCGCTGCTGACCGCGGTTGTTGGGCTGCTCGCCGTCTCGCTCGTTTGGTGGCGGACCCAGCAACTCGCATTCGCCAGTTCGCAAAGCGCGCATGTACTTGCGGCACTCGGTGCTGTGACGTCGCAAATCCCGGTCCGGTTGCGTGCGAGTATGCCGTTGGCCGTCGTGATCGGCGACGGCTTGTCTGCGATCTTCGATCGAGCCGGCGAAGCGCGCTTCGCGCATGTCGGCGATGGCGCAATCTGGATACGTGCTGAACGGATACAGGACCTGCCGAGCCTATCGGTCGCTGTCCGACAGTGGCGCAATGGCCGTGCGCCAGATGGCTTCGTGCTCTCCGTCGCGCCCGCTCTGCATTCGGACGTCGATATGCTGACGCAACGGCTTCGCGTGATGCGTCAGGCGGTAGCCGACGCATCACGAATGCTTGGTGCGCGTTTGCCGGGCTACCTCGCCATCTATCAGCGCGTAACGAAGGATGGAAACTCGCCCGATGGAAATTCCCCTGCAGCGGCAGCCGCAACGGGCGATCAGGCAGTTGGAGCGAGTTCCGCCGACTTGTCAAAATCAACGCTGTCTGACGCAGCCGATTCCGGCACGCATTCATCGGGGCTCGCAAGGGGCGTCACAGCACCGCTGTGGTACGGCGTGTCGTCGGCCACCCGTCTTCTTCCGCAGGGAGCCATTCCGGCTGCGACACAGCAGCCAGCCACGATCGGCGCCGCAGGCCCGTTCGATCCCATCATTCGCGCCGCAGAATCCAATGCACTAGAAAACAATGCACTAAGTGCCGATACGCGACAAGCGACTTCTGCCTATTCCGCCGTCACCAGAGCCGCCGCCCTGACATCGCTCATCAATTGGACGCAGCGTATGGTGATCGACACGCTAACCGACCATCGCCAACCTTCGGCACCCTGCACGCTGCACGGCGTCGGCTGGATCGATTGCGGTCCCGCAACCGGGAGGGGCAAGCCATGGGAGCTGCACGTCGAATCGCAAACCGCGGTCGTACCCGCAACCCTGCCCGCATCACCACCGCCATGGCCTCTGCCGCAGCAGCTTATCGAGGCGATGCCGCAGCGGCGCTGGATATCTCCCCGGCTCGCCGCGCTTGCTCACGCGTTCGCGCTCACCGCGTGCGCGGCTGCAGTCGCCTTCTGGGGCGCGGCATCGAATAACGCAAACCTGCTCGAACACATCAACGCTGACCTGCAACGCTACGCGCTGATCCCCGCCGCGAAAGGTACCGCTCAGGATGCCGCGAAAGACTATGCAAAGCGCGATGCACTGCAGGCGCTCGTCGCCGATCGCGATCAGCTCGAGCAGTACGCGCGTCTCGGTATTCCGCTGCATCTGTCGTTCGGTATGTACCGCGGCGCGCAGCTGATACCGATGCTCAACGACGCGATTGCGACGTATCAGCCTCCAGCGGCGCCGCCCGTCGTCGTCACGCTCGACAGCATGTCGCTATTCGACAGCGGCAACGCGCAACTGAAGCCCGGCTCGACACGCGCGCTGGTCAGTGCGCTCGAGATGATCAGGTCGCATCCCGGCAAGCGGATTCTGGTTGCCGGTCACACCGACGCAACCGGCGCGCCGGACAGCAACTTGAGGCTCTCGATCGCCCGGGCGGCGGCCGTGCGCGACTGGCTGATCGACGCGTCGGGTATGCCCGCCACGCAATTCGCGATCCAGGGCTATGGCGACACGCGGCCCGTCGCGAACAACGATGCTCCCGAGGGTCGCGCAAAGAACCGTCGCGTCGAAATCACACTCGTGCCCGAAGCAGCTCCGTAGCGTAGTGACTACCCGCGTCGGATAGCTCAGATTCACCCATTCGTTTGACTCCCGAAGCGCACCCCGCTTCGGGAATGAGTATCCCGGAGCCTCGCGCTTCGGGCCATCGTTGCAGTACGAAACAGCAGGAAAAGGGAGAGAAAAATGGCAATTCCAGCGTACATGTGGCTCAAGGATGATGGCGGCGCAGACATCAAAGGCTCCGTGACAGTACAAGGCCGTGAGGGCAGCGTCGAACTCGTCGCATTCGATCACAGCGTCCACATTCCGACCGACGGCAATACCGGCAAGCTCACGGGCACGCGCGTGCACAAGCCGATTACGCTCACCAAGGAAACGGACTCGTCGACGCCATACCTTTACAAGGCGGTGACGAGCGGACAAACCCTCAAGAGCGTCGAGATCAAGTGGTACAGGATCGACGACGCAGGCAAGGAAAAGGAGTACTTCAACACGAAGCTCGACAACGTGAAGATCGTCGCCGTGAAGCCGAAGATGCTCGACATCAAGAACCCCGACTTCGAGAAGCACAACCATCTTGAAGACGTGGAACTGCGTTACGAGACGATCACGTGGTCTTACAAGGACGGCAACATCATCCATAAGGACACGTGGAACGAGCGTTCCTGATCGTTTGAATCGATGTCATGCGGCGCAGTCGCCCTAAAGTTGCCCCGCAGTTGCCGCACTTGCCGCACTTGCGCCCCAGCGCCGCACGCTAGCCACGAAATCGACGAAAGCCTTACTTCGCCAGCTTGCGCCGTCGCGCAGCTGGCGCATCGAAGTAGTGATCGACGGCAGATATCAGCGGTACATGAACGCAACATCTGCCCCGCTTTTTTTGACTGTGTGATTTCTCCCCTGCGAGACGATCGAAGCATGTCCGTTATGAATACCCGAGACACGTCCGCGCTGCTGCGCAGGCTCAACCCTCATTGCGCCCATGCACTCGAAGCCGCCGCGAATCTTTGCCAGGCGCGTCTTGCGGGTGAAATCTCCGTCGAGCACTGGCTCCTGAAACTGATCGAGGCCGGCGACGGCGATGTCCCTGCCCTGCTCGAGCATTGCGACATCGATATCGACTCGCTCTGGCACGCGCTCCTCCAATCGATCGATCGCGCGCCACGCAATCTGCGCGGCAAGCCAGCGCTCTCGCTGCAGGCTGCCACCGTATTGCAGGATGCGTGGAGTCATGCGTTGCTGGATGCCGCAGCCAACCCTACCGGCGACGCGATCCGCTCGGGCCATCTGCTGCAGGCTATCGTCGAAGCACCGCACGTACTGCATACGCGTCGCGCGTTGTCTCTGCTGCCACTGTCCGGCGCCCAGATCCAAAGGCTGTTACCGCGGCTCGGCAGACGGTCCGTCGAACATATACCAACGCCCGCGCACGATCCCGAATCGGACATCGATCCGTTCTCGCGCGAGCCTATCGGCACAACCCGCACGACCGGCACACTTGGCACAACCGGCATTCCCGGCACTCCCGGGACAACCGGCACAACCGGCAAACCCCAAATAACCACGCCCGCCACGCCGGCCGAACCGACAGCCACGTACGCGCAACCGCATACCCCAACGCCCGCGCCCACACTTCATCAACCGCAAGCCCAGGCGCACGCCCACGCCCCAACATCCGCGCCCGGCGAAGCCCTTTCCCGCTTCGCCCTCGACCTGACGGACAAAGCACGCCGCAGCGAGATCGATCCAGTCTACGGACGCGACCAGGAAATCCAGCAGATGGTCGATGTCCTCGTGCGCCGGCGTAAAAACAATCCGATTCTCGTCGGCGAGCCCGGCGTCGGCAAAACGGCGCTCGTCGAAGGCCTCGCTCTGCGTGTCGTCGAAGGGAACGTGCCGAACCGGATCCGCGACGTGCGCATCCTTACGCTCGACCTCGGACTCCTGCAGGCCGGCGCCGGCATCAAAGGCGAGTTCGAACAGCGTCTTAAGAACGTGATCGACGAAGTACGCGTGTCGCCGGTGCCCATCCTGCTTTTTATCGACGAAGCGCATACGCTGATCGGCGCCGGCAACGCCGTCGGCGGAGCCGACGCGGCAAACCTGCTGAAGCCCGCGCTCGCGCGCGGCGAGTTGCGGACCATCGCCGCCACCACGTGGTCGGAGTTCAAGGAATTTTTCGAACGCGACGCCGCGCTGGAGCGGCGCTTTCAGATCGTCAAGGTCGACGAGCCCGATGACGACGCCGCATGCCTGATGCTGCGCGGGCTTGTCAGTCTCTACGCGCAATACCATCGCGTGCATATTCGTGATGACGCGCTCGTCGCGGCGGTGAAGCTATCGCGTCGTTATATTCCCGCGCGGCAGTTGCCCGACAAGGCCGTCGATCTCATCGACACTGCGGCGGGACGCGTCAGGATGACGCTCGAGTCGCCACCGGCGGAATTGCAGCGAGCACGCGCAGCGGTGGCCGCACTCGAACTGGAGCGCGCAACGCTCGACGCAGACCAGCTGGCCGGTATCGCGAACGAAGACGTCCAAACGCGCCGCGCCACGCTCGACGTGTTGGTCGCAACGACTACCGAGGAACACGCGAAGCTGCAAGCGCGTTACGAACAGGAGCTCGCTCTCGTCACCACGCTGCACGCACAACGCGACGCCGAACCATCGGCGCGGGACCCGCACGCGTTAAACAAAGCACGCGAAGCGCTTGCCGACGCGCAACGCAGCACCCCGCTCGTATTTGCCGAAGTCGATGCACAAGCGGTCGCGCGCGTGGTTGCCGAATGGACCGGCATCCCCGTCGGCGACCTCGTCGACGACGAACTGCAGCGCCTGCTGACGCTCGAAGCGCAGCTTGCCCAACGCGTCGTCGCGCAAGACGATGCGCTGGCCGCACTCGCCGAAAGCCTGCGTACCGCAAAAGCCGGACTCGGCAACGAACATGCGCCGCTTGGCGTGTTTCTGCTCATCGGCCCTTCCGGCGTCGGCAAGACCGAAACGGCGCTCGCGATTGCTGACCTGCTGTTTGGCGGCGAAGCCGCGCTGACCACGATCAACATGTCGGAATACCAGGAAGCGCACACGGTCTCGCAACTAAAGGGCTCGCCGCCCGGCTACGTCGGCTATGGCCGCGGCGGCATTCTGACGGAAGCCGTCAGGCAACGCCCGTATAGCGTGATCCTGCTCGACGAAGTCGAAAAAGCGCACCGCGACGTGCTGGATCTGTTCTATCAGGTATTCGATCGCGGCATGATGCGCGACGGCGAAGGACGCGAGATCGACTTTCGCCATTGCGTGATTCTGATGACGTCGAATCTCGGCAGCACGCAAATCGACGACGCGACTTCCGGTAACCAGGCGATCTCTCAAGCGGAACTGTTCGACGCGATCCGTCCGACGCTCATCGCTCACTTCCAGCCGGCGCTGCTCGCGCGTTTCCAGACACTCGTCTATCGACCGCTGGCCCCGGACTCGCTCGCCTCGATCCTTCGGCTCAAGCTTGCGAAAGTCGCGGATCGCCTGCAGCGGCAACACGATGTCCGGCTAGTTTGCGACGACGCGCTGATCCATGCGCTCGCTCGGCACTGCATTGAACGAGACTCCGGCGCGCGCAGCATCGACGCGTTTATCCATCAGCGCATTTTGCCGGTCGTCGCGCGCGAACTGCTCGCGCGCGTCGCATCGGGCGCCGCCCCCGCTCAAGTGCGACTGTCAGGTTCGCCGGAAGGCAACCTGACGATCGATTTCATCGAACACGACATCGCAGAGGGCGTCAGTAAATCTCCGATACCCGAGGTCGCATAACAAACGCAACTGCATAAACAAACGAAACCACAGCAAGAACAACCGCAACCACAGCACAAACAAACGCAACCGCACAAAGCACCGCACGAGCCAAACCATGTCCGCCGGCCCTTCCCTTTACGATGTCCTGCTCGCGCATATCGGCGGCGAGCCGCTCGATGCGCACAACGACCGCACGCTCGAATGCCTGAGCGTGCAGCAAAACGTGCGTCGCATTCTGAATACGCGTGCGGGCGCGCTCAAGCATCTGCCGGACTACGGGCTGCCCGACCTGACCAATATTTACAAGGCACTGCCCGCGTCGGCGCACCGCCTCAAGGAGCAGATGGAAGCCACGCTGCTGAAGTACGAGCCACGCATCCGCTCGATCGACGTCACGATTCTCGATAACGACGACCCCGGCGTGCTCGTCAGCTTCGAAATGGCCTGCCATCTGCGCAACACAGGCCTCGTGCGGTTCGGCACACACTTCGAGCCACCCGGCCGCATGCGTATCGACCGCCGTTGAGCGCAGTATCAAAACCCAGGAGTCGCCGCCAAAGTCTCTCGCTCAGTATCTCTATTCAGAAAACTCAGTAACCTCAATAATTTAAAAAACACAGTTACAAACACGCATGTAACTTGTCAACGAATCCTGATGGGGTTACGCTTGACAGACCTGATCGCACTGACGGGGTCGCCAAATGAACCGTCCCTCCGTACCGGCGCTCTTTATCGCCGATGCACCGGCTCTCGATTTTCTCAATTCGATCGCAGCACCGGTCGATATCGAAATCGACTGGATCGATAGCGGCGAGGCCTTGCTGACCTGGCTCGGGCAGGCATCGCTCGTGCCTGAGCCGGTACTCGAATCGTTTCGCAAGCGCGCGTCGCCGGGTGAACTGGACGCCGTCGCCGAGCAGGCGAGAAGCCTGCGCGAATGGTTCCGGGAGTTCGTCACAAGGCATAAGGGGAAGCCTTTGACGCCGGAAGCACTCGCCGATATCGAGCCGTTGAGGCGATTACTCGAACGCGACGACACCTACGCCGAAATCGTCGCGCACGACCATGGCGAAGGCCCCGTATTCGCACTTGAACCGCGGCGTCGCTGGCGTTCGCCCGAGTCCCTGCTGCTGCCCGTGGCGCAAACGCTCGCGAGGCTCATTTGCGACGAAGACTTTTCGCATGTGAGAGCTTGCGAGGGCCCGCAATGCACGATGCTGTTCGCGGATCACACGCACGGTCATAGCCGCAGATGGTGCAGCATGGCGCTTTGCGGAAACCGCGCGAAAGTCGCCGCGCATCGCAAACGCCAGAAAGAAACCTCCCAAAACCCGGTGTGCGACCCGCTGCAAAACCCGTCCCCGGTCAATGCGACCACCAGGGGGCCATGAAGCGGCCACTGAGCGGCCACTGAGCGGCCACTGAGCGGCCACCGAGCGGCCACTGAACGGCCACTGAACGGCCACTGAACGACCACTAAGCGACCACCAATCCCCCACTAGATCACAGCACATCCCCACTCCGCTTGCAAAAACGCACGGCGCGCACCACACCGCACGAAAACGCGCCGCACCGAGCCCGCTAAAATAAAGCCCGCCATTCAAGCACCTGATCGAACAGTGCAACATACTGTGCAACAGAACAGCGCGAAGAACAGCCCGACATGGCGTTCAGCGTTTTGCAAGGTACCCATATGCGGATTCTGGTCGTCGAAGACGAGCCCAAGACGGGCGCTTATCTGAAGAAAGGGCTCGAAGAATCCGGCTATAGCGTCGACATCGCGGCCGACGGCGCCGATGGCCTGATCCTCGCGCAGGAAGAAGACTACGACGTCATCGTGCTCGACGTCATGCTGCCGACCATGGACGGCTGGGCCGTGCTCAAAACGCTGCGCGCAACCCGCGCGACGCCGGTGCTGTTCCTCACCGCGCGCGACGACATCGACGACCGCGTGCGCGGTCTCGAACTCGGCGGCGATGATTACCTCGTCAAGCCATTCGCCTTCGTCGAGCTGCTCGCACGCGTGCGCACGCTCGCGCGCCGCGGGCCGCCACGCGAAAGCGAGTTGCTTAAAGTGGGCGACCTCGAAATCGACGTCAACCGGCGGCGCGTCAAGCGCGGCGCGAACCGCATCGACCTTACGCCGCGCGAATTCTCGCTGCTCCAGCTCCTTGCGCGCCGCCAGGGCGAAGTGCTGAGCCGCACGCAGATCGCGTCGTACGTGTGGGATATGAACTTCGACAGCGACACGAACGTCGTCGAAGTCGCGATCCGCCGGCTGCGCGCGAAAATCGACGACGGCTACGACATCAAGCTGATCCAGACCGTGCGCGGCGTCGGCTACGTGATCGAATGCAAAGCGCCCGACTGACGGCCGGCCGGTCGCTGACCACGACGCTCGCGCTCGCCTTTGCGGGCACGACGATCGCGGTATTTGCGCTGGTCGGCAGCGTGCTCTACTTCGCGCTCGAACGGCAGATCACGCAGCAGGACGACGATGAGATCGTGCTCGCGGCACGCCATACGCGGCGCCTCGCCAACGAACTGCGGTCATTCGACGATGTGCGCGCGCATGCGGACCGGCTCACGAGCCAGGTGCTCGGCAACACGGCGCTGTCGATGGACGTGCGCGACGCGCACGGCAACACGCTGTTTAGCCACAACACCGAGGGCGGCGCGACGTCGATGGTCGAGCCGCTCGTCGCGACACAACATGTTCCGCAAGCCGCGCGCATCACCGGCACGGCCATCGTCGAAACGCAGCAGGGCTCGCGCATGCCGGTGCGCGGTCTCGCCACCGATGCGACGCTCGCCGACGGCAGCGCGGTCACGATCGTCATCGCGCGCGACATGACCGATCGCTGGCTGCTGCTCGACCACTACCGCGACCGGCTGTACGGCGCGGGCTTCGGCGGCATGCTGCTCGCGTTCCTGATGAGCTGGATGCTCGTGCACGAATCGCTGCGTCCGCTGCGCGAGCTCGCCGCGCATGCGGCCGCGATCACCGTGGACCGATTGCACGCGCGCATGAAAATCGACAATGCACCGCGCGAACTCGCGGCCGTGATCGCCTCGCTCAATGCAATGCTCGACCGGCTGGCCGGCGGCTTTCAGCGGATGTCGCAATACACGGCCGATCTCGCGCACGATATGCGCACGCCGCTCGCCAATCTGCGCGGGTCGACCGAGGTCGCGCTGTCGCGTCCGCGCGACGCCGGCGAGTATCAGGCCTTGCTCGAATCGAACCTCGAGGAATGCGAGCGCTTGTCGAGAATGATCGAAAGCGTGCTCTTTCTGGCGCGCGCCGAGCATCCGCAGTTCGTCACGCGTATGAAGACGCTCGACGCGCATTCCGAACTCGCGCGTGTCGCCGACTACTTCGAGGGCATCGCGGACGACGCGGGCGTGAAAGTGCGCGTCGCAAGCACCGCGCCCGTCGCCGGCGGAACCGGCGGGACCGGCAAAAGCGGCCGTCAAAGCGTCGGCAGCGAGGTCCGCGCCGATGCGGAGTTGTTCCGGCGCGCGGTGTCGAATCTGCTCGCCAATGCGATACGTCACACGCCGCGCGGCAAGGAAATCACGCTCAGTGCACAAGCACAACCTGCGTCCGGCGATTTGCGCGTGACTGTCGCGAACGAGGGCTCGCGTATCGATCCGTCCTTGCTCGAGCGCGTATTCGACCGTTTCTATCGCGCTGACCCGTCCCGGCACAACGCGCCGGCGGGACCCGCGTCGACGGGCCTCGGGCTCGCGATTGTGCGCACGATCATGGAACTGCACGGCGGCAGCGCCTACGCCGAAAGCGACGAAACCAGCACGCGTTTCATTCTGGTTTTCCCGCTGGAGCGGAAGTAGCTAAAGCCGAAGTGGCTAAAGCCGAAGCAGTTGAAGCCGAAGCAGGCGAAGTCGAAGCAGGCGAAGTCGAAGCAGCCGCATCCAGCACCGCCCGATCCCACCCTCCTCCAAGCGCCCTCATCAACTGCACGCTTGCATCGATGCGGCGCGCGTCGATCTGGTCGACGGCGCGTTCGTTCGTCAGCGCAATCGTCTGTGCGGTCACGACGTCGAGATAACTGACGGCGCCCGCGTTAAAGCGGTTCGTCGTCAATTGCAGCGAGCGGGCCGCGGCGGCGGCTGCGAGCTGCTGCGTCTGCGCTTCGCTCGCCAGCGTCGTCAGCGCGGAAAGCTGATCCTCCACCTGCTGAAACGCCACGAGCACGGTTTGCCGATAATCGGCGACCACGCCGTGGTACTGCGCGTGCGCGCCTTCTAGTGCCGCGTCGCGGCGGCCGCCGTCGAAGAGCGTGCCGGCAATCTGCGCGCCGAGCGACCAGAAGAGACTCGGTGCCGTCAGCCACGGTGCGAAAAAAGTGCTTTCGAGGCCCGCGCTCGCCGACAGCGTGAGGTTCGGATAATAGGCCGCGCGCGCCTCGCCGATCTGCGCATTCGCCGCCGCGACGCGTCGCTCGGCCGCAGCGATGTCGGGCCGGCGTTCGAGTAACTGCGACGGCAAACCCGGCGGGATGTCGGGCACCGACACCGCGGCGGTGCGCGGCGCGATCGTGAATGTCGAGGCAGGCTCGCCGATCAGCGTCGCAATCGCGTGCTGCAACTGTGCGCGCTGCACGTCGATATCGGTGTCCTGCGTACGCGTGCTTTCGAGCTGCGTCTGCGCCTGCGCAACCGCCGATGCATCGACGACGCCCTTCTGGAACTGCTGTTGAATGATCTTGAGCGCGGCTGCATAAGCGGTCACCGTATCGTCGAGAAGCTTCTTCTGGATATCGAGCGCGCGCAGATCGAAGTAATCGGCGGCGAGATCCGCGCTCACGGACAAACGCACCGCGTCGAGGTCCGCTTGTGTCGCCTGCGCCTCATCGCGTGTGCCGACCGTCGCATCGCGCACGCGGCCGAACAGGTCGGGCTCCCAGCTCGCGTTGAGGCCCACCGAATAGTCGGGCTCGGTCACGCCCGCGAGCGAGCGGTGCTTGATGTTCTGCGACGTGCGATAGCGCATCGTGGAAGTGCCCGCGCTCACCGTCGGAAAGAAGCCGGAACGCTGATACGCCACCAGCGCGCGCGCCTCTTCCAGTTGCGCGACGGCTTTCCTGACGGTCTGGTTCGAGACGTCGACGCGCGCTTCGAGGCTGTTTAATTCTTCGTCATTGAAGACGGTCCACCAGGGGCCGCGCGGCGTGCCGTCGGCGGGCGCGGCAAGCGACCAGCCGTTTGCGGTTTGCGTTCCCGACGAAGACGAGGACGAGGACGACACCGGCGCGTTCATGGCCCCTGCTTGCGAGCCGGCATAGTGAGCTGGCACATCGACATCCGGCCTGGTGTAGGCCGGCAGAGTCGAGCAGGCCGCAAGCGAACACGCCAGCGTGGCGACAAGCACCACAGAGAAACGGTTACGCTTCAACAACACGGGCGACGTTGTCATCATCGACTCCTGATTCCTTGCATCGGCATCAGCATCAGCATCGGCATCAATACCAGCATCAGCGCGCGTCATTTGCCGGCCACCGCAACACCGTGCATCGTCGATACGGACGGTTCGATAGCGACCGCTTCGCCCGCCACGATCGCATCCCCCGGGTTGTTGATCACGCGGTCGGCCTTCGCGAGCCCCGTCGCAACTTCGACATAGGTGCCAAAGTCGCGGCCAATCGTCACGGTCTTCAACTGCACCTTGTCGTCCGGGCCGGCCACCGCGACTGTCACGCCATCGGGCCGGAACAGCAGCGCGCTAACCGGCAGTTCGAGCGCCGGATGCGCGGCATCGAGCCGCAGATGCACCTGCGCGTAAGCACCCGGCAGAAGCGCCCCGTCCTTGTTATCGACATCGACTTCGACGCGCAGCGTGCGGCTGACCGGATCGATCGCTTCGGCGCTGCGCGCAACCTTTGCGTCAAAGCGCCGCCCCGGATATTGCTGCGTCGTCAGATAGACCGGCGTGCCGGGGCGCACCTCGCTCGCATCGTTTTGCGGCACATCGATATAGACACGCAACGTGTTCGTCTCCTCGATATGGAACAGTTCGCCCGGCATCGCCGCGAGCCCCGGCGTGCCACCCGCGGTCACGAGTGCGCCGACGTCGACGTTGCGCGCAGTGATCACTCCATCGAACGGCGCCGTCACCTTCTCGTACGACACGAGCTCCGACAAACGCGCGACATTCGCCTGCGCCGACGCAAGAATCGCGCGTTTCGCCTCCATGTCGCTCGCTTTCGCATCGGCGTCCTGCTGTGCGACCGATTGCGTCTGCAGCAGCTCCTGCCAGCGCTTTGATGTCGTGTTCGCGTAGTCGTAGTTGGCCTGCGCGGTCGCCGCGTCGGCGCGCGCCTGACGCAATTGCGCATCGAGTTCCGGCGTTTCGATCACGGCGAGCGTGTCGCCGGCTTTTACTTTCGCGCCGATATCGGTGTACCAGTGCAGCACATAGCCGCTTGTGCGCGCGTAGATCGATGCATCCGCATATGGCATCACCGAGCCCGGCAGCAGCAGTTCGCTCGATGCGGGCGCGGGCTTCGGCATCACAATCGATACGGGCAGCGCGCGTTGCGCCGCCACCTGCTCCGTCAACGCGCGTTTGGCTTCGAGCCGCGGCGCGAGGCCGACCGCGAGCAGGACCGCGGCGAGTCCGCCGATCGCGAGCGGCAGCACGTAACGGCGCCGCGGTCGTGCGGCCGGCGGCGGTGCATCCGCACGCTGCTCCGGCGCGTTGTTGTCGCTCGACTGTTCGAGCCCGGCATCCTCGGTTTGGGGGGTATTCATCGCGGTTCTCTGGAAGAAGGCATCACCGACAGGTCGCATTGGGTCGCAATAGGTCGCATCGGGTGGCATCGGGTCGCTGAACGAAGCTCTGTCACATGTCGCACATGTCACGCGTGCGCGGAATTCGCGGAATCAACCGCACGCCCCGCATTCCTGCGCCTGGCGAGCCAGCTATGGACCATGCCGAACACCACCGGCACGAAAATCAACGTCGACAACGTGCCGGCCGCGAGTCCGCCGATCACGGCGCGGCCAAGCGGTGCGTTCTGTTCGCCGCCGTCGCCGAGGCCCAGCGCCATCGGCAGCATGCCGATCAGCATCGCGAGCGCCGTCATCAGCACCGGGCGGAAGCGGCTGAAGCCCGCGTCGAGCGCGGCGGCCAGCGGTTCGACACCGGCCGCGAGTTTCTCGCGCGCGGTGTTGATCACGAGAATGCTGTTCGCGGTCGCAATGCCGATGCAGAGAATCGTGCCCGTCAACGCGGGGACGCTTAACGTGGTGTGCGTGGCGAACAGCATCCACGAGATGCCGGCGAGCGACGCGGGCAAGCCGCTCACGATAATCAGCGGATCGAGCCACGACTGAAAATTCACCACCATCAGCAGATAGACGAGCACGATCGCGAACACGAGGCCGAAGCCCAGGCCGTTGAACGATTCGTTCATCGACTGCACCTGGCCGCGCACGATAATCGACGAGCCGGGCGGCAAATGCGCGCGCGCCGCGTCGACGAGCTTCGACACGTCCGACGCGACGCCGCCTAAATCGCGCCCTTGCGCGGACGCGAAAATATCGAGCACCGGCTGCACGTTGTAATGCGAGACCACCGCCTGCTGCGTGCCGCGCGACATCGTGCCGAGCGTGCCGAGCAGATTCTGCGGATTGACCTTCGGCGAAACCGTCGTGATCGGAATATTCGCGAGCGTCTGCAGCGAATGGATGTCGTATTGCGGCACTTCGGCCATCAACGGGTAGCTGACGCCGTTTTTTGGGTCGAGCCAGAAATTCGGCGAGGTCTGCGAACTGCCGGACAGCGCGATCAGCAGGTTCTGCGCGACGTCGCGCTGCGTGAGGCCCGCCTGGATCGCCTTGGTTCGGTCGACGTTCACGTTGATGGCCGGTGCGTCGCCGGGCTGCTGGATGCGCGCATCCACGAGACCGCGCACGCCGCGCAGTTTCGTCAGCAGGTCGTTTGCGACCACGCGGTTCGCATCGAGCCTGTTGCCGACGATCTGCACATCGATCGGCGCGGGTAGGCCGAAATTGAGGATCTGGCTCACGATGTCGGCCGGCAGAAACGCGAACGTCACGCCGGGAAACGACGCGTTGAGCACATTGCGCAGCGTCGCGACGTATTGCGCGGTCGGCCGGTGGTCCGGCTTTAACGTGATCAGGACGTCCGCGTCCTCTGAGCCGATCGGGTCCGACGAGTCGTAAGTCAGATTGATGCCGCTGACCGGCACGCCGATGTTGTCGAGTATCGAGCCCTGTTCCGAGGCCGGAATCACATTACGGATTTTTGCTTCGACTTCGTCGGTGATACGTGCGGTTTCTTCGATGCGCGTGCCGGTTGGTGCACGCAAATGCAGGCGGATTTCGCCGGTGTCGACTGCCGGGAAAAAGTCGCGACCGATAAACGGTACGAGCACGAGCGAACCGAGGCACAGCAGCAGAAACAGCGGAATAAAGCGGCGCCGCTGGGCGATCGCGCGTTCGAGCGCGCCGCGATACACCTTGCGCAACGCCTCGAAACGCCGTTCGAAGGCAGCCTGAAAGCGTGCGAATACGGCAAAGCGTCCGTGCGGCGAGTTGTTGTGCGATGCGTGCTCCACTTTCTTGCGCGCGCGCATCAGATACATCGCGAGCGTCGGAATCAGCGTGCGAGAAAAGAAGTACGACGCGCACATCGCGAACACCACCGCTTCCGCAAGCGGCACGAACAGATAACGCGCCACGCCAGACAACAGAAACATCGGCACGAACACGATACAGATCGACAGTGTCGAAACGAATGTCGGCACCGCGATTTCGCCGGAGCCGTTCAGAATCGCATCGTGCAGCGCTTCGCCGTTCTCGAGATGATGCGTGATGTTCTCGATCGCGACCGTTGCGTCGTCAACCAGGATGCCGACTGCGAGCGCGAGGCCGCCCAGCGTCATGATGTTGATCGTCTGGCCGAGTGCCGACAGCGCGACGAGCGACGTCAACACGGCGAGCGGAATCGACACCGCGATAATCAGCGTCGCGCGCCAGCTGCCGAGAAACAGCAGAATCATCGCGGCCGTCAGGCAGGCGGCGATCGCCGCTTCGCGCACCACGCCGTCGACTGCCGACTTCACAAAAACCGACTGGTCCGACAACGGCGTGACTTTGAGCGCGCTCGGCAGGCCCGCCTCGATCTTCGGCAGCATCGACTTCACCTGCTGGATGATCGTGAGTGTCGATGCGCTGCCGGTCTTTTCGATTTCGAGCAGCGCCGCGCGCTTGCCGTCGCTGCGCACGATATTCGTTTGCGGCGCGTAGCCGTCGATCACATGCGCGACGTCGCGCACATAAACCACGCCGCCGTTCACCGTCTTGATCGGCAGGTTATTCAGCGCCTCGATCGAGTCGGTGCTGCCGTTCATCTCGACGTTGTACTCGCGCGTGCCGATTTTTGCGGTGCCGCCCGGCAAAATCAGGTTCTGTGCATTCACCGCGTTGACCACGTCGAGCGGCGCAAGGCCCTTCGCCTGCAGCGCGGCCGGATCGAGCTCGACCATCACCTGGCGGACTTTGCCGCCGAACGGCAGCGGCACGGCCGCGCCTTGCACGGTGGCCAGCTGTGTGCGGATAAAGCTGTTGCCGAGGTCGTACAGCGATTGCTCGGGCAGCGTATCGCTCGACAGGCCGAGTTCGAGCACCGGCACCGTCGACGCGTTGTACGTAATGATGTTAGGCGGCAAGGTGCCGGGCGGGAGGAGCCGCAATAGCGATTCGGAGTTCGACGACGCCTGCGCCACGGCGCGGTTGATGTCAGCGCCCGGATGAAAGAACACTTTCACCACGGCGACGCCGTTCAGCGATTGCGATTCGATATGCTCGATATCGTCGACGTCGGTCGTCAGCGCGCGTTCGTAGATCGAGGTGATCCGCTGCGACATGTCTTGCGCGGACAGGCCGTTGAACGACCATACGATGCTGACCACCGGCACGTTGATGTTCGGGAAGATATCGGTCGGCGTGCGAACGATCGCGAGCGGCCCGACGATAAACAGCAAGATAGCCAGCACGATGAACGTGTACGGGCGCTTGAGCGCGAGCTTGACGATCCACATTGGCCGGATTTCCTCGAAGGTGAACGACGCGCGAGTGTCCTCGGCGCTTGAGCGCTTTGGCGCTGAAGCGGCCAGCAGATGTCTCGCGATGAAGATCAGTCTGCGCCGCCGGCCATTACCCGATTCCGACGCATTGATTACGAGTCTGTTATCTGCGCGTCGATATGCTGTGCCGCGCGGCGCCGTGAGTTGCGATTCCTGGGCGCCGTTCAGTTCGCGCCGGACTTGAGCGTGTCGTACCGGTCTTTCGTGATACCGCGACCGTTATAGAGAAACGCGGCCAGTTGCCAGATCGTCGCGTCCGACTGCGTTTTGCCGAAGGAAGGCATTGCGGTCATATTCACGCCGTGCTTGATCACCCAGAACATCAATGGCGGGTTGTTGCGGCGGCTTGCCGCGAGCAGTTGCGGCGCCGCGGGTTCGATGCCCTGCCCGACCGCGCTCAATGGCCGGTCGGGTGCGCCGTGACATAGCGCGCAGGTCGAGTCGTACATGCGCGCGCCGGCGCGGACATTTTCGAGCGACATCAGGTCGGCCGGCGGCAGGTCCTTGCCGCCGTGCCGGTGCAGCGAGGCTTCGTACGTCCGGTGCAGCATCCATGCGATGACCGGGTTGTCTTTCGAGCTGGCCGCGACGTTGTAGAGGCCGGAATAGATAAACGCGAGGCCCGCGGCGGCGGACAGCACAAGCAATGCAACCGCCGTCGCGACAACGGTGGCGAGTCGGGAACGAGTGGACATACCGGTGGATACCTTTGTGCGTGGAAGGTTAAGCAGAACGCTCAGGCAAAAGACTCAAGCGAGCGTCGCCCGATCGTAAGACGTACTGCTTTGCCGTTCGCCGTCGCGCGGATTACCGTTCTGTTATCTTCACTCGAATGCGCTGAGCGTGATTACGGCGTGCGACATGCGTTTTCCAATGTGCACGCATCACGCACTCACAGGCCGGGCCAGGCTAGGCCGATTCGTCCGGCGCACCTTCCCAATAGATGTTGAAGCTCATCAATGAAGTCAGCGTAAAGCGCTGAACCTCATAGCTGTCCGCATTTCCTGATGGAACTGCACGTGAGCTGATGTGCGGCCGCGCCGAATGCAATATGGGTCGAGCAGATTCCGCCGCTCGCTGGCTTGCCGCGCGCATGCATGAGCATTGCCCGCGTAGGCAATGTGCAACCTGCAGTGCAGGTACGATAGGCGCTTCTTGAACTCACACAACGGAGCATTGGATGCGCAAGATGGCCATGCTGGTCGGCATCGCGCCGGAGAAAATCGCCGAATACAAGGCGCTGCACGCGGCCGTATGGCCTGCCGTTCTGGCACGCATCCGGCAGTCTAATATCCGCAATTACTCGATTTTCCTGCGCGAGCCGGAAAATCTGCTGGTCGGCTACTGGGAATACCACGGCGACGATTTCAATACCGATATGGCGGCGATCGCGGCCGACCCCGAGACGCAGCGCTGGTGGGAATTGACCGCGCCTTGCCAGACGCGGCTTGCGAGCGCCAGGGATCACGAACAGTGGTCGATGATGGACCAGGTGTTTGATCTCGACGGCTAGTGTCGAGCGGCTACGAGGCTAGCGGCCAGCACGTTGATGCGACGCCGCTCTTGATGAACGCCAAGGCTGCGTGATCACCTGCGTGCCTAGCCACGCGGCTCACCGCGCGACGGCCGGTCAAAGCGCTGCTCGACCACCGGCTGTCCCCAATGCATGCCCTCGGCTTCGTGCGTAAGCGTGAAGCCCTCCGATTCGTACAGATGACGCGCGGCGTCGAGCCCTTTGAACGTCCATAGAAAGGTCTCGTTGAAGCGCGCGTCGACGTAATCGAGTGCTTTCGCGAGCAGACGGCGCCCGACGCCGGTGCCGCGCACCGCGTCGTCGACGATAAACCAGCGCAGGTGCGCTTTGCCGGTCGCCTCGTCGCCGTCGATGGCGATCGAAGCGAGCGTGCGGTCGTCTTGCACGTAGCACCACAATTCCTTGCCGCTGGCGGGCAGCTGGTAAGCGAAGTCGGCCAGCTCCGATGCAACGCGCCGCTCAAAGAACGCGCCGAAGCCCGACTCGCGCGCGTAGTAACGCCCGTGCAGGGCCGCGATATCGCCGATGCAGCCGGGCCGGTAGCCGGTCTCGATCTGCCCCGCCGGCGCGAGGGCGGGCGCGTCGCGCGCCGTCTTGCCCGTGTCGTTATCGACTGCGAGCGCATCCGCATAGAGCGCGAGCGATCGCACGAGCGCCTGCTGATCCTCCGGTACGAGCTTGCGCAATGCATTCGACACCTGGTCGGTCGCGAAGCGGTCGATCTTTCTGCGCAGTTTTTGCCCCGCTTCGGTCAGATAAAGCAGCGACGAACGCGCGTCGTCGCTCGACGTCTCGCGATAGACGAGCCCGCCTTCCTCGAGCTTCGCCAGTTGCCGGCTCGTATTCGATTTGTCGAGGCGCAGCAGATTCGCGAGATCGCGCGCCGGCATGCCCGGCGCGCCGCCGATCTCGATAATCGCGTGGCACGCGGACGGCGCAAGCTCGCTGTTGGCAAGCGTCGAGCGCATGAAGCCGAGTTCGCGCACAAGCTTGCGCGAGAACTCGCGCAGTTCGAGGATCGTGCGGTCGCGCGACTTTTCGGGTTGTGCGACGAAGTCCATGGCGGGCCTCCCGGCCTGTCCGGCCGCTCTTATCTGGTTGCGATGTGCAACCAATATAATTGCGGACCGCAACTTGTTCAAGCGGATTTTGCAGGGGATGTGTAACGGATGGGAGTGATGCGTTGCATCACAGGGCGGCTCGTTTTGAGCTGCCCGTGCCTGTGACGCCTGGTGTTGCGGCGCGCCGAGCCCGGCTGCCGCGCCTCGTTGTTTCGCTCAGTGCGCCGCAGTGCCGAGCCGCGCTTCGAAGAACGCGGTCGCCGCATTGAGCGTCAGCCGATGCACTTCGTCCTGGCGGACCGCCTGCGCGCATGGGGGTATCGTTGCGCGCGCCGCGGCGGCGCAGGTCGCAAGGAAATCGTAGTGCGTCACGCCGTCGAGGCGCGTGAGCATTGCGTCGGGAATCAGGCGTGCAGCGACCACGGCGTTCGATGGCGCGGGCGCGACCGTATCCGCATCGCCCACGAAGATGCGCACGGGTGTGTGCAGTGCCTCGAGGCTCGCGGGATCGATCTCCTGCACGAGCGCCGGCGCCATCACAAACACCGCGCGAACGTGCGCGATGCCGTGATTGTCTTCAGCATGCGCAAACGCGGCGCGAATCTCGGGGCGCTCGATTTCGCGATAGTAATCCTGCTGCGTCACCGTGAATTCGAGTTGCGGCTTGCACATTGCATCGTCGGGATGCACGCGGCACAACTGCTCGAGGCGGCTCGGCTGAACGCGCGCGCCGGCTGCCACCAGCGACGTAAAGCCGCCGGCCGAAAAGCCCGCGATACCGAGCCGCGCAATATCGATGTGCGGCCCGACGAGCGGATCGCGCGCCACTGCATCGAGCGCGACGCGCAGGTCTTCCGCGCGATCCCACGACAGCAATGCGCCCGGTATCGTCATTGGGTCGCCTGCGTTGTTGCCGGGGTGATCGACCGCGACGACGACATAGCCGTCGCGCGCGAGCGCGATGCCGAACCAGCCCATGATGCGGGCGCTGCCGCCGAAGCCGTGCGACAGCAGAATGACGGGGCGCCGCTCGCCTGCCGCAAAAGGCGCGTTGGGCGCGTCGGCGCCGACGTTGAAGAGCGGTTTGTCCGGTGGACCGATCGTAACGGGTCGTTCCACCGCGTCGGCACTCGCCGGATACCAGACGGTGATGCGCAGTTGCGTGCGATGCTGCGCGTCGCGCAGGCTCGCGGTCGGATCGTACGCGGTGCGGTGAAGTTCGCCGACCGGCGCTGCGCAAGCAGCCGTGCCAACGATAAATGTCAGCAGAAATGCCGCGGCCTTTGCAGCGGTCTTCCCAAGCAGATCGCGCATCGTGTCTCCTTCATGATCGTTTTTCCGGGTGACTGATCGTCGCAGCCACACCGTTATTCTTTCACGCGAACCCGATTACACGAAGCATAAAGCACGCGCGCGGCATTCAACCGTTGAAAACGGCTAAACACCGCGCGCTTTTGAAACATCAGCGTACCTCGAGGCAGGCTCGCTTTGGGGGCAGTCAGTCCGGCATGCCCTTTCCGCGCGTTTCCGGCAGGAACCACGGCAGCACGATCCCGATCACATAGACCGAGCCGAGCGCCATCGCCGCTTGCGGCACGCCACCGAACGACTTGATCATGCTGCCTGCGATAATCGGAAAGACCCACGCAATCAGCCGCGCCGCATTGAACACGAAGCTGATCGCCGTCGAACGGACGGTGCTCGTGAACAGTTCGCACGGATAGATCGCCATCCATACGTACGCGCAGCCGAGCGTGAAAAAGCCGTTGATCGGCGCGACGACCATCATCGCTTCGACGCTCGACGTGAATTTGTAGGTGATCACCGTCGTCACGAGCGAGCCGACGAAGCTCAGCGACAGAAACGCCTTGCGGCCGATCGCATCGATAATGAAGCCCGCGACCATATACGCGACGATCGCGCCGATCGTGTACGAGATCGACACCTTCGAGCCCCACGACATTGGGTCGGCAATGTTTTGCGCTTTTGCGATCGCTACGGTGTGTGTGGGCAGCCAGCTCGAGATCGCCCACCAGCCGACCGTCGTGACGATCGACAGCACGAGCAGAATCAGCGTGCGGCGTGCGGCCTCGCGCTCGTTGAACAGTTGCGCGAGCGTGAAAGGACGTTTTTCGCTGTGCGTCGTTGCGGTTGCGGCTGCATTTGCCGCTCCGTTCACCCCTGCATTCGTGCCTCGTTGCGCGGGCGACGATGCGGACACCGAAGCCGACGTCGCATTCCAGCGTTTCTCGCGCACCGCGCGCTGCCATTTCTCCGATTCGTTCACGCCGCGCCGGATATACAAGACGAACAGCGCGGGCACCGCGCCGAGCACGAACATCAGACGCCATGTTTCGGCGCCGAGCGGATGGAGCGACGACATCGCGTACCAGACGACCGCGGCCGTCAGCGTGCCCCAACCGAAGCCCGATTGCAGAAAGCCGGCGCCTTTCGCACGCGCTTCCTCGGGCCACGTCTCGGACAGCAGCGCAATGCCCGTGCTCCATTCGCTGCCCATTGCGAGGCCGGTCAGAAAGCGCAGTGCGCACAAGGTCCAGACCGTATCGGAGAGCGCAGTGAAACCGGAGAACAGGGCGTATAACAGTACCGACCACAGCATCATGCGCTTGCGACCGACGTAGTCGGCGAGAATACCGCCGACGAGTCCGCCGATGCCCCAGCCGAGCAGCGTGATGCCGATCACGATCCCGGCGTAGATGGTCGACGATGCGGCCTGCGCCGGCGTCAGCACCGAATGCAGCATCGGCACGAGCACGACGACCAGCACGAGCGCCTCATAGCCGTCGAAGATCCAGCCGAGAAAGCTCGCGCGCAGCACGCGCCAGTGCATCGCCGTCAGACCGTCGTACCAGCGGCCGCGTGCGCCGACCGCAATTTGCCCTTGTTCCATCGTGCTTTGTCTCCAATGTACTTGCCTGCGTCCTACTGCCGGTTCGTGTGCCGGCTTATTGCATTTTCTTTTACCGCTGTCCGAACGACGCGCCGCTGAACACCTTGTTCACGCCGCGCGGCTCGCTGCGCCAGTATTGCGGCGGCGCCGTCACGCTTGCGCCGAGTTCCGCCGCCGCATGCCACGGCCAGCGCGGATCCCACAACACCGCGCGAGCCAGCGCGATCAGATCGGCCTCGCCGCTGCGAATGACCTTGTCCGCATCGGCCGCCTGCGTGACGAGGCCAACGCCGACCGTGGTCATGCCGGTCGCCTCGCGCACCGCCTTCGCAAACGGAATTTGATAATGCGGGCCAAGCGGAATCTTCTGCAATGGCGACAAGCCGCCCGTCGACACGTCGATCCAGTCGCAGCCAAGCTGTTTCAACCGCAGCGCGAGTTCGATCGTGCCGTCGAGTTCCCAGCCGCCCTCCACCCAGTCGGTCGCCGACACGCGCACGCCGAGCGGCTTGTCCGCCGGCCACGCGGCGCGCACCGCTTCGAATATCTCGAGCGGAAAGCGCATGCGGTTTTCGAGCGAGCCGCCGTATTCGTCGCTGCGTTGATTCGACAGCGGTGACAGAAACTGGTGCAGCAGATAGCCATGCGCGAAGTGCAATTCGATCGAGGCAAGTCCAACGCGCGCCGCGCGCCGTGCACTCGCGACAAACGCGTCGCGAATCCGCTGCAAGCCGGCACGATCGAGTCCGGCGGGTGTCGCTTCGCCGTCGCGCTGCGCGATCGGCGACGGCGCAAAGGTCTGCCAGCCGCCGTCTGCGGCGGCGATCAGCGTGCCGCCTCGCCACGGCGGTTCGCTCGAGGCCTTGCGGCCCGCATGGTTCAGCTGCACGCCGATCGGCATATCGCTGAACTCGCGCACGTCCTCGAGCACGCGGGCGAGCGCGCGCTCGTTGTCGTCCGAATAGAGGCCGAGACATTGCGGCGTAATGCGTCCCGCCGGTTCGACCGCGGTCGCTTCGAGCAGCATCATGGCCGCGCCGCTTTGCGACAGGTTGCCGATGTGAATGCGATGCCATGCGCTAGCCGAGCCTTCGATCGCGCTGTACTGGCACATCGGGCTGATCACGATTCGGTTCGCCAGTTCGAGCGAGCCGAGCTTCAGAGGAGAGAAAAGTGTTGCGTCCATCGATTCGATTGAGTTCAACGGATTGAATGAAATGAAAGCCGCGGGCGAGCAGATTGCCGAACGGCATTGCATAAGACCGTCGCTGTATGCCGCGGCCCGCGCGTTCAGTGCGGGCCTCGCGGCGCGCGATGGCTCGCCGCCGCGGATGCCACCTGCCGACGCCTGCGTCCAACGCTGGATGGGTTATAGAATGCGGTTTGGCGCACCATTTGAGAATTTCTGATTATTCAGCGCTGCCATCGCCAATCGAGATGGATCGTCGATGGAGGTCGCCAGCCGCTAAAGAACCGCAAAACCAGGGGGAAACCCGTACATGGAAGGGTGCTAGAGCATGCGCGCCACCGAGGAGCGTCCGCTGCGCTTCGACATCGAATCGCTGCGGATTTTTGTCGCCGTCGTCGAAGAAGGCAGCATCGCGGCCGCGTCGGGCAGGATGCATCTGGTTGCGTCGGCGGTCAGCAAGCGCGTGTCGGATCTCGAAGCCGAGGCTGGCACGCCGCTGCTCTATCGGCATAGCCGCGGCGTGCTGGCCACGCCGGCCGGCGACGCACTCTATCATCATGCGAAGCGGCTCGTCGAGCATCTGCAGCAGATCTCCGACGAACTGTCGGAGTACTCGCAAGGCTTGCGCGGCCATGCGCGCATTTACGTGAATTTCACCGCGATGGTGCTGTATCTGCCGGCGGCGCTCAATTCGTTTCTGCATGTGAATCCGCAAGTGCGCGTCGATATGGTCGAGAAGACCAGCGACGAAGTCGTGCAGGCCATCGCCAGCGGCGTCGCCGATCTCGGCATCTGCGCGGCCTCGCGCGATGCATTGGGCGACCTGCAGGTGCGTCCCTATCGCGTCGACAAACTCGTGCTGATCGTGCCGAAGGCACACCGCTTCGCCGAACGCACGCGCGTCGCCTTCGACGAGACGCTCGACGACGATTTCGTTTGCATGCCGTACGGCACGTCGATTCCGAAACTATGCCGTGCAGCCGCCGAACGCGCGGGCCGGCGCATGCGCGTGCGCATCGAGGTGACAAGCTTCGAGGGCGTGCGCAATATGGTCGGTGCGGGTCTCGGCATTGGCGTATTGCCGGAGGGAAGCGTGCTGCCTTATCTCGAGTCGGCGGGCATTCGCGCCATCGAACTCGAAGAACCGTGGGCGTTCCGGCCGCTCGTGATCGTGGCGCGCAACTTCGATACGCTGCCGATGCCGGCGCGTATTCTTGTCGATCATTTGCAGAAGGATGCGGCGGCGGTTGTGCCGGTCGTTGGGCCGCGTGCGGCGTGACGATCGGGATGCGGCCTTGAATACCACGGCTTTGAATACCGCTTAAAAAGCGAGTTTCGAAGCCGCGCTGCATTGCGCTTCGTAAGCTCTGCCCCGCCCCGTCAATTCACACAAGTTGCGCAAGGAACGATTCCAGCGCGCGATTGAATTGCGCAGGCCGTTGCAGCGGCGCGAAGTGACTGACACGTTCCAGTAGCTGCCACTGCGCCCCCGGAATGCTGCGCGCCAGATACTCGGCGTGTTCGCGCTTGATGAATTCGTCATGTTCGCTTTGCGCGATCGTCACCGGCACGCGAATCTGCGCGAGTTGATGCGCGCTCCAGTTCGGCTCGGTCTTTTGCATCGTGCTAACCGCTTCGACGAATGCATCGAACTCGTGCGGCGTGGCCGAAAGCTGCCGATAGTCCTTCACATGCCTTTCGAAGCAATGGTCGATCACCGGCGTCGCGACGAAAGGTTTCGCGCCGTCCGGGCTCATATTGCAGCCGAAGAAGAACACGCCGGCCACGCGCTCGGGCGCTTGCGCCGCGAGTATCAGCGACGTGCACGCGCCGTCGCTCCATCCGATCAGCGCGACCCGTTCGAGATGCAATGCGTCGAGCACCGCGCGGACGTCCGATGCCATCAATTCATAGCGATAAGGACGCGCGTCGCGTGTGCTGCGGCCATGGCCACGGCTGTCGATCGTGACGACGTAATGCCCTGCTGCCACGAGCGCCGGCACCTGGTGACCCCAGTTCCCGCTATGACCGAGGCCGCCATGCAGCAGCACGACCGGCACGCGGTCGCCGCGCATTCCGCAAGCCGCATACCAGAGGCTTGCGCCATCGTGTTCGATATGGCCTTCACGCTCGCTTGCGGGTAACGGCGGTGCACCTGTTGCAGCGAACTGTGCGAGGTCGTCGTCGCATGAATGCATGTTGATTGTCTCCGTTCTCTTGTGCGTGTTCTCATGCGCGCTCTGCTTCGAGTGCGGGTGGTTGTGTGCGCAATTTCTCTCCTGCCCAGGAATTCGCGCCGATGTCCGGTGTTATGCCACATGCCCTGCTGGTTTCTCGCCGTTCACTAAGGGCGAAACAATGCTTGCATATGCATGCGATCGGCAAATGCGTTTCTTTTTTACCGGAGAAAGACACCTATGCGACGACTCTACACGATGATCAAAACCGCCACCGCACTCGGCGTGCTGCTTGGCGCCGTGCACGCCTACGCGCAAACGATGCAGACCGCGCCTGTTGCTTCAGACGCGAACAGCAATGCGAACACTGCGAACACTGCAAGCACCAACGCAAGCACCGCCGCCGCTGCCTCCGCGCAACTCCTGCTGCGCGGCATACCGACGGGGCGACCGGTCAATAAGGAAACGCTCACGCCCGCCGCTTTCACGGCACTGCTTCAAGCAAAATCGCCTGCGCTGCTGCAAATCGCGGGCACGCCGAAGTGCACGGTCAGCCTCTATTCGCTCGGCTATCGCACGGTCGGCGGACACGGTGAACCGACGACCGCCACCACCGGAGTGATGCTGCCTTCCGGCTCCGCCGCCGGCTGCTCGGGCACACACCCTGTCGTGCTCTATTCGCACGGCACGTCGACGGACAAGCACTACGACGCCACCAATCTTAACGGCGATATCGATGGCGAAGACGACGCACTGCTCGTCGCCGCCGTTTTCGCAGCGCAAGGCTATACCGTCGTCATGCCGAACTACGCAGGCTATGCGGGTTCGACCTTGTCGTATGCGCCGTTTCTGAATGCAGACCAGCAGTCGGCCGATATGATCGACGCGCTGCGTGCCTCACGCATCGGATTTCCGTCCGTGCTGGTCGACAGCATCGTCAACAAGCTGTTCGTCACCGGGTACTCGCAGGGCGGCTACGTCGCCGCGGCGACCTTGCGCGCGATGCAGCAATTGCCGCTCGAATTTCATCCGGTGGCAATGGCGGCGGGAAGCGGTCCGTACGCACTCTCGCATCTGGTCGACGAAGAAATCGACGGTGCGCCGAGCGCCTCCGCGCCGCTGCTGTTCGGTCTGGTGACGGACAGTTGGCAGAACTCGTACAACAATGTCTATCGCGTGCCGACCGAGGCATTCGCTCCGCAATACGCGGCGCGCGCGCCCACGCTGTTTCCGACCACGGAGTCCGAAGCCACGCTGTTTGCTGAAAACGTGATACCGGCCACCGCGCTATTCGAGGCCGGTTCATTGCCGCCGCCGAATTTGTCCAATCCGGACACGGCTCTGGTTGTGCAGTCGGGCTTCGCCGCCACCAACTTCTTTCTGAACACAAGCTTTCGCGAGCAGCTGGTGGCGGACGTCGCCGCCAATCCGTGCAGCGATGCGACGGGCCAACCCATTGCGAACTGCGCGCCGACGACCGGGTTCCGCCAGGACGCGTTGCGCAACGACCTGCTCAATTTCAAGCCCAAGGTTCCGCTGCAACTGTGCGGCGCGCATTCGGATAGCGTCGTGTACTTCTCGAACGCGCAAATCGCCGCGAAGTTCTTTCAGCAGGAAGGCGTGGACGCGTCGCAGCTGACCCTGATCGACGTCGATCCGGGCAACGCAGCGCCATCCGGGCCGTTTGCGGCGCTACAGGCCGGATTCTCCGCGGCGCGTGCGCAGGACGCCGCGCAGCTCGGCAACACGCCGACCGGGCAGCTCGAACTGTCGATCGATATTCATACGCTGGCGGCGCCGTTCTGCGTGGTCGCCGCGCGGAGCTTCTTCCAGAGCATCAAGTAGGTCAAGGCGCGAGGCGCATGCGCGTCGCGCCTGGCCTGCGCGGGCGGCGAAGCAATTCACGCGCTTCGCCGCCCGCGATCTGTGCAGCCTTTGCGAACTCCGCGAACTCCGCGAACTCCGCGAGCAATGTGCAGCGGGTTATTTCGGCTGCGTGACGTACCGAAGATACGGCTTTAGCGTCTTGAATCCCTGCGGATACTTCTTGTGCGCATCGTCGTCCGATACCGAAGTCGGGATGATCACGTCGTCGCCCGGCTTCCAGTTCACCGGCGTGGCGACTGCATGCTTCGCGTTCAACTGCAACGAATCGAGCAGACGCATCACTTCGTCGAAATTGCGGCCCGCGCTCATCGGATAAACAAGCATCGCCTTCACTTTCTTGTCCGGACCGATCAGGAATACCGAACGTACGGTCGCGTTGTCGGCGGCAGTGCGCGTGCCGCCGCTCGCGTTCGGATGAATCATGTCGTATAGCTTCGCGACCGCGAGGTCCGAGTCGCCGATCAACGGATAGTTGACCGCGTGGCCCTGCGTCTCCTCGATATCCTTGACCCATTTCTGATGGTCAGTCACCGGATCGATGCTCAGCCCGATGATCTTCGTGTTGCGCTTGTCGAACTCGGCTTTGAGGCCGGCCATATAACCGAGTTCGGTCGTGCAGACGGGCGTGAAATCTTTCGGATGCGAAAACAGGATGGCCCACTTGTCGCCGATCCAGTCGTGAAAGCGGATCGTCCCTTCGGTGGTTTCGGCAGTGAAATCGGGCGCGTCTTCTCCTAAACGAATCGACATTTTTCAGCCTCCTTGAGTTGAGCGCGTCGTGATGGGTGATACCGCCGTGGACGCGGACGAGGATAACGGCTGCTTGAATTGTAATCAGGTTGTCGGCAAAAAATTCACGTTTGGCGCCGTCTATTGGGGATTTTCGCGCGCGACTCGCGCTTCAACTGAACGAGGCGTTTCCGTTCCTTCCGACGAAAGCCGCGTGAGCGCGCGTTCAAGGTCTCACTGGAAATCGGTTGAAACCGCCAACGCATGCCATGCTTCGAGCTCGCTTTCGACATGGCGGTTCTTCGCGTTGATTCTTGCGACCGTGTCGGAGCCGAGCGGCAGGCGCACCGGCGGGCGGTCACTATCTGCAAGCTTCAGCATCGCCGTCGAGAGCTTTTGCGGATCGCCGGGCTGCGCGTGATTCGCACCAGCCGCAAAGTCGCGCGTGACGCCGACCGTTTCCGCGTAATCGGCAATCTGCTGCCTCGTCGAAACGAGCGAGTTGTCGTTCAGGAAATCGGTACGGAAAAAGCCCGGCTCGACGACCGTCGCATGCACACCGAGCGGCGCAAGCTCAGCCGCGAGCGCTTCGGTAAGCCCCTCTATAGCGAATTTTGTTGAGCCGTACACGCCCCAGCCTTGATAAGCGGAATAGCCGCCCACCGACGACATATTGATCACATGTCCGCTGCGCTGTTTGCGCATATGCGGAAGCACCGCACGCGTGACGTTCAGCAAACCGAACACATTCGTGTTGAATACAGCCCTCACTTCACTGTCGTTCGATTCTTCGATCGCGCCGAGCAGGCCGTATCCGGCGTTGTTCACGAGCACATCGATACGCGAAAAACGTGCGATGCCCGCGTCTACCGCTTGTGCCGCATCGGCTTCGTTCGTGACGTCGAGCTTGACCGCGAGCAGATCCGGATGATCGCCGAGCTGGTCGATGACCTGCTGCGGATTGCGCGCCGTAGCGACGACGCGATCGCCGCGCTTTAACGCATCGCGCGCAATCAGCGCGCCGAAACCGCGCGACGCACCCGTGATAAACCAGACCTTGCCTGCATTCGCCTGTGACATGATTCGCTCCTTTTAAATTCGTTGACGGTTAGGGCTTCGTACCTTCGTTTGCTGCGCCTCGTTGCTGCTCTTTGTGGAGTGGCGCGAAGCGGGTGACACGAATAGTAGGAGCCTGAAGACCTTCAAACTAGAGCGAATCGGCTTGAATGATTTACAACTTTCAGTTGCGAATTAACCGGCACTACGGCCCGGCGTGCCGCGCGCATTTACGGCGCGCGCGTCGCGCTGCGGACTTTCTCCACGGCCTTGGCGCTGACTGCCGGCGCATCGTTGTTCCAGCTGCCGCGCACGAAGGTCAGCACGTCCGCGATCTGCTCGTCGGTCAGCATCGCGTGGTACTTCGGCATCGGATACGGCGCGGGCACGCCGCCGATCACGAGCGCGCCCGTGCCGTTCAGCGTGACGTTGATCAGCGATACCGGATCGGGTTCGAGCACGTTCGGATTGCCGGCGAGCGGCGCGAGCCATGGCGCCGCTCCGAGTCCGCCCGCGCCGTGGCAATGCATGCAGTAGGTCGCATAGGTATGCGCGCCGCGGTTGTTCGGCATCGCGGTCAACACCACGCGCTCGCCGTCCGGATGCGGCACGTAGGGCCGCCCGTCGTCGCTGCGGCCGCCCGGCAGCGACTTGATATAGCGTGAGATCGCGCGCGTGTCCGCGTCGGTCAGCGTCTGCGTGCTGTAGTTGATCACGTCGGTCATCGAGCCGAACGCGGTGGCATGCGCGTTCGCGCCGGTGCGCAGGAAGGTGTTGAGATCCTCTTCGCTCCAGCGTCCGAGGCCCGTGTTGTGATTGCCGGTCAGGTTCGATGCGAACCAGTTCTCGAGCGGCGCGCCCGTCAGAAACGCGCGCCCGCTTTCGTCGAGCGCTTTTTCCTGGAAGCCGACGCCGCGCGGCGTATGGCAGGCGCCGCAATGGCCCAGGCCTTGCACGAGGTACGCGCCGCGATTCCATTGCGCGTCCTTGTTCGCTTTCGTCTGATAACGCGCGTGGTCGAGAAAGACGATGTTCCAGACTTTGAGCGGCCAGCGCATATTGAGCGGCCACGGTATGTCGGTTGCGCGATTTGCCTGCTTGACCGGCGTCACGCCCTGCATGAAGTACGCGTAAAGCGCCTTCATGTCGGCATCGCTGACTTTCGCGTACGACGGGTAAGGCATGGCCGGATACAACGCGTGACCGTCCGGCGCGACGCCTTCCCGCACCGCGCGCATGAAATCGGCTTCGCTGTAGCGGCCGATGCCTGTCTCGCGGTCCGGTGTGATGTTCGTCGAATAGATGCGGCCCATCGGCGTTGTCATCGGCAGGCCGCCGGCGAAGGGCTTGCCGCGCGGCGTCGAGTGGCAGGCGAAGCAGTCGCCGGCCTTCGCCAGATATTCGCCGCGCGCGACGAGCGCAGCGTCGGCCTTCGCGCCTTGCGCGTGGCAGGTGGCGGCGAGTCCCCCGCACAGTGCGACCAGCGCCGCGGCGGCTATGCGCCATGCAGGACGAAACAAGCGGGAATGCGAGCTCACGTGGACTCTCCTCACGCCGTCTGGCCAGTACGCAGTTGATCGCCGACCGGCAGCCGCCGCACACGCGTTCCGGTCGCGGCGTATATCGCGTTGGTCACGGCCGGAATCACCGCGGATGTGCCCGGTTCGCCGATGCCGCCCGGCGCCTCTTCGCTCTTCACGATAATCGTCTCGATACGCGGCGCCTCGTTGATGCGCATCACGCGATAGTCGGTGAAGTTCGTCTGTTCGACGCGGCCGTCTTTCACCGTGATTTCGCCCCACAGCGTCGCGGTAATGCCGAAGATTGCGCCGCCTTCGATTTGCGCCTCGATCGTGTTCGGATTCACCACGTGCCCGCAATCGACTGCGCAGACGATGCGCTCGACGCGCACGTCGCCGTCTTTCACGTCGACCTCGGCGACCACGCACAGAAAGCTGCCGAACGCGTTCATCACCGACACGCCGCGTCCTTTGCCCTTCGGCATCGCCGTGCCCCAACCGGAGGCCCGCACCGCGACGTCGAGCACATTGCGCGCGCGCGGCGTCTTGCCGAGCAGTGCGCGCCGATATTCGACCGGGTCCGCTTTCGATTCGTGCGCGAGCTCATCGACGAAGCTCTCGACCACGAAGGTGCCGCGCGTCGGGCCCACGCCGCGCCAGAATGCGGTCGGTATGCCGCGCGGCTCCTGCCGCACGTAGTCGATGCGTTGCGCGTGGATATCGTAGGGCAGCGTCGCCGCGACCTCGATCACGTCCGGGTCGATGCCCTTCTGGAACCACTGCGGATACCAGCGCGCGACGATCGACGAACCCGCAATGCGGTGCGTCCAGGCGACGGGCTTGCCGTTCGAATCAAGCCCGGCGGCAAGGCTGTCGAAGTAGCACGGACGGAACATGTCGTGCTGAATGTCTTCCTCGCGGCTCCACATCACTTTCACGGGCGCATTGACCTGCTTGCCGATCGCGACCGCCTGATGTGCGACATCCGATTCGAGCCGGCGACCGAAGCCGCCGCCGATCAGAAAGTTATGCACGACGATCTTTTCAGGCGGCAAGCCCGTTACCTTGACCGCTTCATCGACGATGCGCGTGGGCACCTGCGTGCCGATCCACACCTCGCACTGGTCGGCCGTCACATGAACCGTGCAGTTCATCGGCTCCATCGTTGCGTGCGCAAGAAACGGCTGCTGATAGACCGCGTCGATGTTTTTCGCCGCGCCCTTGAAGGCCGCGTCGACGTCGCCGTCCTTGCGCGCGATGGCGCCGGGGTGTTGCGACGCGCGCCGCAAATCGTCGAACAGCATCGCGCTCGTCAGATTCGCATTGGCGCCTTCGTGCCAGTCGATCACGAGCGCGCTTGCGCCGCGCTTCGCGGCCCATGTGTGGTCGGCGACCACCGCCACCGCGTTGTCGAGCTTCACGATCTGCCGCACGCCGGGCTGCGAGCGCGCTACCCGATCGTCGACATTCGCAAGCTTGCCGCCAATCACCGGGCAATTGACGACCATCGCGACGAGCATGCCGGGCTCGCGCACGTCGATGCCGAAACGGGCAACGCCGTTCACTTTCTCGGGCGAATCGAGCCGTTTATGCGGTGTGCCGACCAGCGTGAACGTCTGCGGCTTTTTCAGCGTGACGGTCTTGAGCAGATCGGCGCCGACCGGCATGCCGGCCGCACGCGACGCGCATTCGCCATAGCCGAGCGTGCGGCCGTTCGCCGTATCCGTGATAACCGCGTCGCGCGCGACGCAGGTCGTGGCATCGACCTGCCACTGTTGCGCCGCGGCATTGATCAGCAGCATGCGCGCGGTGGCGCCGGCGCGCCGCATCGGTTCCCATGTCGCGCGAATCGATAGCGAGCCGCCGGTCGCCTGCTGACCGAGCAGCGGATCGGCATACAGTTTGGCGTCGGGCGGCGCATGTTCGATCTTCACGCGATCGAGCGGCACCTCGAGTTCTTCGGCGAGCAGCATCGGAATCGCGGTGTAGACGCCCTGCCCCATTTCCACCTTCGGCACGACGACGACGATGCTGCCGTCGGGATCGATACGGACGAATGCGTCGGGCGCGAACACGCCCGACGGCGGCTGCACGACACCGTCGCCGGCTATCACACTGGGGGCCGCGGTATTGCCGTCGCTGCGCGCATTGAAGCTCACGCCGAGCAGCAGACCGCCGCTCGCCGCGACGCCGACACTGAGCCCGGCCCGCAGGAAATCACGCCGGCTGAAAGCGCGCTCCACGCTGTGCGGTGGAATGCGCATCTCACGCTCCTTTGGCGGCCTGTTTGATCGCGGCCCGGATCCGCACATAGGTGCCGCAACGGCAGATATTGCCGGCCATCGCCATATCGATGTCCGCATCGCTCGGCTGCGGATGCGCGGCAAGCAGCGCTGCGGCCGACATGATCTGGCCGGACTGGCAGTAGCCGCACTGCACGACATCGAGATCGAGCCATGCCTGCTGGATCTTGCGGCCCGCGGGCGTGTTGCCGACCGCTTCGATTGTCGTGACCTTGCGTGTGCCGACGGCTGCGATCGGCGTGACGCACGAGCGTACCGGCTGGCCATCGAGATGGACGGTGCACGCGCCGCACTGCGCAATGCCACAGCCGAATTTCGTGCCGGTCAGGCCGACTAGATCGCGCAGCACCCACAGGAGCGGCATTTCGGGTGTCGCGTCGACCTGCTGGTTTTGTCCGTTGACGTTGACGGTGAACATCGTAGCTCCCGCATTCCGTGAAGCGAGTTGCGTTGTGTTCGGGTGGCGCTCGCGGAGGGGACGTGGCTACTGCGGAACGCGGCGCCGGCATCGACAAACAGCATCTTCTATCAACGCGGGCGCGGCCGTTTTCCGATTCGAACGGATCGTTGCGCGATCCATCATTGGAGATGGAGGTCGCCGGCTCCGCACGCACGTGTCGTCAGGACATGATAGGCGTGCGAAACGGTATCGGTAAGAAGAAATACGGATGGGCGCGTCTTCGATGCGCGCGCGTTGGGTGTGCGTGTTGAGTGCACGCGTTCAGCGCGCGCTCATTCGGCGCTTATTTGGCACTCTGCCGCTTGTGCACCGGCTCTTCGCTAAAGAACTCGTGCTGCTCGGTCTCACTGAGGCCATTCAGAATGCTCGTCGTCTTTTCGTTGATGAGATTCTCGACCGTATTCGTGATGGTGTTGCCGTAGTGGCTGGCCAAGCGTTCGAGATTGCGCTTCGTCGATATCCGAACAAAAACGGACAAGCGTTCGCTGCCTCCCCCGGGGCCTAGATGGCGCTGCCGGTACCTGCGCTGCTTTTCGGAGTTAGATAATCCCATTACGTCATTTCCGTTCCGTCTTGAGCCCATTCCTGCTGGACACCTGGTTGTCGCTTCAGTGGATAACGGCCACAACCCAATCGGCATTTAGGGTGGGGCAAAAGTTATGCGGTAACCGCGGTGCCCGAAAACCGGGCCGGTGTCACGGCAAAGCCGCCAGCAGAGCGGCTCTGCCTTGATGGGCGGAGCTTTGAGCGATCCCAAGGCGCACCGATCGGATTCGCATAAACGTTTGCGAGTTCGCCTTTGAACTCAGGCGCCGGGCACCGTCTTTATGCAATCGCAGCTCATATTCACGCCCATTTCTTTCACGATCCCTACAATATCGGCGTGTTCAATGAGACTGGAATGCGTGCATAAAGCGCGGCGGTGCATCCTCTTTGCGATGCCGCATTTCGTCGTCGAAGAACGTCGAGAAGCGCGAGGCGGAGATCGCCTTGCCCAGATAGAAGCCCTGCGCGAGATCGATATGCGCCTTCCCGACCGCGTGGAACTGGCTCACGCCTTCGACGCCGTCGACCACCACGGCCATATTCAGACGACGCCCCGCGCTCGCCATTTCCTGCAGTTGATGCGCGCGTGCGCCCTCTTCGAGGCCCATCACCTCGCGATCGACCTTCACGAAATCGCAGCCGGCGCGCGCGGCCGATTCGAGCTTCGGCGACGCCGACCGCACATGCGATACGCCGACGCGAATCCTGTCGTTGCGCAGTTGCGCGACCGCTGACACAACCTCCGACATGTCGTCGAGCGGCATCTGCAGAATGACGTGGCTTTTTGCCGTCAAGCGATTCGCCATCCTGACGAGTTTCGCAATCGAGTCAGCCGAGTCGAGCATAGACGCCGGCACATCGACAATCAGATACAGCGAGTCGCTCTGCCCCAAGGCTTCGAGCTCCGTCGCGGCGGTCTCGAATACATAGTCGAGAATGCGCTCGGCGATCGGCGTGCGATCGAGCTGCTCCATATACCATTCGGCGCCGCGAATGCCATGCACCGGATTGCGCCAGCGCAGCATCACTTCGAGACCGACGCACTTTTGCGTGCGCGTATAGAAAACAGGTTGATACTCGAGATGAAATTCGTTGCGCCGCAGCCCGCGCTTCGCGGCACGCGCGAGCGTCGCGCGCTGGCTGAACCAGCGGGCGCGTGCGAGCAGCACGCCCGCGACCAGCGCGGCGATCAATGCAGCGCCAAGCAGGATGGCGATACCGATGCGGATCAGAAGCGGCCAGTCGATCGCGGGGCCCGGCGCATCCGCGGCGTTGCCGCGCGCGGAGTCGGCGCTCGGATGGATGTTGTCGGCTGTCGCGGACGCAGCGGCCGGTGCGTGTGCTGCCGAAGGCTGAACGAACGACGTGCCGATGCCCCCGCTCGTGGCGCTGACCAGGTTCTGCCCGGCGCTCGCATCGAGCGTGAGATTGCCGGCGGCCGGTTGCTGCGCGGCCGGATCGTACGGCGCCGAGGTCTGTGCGCCGCCGCCGCTGCCAGTCGTCGCGATGGGCGCGAAACGGCAGTTGACCGGCGCGTCGCCGTTGAGCGTGCGGTTCATCCCCATTCCGCCAAGCGGCGCCGGCAAGCGAAGCACGGCAGGCCCCGCGCAATCGCTCCCTGAGAACGCGCCTTCGCCTGAAACGTTTGCTCTGCCGCCCGCGCCATGCGCCGACGCGACAAGCGCCGCTGCATAGGCCGCTTGCGCGAACATGCAGACAGCGAATACGCAAAACACCCCGATGTTTCTCGATCGCATAGTCGTGTGGTTAGTAATGCCGCACTTTCGATTCATTCCTTGCGGAATGGCCCGCTTGCCCGGCTTCTAAAGGCCGTGCTTAACGGACTAACGCGTTTGCGTCCGAATATGAGCGGCCCTTGCCGCGACGCAAACGTATGCGCTTACGGCAAGGAATTGGCGTCGTGACTACGCAAACGAGAAGCTCAAAAGCCTCGGATTATAAGGACGCTATTCATGCCGCATTTCATTTCGGTTACGCGGTAACCGGCAAACTGCGAGTGAGAGGGAGCGGGAAAAAAGACAGGCGACTTTATCGAAACGCTGCGGCTGCGCTGTTGCTGCGCGGTTGCTGAATAAATCGCCGCCAGGACGTGCGATTGCATGCTGCGCGTTCGTTTGTATTGTAGGGCGCAAGTCTACACTGCGAAGACGCCGCTGTGTAGGCAGACCGGTTATGCACTAACCTCGCGACACGCAAGCGCGGCCCCTGCCGGGCGGCCGCGGCGACTGCGCGTCAATGGTTTGAATCAGCGGCTTGAATCAACAGCTTGAAATCAGGTCTCGCTCCACATGCGCAAAAGGTTGTGGTAACAACCAACAAGCGTGCGTCGCGCGGCTTCGTCGCCATTCGATGCATTGAGACGCTGGATCGAGTTGTCGAGGTCGAACAGCAGTGCGCGCTGCGTGTCGTCGCGCACGAGGCTTTGCGCCCAGAAGAAGCTCGACACGCGCGCGCCGCGCGTGACCGGACGCACCTGATGCAGACTCGTGCCCGGATAGACAATCGCATGGCCGGCCGGCAGCTTCACTTCCTGCAAGCCGAACGTGTCTTCGATCAGCAGTTCGCCGCCGTCGTATTCGTCGGGCGGCGTGAGAAACAGCGTGATCGACACATCGGTGCGCACGCGCCGGCCGCTGCCCGGCACGAGCCGGATCGCGCCGTCGACGTGGCTGCCGAAATGCATGCCGCCTTCGTAGCGGTTGAAGAGCGGCGGATACACCTTGTTCGGCAATACCGCGCTGATAAAGAGCTGATTGCGCTCGAGCGACGCGACAATGCGGTCGCCCAGTTCGAGCGCGATCGGCGAGCCTTCCGCAATCTGCTGATTGTGCTTGACGGGCGCACCCTGATAGCCGGCGGTCGCACGGCCGTGCACCCATGAGTCGGTTGCCGCTTCGAGCTGCGCGCGCATGGCCGCTGCGTCGGCGGGGCTCAGTACGTCGGGAATGGAGACAATCATCGTTTAGCGCTTCCTGCGTGGCCGCGCGCATGCGTGCCTGCAGGCACCCATGCGCGCGGCGTTCGTGAGGCGTTTGAAAAACCGCCCGCGGCGATCAGTAGAAGCGATAGTTTAGCGTCGCGAGGAACGTACGGCCCAGCGCCGGCACCGCGCGGCCGCCGTCGGACTGGATGATCGCATCGTAGTAATGCTTGTTGGTCAGGTTGATCAGGTTGAGCTGGATGTCGTAATGCTTCTGGTGGAATGCGGCCATCGCATCCCAGCGCGTGTAGCCAGGCACTTCGACGAGATTGTTGTTCGCCGCATAGCGCGGGCCCGTGTACACCGGACCGCCGCCGATTTCCCATTGCGGCGTGAACGCGTAGGTGGTCCACAACGTCAGCATGTTGCGCGGCGTGTTCGCCGGCGTTTTGCCCTGTGTGCCGTCGCGCGCTTCGAGAATGTCGCCGTCCATATACGTATAGCCGCCGAACACCTGCCACTTGTTCGTGATGCGGCCCGCTACGCCGGCCTGATAGCCGCGCACGCGGATATTGCCGTCGAGCGTGTAGGTGCCGTCCACGTTCTGCGTGCGCGCGTTGGTCTGATCGATATTGAAAAGCGACTGCGTGACCGACAGCCCGCCGCCCAGCAGATCCCACTTCGCGCCCACTTCATACGACTTGTTGTGCACAGGCGGCAGGTTCTGCTGGCCGTTCGTCAGTGTCAACGCTTCGAGCGACGGGTCGAACGATGTGCCGTACGACACGTAGTACGACTGCCAGTCGGTCGGCTGCCAGATAATGCCGCCGCGCACGCTCGTGAAATAGTTGGTCTGCGTCGCGTAGCCCGGCGCGTTGATCGAGTTGTTGATCGACGCTTCGTAGCGGTCCCAGCGCACGCCGCCCACGACTTTCCAGTGCTCGCCGATCGACACCGTATCGTTTGCGTAGATGCCAAGGCCGTTCGCGCTCGATTCCGCGAGATTGCCGCGCGTCACCTGCAGATTCCCCGGCGTCGGCACATAAGGCGGATCGAGCAGCGGCACGATCGCGATCGTATTCGACGGCAGGCCCGGCGTGGTCGCCGTGTAGGACTGGTTGCTGTACGTCTCGTGACTGAGGTCGACGCCCATCAGCAGGTCGTGCTTGATAAAGCCGGTCGCGAACTTCGTTTCGAGCTCGGTCGTGTTGTACAACGAATGATCGTTGATGACGCGGTCCTTGCCCTGCATCTTCACGAAAAGCTGCGCCGGATTGAGCGTGGTGAAGTTGCCGTTGGTCAACGCCGTCGACGTCGCGAGCGGTCCGGTCAGCACTGCCGCCGGGTTCGACGCCTGCACGTTGGTGCTGTAGTGGCTGTACTGCGTCTGGTTGCTCAGCGTGACGTTGTCGTTGAAGCGGTGCTTGATGCGCGCCGAGAACGTCTGCACGTCCTGAATCGTGCGGTCGTTCGTGAAGCCGTAGAACGTCGAGGGCCCCACCACCGACGCCGGATGGCCGTTCAACGACGGGATGCCGTAGTCGGGCTGATCGTTGTTGTGCTGGATCAGCGCGGTCAACGTGATTTCGGTCGGCGTGCCGATACCGAACTTCACTTCGGGCGCAACACCATAGTCCTTGCTCTTCATCACGTCGCGCGTCGAGCCGAGATCCTGGCCGAATGCGTTGATCCGGAATGCAGAGGTATCGGTGATCGGCTGGTCGAGGTCGACAGTCGTGCGGTAACGGTCGTGCGTGCCGGCCTGCACCGACACGTCGGCGCGCGGCTTCAGGGTCGGCTGCTTGCTGACCTGGTTGATCACGCCGCCCGTCGAGCCGCGGCCGAAATACAGCGACGACGGACCGTACAGCACGTCGATCGATTCGAGGTTGAAGGTGTCGCGATAGTACTGGCCGCGATCGCGGAAACCGTCGAGATAGATGTCGGTACGCGCGGAAAAGCCGCGCAGGTTGATGTTATTGCCGATCGAGCCGCCTTCGGCCGCCGCGATCGTAATGCCGGGCACGTTGCGCAGCGCGTCGGTAAACGAATTTGCCGCCTGCGACTGCAGTACCGCCTTCGGCACCACCACCGCCGCCTGCGGAATGTCGCGCAGCGCGGTCGGCACTTTCGCGCCGACGCTCGAGATGTCGGGCTGGAAGTCGTTGCTGGTGTCGGTCTGGCCGGTCACCTTGACGGCCGGCAAAGTCGCGCCCGGTGCGGCGCCTTCGGTGGCGCCGGAAGCGCCGGCGTCTTTTGCGTCAGCGGTTCCGGTGGGTGCTCCGGGTGCGGCTCCGGTTGTGGCCTGAGCGACCTGCGTCGCGGTGGGCGCGGCAGGCGCCGCGGGCACCGTGGTCTGGGCGTAAAGCGGCGTCGCGAAAATGGCCATAGCGGCCGCCGCGACTGGCGTCGTCTTGAACATCTGATTCCCTGTCGTTGTCAGTTAATTCTTATGAGCCGACAGGCACTACGCCGCCGGCGCACGCGAACTTGCGTGCGGGGACCGCCCCATGCCGTGGCGCTGCATCGCGACCGGCTGGTGGTGTTTTGCTTATTGTTTGTTGGATACGGCGTGTTAGATACGGTTACAAATAAATGAGAATCGCTATCATTACACAAACTGGCGATGGGGGGCAATCGTTGGCTGATAAGGCTGTAGCCGAAAAGCGTCAGTCAACAAATTGAAAGAATTTGAAATAGTCAGAGAGATTTGAGCATTTGCCCACGTACTTTCCGTGGCTCGAATTGCACGCAAATCCGCGTCCCAAAAAGAAAAAAGGCGGCACTTTACGTGCCGCCCTTCAAGCTCATTTCGTCAGGTTTCTTGCGTCAATCTCCGGGTGCCGCGGGGTCAGCGAACCTTCCCAGCTTTCCACGCTGAAAGCAACTGATCGTACTTGACCGTCTCGCCCTTCGGCTTTTCGTTCGCCAGCTTTTTCCACGGCGCGTGCTGGTCGGAGAGCCACTTCGACGGATCGCTCACCGGGTTCAGCTCCGGCGCGCACGACTTCATCCCCGCGCGTTGCAAGCGTGCCAGCACCTGGTCCATCTCTTTCGCGAGATTGTCCATCGCGGCCTGCGGCGTCTTTTCGCCGGCGACTGCGGTGCCGACGTTCTTCCACCACAGCTGCGCCATCTTCGGATAGTCGGGCACGTTGTTGCCGGTCGGCGTCCAGGCGACGCGCGCCGGGCTGCGATAGAACTCGATCAGCCCGCCGTACTTGTCGGCGTTCTTCGTGAAGTAATCGCTATGGATGTCCGAGTCGCGAATAAACGTGAGGCCGACAATCGACTTCTTCAGCGATACCGTCTTCGACGTGACGAACTGCGCATAGAGCCACGCGGCCGCGCGCTGGTTGGGCGGCGTCGACTTGAAGAAGGTCCACGAACCGACGTCCTGGTAGCCGTTCTGCATGCCGTCCTTCCAGTACGCGCCGTGCGGCGAAGGCGCCATGCGCCACTTCGGCGTGCCGTCCGGGTTCGTCACGTTGCCGGGCTTGAGCATCGACGCCGTGAAGGCCGTGTACCAGAACACCTGCTGCGCGATGCGGCCTTGCGCCGGCACCGGCCCCGCTTCGCTGAACGTCATGCCCGACGCTTCGGGCGGCGCGTATTTCTTCAGCCAGTCGATGTACTTCGTAGTGGCGTATACCGCGGCCGGGCTGTTCGTGCCGCCGCCGCGCGACACCGACGCACCCACCGGATGACAGCCGTCCGGCGTCACGCGAATGCCCCATTCGTCGACCGGCATGCCGTTCGGAATGCCCTTGTCGGCTTCGCCGGCCATCGAGAGCCACGCGTCGGTAAAGCGCCAGCCGAGCGACGGATCTTTCTTGCCGTAGTCCATATGACCATAGACTTTTTCGCCGTCGATGTTTTTCACGTCGTTCGTGAAGAATTCGGCGATGTCCTCATAAGCCGACCAGTTGACCGGCACGCCCAGGTCGTAGCCGTACTTGGCCTTGAACTTGTCCTGCAGGTCCTTGCGCGCGAACCAGTCGGCGCGGAACCAGTACAGGTTCGCGAACTGCTGGTCCGGTAACTGATAGAGCTTCTTGTCCGGCGCCGTCGTAAAGCTCGTGCCGATAAAGTCTTTCACGTCGAGGCCCGGGTTCGTGTAGTCCTTGCCCTCGCCCACCATATAGTCGGACAGTGGCATGATCACGCCGTAGCGATAGTGCGTGCCGATCAGGTCCGAATCGGAAATCCAGCCGTCGTAGATGCTCTGGCCGGACTGCATCGACGTCTGCAGTTTCTCAACCACGTCGCCTTCCTGAATCACGTCGTGCTTGACCTGAATGCCGGTGATTTCGGTGAATGCCTTGGCGAGCGTCTTCGACTCATACACGTGCGTATCGATTGTTTCGGATACCACATGGATTTCCTTCACGCCTTGCGACTTCAGCTTTGCGGACGCGTCGATAAACCACTTCATCTCGTCCATCTGCTGTTGCTTGCTGAGCGTGCTGGGCTGAAACTCGCTATCGACCCATTTCTGCGCTTCGGGCATGCCCGCCACCGCGGCATGATTCGCAAAGGCGCCTGCAACGACGCCTGCGACCGCGAGCGCGACGATCCGTCTCCTGTGTTGCATGGTCTTCTCCTGTGTCTCCAAACCCCTTGGATCATCCGCCGGCGGCCGCTCGGGGCATCAACGGAACCGGTCTCTTCGAACCTTGACTGTTACCTGCGAGGTTGCGTTATCCCTTCCACATCACGATCAGCAGCACGACGGCCGAAGCCGCGACGCCGGGCCACACGTTCGCGCCTTCGCTCGTCACCGCCAGCCAGGCGAGATTCACGTAAGCCGCGGCGAGCAGGCCGATAAAGAGCCGGTCGCCGCGCGTCGTCGAGATCGGCAGAAAGCCTTTACGCTCGACGGTCGGCGCGCGCATCTCCCACACCGTCATGCCGGCCAGCATCGCGACCACGCACGCAAAGAAGATCGCGACTTCCGGTGTCCAGTACATCCATGTGAGCATCACACTCTCCCCATTGCGAAGCCCTTCGCGATGTAGTTGCGCACGAAATAGATGACGAGCGCGCCGGGCACAATGGTCAGCACGCCCGCCGCCGACAGCACGCCCCAGTCCATGCCCGCCGCCGACACGGTGCGCGTCATCACGGCGGCGATCGGCTTCGCATTGACGGTCGTGAGCGTGCGCGCGAGCAGCAGTTCGACCCAACTGAACATGAAGCAGAAAAACGCGGTCACGCCGACGCCCGATTTGATCAGCGGCAGAAAGATCTTTACGAAGAACGTCGGAAACGAATAACCGTCGATATACGCGGTTTCGTCGATTTCGCGCGATACGCCCGACATGAAGCCTTCGAGAATCCACACGGCGAGCGGCACGTTGAACAGCATGTGCGCGAGCGCGACGGCGAAATACGTGTCCTGCAGGCCGATGCTCGAATAGAGCTGAAAGAACGGCAGCAGGAACACCGCGGGCGGCGTCATGCGGTTCGTCAGCAGCCAGAAGAACATGTGCTTGTCGCCGAGAAAGCGGTAACGCGAAAATGCGTAAGCGGCCGGCAACGCGACGAGCACCGAAAACACCGTGTTCATCACCACGTAGATGATGGAGTTGATATAGCCCCAGTACCACGACGGATCGGTGAAGATCACCTTGAAGTTGTCGAAGGTGACGTGCTGCGGCAGCAGCGCGAACGTCGACATCGTTTCTTCGTTCGTGCGCAGCGCGATCGACAGCATCCAGTACAGCGGAACGAGCGCGAACAGGATGTAGACGATCAGTACGAGTGCGCGAATCCAGCGGCGCTGGCCGGTCCGGTCATGCATGATCGCCTCCTTCCGCGGCCGGGCCGCCTTTACCGACGCGGCTCATCCAGTTATACAGAATGAAGCACAGCAGCAGGATGATCAGGAAGTAGATCAGCGAGAACGCGGCCGCCGGGCCGAGGTCGAACTGGCCGACTGCTTTTTGCGTCAGATACTGGCTCAGAAAGGTGGTCGAATCGCCGGGTCCGCCGCCGGTCAGCACGAACGGCTCGGTGTAGATCATGAAGCTGTCCATAAAACGCAGCAGCACGGCGATCATCAGCACGCCGCGCATTTTCGGCAGCTCGATATAGCGGAACACCGCGAATCGGCTCGCGCCGTCGATCTCGGCAGCCTGATAGAACGCATCGGGAATCGCGCGCAGGCCCGCATAGCAGAGCAGCGCGACGAGCGGCGTCCAATGCCAGATATCCATCACGAGCACGGTGATCCATGCGTCGGTGGGGCTGGCCGTGTAGTTGTAGTCGAGGCCCATGTGGTTGAGGCCGTAGCCGAGCAGGCCGATATCGGGGCGCCCGAAAATCTGCCAGATCGTGCCGACCACGTTCCATGGAATCAAGAGCGGCATCGCCAGCACGACGAGCGCGGCCGACGCGCGCCAGCCCGATGCGGGCATCGCGAGCGCAAGCGCCACGCCGAGCGGAATCTCGAACAGCAGCACGCACGCGGAAAAGATAATCTGCCGGCCGAGCGCGCCGCGCAAATCGGGGTCCGTCATGATGTTGCGGAACCACTCGGTGCCGACGAACACATGCTGTGTCGGGCTGATGATGTCCTGCACCGAATAGTTGACCACCGTCATCAGCGGCAGGATCGCGGAGAACGCGACGCACAGAAACACCGGCACCACGAGGAGCCACGCCTTCTGGTTGATGGGCTTGTTCATCGTTCGGTCCTTTCGGCGACCTTCACGGGAATGCGTTCGTCGTTGCTGAAGAACACCGTTTCGGGAGCGACAAGCTTGAGCCACACAGCCCCGCCGTCGGGCACGCGCACATGCGGCTCGAGCTTCGCGTTGAACAGGTGGCCGTCGCATTGCGCGGTGACGAGCTGATAGTTGCCAAGCTGTTGCGCGCGCAACAATTGCGCGCGGGCGGCGCCGCGCTCGCCTTCGTGCGCGAGACGCACGAATTCCGGGCGGATGCCGAGCTTGAGCGGTCCGGCCACCTGCTTCAAGGCAGCTAGCGTGTCCGCGTCGAGTGCGATGCGCTGCGCGCCGAGCTTGATGCCATCGGCGTCGAGTTCGACGGGACACAGATTCATACCCGGGCTGCCGATAAAGTAGCCGACGAACGAGTGATCGGGCCGCAAAAACAGCGCTTCCGGACCGCCTTTCTGCACCACGCGCCCGTTCGTCATCACGACCACTTCATCGGCGAACGTCAGCGCTTCGACCTGATCATGCGTGACGTAGATCAGCGTGAGTTTCAACTGCTGATGAATTTTTTTCAGCTGGCGGCGCAGCATCCACTTCATGTGCGGATCGATCACCGTCAGCGGTTCGTCGAACAGGATCGCGGCGACGTCCTGGCGCACGAGCCCGCGGCCCAGCGAGATTTTCTGTTTCGCATCCGCCGCGAGATTGCTCGCCTTGCGCGGCAACTCGCGTGTCATATCGAGAATCTCGGCCACTTCGTGCACGCGCTTTTTCACTTCGGCTGCCGCGATTTTGCGATTGCGCAGCGGGAACGCAAGATTGTCGAACACGCTCATCGTGTCGTAGATCACCGGGAATTGAAACACCTGCGCGATGTTCCGCTCGCGCGGGCTTTGCGCCGTCACGTCGTGACCGTCGAACAGCACCTTTCCTTCGGAGGGCGTAACGAGCCCCGAGACGATGTTCAGCAGCGTTGTCTTGCCGCAACCCGACGGGCCGAGCAGCGCATAGGCGCCGCCGTCTTCCCAGACCATGCTCATCGGCTGCAGCGCGTAGTCGTCGAGCGTCGCGGGGTTCGGCCGGTACGCGTGCGCGAGATTCTCGAACTCAATGCGCGCCATGTACGGCCTCCGGGCTCGAGACGAGCTTGGTGTCCGCGCCGAATACGAACAGTTCGTCAGGGTCGACAAAAACGTCGAGCTGGGTACCGAGGTCGATCTGATGCACGCCTTGCAGCTGGGCGATCAGATTGACGCCGCCGTTTAGCGTGTGCAGATGCAGATAGGTTTCGGAGCCGCTCAGTTCTGCGAGTTCGAGCCTGCAACGCACGGGCATGGCTTGCGGACGGTTCGGCGCGAGACGCAGATGTCCGGGGCGGATGCCGATACGGCAGGTGCCGTTGGCGAGGCTCCCTGCGCTCGCGCCGTTCGCCTCTGCCACGCCGTTAGTCGCGCCGTTAGTCGCGCCGTTAGTCGCATCGGCGGCGCGACGCGCGCCGCGCACCGGTACCTCGATGCCGATCGGCAAGCGCGCACTGCCGTCTCCGGTCAGTTCGCTCGTCAGCATGTTCATGGGCGGGTCGTTGAATACGGCGGCCGCGTCGACGTTGGTCGGCGCGTTGTAGACGTCGAGCGTCGGGCCGAACTGCAGCACGCGGCCCTTATCGACGATCGCCGTATAGCCGCCGAGCAGCAATGCCTCGAGCGGTTCGGTTGTTGCGTAGACAACGGTCGTGCTGCCATCGGCGAAAAGCGTGGTCAGCTCGGCGCGCAATTCCTCGCGCAACTTGTAATCGAGGTTGACGAGCGGTTCGTCGAGCAGCACGAGCGAGCTGCGTTTAACCAACGCTCGCGCCAACGCGCAGCGCTGCTGCTGGCCACCCGACAATTCGCCGGGGCGCCGCTCGAGCAGATGTTCGATATGCAGTTTTGCCGCGACTTCGAGCACACGCCGGCGAATTTCCGCGGTGTCGACGCGTTGCAGCTTCAACGGCGACGCGATGTTGTCGTATACCGTCATCGCCGGGTAGTTGATGAACTGCTGGTACACCATCGCGAGATTGCGCTCGCGCACGCTGACGCCGGTCACGTCCCGCCCGTCGACCAGCACGCGCCCGGAAGTGGGCCGGTCGAGGCCGGCCATCACGCGCATCAGCGTGGTCTTGCCCGCCTGGGTCGGGCCGAGCAGCACGTTGATCGCGCCCGGCACAAGTTGCAAGTCGATGCTGTACAGATACGTCAGCCCGCCCGCCACGACGGTGACCTGCTCCAGTTCCAAGACCAAATCGCTCTCCTTTTTTAATGCTTTTGAGGTGCTGCTTTCGTCGTGCTGACCGACCGGTCCAATGTTCAAAAATGAAATCAAAACAACATAGAGAATGTCCCTTTTGTTCGTTTACGTTTAAATCGGGGTTAACCATACAAGTTATAAACGACTATCAAACGAATGCATTACGCATCGTTGATTGACCTCTCTTATATGAAAGCAGATGGTCGGCGGGAATGAATGACGCAGCGCAACACAGGCGCGTGGTTGCTGCCGGGATGCCTGCACACGCGAGCGCCGGGCAAAACGGCGATGCGGAAATGACAAGGCCCGCTAAGCGGGCCTCAAGAAACAGGATGAAATCGCGCGGACGCGATAGAGCCAACCGCAGGGGTCAACCGCCGGGGTCAACCGCAGCGGCCGACCGCAAGGACCCAACGCGCGAGCGAATGCCTAACGCACGCCGATCAGCCCGCGCTCCGCAAGACTGCGATAAAGCGCGCGCACGCCGAAGGTCCACGGCTCGATCTCCGTGCACAGGCGCACGGTGTTCACCAGCGCGCCCAGCTTCGGCGCCGAGATCGTCACGACATCACCGAGGTGATGCGTAAAACCGCCGCCGGGCGCATCGCGATCCTTGATCGGCGAGAACATCGTGCCGAGAAACAGCATGAAGCCGTCCGGATACTGATGATGCGCGCCGCAGGTCTGCGCGACGAGATCGGCGGGATCGCGCGAAATCTCGGTCATATGGCTGACGCCGTCGAGTTCGAAGCCGTCATCGTCGCCTTCGACGCGCAGCGACACGCTTGCCTCCCGCACCGCATCGAGCGTGAAGCGCTCGTCGAACAGACGCACGAATGGCCCGATCGCGCACGAGCCGTTGTTGTCCTTGCATTTGCTGAGCAGCAGCGCGGAGCGCCCTTCGATATCGCGCAGATTGACGTCGTTGCCGAGCGTCGCGCCGACGATGCGCCCCGCGCCGTTCACGGCGAGCACGATTTCCGGCTCCGGGTTATTCCATACCGACACGGGCAAGAGGCCGATATCCGCGCCGAAACCGACCGACGACATCGGCTGCGACTTCGAAAACACTTCGGCATCGGGACCGATGCCGACTTCCATGTATTGGGACCACGCGCCGCGCCGTTCGAGTTCCGCCTTCAGACGCATCGCCGCGTCCGAACCGGGCTCGATCTTCGACAGGTCGGTGCCGATCAGCGCCGTGATCGTCGCGCGCACTTCCTGCGCTTTCGACGGATCGCCGCCTGCCTGCTCTTCGATCACGCGTTCAAGCAGACTGACCGCGAAGGTCACGCCGGCCGCCTTGATCGCCTGCACGTCGCAGGGCGCAAGCAGGCGCGGCGTCGAAGCATCGCTGCGGCCCGCGAGCGCCGCATCGATCAGCGCGCTGACCGGGCCGAGCGCCTCGCCGGGCGCGTTGCGCGCCACGTCGACCGCATCGTCGCGATCGAAAAGATCGGCGGTAGTGGGCACCGTTTTCGTGATGTCGAACACATGGCCGCCGCGCACGGCGACCACGCACGGACCTTCGTGCGCGCCGTCGCGGCGCCAGACGCGGCCAATCAGCAAGGCCTCGTCGAGATCTTCAGGCAGACAGGCAGAGGCGGAAATCTTTTGCATGGGCGTCTTGGATCTGGCTTGTAGGAAGGGAGTCCTATCGTAGAGGCCCGTCGCGCCAAAGTCCAACCTTACGCGTCGGGCGGACGCTGCCACCTCCAACCCAGGAGGCGGTGCAAAACGAATCGCATCTAGCCGATGCAGCGTGCGCGTTCGCCAGCCTGTTCCGATGCACCGGTCTCGCGCCGCCACGCATGATGATGCAACGCAGCGTTGAACTTCTCCGCCGGCCATGCCGCGCCGAGCGCCTCTCTGATCAACGCCTGCTGGCTCGGCGGCGCAAGGCCGTTGAGCGGCGGATCGCGATCGAGATTGGTCGGAAACGGATAGCCTTCCGCGCAACTCGCGATGACCGCCTCGAGTTGCGCCGCACTGAGGCGCGCGTGCGCGACGCAATCGCGCAACACCGGATAGATCGCCGCGCACATCGCAACGCGGTCGACCGACTCCATCGCGCGCCCGTAGGCGGACGATATTTGCAGCAGGTTCGCCATGCGCGCGACATCCGCCGTGCGATTCTCGCCGGCCGCATGGAACAGCGCGGGATTGAAAAACAGCGCGTCACCCTTCTCGAGCGGCAGTTGCACGCAATGCGCTTCGAAGTACTCGCGGAAGTCGGCGCGCCGCCATGCGAGATAGCCGGGCGCGTAGCGCTGCGAATATGGCAGCAGTTTGGTCGGCCCGCTTTCGATCGGCATATCGACGTGCGCGATCGCGCCTTGCAGCGTCAGAAACGGCGACATCGTATGCACGTGTGCGGGAAAACGCTGCGCTTCGTCGACGGTCTGAAAGCCGAGGTGATAGTCGCGATGCGCCTGCTGTGCCGCGCCGCCCGGCCGCACGACATTGATCTGCGACGTCATCTGATACTGCGGGCCGAGCCATGCATCGGCCACGGCCGCGACGAACACGTTCGCGTAGTAGCGCGCGAAAACGTCAGGCGAACGAAGACACAATTTTTCCAGTGCATTCCAGATCCGGTCGTTCGCGCCCGCCTTGGCGAAATGATCGCCACCGGCGCCGCCCCGCGCGCGTTCGTCGCGAATGATCGCCTCGAATAGCGCGGTCGCTTCGTCGATCGGCACGGTATCGTCGTACGCATGCCGCAGCACGATCGCGCCCGCGCCGTCGTGCAACACATGCACCCATTCGGCAAGCAGTTGCGCGCGTGCGGCGGGATCTTCCAGCGTGTGGCGCAGCGCGCCGCAGTCGTACAGTGCGATGCCGTGCGGCATGGCATGCGCGAATTCCGTGCGTTGCGCTCGCTGGCCTTCCGCGATCTGCGCGGCAAAATCCGCGACGGAACAGGCGTCTTCCCGATAGCCGTCGGTCCGCGGTGCAGGCTGCGGCGACGGCAATGGCGCCGCCCGCGCTGGCAAGTCGTCTCCCCGCATTTTTTGCTCCTTGAGTGTGCGTTGCGAGCATATCGTCAATCGATACGCGCACGCCAGTCCATCGATTGTCCGGCGTCCCTGGGTACGGGTTTTGCGCCTCCCTCTCCAGGCGCTGCGTTCGTGAAGCGATTTCGCGCTTCGGCAGTCGCACAAGGAGAATGAAAATGCCTTATCTGATCGGTTGGATGCTCGGTGTGCCGCTTATCGTGCTCGTCATTCTGTATCTGATCTTTCACTGATGCAGCGCCTCGATATCGACGATCGCCCGCGTACCGCAGCGGTGCGCAGGCGATCGCGACTGGCGCGCACACCGTAATCGCCACGATCGCCGCCCGCGACGCGACGTCCCGTCGCTCGCACGCAGGCGCACTTAACCGTCTGAGCAATTTCCTCCGTGCGTGTGGCAAGACGCACGCAATGTGCTTCGTATTCCCGAAGCATTCCATCCGTCGCATGGCGCGCGAAATCTTCGCGCCGCGCATCCATCGTGCCTAACGACCGCGCATCGTGCGTTTCGCGCGGCCTGGGATACGCACCACGGGTATACGTTAGTTTGTGTTCAGTAACACCGCCCGTTTACTGAGTTGAAAAACGGTAAGGCTTCCGAAATTGGTCCGCCGCCGTCGATTAAAACTCTCGTGCGTGGAGGTGTGTATGCCGAACTTGTCGAAGGACTCAGTAGATGGTTTAAGAGCCGCCACGCGCGGACAGGTGTTCGTGCCGGACGATGCAGGCTACAACGAAGCGCGCACCATCTGGAATGCGATGATCGACCGGCGTCCGGCGGTGATCGTCCGCTGCGCCGGGGTGTCCGACGTGCGCGGCGCCGTCAACTTCGCGCGCGAGCAGCATCTGCCGCTCGCGATGCGCGGCGGCGGCCACAATATTGCGGGCACCGCGCTATGCGACGACGGGCTGGTGATCGATCTCTCCGCGATGAAGTCGGCGCGCGTCGATCCGTTCACGCGACGCGCCTATGTCGAGCCCGGCTGCACGCTGCGTGACTTCGATCACGAAGCGCAGGCGTTCGGGCTCGCGGTGCCGCTCGGCATCAACTCGACGACCGGCGTCGCCGGGCTCACGCTCGGCGGCGGCTTCGGCTGGCTGAGCCGCCGATTTGGCATGACCGTCGATAACCTCGTCTCGGCCGATATCGTCACCGCCGACGGCGAGCTCCTGCACTGCAGTTCCGATGAACACGAAGACCTGTTCTGGGCGATACGCGGCGGCGGCGGCAATTTCGGCGTGGTCACGATGTTCGAATTCGAACTGCAACCGCTCGGACCGATGGTGTATGGCGGCCTCGTTGTCCTGCCGCTCGATCAGGCAAAGGAAGCGCTCGGACACTACCGCACTGCGGTCGACTCGATGCCCGACGAACTGACCGTCTGGTGCGTGTCGAGGCTCGCGCCGCCGCTGCCGTTCCTGCCGGCCGAGGTGCACGGCAAGCCGATCCTCGCATTCGCGATCTGCTACACCGGGCCGGTGGAAGACGGTCCGCATGCAGTCGAAGCCGTGCGCCAGTTCGGCAAGCCGTACGGCGAGCACCTTGGACCGATGCCGTACACCGCGTGGCAACAGGCGTTCGATCCGCTGCTCACGCCGGGCGAGCGCAATTACTGGAAGTCGCACAATCTGTCCGCGCTGCAGGACGGTTTGATCGACGCCCTCGTCGAAGGGATCGGTACGCTGCCGTCGCCGCAGTGCGAGATTTTTTTCGGGCAGGTCGGCGGCGCGATGTCGCGCATCGCTGAAGACGCGACCGCGTACGCGGCGCGCGACGCGAAGTATGTGATGAACGTGCACGGCCGCTGGAGCGATGCCGCCGACGACGCGCGCTGCATCGGCTGGGCGCGTGCGTTCTTCGAGAACACCAGGCCGTTCGCGCTCGGCAGCGTGTACGTGAACTTCATGACCGAAGAAGAGACCGACCGGATCGGCGCGGCGTACGGACCGAACTACGAGCGCCTCGTCGCGGTGAAGGACCGCTACGATCCGCACAATCTGTTCAACCGGAACCAGAACATCAAGCCGTCCGCGGCTGCCTGAATGGGGTACCGGCGGCCATGTAAAGGCGGGGCAGCGCAACAGTCGTCGCGAGGGCAGGAACGCGTGACGACTGCTACGCTGTAACGATGCGCTCATCGCCCCGTCCTCAATCCCTTCCGGCAGCCCGCATCGCAGCGTCGCGCTCGCGCCTCGCGATGCTGACCACGCTCGCGATGTTCGCCTTCGCGGGCAACTCGCTGCTGTGCCGCATCGCGCTGAAAGCGACCGCGATCGATCCGGCGACCTTCACGACGATCCGCATTGCCGCCGCCGCGACCGTGCTCTGGTTTATCCAGCGCGCCCGCGTACAGCAGCCGCGCGGCGGCGGCGACTGGTACGCCGCGCTTGCGCTGTTCGTCTATGCAGCCGCGTTTTCGTTCGCCTACGTCGGACTCGCAGCGGGCGCCGGCGCCCTGCTGCTGTTCGGCGCGGTACAGGCCACGATGATCGGTTACGCGCTGTGGAGCGGTGAACGCTTGCAGATCCGCCAGTGGCTCGGCGTCGCGCTCGCGCTTGCGGGCCTCGTTGTCCTCGTGCTGCCCGGTCTCGTGCCGCGGAACGCGGCGTCGCCGAGCCTCGCGCCGCCGCTCGCCTCTTCGCTGCTGATGCTTGCCGCGGGCATCGCATGGGGCGTCTATTCGCTGCACGGCAAACGCGCTGCCGATCCGGCCGCGGCCACGGCCGGCAACTTTCTGCGCGCGGTGCCGTTCGCGATCGCGCTCAGCGTGCTGACCCTGCTCGGCGCGCCGATACACACGCCACTCTCGGTGGACCGCGCGGGCGTCGTCTATGCGCTGATCTCCGGCGCGATCACCTCGGGGCTCGGCTATGTCATCTGGTACGCGGCATTGAAGGAATTGAAGGCCTCGAGCGCGGCGACCGTGCAACTGAGCGTGCCGCTAATCGCGGCGCTCGGCGGCGTCGCGTTACTGAACGAAGCGTTGACCGCGCGGCTCGTTGTAAGCGCGGTGGCCATTCTCGGCGGCATCGCGCTGGTCATCGTGCGCCCGTCGAAAGCGGTCTAGCGCGAGGCATCCAGCGGAACACGAAGCGCGGACTTGCCACGCGTCACCGTGTATCGCCCGGGTTGCCCGGGTTTCCCTGTGCTGCCCGGTGTCGCGCAATGGCGTTTTGGCGGACAATCGCGGATGCCGATCCACCCGAACCACCCACGCATATGAATTCCCCCACCGCCGACGATACCCCGCGTTCCGCACTGCGCGCGCTGACTCCGCTCGAAGCACGCGTAGTCGGCGTGCTCTTCGAAAAGCAGCACACGGTGCCCGACACCTATCCGCTGTCGCTCAACGCGCTGACGCTCGGCTGCAATCAGAAAACATCGCGCTCGCCCGTCATGAATGCTAGCGAAGCGGACGTGCTCGGCGCAATAGAAGGATTGAAACGGCTCAGTCTCGTGTTCGAAGGCAGCAGCAGCCGTGTGCCGCGCTTCGAGCACAATCTCGAGCGCGTGCTCGGCGTGCCGCGCCAGGCGGCGGCGCTGCTCACCGCGTTGCTATTGCGCGGCGCGCAGACTGCGGCCGAATTGCGGCTGGCCACCACGCGCCTGCATTCGTTCGCTGACACGTCATCCGTCGAAGCGTTTCTCGACGAACTCGCCGCCCGTGACACGCCGCTCGTGCTGAAGCTCGCGCGCACGCCGGGCGAGCGCGAAAGCCGCTGGATGCATCTGCTGTGCGGCGAGGCGCATGCGAGCGAAGCGCAGCCTCAGCCGCGCGGCGGTGCCGGTGAATTCGCGGCGGGCAGCGCTTCGTCGAGCGCCGCGAGCGCGGAACTCGATGCGCTCAAGGCCGAATACACCGAACTCGCGGGCAAGGTGGCGCGGCTCGAAGCGCTCGTTGAACGGATGGCCGCGGAACTCGGCATCGAAGTCGACAAGCCGGCGCAATAACGCGCCAGCCGCTCGAACCGCTCACGTGCGCCGCGTCATCATCGCCGCAAGACCGGGCTTGTCTTTGCCCGGCTGATCTTTCGCATCGGTTTGCGGCGCGCGCTCGTCGTCGCGCGCCTTCTTCGTGCTGGCATGCAGCCCCGTGCCGCTCGACTTGCGGCTCGCCGCATGCCGTTCGATCACGCGTTGCAGCAGACAGAACGCGCACAGCAGCGCGCCGATCACGATACGCGTCCACCACGAACTGAGCGTGCCGTCGAACGTGATCAGCGTCTGGATCGTGCCGAGGATGCCGACGCCGAACACCGAGCCGAACACATAGCCGACGCCGCCCGTCAGCAGTGTGCCGCCGATCACCGTCGCGGCGATCGCATCGAGCTCCATCCCCTGCGCCTGCAGCCCGTAACCGGACAGCAGATACAGCGTGAACACCACGCCGCCGAGCGCCGAGCAGAAGCCGCTGAGTGCATAGACGCCGATCTTCGTGCGCGCAACGGGCAGGCCCATCAGCAGCGCCGAACGTTCGTTGCCGCCGATCGCATAGACGTTGCGCCCAAAGCGCGTGAAATGCGCGATATAGATCGCGGCGATCAGCGCGACGATTCCGATCAGCGCGCCCGAATTCAGCGTGCCGCTGCCGATCGCCACACTAAACGCGGACACGGCGTGAAACGTCTTTTCGTCGATGGTGATCGACTGCGTCGTAATCAGAAAGCAGGCGCCGCGCGCGAGGAACATGCCCGCCAGTGTGACGATAAACGGCTGCAGCTTGAAGAAGTGGATCAGCGCGCCCATCGCGGCGCCGAACAATGCGCCGAACAGCAGCACGAGCGGCACGATCGCCCAGATCGGCCAATGCCACCATTGCGCGGCAACCGCGCACAGAATGGTGGTCAGCGCGACGACCGAGCCGACCGACAGATCGATGCCGCCCGACACGATCACGAATGTCATGCCGAGCGCGACGATCAGCAGGAACGAGTTGTCGACGAGCAGGCCGAGCAGCACCTGCAGCGAAAAGAAGCCCGTGTACATCACCGAGCCGAAGCCGAACAGCGCGGCAAAAAGCGCGATCGTCACGACGATCGGCAGCGTGCGCGGGTCGAGCAGGCGCGTCACGAAGGTCGATTTCACGGCCGTGTTTTCATCGTTGGTCTTTTGAGTCATTTCGCGGCCTCACTGACGGGCTTCGCTTGCGCGGACGAAAAAAGGCGCTTCACGTGTTTGACGAGCAGCGAGCGCGCCGACTCCGACTGGATCACGCAGACCAGCAGCACGACGATCGCCTTCACGACGAGTGTCGCTTCGGGCGGCACGCCGATCGAATACGTCGTGTACGTCAGCGTCTGGATAATCAGCGCGCCGATCACCGTGCCGGCGAGGCTAAACCTGCCGCCGGCCAGCGACGTGCCGCCGAGCGTCACCGCCAGAATCGCGTCGAGTTCGAGCAGCAGGCCCGCGTTATTGCCGTCGGCGCTGCGCACGTTCGAGCTCATCAGCACGCCCGCGATCGCGGCCATCAGCCCCGAGAACACATAGACGGCGAACACGATCAGGCTCGAGCGCAAGCCCACCAGCCGCGTCGCGACCGGATTCACGCCGATCGCGCGAATAAACAGACCCAGCGCCGTGCGGCTCATCAGCAAGGCCGTCGCCACCGTCACCGCAGCCGCGACCCACACCGCGCACGGAATGCGCGCGAGATAGCCGCCGCCGATCACGAGATACCCGGGCGCGCCGATCGGAATGATCTGCCCGCCCGTCAGCAACTGCGCGACGCCGCGGCCGGCCACCATCAGAATCAGCGTCGCGATGATCGGCTGCATGCCGACGAACGCGACCAGCAGGCCGTTCCACGCGCCGGCCACGAGGCCGACGGCGAGCGCGGCGAGCACCGCCGTCGTCACATTCCCCGGGCTATCGGCGAGCAGCATCGCCGCAGCCGCGCCCGCAATCGCGACGACCGCGCCGACCGAAATATCGATGCCGCGCGTCGCGATCACGAGCGTCATGCCGAGCGACACGATCACGAGCGGCGCCGCGCGATTCAGAATATCGATCGGCGCGCCGAAGAAGTGCCCCTCGAACATCGAAATCGCGAGGAAGTTCGCGCGATGCGCGACGTCGAGCGCAATCAGCAACACCAGCGTAAGCACCGGCCACACAAGCGTGTGCTGGAACGCCGCTTTGATCGCTTTCATTGGTCGCTCCCTGCAATAAGCTGATACACCTGATCTTCGGATACCGCATTGCCCGCGATTTCCGCCACCTTGCGCCGGTCGCGCAGCACCGCGATCCGGTGGCTCACGCGCACCACTTCGCTCACTTCGGACGAGATGAACAGCATGCCGAGCCCTTTCGCGCACAACGCCAGCACGCGATCCATGATTTCGAACTTCGCGGCGACGTCGATGCCGCGCGTCGGTTCGTCGAGAATCAGCATCTTCGGCTCGGTGGCAAGCCAGCGCGCGAGCAGCACCTTCTGCTGGTTGCCGCCCGATAAAAGCCCGATCGGCTGATCCGCATCGCGCGCCTTGATGCCGAGCATCTTGATGTATTCGTCGGCCATTTCGCGCTGCTTCGCGCGGCCGATCGCGCGCCACCAGCCGCGCCGCGCCTGCAGCGCGAAGATGATGTTTTCGCGGATCGACAGGTCCGCGACCACGCCTTCCTTCTTGCGGTCTTCCGGGCAATAGCCGATGCCGTGGCGCACCGCGTCGTGCGGCGAGCGCAGCTTGACGCGCCGGCTGTTCGCGAGCACCGTGCCTTCGTCGGATTTTTCGGCGCCGAACAGCAGCTTCGCGGTTTCGGTGCGGCCCGAGCCGAGCAGACCCGCGAGACCGAGAATCTGCCCGGGCCGCACGTCGATATCGATCGGGTTCAGCAGGCCGCGCCGGCCCACGCCGCGCATTTCGAAAATCGGCGGCGCTTCGCTCGCGGCCTTGGGCGGCTCGCTCGCCGCCTGCTTCAGGCGCTCGGACATGCGCGCATGACCGACCATCTTCGCGACCAGCTCGTCGACCGGCAGATCTTTCGCCAGATACTCGCCCTCGCGCTCGCCGTTGCGCATCACCGTGATGCGATCGGAAACCGCATACGTCTGCTCGAGAAAGTGCGTGACGAACAGAATCGCGATGCCCGACTGCTTGAGCTTGCGCAGCACGTCGAACAGGCGCGCGACTTCGCCGTCGTCGAGACTCGAGGTCGGTTCGTCGAGAATCAGCACGCGCGCATCGACCGACACCGCGCGCGCAATCGCCACCATCTGCTGGACCGCGATCGGATACGCGTCGAGCGAGCGCGTGACGTCGAGCGATACGTTCAGATCGGCGAGCGCCGCTTCGGCCTTCGCGTGGATCGACTTCCAGTCGATCATGCCGCGCCGCTTCAGATGCCGGCCCGCGAAGATGTTCTCCGCGACCGACAGGTTCGGACACAGGTTCACTTCCTGATACAGCGTGCGGATGCCGGCGGCTTCGGCTTCGAGCGGTGTCGCGAACTGCACGTGCTCGCCGGCGAGGCGGATCTCGCCGTCATCGTAGGCATGCACGCCCGTGAGCACGTTGATCAGCGTCGATTTGCCCGCGCCGTTTTGACCCATCAGCGTATGGATCTCGCCCGGGAACAGGCGGAAATCGACGCGCTGCAACGCGTTGACGCCCGGGAACGACTTGCTGATGCCGAGAGTTTCGAGAATGGGAGAATCGCTCATGAGCGTAGCGAAGATGAAGAAGAAAGCCTGAAAAAAGTCCGGCGCCGCGCATACCGCGCCGGCGCCGGACCCGCTGCTTACTCAATCACGTCAATCACGTCGTCACGGATCAGTACTTGCGCGTCGGCAGCACCTGAGCGGCGACGCTCATCGGGAACACGGTTTCTTCGGTCACGATGCGTTTCGGCAACTGCTTGCCGGCGACGATGTCCTTGGTCGCCTGCATCAGCTGCGGTCCGAGCAGCGGGCTGCATTCGACGTCGACGTTGATCTTGCCCGCGACCATCGCTTCAAAGCCGCCCTTCGTCGCATCGAACGAAACGACGCTGATGTCGGTACCCGGCTTCAGGCCCGCTTCTTCCATCGCCTGGATCGCGCCGAGCGCCATATCGTCGTTATGCGCGTAGACGACGTTGATCTGCTTGCCGTACGTCTTCGCGAACGCTTCCATCACCTGCTTGCCGCCCGCGAGCGTGAAGTCGCCGCTTTGCGACGCGATGATCTTGAACTTCGGATCGTTCTTGATCACTTCCATCAGGCCGGCATGGCGATCGTTGGCCGGCGCCGAGCCGACCGTACCCTGCAGCTCGACGATATTGATCGGGCCTTTGTCGTTCTTGTAGCGCTCTTCGAGCCAGCGGCCGCCGCGGCGACCTTCCTCGAGGAAGTCCGAGCCGATCATCGTCACGTACAGCGACTTGTCCTTCACGTCGATGTTGCGGTCCGTCAGGATGACCGGAATCTTCGCGTTCTTCGCTTCGGTCAGCACCGGCTCCCAGCCCGATTCGACGACCGGCGAAAAGGCGATCACGTCCACCTTCTGCGCGATATACGAGCGGATTGCCTTGATCTGGTTTTCCTGCTTCTGCTGCGCGTCCGAAAACTTGAGGTTGATGCCCGCGTCCTTCGCGGCCGTCTTGACCGATACGGTATTGGCGGTGCGCCATGCACTTTCGGCGCCGACCTGCGCGAAGCCGAGCGTGATTTTCTTGTCTTCCGCGTGACCGTTGATGGCCGCGGCGAACAGCAGCGCCGACCCGACCAGCGCGCCGAGTGTCAGGCGTCTCGTGTGATTCATTTCCTGTCTCCGATTTATATCGTTTGTTCTGGCGCCGGCTACCGCAGGCGAGCGTCCTTACCGGCACGCGACAGCAAAAAGCTGGCGCCACCTGTCACAACACTGCACAATCGATCAAGCAGCCCAACTGGAAACGTATTAACTGAAGCCGGCTCAACGCGACGCCCCCGTTCGTGGCAGCGAATCTGGCCGCCCGGTCTGTTAATAGCCAAACTATATCCATGCGTCAGTGCGGCGGTGATTAGTACTTTCCCGAGCCTCGATGGGGTGTTCCCGCATCGTCATTCTCTCTGCATAGCGCGCGCCAGGTCCGGTATGCGGCGGCCGCCGAAAAACCGGCGCAGGCCTTTCGAGCCGCGCGCGATTCTCCTTTATCTATTAGATATAGTCCTACTATTTAGAAAGGCATCGTGTTCACTGGACGCGCGGACGGCATATCCGGCATCGCTCTGTGCGCGCATCTGCGGCGAATACGCCGCCAATCTCCGCAAAATATACGGAGATTAATTGGCGCTTGCGGAGAATAGCGTCCATAATCTCCGCATGGAACGCGGAGATTACCTTTATATCTGGGAAGCGCCGGAGTGGCCGGATTGGCGCTACGACCTTGCCGCGCTGGCCGCGCCGCTAGCGGCCGCCGCCGGCGCGCAAGGCCTGCTGCTCGGACGCATGTACGATGCCGGCGTCGCGCAGCGCACCGAGGCGAATCTCGTCGCGCTCACGGCAGACGTGCTGAAAACCAGCGAGATCGAGGGCGAGTCGCTCAATCCGCATTCGGTGCGCTCGTCAATCGCGCGCCGGCTCGGCGTCGATATCGGCGCGCTCGCGCCGGTCGACCGGCACGTCGAAGGCATCGTCGAAATGACCCTCGACGCCACGCAGCACTGCTACGCGGCTCTCACCCGCGGGAGGCTGCTCGGCTGGCATGCCGCGCTTTTCCCGACCGGTTACAGCGGGCTATCGCCGATCCGCGTCGGCACATACCGAGACGATGCGCGCGGCCCGATGCAGGTGGTATCCGGTTCCGCCGGCCGCCAGCGCGTGCACTTCGAGGCGCCGCCGGCGCCACGGCTCAAAAAGGAGATGCCGCGCTTTCTGCGCTGGGTCAACACCCATTCCGACCACCATCCGATCATCAAGGCCGGCATCGCGCACCTGTGGTTCGTCACGCTGCACCCATTCGACGACGGCAACGGCCGTATCGCCCGCGCGATCGGCGACATGCTGCTGGCCCGGATGGACGGCACCGACAGCGGGCGGCGCTTTTACAGCCTGTCCGCGCAGATCCAGCACGAACGCCGCAGCTACTACGAGATACTCGAGCGCACGCAAAAAGGCACGCTCGACATCACCGAGTGGCTCGCCTGGTTCCTCAGGAATTTGCAGAGCGCGCTCGACGCCGCGCTTCACACGCTCGACGCCGTGCTCGCGAAATCGCGTTTCTGGCAGCGCATCGCCGGCATGCCGCTCAATGAGCGGCAGTCGAAGCTCGTCAACCGGCTGCTCGACGGTTTCGACGGCAAGCTCACCAGCAGCAAGTGGGCTGCCATTGCAAAGTGCTCGCCGGATACCGCGCTGCGCGACATCAACGAGCTGATGGCGCTGGGCGTGCTGCAGCGAAGCGAGGGCGGCGGGCGCAGCACCGCGTACGAACTGGCCGAGCCGATGCCCGCGCCGGACGCCGCGGCGCCCGTTCCGTTACCCCAGCGATGACACCGATGTGACAGGCGCGTAGCAGCGGTTTTTTGCACAACCGGTTCGTTTTTTCTCCTTCGCGCCAGCGGCAAACGGTGCGAGTATGCGGTTCGAGCGATACGCATCGCGCGCTATGCCGCTCGCCCCCCCGTATCACGCGCATCACACGCATCAAACGCATCGCCTCAGTTGCATGCCCAGTTGCGTACTCAGTTGCCACTCAGTTGCCACTCAGTTGCCACTCAGTTGCCACTCAGTTGCCACTCAGTTTCCATATAGCTACCGCAGCGCCAAGGAGAATCGCCAAATGAACGACAACGATCCGAACCGCCTTGCCGACACCGATCCCGCCAATGCGCCTTCCACCGCCGGCGCCGATCTGCCCGACGACCCCGAACGCCGCCGTGTCCTGACCGGTCTCGCCGCGGTCGGCGCGGGCCTCGTGCTGGCCGGCTGCCAGACGGCGGGCGACGCCCTCCAGTCGTCCACGGGCAATGCATCGAAGAGCGCCGCCGACCTGCGCCTCGACGCCGCGCTGCGCGACCAGGTGAAGAATATCGTCGTGATCTACGCGGAGAACCGCAGCTTCGCGAATCTGTACGGCAACTTCCCCGGCGTACAGACGCCGCTCGACTCGGTCACGCCGCAAATGTACGTGCAGTTCGATCGCGACGGCACGACGCCGCTGCCGCGGCTGCCGGCGATCTGGGGCGGGCTCGTGCCGCAGGCGCAGGAGATCGACGGCAAGCGTTATTACATCGGCGAGAAGCAGATCACAAACCTGCACAACCAGCCGTTTCACCTCGTCGACGCGCAAGGCGCGCCGCTGCCGAACGGCGTGATCACACGCGACCTCGTCCACCGCTTCTACCAGAACCAGATGCAGATCAACGGCGGGCGCAACAACGGCTTCGCCGCATGGGGCGACTCGGGCGGGCTCGTGATGGGCCATTACCGCAGTTCGCCCGCCACGCTGAAAATCTGGGGCCTCGCGCAGCAGTACACGCTGTGCGACAACTTCTTTATGGCGGCTTTCGGCGGCTCGTGGCTTAACCACATCTTCCTGATTTCGGCGCAGGCGCCGCTGGTTCCGGACATCCACAACAGCATCGCGAAAAACCACGTGTCGGTGCTCGAAGGCGACGACCCGCTCGGCACGCGCCTGAAGATGGCGCCCAATTCGCCCGCCTCCGCACTCGACGGGCCGCCGAAGTACGTGCGCGACGGCCTCTTTACGCCGGACGGTTACGCGGTCAACACGATGGCGCCGCCGTACCAGCCGAGCTTTATCCGGCCCGGGCCCGACGGCAATTCGCTGTACGCGAACCCGGCGGACCCGAAGGTGCTGCCGCCGCAGAAGTACGCGACGATCGGCGACCGGCTGACCGACCGCGACGTGGAATGGGCATGGTATTCGGGCGCCTGGCAATACGCGCTCGATCATCAGGAAACGGGCGCCGTGCCCGACTTCCAGTATCACCATCAGCCGTTCAACTACTTCGCGAACTACGCGCCCGGCACCGCGGCGCGCACGCGGCATCTGCGCGACGCCGGCGTCGGCGACGATCCGTCGACCAACCGGCTGCTCGCCGATATCGACGCGGGCCGCCTGCCGCCGGTCACGTTCTACAAGCCGCAGGGCAATCTGAACATGCACGCGGGCTACGCGGACGTCGAATCGGGCGACCGTCACATCGCGGCCGTGATCGACCACTTGCAGCGCGGGCCGCAATGGCGCAATACGGTGGTAATCGTCACGGTCGACGAGAACGGCGGCTGGTGGGATCCGGTCTCGCCGCCGAAGGGCGACCGCTGGGGCCCGGGTTCGCGGATTCCGGCGCTCGTCGTGTCACCGCTTGCGAAGAAAGGCTATGTCGATCACACGGTCTACGACACGAACTCGATCCTGCGCTTCATCAGCCGCGTGCATGGGCTCGAAGCGCTGCCCGGCGTCGCCGCGCGCGACCGTGCGTTTGCGCAGAACGGTCTTGCGCCGCTCGGCGATCTGACTGGGGCACTCGATCTCGCGTAATCTCGCGCTGCGGGTTCCTATGCCTCGACAATGCCCGGGCTGCGCTGCTCGCGCCGCTCGCGCATCCAGCTATCGAGCTGCACCGACGACAACGGCCGCGCAATCCAGAAGCCCTGCAACTCGTCGCAGCCGATCCGGCGCAGCAGATTCGCCTCGCGTTCGTTTTCGACACCCTCCGCGACCACACGCAAGCCGAGCATATGCCCGAGCCCGACGATCGCCTCGACGATCGCGAGATCGGTCGGCTTGTCGAGCTTGTTGTGCACGAAGGTGCGGTCGATCTTCAGCCGGTCGAGCGGAAAGCGGTTCAGATAACTGAGGCTCGAATAGCCGGTGCCGAAGTCGTCGAGCGAGATGCGCATGCCGAGCGCGCGAATCGCGTCGATCGTCGCGATATTGCGTTGCGCGCCGTCGAGCAACACCGATTCAGTGATCTCGAGTTCGAGACGTTGCGGCGCGACCTGGTGCTTCGCCAGGCTCGCCTTCAGCGTATCGATCAGCGTGTCGTCGCGCAGCTGCACCGTCGACAGATTGATCGACAGGGTGAGACCGGCGAGCGGCCCGTCGCGCCAGCACGCAAGCTGCCGGCACGCCTCGTCGATGACCCACGCGCCGATCGGCACGATCAGGCGTGTCTCTTCGGCAAGCGGGATAAACTGCGCGGGCGACAGACGGCCGAGCTCGTTGCTGTCCCATCGCAGCAGCGCCTCCACCGCGATCACCTCGCCGCTCTTCGTATCGATGCACGGTTGATACGCGAGCCACAGTTCGTCGCGCTCGATCGCCGTGCGCAAGCTCGCTTCGAGTGCGAGCCGCCTCCGGCTGCGCTCGATCATGTCCGGCGCAAAGAACTTCGCGAGGTTGCGCCCCGCCGCCTTCGCCTGATACATCGCAAGGTCGGCGTTCTGCATCAGCGTATCGAGATCGAGTCCGTCTTCCGGGTACATCGCGATGCCGACGCTGCACGATACCTGGATCGCCGTGCCGTTGATGTCGTGCGTCTCGCCGACGAGTGGAATCATGCGCTCCTCGATGGTTCGCGCGACATCGACCGCATTCGCCGCGCCGTTCAGGATTACCGTGAATTCGTCGCCGCCGAGGCGGCTCACAGTATCGTCGTGCCGAACCGAGCGCACGAGGCGCGCGGCCACCGAACGCAGCAAACCATCGCCGATATGATGACCAAGCGAATCGTTGATGTCCTTGAAGCGGTCGAGATCGATAAACAGCACGGCAACGCGCCGGCCGGTGCGCTTCGCGGTATCGAGCGCGACCGCAAGCCGCTTCTTGAAGAGCGCGCGATTCGGCAGTTCGGTGAGAAAGTCGTGCTCGGCGAGAAACTGGATGCGCGCTTCGCTCTTCTTGCGGTCGCTGATATCGATCAGCGTGCAGATGTAATGCGAGACCTGCCCTTCCGTATCGCGCACCACGCTCACCATCAGCCACGCCGGATAATCGCCGCCATGCCGGCGCCGCACGTGCGCTTCGCCGTTCCACGTGCTCGCGCGATCGACCATCCGCGCCAGCGTCGCGAAACTATCATCGTCGCCGGGCAAGCCGTCGACGATAAAGCCGGGCGCACGGCCCGTCACGTCTTCGGACCGATAGCCGGTGGTTCGATAAAACGCCGCATTGGCGGTCAGCACGCGGTAGCCGTTGTCGAGAATCAGGATCGCCTCGGACGATGCCTCGAACACACGCGCCCACAGTTCGAGCCGCTGTTCCATGAGCTTGATCTGATTGATCGGCGTAAACGCGGTCAGAATCGCATCCTGCCCCTGGAAGCTCAGGCGCCGCGCCGACAGCATCGCCCACGTCGATTCGTCGGTGGCCTTCCAGTGCACCTCGAATTCGTCGACCGCCTCGCGATCGGATAACTGCTGGAAAAAGCGCGCTCGCGTGCCCGAATCGAGGCCGCGCGCCCACGGGTCGATCGCGCAGCCGTTGAGCCAGAAGAGTGCGGGACGATTCGCATGCAGCACCTCGTGACCCGGCACCGCGGTCACCACCATCGGCACCGGCGTCGCTTCGACCAGCGCATGCTGCGCCGCCGAGGCGCGCGCGGTCGCGGCCAGTTCCTTCTGCACGTCGCGCTCGCGATCGAGTTGCTCGAGCATCTCGTTGAAGCCGTTCACGAGCACGCCGATTTCGTCCTGACTGTGCCAGCGCGCCCGCAGCGAGTGGTCGCCGGTACGCCGCACGGTATCCATCACACGCGCAAGCTGGCGCAGCGGCCGCGAGATCTGCAGCGCGACCGTGTACACCATCGTCAGAATGCCGAACAACAGGAACAGCACCGTGCCCAGATGCAGCCACATGCGCGCGTACAGCGCGCGCACGCGTTCGCGCAGCAGGCGGTCGAGTTCGATGCCGGTCATGCGCCACGTTTCGCCGACGTCCGTCACGACGCGCTGCCGCGCGGCATCGGCCGCGGCGAACAGCGCCGAATCCGCGTCCGCATCGCCGCTATCGACAATCGCACGCGCCGCGCGCCGGTAGTCTTCGACTGCGGCGTTCATGCGCTGGATCGACGGGCCGAGCGCGCGATCGAGCTCGTGATCGGCCGCCACCGCTTCCGCGAAGTCCGTGTGCAATCCTTGCAGCACCGCATCGAGCTGGCCTTCGCGCACCAGATAGCGTGTGCGCACCAGGTCCACCGCGGCGGGCCGCATATCGTCGCGCAGGCCGCTGCCGATCTGATTGATCGCATCGAGCAAGGCGGGATAACGCAAGATAGACAGCGACATCGAGTAGTAGCTGTCGAGGTCGGGGTCGAGAATCAGGTTCGACTGATTGCCGATGCGCGTGACGAGCTCGCGGCACGCGAACAGCGCGTTGTTGACCTCGGTGGCATTCAGGGCCGAGCCATTCGCGAGCGTGATCAGCGCGTGCCGCACGCGCTGGTTCAGTTGTGCGCTTTGCATCGCCGCGCCGTATTGCGTTTCGGCGTCTTCGAGCGCGAGCGCGGTCTGCTGCAGCGTGTGTGCGGGCACGTGCGCGCCCGCTCCTGCCTGCGCAACCTCGACCACCGCATCGCGCACCGAGCGCAAATAGATGTTCCCGACAATCTCCTTGTTCGAGAAATCGATAGCGATGTACTTCTCGTGAATCAGAATGCCGCTGATATAGACGACCGCGCTCAGGTCCAGTAAATAAATGAGCAGAAGCTTCCGGCCGACGCGCAAACGTGCGAGCAGACGAAAGAAGAGATTGCGTTTCATGAAGTGCGGGACCTTTAACGGCCTTTACGGACCTTTAGGGGCCTTTAGACCTTGACGCCGATAACTGAACAAAACACCTTTAAGCGTCACGTATTCCGAAGAATCGTAAGCCCCGGTGAATGTACCTGTCTGTATCTATCGGCGCATGATATGCGCACATTAATCGTATTTGAGCGATTCCCTACAACGGTGCGTACGTGCGCCAGAACGGCGCACGACCAAACGTTTGCCGGCACGTATCGGTGCTTCGGTGTTATCGCGCGTCGGGCGCTGACGTGGACGACGTAGCCGGCGAGGTTTCGCGCTGCGTCTCGATCTCCGCGAGAATTTTCGACGTATGCTCGCCGACCGCGGGCACCGGTTTCATGACCGGCTCGATGCCTGCAATCGTGACCGGCGGCAAAAACATATCGTGCGGGCCGCTTTCGGTCCCGACGCTGCGATAGCGATTGCGCGCGCGCAGTTGCGGATGCTCGAGCAGCGCGTCGACGTCGTTCATGCGCCCATTGGCGATCGCGGCGCGATCGAGCCTTGCGATCACTTCGTCGCTAGTCCAGGCGGCAAAGTGCTGACGGATGGTTGCTTCGAGCACTTCGCGGTTCGCGACGCGCAACGAGTTCGTCACATAACGCGCATCGGTTGCGACGGTCGCGTCGCCGAGCACGATTTCGCAGAATTTCTGCCACTCGCGTTCATTCTGGATGCCGAAGAATACGACCTTGCCGTCGCCGGCCGGAAACGGCCCGTATGGCGCGATCGTCGCGTGCCGTGCGCCGCTGCGCGGCACCGGTTCGCCGCGGCCGCGCGTGTAGTACGCGGGATAGCTCATCCACTCGGTCAGCGCGTCGAACAGCGATACTTCGAATGCATAGCCTTTGCCGGTGCGTGCGCGCTGATGCAGGCCCATCAGGATGCCGTTCAATGCATACATGCCCGTTGCGATGTCGGCGATTGCAACACCGCATTTCGAAGGCGTTTCAGGCGTGCCATTGATCGACAGGAAACCGGTTTCGCATTGCACGAGCAGGTCATACGCTTTCTTGTCGCTATACGGGCCGCCCGAGCCGTAGCCCGAGATATCGCACGCAATAAGGCGCGGAAAACGCGCCACCAGCGACTTCGCATCGAGTCCGAGACGCGCCGCCGCGCCCGGCGCGAGGTTCTGGATAAACACATCGGCCTGGCCAAGCAGCGTTTCCAGCGAAGCGCGCGCGTCGTCCGCCTTGATATCGAGCGCGAGGCTTTCCTTCGAACGGTTGGTCCAGACGAACTGGCTCGACAGCCCATCCATGGCCGTGTCGTAGTTGCGCGCGAAGTCGCCGACTTCCGGCCGTTCGATCTTGATCACGCGTGCGCCCCAATCGGCGAGGTGACGGCTGGCGAGCGGCGCGGCAATCGCCTGTTCGAGCGAGACGACGGTGATGTCGTCGAGTGGCAGATTCATTTCAAACGTCCTCCAGATTCCATGTCGTGTGCGGCGTGTCCAGTCGTCTTCACGCGTTCACGTGAGCTGCGGCACCATCCAGTTGAGCAGCGGCGTCGATTGCAGCCAGACGAGCAGGCTCAACGCGGCGATCATCAGCACGGTCCAGCCTGCGACACGCCGGAACAGCACGCCTTCGCGGCCCATCATGCCGACCGCGACGGCGCCGACCGCGAGGTTTTGCGGCGAGATCGCCTTGCCGACCACGCCGCCTGTCGTGTTGGCGGCCGTCAACAGGATGTCGGAGAGTCCCGTGTGATGTGCGGTCGTGTACTGCAGCATGCCGAACAACGCGTTCGCTGACGTGTCGGAACCGGTCAGCGCGGTCGCGAACCAGCCGAGCACCGGCGACACCGGTGCGAATGCCGGGCCCGCGTTCGCGGCCCAGATGCCGAGCGTCACGATCTGGCCGGACAGGTTCATCACATAGGCGACGCCGACCACGCAGCAGACAGTGAAGATTGCCCAGCGCAACTCGTGCAGGTTCTGCAGATACACGCGCGCTGCGACCGATAAACGGAGCTTCAGAATGGGCACCGCAATCAACCCTGCGATCAGCACGATCGAGCCTGCGGACAGAATCCATTCGAATTTCGCGCTCGTCGCGGAGACGGCCTTGCCGGACGGCGCGACGACATGCAGGAACGGCCAGGGGAATGTGGTCGTGAAGCGGCCGAGCAGATGGCCGAGCCAGCCGATCTGCGTCGATGCGACGACCAGAATCACGGCTGCGTAGGGCGCGAGTGCGCGGACGATGTCGGCGGCGCTGTCGTGGGGTTGTGCTTGTTGCTGTGCTTGTTGCGCTAGTTGCTTCGCTTTCGATGCGGTATGCGCCTGCGCCTCTGCGTGCGGGTTGCCGTTCGCTGCGCTGCTGCGTGCACGCGAACCGCGTTGCGCGTCGGCTGCCTGAGCCGCGCCTGGCGGAAACTGCGAACCGGCGGGCGTCATCGGCATCGCAAGCGTCGCGCCGTGCGCGGCCGCGACGGAGAATGCGCCCGCGTGCTGCGCTTCGCCAACCGCGCCGCCGGCCGTGCCTTTGTCGGCCGCGCCTTTATTACGCTGCGCATCGTGCCGCGCGCGATATGCGCCTGCTGCATCCGACGTTCCGGCGTCGCTCAACTCCGCGCGCAATACGCGCGGCGACCACACTTGCAGAAACGCGATCGAAACCGCGGCACAAATCAGCGCCGCGACGATATCGACGAGTTCGACCGGCAACAACATCGAGCCGCCAAACTGACCCAATGCAAAGCACACGCCCGCGATCACCGCGAGCGGCCACACTTCCTTGAGACCACGCCGGCCGTCGACGATAAACACGAGAATCAGCGGGATAAACAGTGCGAGCAGCGGCGCCTGACGTCCGACCATCACGCTGATCTCGTGCACGGGCAAGCCCGTGATTTTCGCGAGCACGGTAATCGGCAGACCGAGCGCACCGAACGCAACCGGGCTCGTATCCGCAATCAGACACACGGCCGCCGCCTTGAGCGGTTCGACGCCGATCGAAATCAGCAGCACCGCGCAGATCGCCACCGGTGCGCCACCGCCCGCAAGCGCTTCGAGCAGCGCGCCGAAGCAGAACGCGATCAGCACCGCCTGCACGCGCTGGTCCGCGCTGACGCGTGCCAGCGAACGGCGCAACACATCGGCATGACCGCTTTCCTGCGTCAGTTTGAACAGCCAGATCGCGTTGATGCCGATCCAGATAATCGGAAAGAACCCGATCGCAGCGCCTTCGGCCGCGCCACTGACGGTCGTGCCGAGCGGCATGCCGTAGACGAACAGCGCGACGACCATCGACACGACGAGCGAAGCAAGCGCGGCCCAGCGCGCCGCCATTCGCAGCACGCCAAGCAGCAGAAACAGGGTGAGCAGCGGCAGCACCGCAAATGCGGCCGACGCGCCGATCGAATGGGCGACGGGATCGAATATTTGTGTGTACATCAGGGTGTCTCCTTCGCCCGGTTACGAGCGTTCCTTTTTGCTTTCTTTGTCGATGCCTGTCGAGTTCGCTACCTAGCGGGCGTTAAGCGTTTTCAGGGCGCGCTTTCAGGCCGATATGGCGGCAAGCACGCGGCGCGCCTCGCGCGCAATCGCTTCGTCGACCATGCGGCCATCGACGACCGCCGCGCCCGCGTCGCATGCGTCGATCACGCGCTTCGCCCATTCGACGCGCTGCGCCGAGGGTGTAAACGCGGCATTGATCGGCGCGACATGCGACGGATGAATCGCCGTCTTGCCGACGAAGCCGTTCGTGCTCGCGAAATCGAGTTCGGTTTGCAGAATCGCGGCGTCGTGGATCGCGAAGCATGGCGAGTCGAGCGCCGGCACGCCGGCCTGCGCACACGCGCTCGCGACACGGCAACGCGCCCATTGCAGCGCAAGCGATGCCGGCTGCGCGCCGACATCGGAAGCGTAGTCGGCTGCGCCGAAGTTCAGCGCGGCGATATGAACGCTCGACCCATGGACGCTCGACCCATGGACGTTCGACCCATGAACGCTCGACCCATGGACGTTCGACCCATGAACGCTCGGCACGCTCGCCTGCGCAATCGAAACAGCCGCATCGAGGCCGCGCGCCGATTCGATCATCGGCACGAGCTTGCACGCCTTCCGAGCTTCGTCGAGCAGCGTGCCGACCTGCGTAACCTCCGCGGCCGACTCGATCTTTGGAAGCAGAATGAAATGCGGCGCGCGTGCCGCGTCGAGCAGCATCAGCAAGTCATCGAGCCCCCAGCGCGTGCGCGGCGAGTTGATGCGCACGGCCAGCGTCGGCAGCGCGCCGCTGTCCGGCGCATCGAGCAGCCGGCGAACCTCATTGCGCGCGGCCGTCTTCTGGTCGGGCTGGATTGCGTCTTCGAGATCGACGATCAGCACGTCGACGCCGCTTTTCTTCGCATTCGCGAAACGATCCGGTCGCGTGGCAGGTGTGAACAGCCAGCTGCGCATGCGGGTGCTTTCGCCGATGCGATCGCGGGTGACATCGATGTCGAGGATGGAACCGTTGGGGTTGAAAGACATGAAGTTGACGCTAAAGCAAAGTGTCTGGCCGATAGCGTCAATGTAGTGGCTTCAGGAAAAGCGTGGAAATACGGCTGTGGAATACGGGGTATAGGTATAACCTATACGCGCACCGGCAACGCGACATTGCGGTGCGGTGCAGCACGGCACATACCGTCACACAGCAGGATCGATCATGGATATCAGGCAGCTCAAGTATTTCGTCGCGATTATCGACGCAGGCAGCTTCTCCAAAGCCGCGGAACGGCTATTCGTCGCGCAGCCCTCGTTAAGCCAGCAGATGGCGGGCCTCGAAACCGAGCTAAAAACGAAGCTGCTGTTGCGCAGTGCACAAGGCGTCGCGCCAACCACCGCGGGCAGCACGCTATACCGCCATGCACGGCTCGTGCTGCGGCAAATGGAACAGATCCGCAACGACGTGCGCGAAGACAGCGGCAGCGAAGCGGGCGCGGTTGCGGTCGGCGTGCCGACCACCGTGGCGGCCGTCCTCGCGTTGCCGCTATTCGAACGCATTCGCAAGCGCTTTCCCGGCATCCGCCTGCAGATTTTCGAAAGCATGAGCGGCCATATCAGCGAAATGCTGCCGAACGGACGCCTCGATCTCGCGCTGCTGTTCCGCGATTCCGAAACGCGCGGCATTTCGGTCATTCCGGTGTTCGACGAAGAGCTCTACGTGCTCGGCAACGCGGGGCTCTCGCTGCGCAAGTCGACCACGACCTGCCCGCTTGCGTCGCTCGCGAACGTGCCGCTCGTTTCGCCGAGCCCCGCGAACGGCTTGCGGTTAGTGATCGAGCGCACGTTTCAGCGCGAGGACGTCGAGCTCAATATCGTGGCCGACGTCGATTCATTGCCGACGCTCGTTGCGATCGCGGCCGAAGGCTCCGCGTGCACGATTCTGCCGGCGGCGGCGCTCGCGCAACGCGAACCGGCCGCGCGGCCCGTGATGCGCAAGATCGTGCAACCGGTCATGACGCGGCCGGTCAGCGTGTGCTGGTCGCACGCGGTGCCGATCAGCGCGGCAGCGCTTGCGGTGCGCAAGGCGATAGTCGAACTGATTCGCGAACTGCATGCGCACGGCAAATGGATCGGCATTACGCTGCGCCCTGAGCCTGATGAAGCGACGCTTTCCGATACCAGCGGGTGGTCGGGCAGCGCGCTGGCGATGGACTAGCTTCGACGGGCATAGGAAATTCCGATAGCGCGTAAGGCAACCGCGAAATCGAACGCTACGCACGAAACCGCGCCTCTGCCCAATCCGCCTTGCGCGCAAGCGCAACAAACGCGGTCAGATAATCGATCGCATCATCGGCCTCGCGCGTGCCGAGGAAGATCTGCTTCGCAATACCCTTCCTGCCAAGCCGCAGCGGCACAATCGGCATCCATTCCGAGTACTCTTCCGCGAGCCAGCGCGGCAGCGCGGCGACGCCACGGCCGCTGGCCACCATCTGCAGCATGATGTCCGTCGTCTCGATCACCTTATGCCGCTTCGGCACGACGTTCGCAGGCGTCAGAAACTGCGTGTAGATGTCGAGCCGATCCGTTTCCACCGGATACGTGATCAGCACTTCCGATGCGAGCTGCGCGGGCGTGACATAGGCCTCGTTCGCCAGCGCGTGAGCGTCGGCCACCACGAGCACCTGCTCGTAGTCGAAGACGGGCTGGAAGCGCAGCCCGGGCTTCTTCAGCGGGTCCGGCGTGACGAGCACGTCGATGTCGTAGCCGAATAGCGCGCCGATGCCGCCGAACTGAAAACGCTGCTTCACATCGACATCGACGTCCGGCCAGCGCGCCAGATACGGCTGCACGACCTTGAGCAACCACTGGTAGCACGGATGGCATTCCATGCCGATGCGCAGCGTGCCGCGCTCGCCTTGCGCGTACTGCTTCATGCGCGCTTCCGCGTGCTCGAACTGCGGCAACAGCCGGTTGGCGAGGCCGAGCAGATACTGGCCCGCCTGCGTGAGGCGCATCGAACGCCCTTCGCGCGTCCATAGCGGCGTACCGAGTTGCTCTTCGAGCTTCTTCACGGTATGGCTCAGCGCCGATTGCGTCACATTCAACGCGTCGGCCGCGCCTGTTAGCGACCCTTGCCGCTCCACTTCCCGGACCACCATCAGATGACTGCGTTCAAGCATGCCCACCCCATGAACAGAATCCATGAACATAAATAATGCATGTATGAAATAAATCCATTTTTATTCATACATCGAAAATTCTATCATCGGTGCCAGACGACGTTTCTTCTCTCGACACATACGACAAAGATGGCTACCACGCACAACCTCGGCTTCCCGCGCATCGGCGCAAAACGCGAACTGAAGTTCGCGCTGGAAAACTACTGGAAGGGTCAGACGTCGCGCGACGCACTCAAAGCCGTTGGCACGCAGCTTCGCGAGCGTCACTGGAACGATCAGGCGCGCCTCGACTTCGTTCCCGTCGGCGACTTCGCGTTCTACGACCAGGTGCTCGACATGAGCTTCACGCTCGGCAATCTGCCCGAACGCGTGCGCGATTTTCATGGCGACGCGCTCGATAACGCGTTTCGCGTGGCGCGCGGCCGCTCGGCGCAGGGGACAGAAGCGGCAGAGGCGACGCAAGAACACGACGCATGCTGCGGCGGTGTCGCCGCCGGCGAAATGACGAAGTGGTTCGATACGAACTATCACTACATCGTGCCCGAGTTCACGTCGGCGACGAACTTCTCGCTCGACGCAACACGCCTGGTCGCGCAACTCGGCGAAGCGCGCTCATGCGGCGTGCACGCGAAGCCGGTCATCATCGGCCCGGTCACGTACTTGTGGCTCGGCAAGTCGAAGGATCCGAACGGTGCCTGGGACCGCCTCGCGCTGTTGCCGAAACTGCTGCCCGTGTACGGTGCGTTGCTCGATACGTTCGCAGCGCTTGGCATCGACTGGGTGCAGATCGACGAGCCCGCGCTCGTGACGGAACTCGATGCAAACTGGCGCAACGCATTCGTCACGGCCTACGATTCGCTCTCCACCCGGCGCGTGAAGGTGCTGCTCGCCACTTACTTCGGGCAGCTACAGGACAATCTCGAGCTGGCCTGCTCGCTTCCGGTCGACGGTCTGCACATCGACGCCATCAACGCACGCGATGAACTCGCGCAAGCGGCGTCGCTGCTGCCCGCCAGCGCAGTGCTCTCCGTCGGCGCAATCAACGGCCGCAATATCTGGAAGACGGATCTGAACGCGACGCTCGCATGGCTCGAACCGCTCGCACAGAAGCTCGGCGACCGTCTGTGGATCGCACCATCGTGCTCGCTGCTGCATGTGCCGGTCGATCTCGAAAGCGAGCACAAGCTCGATGCGGAAATCCGCTCGTGGCTCGCCTTCGCCTTGCAGAAGCTCGCTGAAGTGAAGCTGCTTGCCGACGCATTGAACAACGGGCGCGCTTCGGTCGCGCTGGAACTCGTCGCCAACGCAAAAGCCATCAACAGTCGCCGCACATCGTTGCGGGTCAACAATCCAGTCGTCAAGGCAGCGATTGCGCGAATCGACGCGGCGCTCGGCAAGCGGCACAGCCCCTACACCGCACGCGCGCCCAAGCAGGCTGCGTTGCTGAACCTGCCCGCCTTCCCGACCACGACGATCGGCTCGTTCCCGCAAACGGCCGAGATTCGCCGCGCGCGCAGCCTGTTCAAGGCCGGCGCGCTCGACCAAGTGGGCTACGACATGGCGATGCAAGCGGAAATCGCACGCAGCGTGCGCGAGCAGGAATCGCTGGGCCTCGACGTACTCGTGCATGGCGAAGCCGAACGCAACGACATGGTCGAATATTTCGGCGAGCAGCTCGAAGGCTATGCATTCAGCCAGTTCGGCTGGGTGCAGTCGTACGGTTCGCGCTGCGTGAAGCCGCCGATCCTGTTCGGCGATATCAGCCGCCCGAACGCGATGACCGTCGAATGGATCCGCTACGCGCAGACGCTCACGAAAAAGCCGATGAAGGGCATGCTGACGGGCCCCGTGACGATTCTGAACTGGTCGTTCGTGCGCGACGACCAGCCGCGTTCGGTGTCGTGCCGCCAGCTTGCGCTCGCGATTCGCGAAGAAGTGCTCGACCTCGAAAAGGCCGGCGTTTGCGTGATCCAGATCGACGAAGCCGCCTTGCGCGAAGGCTTGCCGCTGCGCCGCTCGCAATGGAACGAATATCTGCAATGGGCCGTGGAATCGTTCCGTATCGCGGCGAACGGCGTGCGCGATGAAACGCAGATCCACACGCATATGTGCTATTCGGAGTTCAACGACATCATCGCGTCGATTGCCGATATGGATGCCGACGTGATTACGATCGAGACGTCGCGCTCCGATATGGAACTGCTCGACGCATTCGACAACTTCAATTACCCGAACGAGATCGGGCCCGGCGTGTACGACATCCATTCGCCGAACATTCCGTCTCAGGCACATATCGTCCAGCTGATGAAGAAGGCCGCCGAGCGCATTCCGCCGCAACGCCTGTGGGTCAATCCGGACTGCGGACTGAAAACGCGGCAGTGGGCCGAGGTCATTCCGGCGTTGACCAATATGGTTGCGGCGGCGAGGACGCTGCGCAGCACACCGTTCTGAGGCGGCACCAGGTAATAGCACCGTCCATCAATCGCGCATCGGCATGCGGGCCCGTCCCGCATGCCGATGCGTTTTTTTTGGCGCACGGATGTCCCCTTTTCCGATTTCACGTGTCAAGCACATAGGAGCCACACACACCAAACCATCACTTCAGGAGTCCGTATGCCGTCCCGCCGCGCCCTACGCAGTTCGTCCATCTCGTTGTTTCAGCGCGGCGCGCGCGGCAGAAGATTCAAGTCACTCCCCGCCGGTGCGGCCGCGCTCGCGCTGCGCGGCATTCCGGCCGGTCTGGCGTTCGCCGGCATCGCTATCGTCCCCACCACGTTCGCAGCCGATGCGCCGAACGCCGTCGCGGCCACCGCTGCTGCTTCGAAAAAACCGTATACCGTCCCCGCCGGTGCGCTCGGTGCCGCGCTCTCCGACTTCGCGAGTCAGGCGGGCGTCGGCGTGCAGATCGATACGCGGCTCGTCGAAGGCGTGCGCACGCCAGGGCTCAACGGCACTTATACGGTGTCCGAAGGCTTCGCGGCACTGCTGTCCGGCACGAACCTCGAAGCATCCGAAAGCAGCGCGGGCGTTTTTCTGGTCCGTCAGCGGCCGGCGTCCGACAACGGCGTGCCCGAGGGCGCGGTGCTGCCTACCGTCAAGGTGTCCGCGCGCAACGCGCCGATCAACCCGTATGGCCCGACCGTTGGCTACGTCGCATCGACCACCACGACGGCGATGAAAACCGACACGCCGATTCTCGAAACGCCGCAGTCCGTCTCCGTCATCACGCGCGAGCAGATGACGCAGCAGGACGCGCAGACGCTAAACGCTGCCGTGCGCTACACGGCGGGCGTAACGCCTGAAACGCGCGGCGGCACGGCCACCCGCTACGATCTGCTGACGATTCGCGGCTTTACCGCGGACACCTACTGGAACGGCCTGAAGCTGCTGCAAAACGGCCAATACGCAGTACCGCAACTCGATCCGTATCTGATGGAGCGCATCGAAGTGCTCAAGGGCCCGGTCTCGGTGCTGTATGGCCAGGCCGCCGCCGGCGGCGTGCTCGATCAGGAAAGCAAGCTGCCGTCGCGCGAGCCGCTGCACGACGTCGGCATCGAGTTCGGCAACTACGGCCACAAGCAGGCGACCTTCGATTTCTCCGGCCCGTTCGACCAGGACGGGCGATATCTGTACCGGCTCACCGCGCTCGCCCGCAGCGAGGACGGCCAGATCAATACGACGCGCAACGAGCGCATTGCGATCGCGCCGTCGTTCACATGGCGGCCCGACAAGGACACGTCGCTGACCTTGCTCGGACTGTTCCAGCGCGATCCGCGCAGCACGTCGTACGGCAGCGTGCCGCCCGAAGGCTCGGCGCTGTTCAACCCGTACGGCAAGCTGCCGATCGACTTCTACGACGGCGATACCGGTTTCGAACGCTTCAGCCGCACGCAGGAATCGATCGGCTACCAGTTCGCGCACAACTTCAATCCGGATTGGACCGTGCGCTCGAACGCACGCTACTTCCATATCAGCCAGGACTACGCGAGCGTCTACAGCAACGGGCTCGAAAGCGACTTCCGCACGCTCGACCGCGGCGCCATCTCGTCGCAGGAACAGCTGAACACGTTCGAGATCGACAACCAGCTGCAAGGCAAATTCTCGACCGGCCCCGTGCACCATACGCTGCTGACCGGCTTCGACTATCAGCACATCGGCAGTTCGTGGAATATGGGCTTCGGCGCAGCGCCGACGCTCGATATTCTGAATCCCGATTACCAGCAGCCGATCGGGCCGCTCGACACCGCGCTCACGCGCGTTCGTCTCAACCAGTACGGACTCTACGCGCAGGACCAGATGCGCTACGGCCCCGTGATCCTGACGTTAAGCGGCCGCGAGGACTGGACCAACACCACGACGACAAACGCCAGCGACAACTCGCAGATCCAGCAGTCGGCACGCGCATTCACGAAGCGCGCCGGCCTGACCTATGTATTCGACAACGGCATTGCGCCGTATGTCAGCTATACCGAATCGTTCTCCCCGCAAACCGGCACCGACGCGGGCGGCAAACCGTTCGACCCGGAACGCGCGCATCAGTACGAAGTGGGCGTCAAATTCCAGCCGAACAACTACGACGCGCTGCTGACGATCGCGTGGTTCGACCTGACGCGCAACAACCTGCTGACGCCCGATGCGAACAACCCCGCGTTCCAGGCGGAAACCGGCGAAGCGCGCTCGCGCGGCGTCGAAGTCGAAGCGAAAGCGAGCCTGTCCGATTCGCTGAACGTCACGGCAAGCTACACGTACCTCGACACGAAGTACATCAAGGACAACAGCGGTCTCGAAGGTAAATATTTCGCCGCGGTCCCGCAGAACCAGGCGTCTGCCTGGGCCTACTACACACAGCGGCGCGGGCCGCTCGCGGGCCTGTCCGCCGGCGCGGGCGTGCGCTACACGGGCCAGACCTACTCGTACGACAACAGCTACAAGCTCAGCAGTTTCCTGCTGGTCGATGCGACGCTGCGCTACGATCTCGGCCGCGCGCTGCCGCAACTCAAAGGCACCGAAGTTTACGTCAACGCGCAGAATCTGCTGAACAAGCACTATGTCGCGTCGTGCATCTACACGACGTGGTGCTATTTCGGCTATGGACGGCAGGTGTTCGCGGGCGCGAACTATCACTGGTAATACACACGCGATGGGCGGATGCGCTTGCGGGTCAACCGCCCTTCGCGTTGTTTGCGGCGCTCGCGCTGTTTCCGTCGGCGCCTCCGCTGCCGTTGTTCGCGGCCGCAATCGTCACCCAATACCGCGTGCGATACACGACGTTCACCGGCAAGGTCCGCGGCAGCGCCGCCAGCACATTCTCGATATTGCCGAGCTGGAACGCGCCGGTAATGCGCAGATTCGCAACCTCGGGATCGCAGCGCAACAGCCCGTGCCGATAACGCCCCAGCTCGCCGATAAAATCGGCCAGACGCATGCCGTCGGCGAACAGCACCCCGCGCGACCAGTCACCCGCGTGACGATCGGCGGCCTCGATCGCATCGATCGACGTTGCCGTGAAGCGCGTTTGCTGCCCCGCATCGAGCACCGTCGCGCGCTCGGGCGCATCGACGGGCGTCACTTCGACTGCGCCATGCAGCACGGCGACGCGCGACGCTTGTGCGGCATCATCGTTTCGCACGACAAAGCGTGTGCCGAGCGCGCGGATGCGCCCCTGCCGCGTCTCCACGATAAAGGGCCGATAGACGCCCGACGTATTGCCCGCGTCGCGTCCCGTTTCGACGAGAATTTCGCCGTCGTTCAGCACGACGCGGCGCTCGCTCGCGGTAAAAGCGATATCGATTGCCGTCGACGTATTGAGGTCGATGCGCGTGCCGTCCGCCAGCATGACGAAACGGCGCTCGCCGACCGCAGTGCGCTCGTCGGACAGCCAGTCGCGCCACCGCATCGCACGATAAGCGGCGTAACTCGCCGGCCCCGCGGTGAACGCGACCGTCAGCGCCTTCAGCGCAAAGCGGCGGTCCGTGCGCGCACGGCGGCCAAGCGTGCGCACGCCGACACTCGCGGGCAGCATCGCGAACTTTTCGTTGAGCCGCTGCGCGCGCTGCCAGGCGCGCTCGTGCTCGGGGTCGGACGCGCGCCAGCGCGCGCAGGCGTCGATGTCTTCGGGCGACGCGTCTTCGCGCAGCCGCACGAGCCACGCGGCGGCTGCACGCGCGACCGCGCGATCGAGCGGAGGCGATTCGCGCGGTTCGTCACTGTCGGCAGCCGTGCTGCTTACATCATCAGCAGGATGCATTCTTCGAACGCGGTCGCCATATAGCGCTTGATGGTCCGCACGTGAACGCCGAGTTGCGCGGCGACCTCGGCGTAGGACAGCCCTTCGAGTTGAGCGAGCAGAAACGCCGTGCGCACTTTGGGGTCGAGGCGATCGAGCATCGCGTCGATTTCATGCAGCGTCTCGAGGATGATGACGCGGTCTTCGGTCGACGGAATCTGCGCTTCGGGCAGCAGTTCGAGCGTCTCGAGAAACGCTCTTTCGAGCGATAGCCGGCGATAGTGGTTCAGCAATACGCGGCCCGCGACCGTCGTCAGATACGCGCGCGGCTCGCGCAGGTCGAGGTCGCCGCGTCGGTCCCACGCGACCAGCACCCGCATAAAGGTGTCGTGCGTGAGGTCCGCGGCATCGAACGCATTGCCGAGCTTTCTACGCAACCACGTTTGCAGCCAGCCGTGGTGGTCACGGTAGAGGGCGCCCAGCTCCGGTTGCGCGTCGAGTTGAACCACGGACATTGAACGACCCTTTTGGTTGACACATTCGGTTGACACACTTTGACAAATGCGAATTATTCGCATTTATAACCGATCGGGTTCGTTTGCGCAATGCATCAGTGGTTCGTCAGGGGTCGCCCGGGGGAGCGCCGGGTCCACACGGGTCGCCCATGCGCAATGCGCGCTTATCGCCCGCACAGGACATCCGTTAGTTGCTCGAAGCTCACCGGCTTGATCAGATGACGATCGAACCCCGCGCCATCGCTGCGCGCGCGATCTTCGGGCTGGCTCCATCCGGTTAGCGCGACGAGCCGCACCTCGCGCGCGCCGTTGCCGCGCGCGCGCACTTTTTGCGCGAACGCATAGCCGTCCATGCCGGGCATGCTCAGATCGACGAATGCGATTGCCGGGGCGCAGCGCTCGAGCGCGTCCAGCGCTTGTGCGCCGTCGTAAAACACGGTCGCTTCGCATCCGAGCACGCGTAGCAACTCGGCGAGACTGTCGGCGGCATCATGATTGTCATCGACGACCAACACCTTGTGCGCCTCGAACGGGGCGGCTTCCTGCACGCGGCCGCCGGCGCGGGCCGGGTCGGCATGCTCGATCGCCTCCAGAACGGGCAGCGACACCGTAAAGCAACTGCCCTTGTCCTTGCCCTCGCTGCTCGCGCAAATCGAACCGCCATGCAGTTCGACGAGCTTTTTCGCCAGCGCGAGCCCAATGCCGAGCCCCTCGCCTTGCGTCTGCGGCTGCAAGCGGCCAAACAGCGTGAACAGCAACGATTGCTCGTCGGCGGAGAAGCCGATCCCGCTGTCCTTTACGCAAATCGTGGCGCGGCGGTTCGACGCCCGGCGCGTTGGCGACCAGCCGGGATCGAGGGTCACCGAAATGTCGATCGCCCCGCCGTCCGGCGTGTACTTCGCCGCGTTATTGATGAGATTCGAAAACACCTGGGCGAGCCGCACTTCATCGCCGTCGACGTAGACCGCGCCCGGCACGGCATGAACGGTCAACGCATGCCCCGCCTTTTCGACGGCCGACCGGCTCAGTTCGAGCGCGGACTCGAGCACGGCCGACAGATCGGTACGCCCGCGATGCAGCCTGATCGCGCCGCTGTTGATGCGCGCGACCTCCATCAGATCGTCGACGAGCCGCACCATATGATCGAGCTGGCGGTCGAGCATGTCGAACACGCGCGTCGCGTCCTGCGCGGCCTGGCTCAGACGCAGAATCTGCAAACCGTTGCGGATCGGCGCGAGCGGGTTGCGCAGCTCATGCGCGAGCGTCGCGAGAAACTGGTCCTTCATCCGGTCCATTTGCTGAAGCCGCGCTTCGCTTTCGCGAAGCAGCTTTTCATCGCGCGTGCGCTCGATCAGGTCGGCCGCTTCGCGCGCGAGAATATCGAGCAGACGCAGCTGCCTCGCGTTCGCCTCGTACGGCTGGCTCCAATGCGTCGACAACATGCCGATCAGCGCGCCGTCGCGCGAATGCAAAGGCGTGGTCTGCACGGCGCGGATGCCCATCTCGCGATAGAGGGCGAGATCTTTCGTATCGGCCAGCCAGTCGACCGTTTCCACATCGGACAGGGTCACGCGCGTCTCGGACGCGAAAGCCATACCGCAACTCGTGGTCGAATCGACGTAGACGTTGCGCCAGTGTTCCTCGGCCGATGGCGAGAAACCGCAATGCGCGATCAGTTCGAGCTTGCGTTGACCGGTCGAATCGGTAGACAGCATCTGCAGGCTCGCGAAATCGGAGCGCAGCAACGCGCGCGCGGCTTCGACAATACGTCCATAAAGCGCTGATGGCTCGTGTTCGACGAGCATATGCAGCGACAGATCGTGCAGCGCCCTGCTATCGGCCAGATCCTCGTTCAGCAACGCGATCAGGCTCGCGGAACTGGAATCTGTCCCCGCCGTATCAGGCGGCTGATTCTCTAATGGCTGTGCGTCTTTTCTAGTCATCGTCGTTCGTCGCTCGAGTGTTGGCCACCGGCGTCAGGGAAACGAAATCCGCCTGACGTCACACCAGCGCGCTCATTATGATGCAACTCCCCGGCATCTTTGCCGGATTTTCCGGCCAGGCGACCATGCCGCAAACAAGAACGGCCGGCTGCGCCTGTCGGGCAGCCGGCCGCTTCTTTGCCGCGTATTTGACACATGCGCGGCGAGAAACATCGCTAGGAATTCGCCGCTTCGGGCGGCGATGCGCCGTCGTGTGGTTCTCCGAACGAATCCTTGCGACGCTCGCCGGACGATCCGCCGGAAGGCTCAAGCGACAGTTTCCTTTCAGGCGGCTTCGCGGAGGCGCGCTGCTTTGCGCCCGGATTCGCGCTCCCGCTCGCGCTCGCCGACGTCGTCGTGAACTTCACGTGATGTTCGGCTGCATCGTACGTGCACATGATGCTCGAGCCTTCGCCGATATCGCCCTTCAGCATCTCCTTCGCGAGCTCGTTTTCGATCAGTTGCCGGATCTGACGGCGCAACTCACGCGCACCGAACTCGGGCCGGTAGCCTTCCGTCGCGAGATAGTCGACCACCGTATCGTCGAACTCGAGGTCGATGTCCTGGCTCCTGGCGAGACGCTTCACCTGTTCGAGCTGCAGCCGCACCACATGCCGCGTCTCATCGCGCGTCAGCGCCTTGAACAGGATGATGTCGTCGATACGGTTCAGGAATTCGGGCCTGAAATGCTGGCGCAACACGTTCATCACGCCGCTTTGCACGGTCGACACCGCATCGCCGCTCAGGAAGCCCGGACCCGCGCGCGTGTGTCCGCCAATCACTTCGGCGCCCAGGTTGCTCGTCGCGATGATCAGCGTATTGCTGAAGTCGACCACGCGCCCTTTGCCGTCGGTCAGGCGCCCATCGTCGAACACCTGCAGCAGCACGTTGTACACGTCCGGGTGCGCCTTTTCGATTTCGTCGAACAGAATCACGCTATACGGACGGCGCCGCACGCGCTCGGTCAGTTGCCCGCCTTCATCGTGTCCCACATAGCCGGGCGGCGAACCGATGAGCCGCGACACGGCGTGCCGCTCCATGTATTCGCTCATATCGATGCGCAGCATCGCCTCTTCGTCGCCGAACACCACTTCGGCCAGCGCTTTCGCGAGCTCGGTCTTGCCGACGCCCGTGGGCCCGAGGAACAGAAATACCGCGGTCGGCCGGTGGCGTGCCTGCAAGCCCGTGCGCGAGCGGCGCACCGCGTCGCTGACCGCCTGTACCGCCTGGTCCTGGCCGATCACGCGCTCGTGCAGCCGCTCTTCCATATTGAGCAGCCGTTCGCGTTCCTCAGTGGTGAGTTGTGCGACCGGAATGCCGGTGAGCTTCGCGACGATCTCCGCGATATTCGTCACGGTTACGTGCGACGTATTCGCCCCCATGCCCGTCTTCCATGCATCGGTCGCCTCGCTGAGCGCGCGCTCCTTGTCCGCGATTTCGGTGTCGAGCGCGTGCGCGCGCTCGTATTGCTTGCGCGACGCCGCGTAGTCCTGCTCGCGATGCAGTTGCGCGAGCTCGGCTTCGTGCTCGAGTATCGCGGCCGGGCGCGAGGTGGCCGACAGATGCACCCGCGCGGCCGCCTGGTCGACGAGGTCGATCGCCTTGTCCGGCAGAAAGCGCCCGCTGATATAGCGGTCCGACAGTTCGGCCGCGCCGACGATCGCATCGTCCTGAATCGTCACGCGATGGTGCGCCTCGAGCCGGTCGCGCAGCCCGCGCAGAATGTTGATGGTCTGCACGACGCTCGGCTCGGGCACGAGCACCGGCTGGAAGCGCCGCTCCAGCGCCGCGTCTTTTTCGATGTACTTCTGATACTCGGAGAGCGTAGTCGCGCCGATCAGGTTCAGTTCGCCGCGCGCCATCGCGGGCTTGAACACGTTCGCGATATCGAGGCCGCCCTCGCCACCGCCCTGCCCCGCGCCGACAATCGTATGCACTTCATCGACGAACAGCACGAGCGAATCGAGGTTCGCGGTAATTTCCTCGAGCAGTTGCTTGACGCGCTCCTCGAACTCGCCGCGAAACTTCGCGCCGGCCACGAGCGAATTTACGTTGAGCTCAACCAGGCGCTTGTCGCGCAGCGACTCAGGCACGTCGCCGTTCACCATCCGCTGGGCAAGCCCTTCGACGACGGCCGTTTTGCCGACGCCCGGTTCGCCGATCAGCACCGGGTTGTTCTTGCGGCGCCGTGCCAGCACTTCGACGAGCGTTTCAATTTCGCCCGACCGGCCGATCACGGGGTCTAGCCGGCCATCGCGCGCAAGCGCGGTCAGATCGCGGCTGAATTTATCGAGCTGCGGCGTATTCGACGGTGCGGCGACTGTTTCGCGTTTCATGCTCGGCCCGATGGCAGAGGCCGTCTGCGCACGCAACGCCTGCGTATCGAGCCCGTATTTGACAAACAGATTGCTCGCAAAACTGTTGTTCACTTCGGCAAGGCCGATCAGCAGATGCTCGGGACCGACGTAGCTGTGGCCCAGTTCGCGCGAAGCAAGAAACGCGCGTTCGAGCGCGCTTTTCAGGCAAGGCGTGACGCCCATCTGATTGTCGGGCGGCGCTTCGAGCGCGGTGCGTTTGGGCGCATTCGCATCGATATAGGCGCGCACGTCGGTGGACGAGATGCCGAGGCTTTTCAGAATCGAAATGATGACCGCGTTGTCGGCCAGTTCGTAAAGCAGATGCTCGGTATCGACTTCGCGTCTACCGAACTGCACGGCGCGTTCCGCCGCGCGTTGCAGCATTTCTTTTGCCAGATCGCTGAAATGCCGTTCGATATTGACGACCGCTTCAGCGCCTTCGACGCGCTGCGGCACCGGGCGCGCGTACGTGGCCGCGTCGCCGAGTTCGTCGAGCTGATCGGGCATGGCGCTGCTAAACAGCGCCTCGAGCGGCGATAGCGTGCGCTGATGCCGTGTCAGCTGCTCGTAGTGGTAGTCGCATACATCGAGAATCCGCCTGCGTCCGCTCTGAAGCACTGCGAGCCGCACGCTCGCGGGCCTGACGCCGCAGATGTCACAGACTTGCCGTGCCATAAGAGCTCCCCTGTGAAACGATTCGCGTAAGGAAAAACCCCGCAACCCGCGTCCGGCCTTGCCGGCGCAGATTCGATGCTACATGATCGGTGCGCGAAGCGCATTCAGGGTGCGAAGAGGCACGGCAATCGCAGGCTTCGTGCCTGATTCGAAATCGAAAGGAGCGTTATGTTCGTCGTGTACTGGCTCGAGGGGCTTGAAGACTTGAGGGGATTGAAGACTTGAGGGGCTTGAAGACTTGAGGGGCTCGCAGGACCCGGCGCGCGAAAATCAAAAAGCGCCGCCCACGCAAACCGCAAGCGTGAACAGCGCGCGAAACATAAAACCAGACTGATGCACCGGCATGCATGGCCGCACTACATCACACCTCCGCTGTGAGCAGCGCATCGAGACCGCCTTGCTTCTCGAGCGCACGCAAATCGTCGTAGCCGCCCACATGCGTGTCGCCGACAAAGATTTGCGGCACCGTGCGGCGGCCGCTGCGTTCGATCATCTCGAGCGTCCTCGCCCGATTGTTCTCGATGTCGATTTCGCGGAACGCCGCGCCCTTGCCGCGCAATAACGCTTTCGCGGCAAGACAGTACGGACAGGTACGCTTCGTATAGAGCGTGATTTCAGACATCGTCATCTCCAGAAGTTTGAAGTTGCGGCGCCGCTGCCGCGAGCGCGCGAATCTCGCGCGCCCGGCAGCGATCGTCAGTAGCCGGAACGATGGACAGCGGTCAGACTTCTTCGTCGACAGCCGGAAAGTCCACGTCCGTCTTCGCGACGTTGTTCAGGTAGTTCGTGAAGGTCACTTGCGCGACGACGGCGATGATCTCGACGATCCTGCTGTCGGTGATGCCCGCCTCACGCGCGGCAGCGACATCCGCATCGCTTACACGGCCGCGTTGGCTGGCCACCGCTTTCGCGAGCGTCGCGAGCGCGCTGCCTTCGCCGCGGCGCGCGGCGCGAATCGCGTCGTCGGCGAGGCCTGCGTGGCCGCCCAGCACCGTATGCGCGGCAAGACAGTACTCACAGCGGTTCACTTGCGACACCGCGAGCGCGATGATCTCGCGTTCCGCCGCGCTGAGCTCCCCCTTCGACAGTTGCTGTTGTCCTTGCATGAAAGCGCCGAGCGAAGACGGCGAATTTGCGAAGACCTTGAAAAGATTCGGCAGGAAGCCCGTCGCCTTTTCGACTGCATGCAGCGACGCTTGCGCGGATGCCGGGGCTTCACCGATCGACAGGGTTTGAATGCGTGCCATGGTAGTTCTCCTTGTGACAACCAATTGTTGAAAATGCAACCGAAGTGGTTTCGTTTAAATTCCGTCCGTCATCCAACGGATTGGTTGCACTTTACGGATTGGCGGCACGCACGTTAATGGCACGCTGGATCAAGAAATTGCCCGATCGGCTCACGGCCGCGGGCGGCGTGACGAGGGCATGGCGAGGGCGTTAGCTGGCAGAACGATGGAAGCGTGGCCACCGCGGAATGCGGCGGCGGCAAAGACAAAATGGAGAAATGGCGGTAACCGCTAAAACACCCGATTACGCGCAAACGCGTAGCGCATCGGACGCGGCCACCCGGCAGCGCGGCGAACCACCGCCTACTTCGACTGCGGCTGCAGCTGAATATTGCCGCCTGTTGCACGCCAGCGCGCGGGCGTCACGCCGATATGCCGCTTGAACACACGCTGGAACGCGGCCTCGGACTGATAGCCGACGGTCGAGCCGATCTCGGCCACCGATGTCGTCGTTTCGAGCAGCGCGCGGCCCGCGAGCGTCAGACGCACTTCGGTCAGCATATCGGTCGCGGAGCGGCCGATGGCATCCTGGAACTGCCGTACGAAGGTCGCGCGCGACATATGACATAGCGCGGCGAACTGGTCGAGCGTCCACGGTTCGCCGGGATTTTCGAACATCGCGGAAAGCGCCGGCTGCAGCCGCGGCTGACCCGCCAGCGCAAGCAGTCCGCGCGGCGCATCGGCGCCTTCGCTCGCAAAACGCAGCGTCAGCGCGAACAGCGCAGCCGACAGATAGTTGATCAGGCATTCGCTGCCGGGGCTTTCGTCGAGCGCCTCCTCGCGCATCAACGAGACGATGCGCGCGAGCCGCGAGCCGGCGACGCTCGGCTGCGATGCGCCGCCAGCGGATGCATCTTCGCCGGCTGCATCTTCATCGGTAGAGGGAAAGCCAGAGTCAGAGTCAGAGGCATCGGCATGGCCGCCTTCACCCGCGACGTCCGCGATCCGTATCGCCCCGGCCGCTTCGTCGCGCGCGGCCTCGGCCGCCTCCGACGCCTCAGACGTCACGTCCGACGTCACCTCGGACATCGCCTCCGGCGAGGTCCCGCGCACCCCCGCATACGGCAGGCGCGGCGCCGCCTGCCCCGCCGCCACCGACCCCGTACTGACCACGAGCCTCGCCGGCAAATGCTCGCGCAACAGCCGCTCCGGCATCGCGCCGACCAGGAAGCGCCCGCACAGCAGGTCGGCGACCGGCCCCGAACTGCCGTTTTCGACGACCGTCAGCGTGATATTGCGCCGCTTGACCGCCGGCGCGGGCGGCGCACCGCTGCCGTCATGAATGCGGTGCGGCGTGCCAGTCGGGAACAGGATCACGTCGCCGGCCGTGAGCCTGCGCGGTGGCCCGTTGCCGTCCTCGAGCACGGCTTCCCCGGCCAGCAGCACGTGATACGGAATCTCGTGCACGCCGGCCGTACCCACTTCAACCACCCATGGCGAGCCGAAATGGCAGCGCTCGTCGATGCGTCCATTGACCGGCGTCAGCGAAAGAAAGCGGCTTAGCAGATCCATATGAGTCGTTTGAGCAATTTGTTGATCCGTTAGCGAATTCGCACGCGGCGATGACCGACGTACAGTGAGTCCATCGAATGCAGGCAAGACCTGCGCCCGATTCTACTGGACGACGGCGCGGTGCATGACGAGCAGCTTTCAAACCATGCGCGCAGTGCATTCAAACGAACTGGAGCAACAGATGAAAACGATTCATATCGATGTCGCAGTGATCGGCGCCGGCAGCGCCGGTCTGCCGGCGTACCGTGCGGCGAAGGCCGCGGGCGCGTCGGCGCTCCTGATCGAAGGCGGCCCTTACGGCACCACGTGTGCGCGGGTCGGCTGTATGCCGTCGAAGCTGTTGATCGCGGCGGCCGAAGCCGCCCATGCGGCCGCGAGCACCGCGCCGTTCGGTGTGCATGTGGACGGCACGATCCGCATCGACGGGCGCGAAGTGATGCAGCGCGTGAAAAGCGAGCGCGACCGCTTCGTCGGGTTCGTCGTGGAAAGCGTCGAAGGCATTCCGGCCGAGGACCGCCTGCTCGGCTACGCGAAGTTCGTCGACGACAACCTGCTGCAGATCGGCGACCACACACGTGTGCACGCACGCAGCGTGGTGATCGCGACCGGCTCGTCGCCGTATGTGCCGGCGATGTATCGCGCGCTCGGCGACCGCGCGATCGTCAACGACGATGTGTTCAGCTGGGACGATCTGCCCCGCAAGGTGGCGGTGGTCGGCGCGGGCGTGATCGGTCTCGAACTGGGCCAGGCGCTTGCACGGCTCGGCGTCGATGTGACGATGCTCGGTGCGCGCGGCCGCGTCGGTCCGCTGACCGATCCGGTGATCCGCGGGTACGCGCAGAACGTGTTCAGCGAGGCGTTCCGCTTCGAGCCGCGCGCCGAAATCGAAGCGGCGACGCGCGACGGCGACACGGTCCATTTGCGCTACCGCGCGAGCGACGGCACGCTTGTTGAAGATACGTTCGACTATGTGCTCCTCACCGCGGGCCGCCGCCCGAATATCGACAAGCTCGCGCTCGGCAACACGACGCTCGAACTCGACCAGACCGGCATGCCCGTCTACGACCCGCTCACCTTGCAAGCCGGCAAGCATGCGGTGTTTATCGCGGGCGACGCGAACGGCGTGCTGCCGCTGCTGCACGAAGCCGCCGACGAAGGCCGCGCGGCCGGCACGAACGCCGCGCGCTACCCGAACGTCGCGCCGCTCGTGCGCCGTGCGCCGATTTCGGTGCTGTTCTCGGACCCGGGCATCGCGATGGTCGGCGCGCGGCATGCCGATCTCGTGCCGGGCAGCTTCGTCGCGGGCGAGGTGAGTTTCGAGGATCAGGGCCGCAGCCGCGTGATGCTGCGCAATCGCGGACTCATGCACGTCTACGTGGACAAGGCGACGCGGCGTTTCGTGGGCGCCGAGTGGATCGGGCCGGATGCGGAGCATATCGCGCATCTGCTGTCGTGGGCGCTGCAGATGAACCTGACGGTCGACGCGATGCTCGAGATGCCGTTCTACCACCCGGTCGTCGAAGAAGGCTTGCGTACCGCGTTGCGCAATGCGGTCGCGCTGTTGAAGGCCGAGCACAAAGTCGCCGCCTGACCGGCACCGCGGCTTTCGCGCAGTGGTATGCGTGAAAGCCGCGCCCGTCGCAAGCGCAGCGTTTACGCTTGCGTATTGATCAGACCGCCCGCGGTTTGTCCTTGCTGCATCAGCAGTTCCGCAAGCTGCGCGGTCGCGACGCCGATCGCGCCTTGTATCGACGCGGCCTCGCCCTGCAGCGAAGCGACGGCCGGATTCGGACTGCCATCGGGGGTACGCATCCGCTCGGCCGCCGCGATTTGCGACTGCACGCCGGCGAGTTGTGCCTTGAGTCGCGCGATCAATTCCTCGAGTTGCTCGATCGCGGGGTTGGACGAGCCCGAGTTGCTGCCCGATGCGCCGGCCGCCAGCATGCCGGCAACGCGGCCAAGGCCGCTGGCGTTCGCCGTGCCTGATCCGGACGATGAGCCGGACGATGAGCCGGACGAAGTCGACGAAGCGCCCGACGATCCCGCTTGCGAACCGGACGATCCCGACGAGCCCGACGCGCCGTTCGCGCCGCCGGCGGCATTGCCCGCGGCCTGATTCGCGGAAGCGCCCTGTGACGGGCTCGAGGTTGCGCTGGTCGGAGCACGCGTCGCTGCCACACCCGTAATGGCTTGCACGGTCATCGTCGGTCACCTGCCTTGAAAAGGGGATATCAGCATATCGGCGCGGCCTCGCGCTTTCTTTAGTCGAACCCATGCACAGCCGAAGTGAGCGGCACGCGCAACAGCACCGCGCCCCGGCCCTCCGATTGAACCGCGGCAAGCTCGCCTACGCCTGCGTATCGATCACTCCGCCCGTGGTTTGCCCCTGCTTCATCACGAGTCCGGCAAGCTCCGACGCCGCGCTGAGAATCGCACCTTCTATCAGATGCGCCTCGGACTGCAGCGCATTCATGGCCGGGTTCGGGCCGCCGCCGGGAACACGCTGCCGCGCGACAACCGCAATCTGCTGTTGCACCTGCGCCAGTTCCGCTTTCAGACGCTCGACCAAAGCGTCGAGTTGCTGGATCGCGGAGCTCGCCTTGCCCGAGCCGTTGCCTGAGCCGTTGCCTGAGCCGCTGCCCGCTGCGCCGCCAAGGCCGGGGATGCCACCCACGCCGCCCGCGTTCGCCGCGCCCGAACCCGCGCCCGCGCCCTTGCCCGACGAGGCCGGCGACGACCCCGGGGCGCCCGTCTGCGAATCTGCCGAACCGGACGTGCCGCCCGCCGAGCCGTTCGCGTTGTTACTGGCCGCACCCGTGTTCGCCGACGTGTCCGCCGTGTTCGGGTTGGCGCCGGCCGCGGCCGTGCTCGCGACGCCGGAGATACCTTGCACGATCATCGTTGATCACCTCTGTCTGAAAGGGGATGTCAGCTTATCGGCAGGTTCGCGCGCTTCCTTTAGCATTCGTCGGACAAATGCGCGATATATGCCATGGCACACGGCCGACCCATGCCCGGCATACAAACGTGCGGCAAAACCATTGCAGCGCCGCGCGCCAACGTCGCAAATAAGTCGCGAGTAAATTTGCCGCGCCGCTTCGCATTTATGCCGCTGCGTTCGCCATACATCACGCACGCGTATGGCCGGCCCGAACCGGAACAGCACGCCCACCAACGACTCCCCAGTACTATCAGCGCGGCAGCACAAGCGACTCGCACCAGGCGCATGTTTTGCTTGATTCATGCGGCAACGTGAATCGGCTCGCACCGGGCCGATGGCAGCACGTTGAACGAAACCAGGCCGCCCGCGCCGCATCCAGAACACCCATGAAACTGCCGCTGACGCCACAACGATCATCGAATCGCGTCTACCCGCCGGGCGTGCCCGGCCTGCTCGGGCTGACCTCGACGATCACGGCCGTCGTGGTCGTCTGCGGTTTGTATTTCGGCCGCGAAGTGTTGATTCCGATCACGCTCGCGGTGCTGTTGAGCTTCCTGCTCGCACCGCTGGTCAGCGTGCTGAGGCGCCTGCACTTCGGGCAGCTGCCGTCGATCTTCGTCGCGGTGCTGGTGGCCCTCGTCTCGCTGCTGGCAGTCGGCACGCTGATCGCCGCACAGGTCGCGCAACTAGCGAGCTCGCTGCCGCAATACCAGGCGGCGATCGAGCTCAAGATCGAGACCGTGCAGGAGAAAACGATCGGCCGCGCCGATGCGCTGCTCACGCGCGCTGCCGGCACGCTTGCGCGCGTCACGCCCGATCGGCCGCCGAATCCACCGCACGAAGCCGGCCGCACGCCGAAGCCGTCAGCCGCCGCGCCAATGCCGGTCGAGGTGCACGAGCCGATGCCTTCGCCGCTGCAGCTTGCGCAGAAGGTGTTTTCACCGGTCGTCGGCCCGATCGAGACGATGTTCATCGTGCTCGTCGTGACGATCTTCATCCTGCTGCAGCGCGAGGATTTGCGCGACCGCCTGATACGTCTGTTCGGCGCACGCGACCTGCACCGCACGACCACCGCCATCAACGATGCGGCAAGCCGCCTGTCGCGCTATTTCGTCGCACAGCTCGGCATCAACGTCGGCGCCGGTTCGCTGATCGCGGTCGGACTCGCGATCATCGGCGTGCCGGGCGCGCTGCTGTTCGGCGTGCTGACTGCATTGCTGCGCTTCGTGCCGTATATCGGCACGTGGATCGCCGGCGCGCTCGCGGTGATATTCGCCGCTGCGATCCAGCCGCAATGGTCGATGGCCGTCGCGACGATCGTTCTGTTCGTGGTCGTCGACGTCGTCGCGGGGCAAGTGGTCGAGCCGCTGCTGTACGGACATAGCTCGGGACTCTCGCCGCTCGCCGTGGTGGTCGCCGCGATTTTCTGGAGCTGGCTCTGGGGACCGGTGGGCCTCGTGCTGTCGACGCCGTTGACGCTGTGTCTCGTCACGCTGGGCCGCTATGCGGAGCGATTGCGGTTCCTCACTGTGTTGCTCGGCGATCAACCGGCGCTCACGCCCGCGCAGAATTTCTATCAGCGCCTGCTTGCCGACGATCCGCACGAGGCGATCGTGCAAGCGGAACGGTTGCTCAAAGAAATGCCGCTTGTCCAGTACTACGACGATGTCGCGCGCGAAGGTTTGCGCCTGGCGCGCAACGACGCGCTGCGCGGTGTGTTCGCCCCCGACCAGTTGAGCCGTATGAACGAGACGCTGCTCGATATCGTCGAGAATCTCGAGGGGGCGGAAAGTCCGATGCCCGCGCCGCCGCTTGCGCCACCGCCGTCAGGCGGCAGCGAGAATGACAAGGGCAAGGACAAGGATCAGGAGTGGACAAACGACGCTTCAGCCGCCGATGCACCCATGCAGTTGCTGCCCGGCATACGCGTCGTCTGCATCGCAGGCCGCGGCGCCTTCGACGAAGTCGCGACCGCGATCGCCGTGCAATTGCTAGGCCGACGTGGCCTGCCCGTTTCGGCCGCGCACTACGCGCAGTTCAGGAAAGGCAGCATCGATTCGGCGAGCATGGAAAACGCGCCGATTCTCTGCGTCGTGACGCTCGATGCATCGGAGGCGCCGCCGTATCTGCGCAACCTCGTGCGGCGCATCCGCGAGCGGGCTCCTTCGGCCGCGCTCGTGGTCGGCGTGGGCGGACTATCCGAACGCGAAGACGAGACGACATCGCTGACCGGCACGATCAATGTGAACGGCTTCGGCGAACTGGTCGACCAATGCGTGCAGGCAGCGACCAACGCCGCGCCGCTGCCGCCGCGGCTCGTCGAGCGAACCGGCTGAGCGTCACGCTTCTATGCCGCTTCTATGCCATGACGCATGATCGAAAGCGAATTGAAATAATAACCACGGGTCCGACCACCGTGTGCACAGCAAGAATCGGCAATTGAAAGAATTCAAGCCGATTTTATTAAGAGCGGATTTTTCGCTTTTATAAAAATCGCACCTGAAGATTACGCATCGTCAGCAAATAATCATTTTTATTTTATAAAAACCTGCTGGCGGTTTTCTATTTGCATTTCATACACGCGTTCTGAAGCGCAAAAGCATTCGCCCCGCAGCGGCCGTAAAACCGCTGCGGGGCGACGTTGTTTCTTTCCAGTAAGGTGCTTTAACCGATCCTTAAGACTTACGAAGCCGTCATCACCGGCGCGACCGCGGCCGGGTCCGTAATGCTCGGCTTGCCGGTTTCGATGTGGCCTGCGAGGCGGCGCTGGAATGCCTCATCGTCGTTGTCGGTCACCGTGAAGTCGTACCAGTGGTGGCTCGACGCAAGCACGAACTTCTCTTCGACCGTCTCGTTCGGCGGCACGATCACCGGACGCGTCAGTGCACCGTACGCGTTATCGGCCACGGAAAGACGCGCGTTCCTGTTGCCCTTGTTCGTGAAGCGCAGCACGAGGTTGCCGTTGCCCACGTCGTAGTGCGTCTTGACCTCGGGCAAAGCCATCTTCTTCTTGCCCTTGCCGGCTGCGGCCTCGATCATCTCGGCGTTCAGGTCGCCGTTGAAGCGCCGCACGAAACCGTTCGGGCCGTAGACCGTGAACGCGTAGGCGCCGTTGTTGATCGACAGGTCGAAGGTTTCGGTGATCGACTTGTCCTTCTCGACCGTATAGCGCCACGGGCCATCGGTGCGCAGCGACGAATAGATATAGAAGTGCGCGCCGACCGTGCCGGTGTTGCCCATCACGAGCTCGAGCACATTGCGCTTCTCGTTGACCTTGCCGTTCACGTGCAGCTCGTACGGCAGCGCGCGGGCGAAGCGGATGCCCGGCTCCTGCGCCACGATCGGGCCCGGCACCGCGGGCACGACGGGCTTCGGTTGCGTCGCGCACTGGTTGTCGGCGATCGACTTGTAGTTGCTCGTGTCGGGCAGCGCCGGCATCGACGCATCGGGCGTGCGGAAGTCGAACGCCGAGGTCAGGTCGCCGCACACCGCGCGGCGCCATTTCGTGATGTTCGGTTCCTTCACGCCGAAACGCGCTTCGATAAAGCGGATCACCGACGTATGGTCGAACACTTCCGAGCAGACGAAGCCGCCCTTCGACCACGGCGACACGATCGTCATCGGCACGCGCGTGCCGAGGCCGTACGGCAAGTTATCAACCGTGTAGGTGCCGCCGCGGCCATCCGGGTTGATCACGTTGTGGATCTCGCCTTCGGTCGTCACGGTCGACAGACCCTGCGCGCGCGTCGTCGGCACCTGCGGCGGCGGCATGTGATCGAAGAAGCCGTCGTTCTCGTCGTACATGATGAAGAGCACGGTCTTGCTCCACACTTCGGGATTCGACGTCAGCGCGTCGAGAATCATCGACGTGTATTCGGCGCCGTATGCCGGCGTGTACTTCGGGTGCTCCGAGTACGCGGCCGGCGGACACAGCCACGACACCTGCGGCAGCTTGTTGGCGAGCACGTCGGCCTTCAGGTCGTCGATCGTGCGCACCGTCTGCGCGCGCTGATACAGCGACGAGCCCGGTTGCGCGTTGATGAAGTTCGTGAAGTTCTGCAGGACGTTCGTGCCGTAGTTGCCGGTCAGCGGATCGCTGCCGTCCGTGCCCTGCTGATAGACCTGCCACGAGATGCCAGCTTTTTCGAGGCGCTCCGGATACGTGGTCCACGACAGCAGCTGGTACTTCGGCGGCTTGTCGCCGTCGACGAAATCGTTGTTGTCGAGCAGCGGGCCGCCGTGCGTGCCGGTCGGATCGACCATGCCCGTCATCAGGTACATGCGGTTCGGGTGCGTCGGTCCCGGCATCGAGCAGAAGTACGAATCGCACACCGTGAAGGCATCGGCCAGTGCGTAGTGGAACGGAATGTCGGTGCGCAGGTGGTAGCCCATCGTCATGTCCGTCTTGTTCGCGGGCCACTGGTCGTAGCGGCCGTTGTTGATCGCGGCGTGCGTCGGATACCAGTTGTGGTCGAGGTCGCCGATACACTGCGCGCTCGTCGTCAGCGTATCGAGGTGGAACGGCAGCACCGGCTTGGTCGCGTCTTCCTTCGACGGCTGGAACCAGACCGGATTGCCACCCGGCAGCGGGATCGGGAAGCGGTCGTTATACCCGCGCACGCCCCGCATATGGCCGAAGTAGTGGTCGAAGGAACGGTTCTCCTGCATGAACACGACGATATGCTCGATATCGTTGATCGTGCCCGTGCGGGATGCGGCCGGCACGGCGAGCGCCCTGCGGATCGAGTCCGGCAGCGCGGTCATCGCGGCGGCAGCCCCGGCGGATGAGGCAACGGTTTGTAGAAAACGGCGGCGGCTATTGGAAGTCATGGTCTTTTCACCTTCTCTCTTTGTGGCGGGGGGAATCTGGAGGCAATGCGTCGTCGCACCGGGCGCTGTGCTCAGTGGCTCGAAAAGCGACCTGCCGTGCGGCGCTAAACGCGAACTGCAACGAAGCGAATTGCAATGAGCGAACTGCGACGAGCGAACTGCCGCGAATCAGTTGGCGCTGTCGCCGGGTGCGTAGCGCATCACGGGCGCGACCTGTATCGCATCGGCCGCGACGCTCGCCTGCGCGCTGGCCACCGCGCTGCCGGAGCCCATATTCACGAGCGGCGGCGCCTGCAGTTGCGAGAGCGGCACCGACGCACCCGCGGCCAGCTGCAGCGCGGTGCTTTGATAGCGCGACGTATCGTTCTGTGTGGAACCGGCGGAATCATTCGATGCGGACGCGTTGTTAGCCGCGCTGTTCGCCGCATTGTTCGCCGCGCTCGCGTCCCCCGGGCCGGGGCCGCATGCAGTGAGCATAAAGACGCTAAGGAGGGCAACCCATGCGGCCGCCAGCTTTGATAAAAAGTCTCCGTCCATGATCCTCATTCCGTTCTTTAGTTAACCGGACGTTCAGCACGGCTTCTGAATCAATGCCGCATTGTTTTCGCGAGGAGAGTTTCACGTTAAATTAAGAAAAATTTGTGAAACGTTTTCATATCGATTCGCGCATATTTTCAAATAGTTAAAACGCATCATTTGAGCGCCAGGCGAAATAAATGAAAAAGAAATAAAACATTAATAGAGTCAGGTTCGGGTCCGGGGCTTGCGATCGTGCATATCCGCTAGCGGCACATAAGACTGGGGAGACACGGATGCGCACTCGCACTAACCTGCAGGACAGCGAAGACGAGTTGCAGTGGCGGCCAATCGGCCAGGCGCTGGCCGACCATCGCCGGGTGCTCGTCGTCGACGACTACGCGGACGCCGCCGATGCGTTGCAACTGCTGCTCAACGCGAACGGCTTCGAATGCCGAGCGATGCACGAGGCGCACGACGTCTGCGCGATCGCCGAGACATGGCAGCCGTTCGCCGTGGTGCTCGATATCGCCATGCCGGAGCTCGACGGTCTCGAGCTCGCACGGCGCTTGCGCGCGACGCCGTCGACGTCGCGCATGCTGCTTATCGCGTGCACGGGCTATGCGTCCGGACGCGATCGCGAGCGGGCGCGCGAAGCCGGCTTCGATGCGCATTGCGCGAAGCCGCTGACGCCGCAGCGTCTGCTCGCGTTGTTGAAGAAGGCTGTAGCGATGTCGCCGGACGGAACGAATGGAAGCGCCGCGCCGCGAGGGCAGGAGATAACGTGAGGCGTGAAGCAGGCACCGCAATGTAAGTGCAGGGGTCAGGCACAAGCCGTGCTGTAGATGCCGCTGCACTCAATGCGCATCTATCGATTCACGCTTACAGGAGAACAACGATGCAAAGAAGAAAGTTCATTTTGTCCAGCGGTGCGATGCTTGCGGCCGGCGGCCTGGCGATGGCTGGCTGCACGACGACGGGACAAAACGCGGCAAACAGCACGGCCGGCAATTCGGACAAGCGCGCCGCGATCAATCACGACGTCGACGCCACGCTGTCGCGCCTCTATACGACCGTCCCCGGCTCGCGCGAACTCGTCGCGAAAGCGCGCGGCGTGCTTGTGTTCCCGCAGGTCGTGCAGGCGGGCTTCGTGGTCGGCGCTCAATACGGCCAGGGCGCGCTGCGTATCGGCGGCCGCACCGAGGGTTTCTACAGCACGGCGGCCGGTTCGTTCGGCCTGCAGGCCGGCGCTCAGTCGAAGGCGATCATCTTCTGCTTCATGAACGAGCAGGCGCTCTCCGACTTCCGCAGCCGCAACGGCTGGGCCGTGGGCGGCGATGCGACGGTCGCGGTCGTGAAGGTCGGCGCAAACGGCAATATCGATTCGTCGACGGCGACCGCGCCGGTGGAGGCCTTCGTGCTGACCAACGCGGGCCTGATGGCCGGCGTGTCGCTCGAAGGCACCAAAGTGTCGCGGCTCGACATCTGACCGGGGCGCCGACACCCATGTTCACGCCGCGGCGCTTTTGTCTGTGTAAAAGCCGCCGCGGCGGCACGCTGAAATTACATGGTGACCGGCCGCACGCGCGCCGCGCGGCGCGAAGCGGCCGGTTTTTTCATGGCACAAGCCTTGCGTTGCACCGCAGCGCATTACGATTTACCCCTCAACCGTCCCCTACTGCATTTCTTTCGCGCGGAGTCGATCTTGACGCTGAACGTTCTTCTCGTCGCCTCGGAGGCGATGCCGCTCGCCAAATCCGGCGGGCTCGGCGATATGGTGAGCGCCTATGCGGCAGCGCTACGCGACGCGGGTGTCGACGTGTCGATCCTGCTGCCCGCGTATCCGGCCGCGCTCGATCAGGCGGTGGGCGTCACACCGCTTACGCGGATCGGTGGGCTGCCGGGTGGCGACGCGCGCCTCTTGCGTGCGCAGATGCCCGATACCGGCGTGCCGGTGCTGCTATTGCAGATGGATCATCTGTTCCGGCGCGAGCAGCTGTATGTCGATCAGCGCGGCCATGATTACCTCGACAACACCGTGCGTTTCGCCTCGCTGGCCGCGGCGGCCGCACGCATTGCGCGCGGCGTGCGCGGCGTCAGACGCCCCGACATCGTGCACGCGCACGATTGGCATGCAGGGCTCACGCCGTTGCTGATGAAGCTCGCGGGCGTGCCCGCGAAAAGCGTGTTCACGATTCACAATCTCGCGTTCCAGGGTAACTGCCCGCTCGCGCTCGGCAGCTGGCTCGGCGTACCCGACGAACTGCTCGCGCCCGCGCTTTCCGATGAGCGCAGCATCGAGTTCTACAACACGCTGAGCCCGATGAAGGCCGGCATCGTGCACGCCGATCGCGTGACGACGGTCAGCGACACGTACGCGCGCGAAATCCTCATGCCGCATTTCGGACACCGGATGGAAGGCGTGCTGCAAGCGAACGCGCACAAGCTCTCCGGCATCACGAACGGCATCGACGAGACTGTGTGGAACCCGGCGACGGACGCCCATGTCGCGCGCCACTATTCCGCTGCCGACGTGCGCGGCAAGCAGGCCTGCAAGCGCGATCTGCAGCAGCGCTTCGGTCTCGCGCTCGATCCGTTTGCGCCGGTCGTCGCGATCGGCAGCCGGCTCACGTCGCAAAAGCTTGCCGATGTGGTTGCCGCCGCACTGCCGATGGCGCTTGCGCGGCATCCGCGGCTGCAAGTAGCGATTCTCGGCAAAGGCGACGCCCATCTCGAACAGGCCATGCGTGCGCTCGCGGCAGTCTGGCCGCAGCGCGTCGGCGTGCAGATCGGTTACGACGAAGCGACCGCGCACAAGCTGCATGCGGGCGCGGACATGCTGCTGCACGGCAGCCGCTTCGAGCCGTGCGGGCTCACGCAGATGTATGCGATGCGTTACGGCACGATTCCGGTCGCGTCGCGCGTCGGCGGCCTGGTCGATACGATCGTCGATTACGAACCGGCGCGTTCGCCCGAGCTCGGCTTGCCCGAAGACGGCGCGACCGGCTTTCTGTTTGACGGCGATACCGCGGGCGATGTTGTCGCGGCGCTCGAACGCGCGCTCGAGGCCTTTATGCGGCCGTCGTCGTGGCATGCGCTGCAGCGTAATGCGATGCGAGGCCCCTTCGGTTGGGCGCGGCCGGCGGCGCGCTATCTGCAGCTGTACGCGGAACTCACCGATGCGCGGCCGGCACGGCGCGATCTGTCCGACGCGGTGCAAGCGCCAGCGGCTATCGTGAATGGCTCGCACGATGTCGACGTCGTCACGCAGCGGCGGCGGCCGGCGCGGCGTGCCGCGAGCGCGACGCAAACTGGCGCGTGGACCGGCAATGCTCCCGCGCAGACCGTGCTCGAGGATGTCGCGCGGCGCGCGTAATGACGTGCAGGGAGCAGCCGCATAACAAGTGTATGCGGCTGCATGATCGTTGTGCCCGCAACGACATCGTTTGTAACGGCATTGCATGGCTCGCGTAGCACGGCGTTCAGGCCCGACCGCGCTATTGATCCCGGCCGGGCCGCCGCGCCCCACGCTTCCACTTTACTGCGTGAGCCGCTCCTCGAGCCTGTCGAACACATGCTGAGTCTCGCCCTGCGCATGCAGCGCGAACAGCAGCAGCGAACGCCCCGTCACCTGATACACATCGCCAGAACCGAACTCCGGCAATTCGTCGCGCTCGGGCGCGTTCGTATCGATCAGACAGCTCCATTGATCGCTGCCCGGAATCTCGGGCAGCGTGAAGTCCACCACGTCGTGATAGGCGTTGACGACGACGAGCAGCGTCGCATCCGATGCCGGCCGGCGAATGCCGCTCGCCTGCGCACGGCCGTCGATCACCAGACCGAAGCAGCGCATCGCCGGATCGCCCCACTGTTCGCCCGTCAGTTCGACGCCGGCGGGGCTCAGCCACTTCACGTCCTTCACTTCGAGATCGGCTTCGGTTTCCGCTTCGACCGCGACTTCGCTTGCCGCCTCGCTTGCCCGTTCACTGGCACCTTCGCTTGCGCCTTCCACCCGGCCCGGCAGTTTCAGCACACGCGTCTCGCCGGTCAGGAAACGGCCGCGCCGCAACACCGGCAACGCATGGCGTAGTGCCGTGAGCTTGCGCACGAAGCCGATCAAGGCACGCCCGCGGTCGTCGATGCCTTCCCAGTCGACCCAGCTGATCTCGTTGTCCTGACAGTAAGCATTGTTATTGCCGTGCTGCGTACGCCCGAATTCGTCGCCGGCCAGCATCATCGGCGTGCCTTGCGAGAACAGCAGTGTCGCAAGCAGGTTGCGCTTCTGACGCTCGCGCAGTTCGATCACTTCGGTGTCTTCGGTCGGCCCTTCGACGCCGCAATTCCACGAGCGGTTGTCGCTATGGCCATCGTTGTTGTCTTCGCCGTTCGCCTCGTTGTGGCGATCGTTGTACGACACGAGATCGTGCAGCGTGAAGCCGTCGTGCGCGGTCACGAAGTTCACGCTCGACCAGGGCCGCCGGCCGCGCCGGTTGAAGAAGTCGCCCGATGCCGTCAGACGCGTTGCGAGATCGGCCGCGCAATTTTCGTCGCCCTTCCAGAACGAGCGCGCCGTGTCGCGAAAGCGGTCGTTCCATTCGGCCCAGCCCGGCGGGAAGCCGCCGACCTGATAACCACCGGGCCCGCAATCCCACGGCTCGGCAATCAGCTTGACGCTCGCGAGCACCGGATCCTGCCGGCAACTGTCGAGGAAGCCGCCGCCTTCGTCGAAACCATACGGCTCGCGGCCGAGAATCGTCGCGAGATCGAAACGGAAGCCGTCGACGTTCATCTCGGTGACCCAGTAGCGCAGGCTGTCGGTCACCATCTGCAGCACGCGCGGATGCGACAGGTTCAGCGTATTGCCGGTGCCGGTGTCGTTGATGTAGTAGCGGTTCTGCTCGGGCATCAGCCGGTAGTACGACGCGTTGTCGATGCCGCGAAACGATAGCGTCGGTCCGCGTTCGTTGCCTTCGGCCGTGTGGTTGTAGACCACGTCGAGTATGACTTCGAGCCCCGCATCGTGCAGCCGGTCCACCATCTCCTTGAACTCGGCGACCATCCCGGGGCCGCGCGCGAAGTAGCGCGGGTCGGCCGCGAAAAAACCGATCGTGTTGTAGCCCCAGTAGTTCGTGAGACCTTTATCGAGCAGGTAACTGTCGTTGACGAACGCGTGGATCGGCATCAGTTCGACGGTCGTCACGCCAAGCCGCCGGATATGATCGACTACCGCCTTTTGCGCCAGACCGTCGAACGTGCCGCGCATTTTCGCGGGCACCGCCGGGTGCCGCTTCGTGTAGCCGCGCACATGTGTCTCGTAGACAATCGTGCGTTCCCACGGCACGCGAATGCGCGTGGGGTGCGTCCAGTTGAAGGTCTGGTCGACGACCTGGCACTTCGGCATATACGTCGCACTGTCGCGCTTGTCGAACTTGAGATCGGGATCGTCGCCGGGCGCGTTCAACGTATATCCGAACAGCGACGGATGCCATTTGAGCGCGCCGACGTGCGCCTTCGCATACGGGTCGAGTAGCAGCTTGTGCGGGTTGAAGCGATGTCCGGCCTCAGGCTCGAACGGTCCATGCACGCGATAGGCGTACACGGTGCCCGCGGGCAGACCTGCGACATGGACGTGCCACACTTCGTCGGTGTATTCGGGTAATTCAATGCGTTCGACTTCGCGCTTGCCTTTAGCGTCGAACAGACACAGTTCGACCTTCGTCGCATGCGCGGAGAACAGCGCGAAGTTCACGCCCTTGCCGTCCCAGGTGGCGCCGAGCGGAAACGGAAGGCCTTCGGAGATGCGTCGGTCGTATGCCATGGAAAGCCTTTGTTTGAAAAAGCGATTCGAAGAACGCGCGAGGTACGCGAAAAGCGGAAGCAGATGTATCGCGCCAAGGACGCGGTTCAGCAAGCCGTGTGCCCGCTCATTACGTCGCGCGCGTTGTCACACAACGCTTACTCAGACTTACAAACAAAGATAGATTTTGCGCGGTCGCCACATACTCCTCAGGCCCTGTGCGCACGGACGGCACGCTAAATGCACCGCGGCTCTTCGCGGAACGTGTCATGCTGCAGTCACGCAAACGTCGCACAAGCTCCCGCGCGGCGCGCCGCAGCGGCGATCGCACAGGGAATTGCCGCGTGATTGCCGTGTGCGCGACGCGCATCGTGGCCGATCTCGCCCCCCGATGGCACGGGTCATGCGTGCGTGCGAAATATTTAAGCCGCCCGAAACGTGCATCGCTTGATGCACCCCGATGCACTCGATAGTAGACCGATGATGGATGCCAACGCACTTTCGGACACCCGCCTGCCCACTATTCTGCTCATCGATGACGAACAGGAACTGCTCGTCGCATGGGCGCTTCTGCTCGAACTGGAGGGCTTCCATGTGGTGACGACGGTCGAGGCGCGCAAAGGCGTGGAACTCGCGCATCGACTGCACCCGGCGCTTGTCATCACCGATCTGATGATGCCGGAGATGAACGGAGTCGAAGTGTGCCTTGCATTGAAGGCCGACCCGTCGCTCGACGACGTGCCGGTTATCTTGTGGAGCGCGTCGCCCGATATTCCCGCCAACGTGATGTGCGAGTGCACGCTGCACAAGCCGGTGCCGCGCGAAACCCTGCTCGCGAACGTCGAGGGGCTGCTGCGCTCGGCGTTCGATGCGCCGCGGCGTGCGGCGGTGCGGCGGTAGTTGCGGGCCGTAGCTGCGGGCCATAGTTGCGGTCGATAATTGCGCACGGTCGCGCGTGGCGGCACGCGCTGGCGACGTTATTTGTGATGCGATCCGCGCGCAACGCTATCGAGAAACGTGTTGATCGCCTCACGCGGCTTCCCGATGTACATCGCTATCGTCGGCGGCGACATCCCCCACTCGCTGAGTTTCATAATCTGCGCTTCCTGCTCGCTGGTCAGCGGCCCATGATGGCCGGATGGTCCAGGCTGCGGCGACAACGGACGGGAAGGCGCCGGCTGCGCGGACAACGGCCTGTTTTCCGCCGCTGATGTGCCCGTTGCAACGGAAGCTCGCTGTGGCGAAGATCGACTCTGTTGGGCAAGCTGCTCGAGCGTTTCATCGGGGAGCGTCATCAGGATCGACAGACTACGGTCGGACAACTCCCCGCGCCATCGCTCAACAAATTTCATCGCCTGCTCGGTGTACGCCACGCGTGGCGGACGATGTCCGCCTGACACATCGGCGTCTGCCACGCTCTTCCATTCCGCCCGCGCGAGATTGTCGAGAATACCGTGCGTGAGCGGCTGAGGCGGCGGCGCCGTGACGGGGCGACGATGCGCGCGAACGAATGCGTCGATCACTTCCGTCGGCTTGTCCATGATCGTCGCGAGACGGCTGGTCGGCAATGTGCTTCGCCACTTCTGAACGAATTGTCTTTCCCGCTCGGTGAGCGGCCCGACGATCACGGAAGGTCTGATCTGTACCCCGCCCTGCTGCAGCGCGTGCCACGCCTGCACCACCGGCGCCAGCTTCGCGGCGATCTGCCTGATCTCGTCGCCGCTCGCGCCATATGAACGCGCCACTGCACTGGCATCCGCGCCGGGATATCGAAGCATAAACTCCGTCATTCTTTCGAGCGGCCCGGGCGGCGATGAGAGCTGCGCCGGGCTGGTTCGCTCCGAACCCGTTCCCGCACCGGCTGGCCCTGCTGAATCGCCATGCAGTATCCAGTCGCCGCCCGCACTGCGCTGCAGGACGCCGCCTCGCTCCAGAGGATTGCCAGGCGTTGTCAGCACCCAGTTCGGCGAATTCGGCGCGCGCATGACCGCATACGCGCGGTAGTCGTGAAAGATGAACGCTTGCCCGCTCTGCGCGTCCTTGAACACACCGGCGTCAGCCGTCGATACGTACGCGTCCGGGAGCCGGGGCAGTGCATACGACTCGCGCCATCCCGTCGAGCGCCCCGCATGCCCCGAAACAACGCGGCCGCCGGACATGCCCGCCGGCGACAGCGTCGTCCATGAGGGGCCGCCATGCCTCGGCTGCGGTTCGTGAGTGCCTTGCGGTCCGGCAGGCGGCCGCGTCGTCTGTTGCGGTGGAGGCTCGGGGTGAGCTCCCGGCGGCCGGAAACCTTCTCCTCCGATGCGTGGCATAACGGTTCCTCCGTGCAGTCAAGGACGCAAGTGCATCGACGCCTTCATGCTACGAAAACCGCGGCGCGCCATTGCGATACCCGCACACTTCCGTTTTGTCAGCGCGCCTCGCAGCTCACACCGACGCCGGATCCGAGCGATGAATCGCGATGCCTTCCATCGGGTCGAGCGCGACCCGCCATGGCTCGCGCGCGATCATGCTGCGTGTGTCCTCGTAGCCGGCCGTCCAGCGCCGCTCGATGCCGGTCGCGGAAAAGTCGATGTCCTTGTGCAGGTCGTGGCCGCACGAGCGCGGCGCGTCGAGTTCGATCACCTGCATCGTCGTGCCGCAGCCCCAGTCGAGCAATTGCCTGATCGGGTCGCTTTCGCGCTGCTCCTTCGTCATATGCGTGCCCAGCTCGCGAATCACATGACGCAGATTGTGAATCTGCTTCTGCCGCTCGAGGTGGCTTTCCGCGCGGCTCGAATACTGGATGTCGCGCTGCCGCGTCATCGCCTCGCGTATCGAGGCCGGCTCGGGTCCATGCACGGGCCAAAGCTGCACCGTGAAGATGACCGAATCGCGGCGCGGCCTGTCGTCGAGCACCGCTTCGAGCGGCGTGTTCGAATAAATACCGCCGTCCCAGTAAGCTTCGCCGCCGATGCGTACCGACGGAAAGCCCGGTGGAAAAGCGGCCGACGCCATCACATGATCGACTGCGAGCGGCATGTCGCGGTTCGTGAAGTAATGCATATGGCCGCTCGCGACACCGACGGTGCCGACCGTCAGACGCATCTGCCGCGCGTTGAGGAAATCGAAATCGACGAGCGACGCGAGCGTCTCACGCAACGGCTCCGTGTGATAGAACGCGGCGCGCTCGGGGCCGACCGCGCCGTAGAGGCCGAACCATGCATCGGCGCGCGGCGTGAAGAACGACGGAATGCCATGCGTGACGACCGACAGATCGCGCAGCCACTCGGCCACACTGACGGGCAGGCCGCAGAAGCCCGGCGGCCATTCGTTGATGCCGCCGCCCGCGCCGAACCCGCAGCCGCCCTGCCAGGTGACGCGCTGCCAGAATTCGTGCAGCCGCTCGAGACGTTTTTCGCCGGGATTGCCGGCGATAATCGCGCCGTTGATCGCGCCGATCGAGGTGCCGATCACCCAGTCGGGCTCGATGCCCGCGTCGTGCAGCGCATGGAAGACGCCGGCCTGATACGCGCCGAGCGCGCCGCCGCCTTGCAGCACGAGCACGACCTGGCCGGGAATGTCGGCGCGCCGTCGGGTACGGGGCGCTTGATCGGATTGTTCTGCTTGATCGGATTGTTCCGCTTGTCCCGCTTGTCCCGCTTGTTTCGCCTGTTTCGCTTCCTGCTCGTGTCCCGCCCGGTCGGCGGGTTTGCGCGGCGCGCCCCCGCCGCCCCCCGCTGCCTGTTTTGCCATCGCGCGTCTCCGTTGACGAAACGTTGCCTTCAATGAGGCAGTCACGATAGCGCACTCTCCCGCCGCGCGCAGCCAGGTGACGCACGGCGCGGCCCGCCGGCAAGGCGCAGACGGGAGGCCGCGTCAGTGTCCGACGAGGTGGTAGGCAAAGAACAGCAACGCGACGGCGGCAGCCATCCAGGCCAATCCTTTCAGCAGCGCAATGCACGCCGCGCCGGCGCGGCGCCAGGTCAGACGCGCGCGTCGCGGCGCTGCAGGGTTCAGCGAGTTTTCCGCCAGCAAGGTCGTGAAGCGCACTGTTTCGTCGATCATTCGCATCGTCCGTTTCTCCTGTGGGCGTTCGCCAGGGCTCGCGCTGTCTTCACTGTCTTCGCTGTTCGCGTTCTGCACGGCGGTCACCGTTTGCTTCGCTTGCATGTGTCGACTGGCTGCTTCAGCTGCATGCTTCCAGTTGCCTGGTTCCCGCTGCCGGCATGCGCGCCTACTTCGAAATCCGCAGAATCTGCGACGCGATCTGCGAATAACAGGGCCTCAGGTCATCGGTCGTTGCTGCATAACAGTACACGCCGACCGGCTGCTTCGGGTTGTAGCAGCGCGACGGGCCATCCGGCACATTCGCGATGCATTTGAGGATGTCCTGCCCCTGCTCGCCATCCGCGCCTTTCCCGACCGTCAACAATGGACCGTAGCCGAGCGCGAACACAAAGATGCCTTCGGAGCGCGCCTGCGCCGCCATCGATTCGAGCAGGTTGCGCGATGCGCGGTTGATGTTCCGGTAACGCACCGTGTAGCTCGCGCCGTTCATATCCTGCGTGACCACGCGTGGCGTGTTCGTGACAATCGGGAAAGTGATGCTGGGCTCGGACGCCGCATGCGCGTTGTAGTTCGCCGGCAGATGATCGACCGTGGCCGCCGTGTTGTCATAGCAGGTGCCCGACAGCGCCTGGCTCGTCTGCACGCCGAGCGCATACAGGCCGCCGGGGTTGTCCTGCTGCCCTGAGCCGGACGGCTTGTCGTCGGACGACACGATCGTGCCGGTGTTGGTCTTGCAGCTCGATTTTGTCATCGGAAACGTCGACGAAAAGCTGTTCGGCGCGCCGTCCGAGAAAAACACGATCACGCGCAGGCTCGACGGCTGCGTGATCACGTGGTTCAGTTGCCAGCGCGCGTTCCACAGCGCTTCTTCCGAGTTCGTGTTGCCGTTGAATGAGTAACCGTTGATCTTTGTGGTCATGGTCGAACGGTCGAAGCCGCGCGCGTTCGCCGCCTTGAACGGCACGTCGACCACGGTGCCGGTCGCGAAGTGCATCAGCGCGACCCGGTCGTTCGTCACGTCGAAATTGCTGAGGAAATCGATCGAGCTGGCGCGAACGGCTTTTTGCACCGCCGTGCTGTTCATCGAAGTCGTCGTATCGACCACGAACGCCATATCGAGGTCGCGGCGGATCGACTCCGACGACGTCGCCACGTTCAGCGTCTTGAAGCCGATCAGCTGCGTGAAGGTGGTCGGCACCTGCGCCTGTGCGGCGATATCGATCGTCACCGTGCCCTTGTCGAAGGTGACCGACGGCGTCTGCAGCGTCGGCTTCGAGTTGAGGAAGCCGTCCGGATAGTTGGCATTGAAGAACGCGGTGGCCGCCTGCTGCGCGTTCGCCTTCTGCTGGTCCGGCGTGTTGCCGCGGGTCACGGCCTGACCCGCCGCGATCGCCGCGCCATCCGCCGCCGCGTCGAGTTTCGCCTTCACCATATAGCCGAGGCCAGCGTCGAGTGCGAGTCCGAGCCCCGCCAGCAACGCCGCGAGCGACATCACGACGATAATGCTAACCGCGCCTTGCTGGCGCTTTTTCGCTGTAACTTTCACGGCATCCCCCGTTTTGCTCCTGCTTCGCTTATGCCTTGTTCACGCTTCGTTCATGCTTCGTTCATGTCCGGCCCGTGTATCCGGGCGTATCCGCCGGTCATGCCGGTCAGAAAACGGTCATCGCGTACAGATCCGGCGACAGTGCCGGCGTCTTCAATATCGGACCGAGGTTCAGCGCGCCGATCAGCGGCGGCTGGTAGTAATAAGCCTCAACCGCATACGCGATCTGCCCGTTCGATAGTTGCCCCTTCAACAAACTGACTTCCGGCGATGTCTTGCCGGGACTCGGCAGGCCCGAACAGCCGCCGGTGCCGTCCGTCGCCCATTTCGTGCCGCTGCTGCCGCAGTTCCACAGCTTGCTTGCCGCCGCCGTGTATTTGCCGTTGTTCCAGCGATACTGCGCGACGACCACACCCGTGCAGTTGTTGTTGCTCGCATCGCAGCCGTTGTTGCCGATAATCTCGGTGATGTAGATCATCCCGTTGGCGGTCATATCGAGCGGCGGCGTGGTCATGCTCAGCGACGACATGATCGTTTGCATCGGGAACGTCAGCGACGCGCGCGATGCAAGGTTCGCGCCCTCGCGGCTCACGTTGATCAGGATCATTTGCGCCTGCATGTTGCGCGCGAAGTCCACTACCGGCAGCGCGATGGCGACGAGAATCGGCAGCAGCAGCGCCATTTCGATGGCGGCCGCGCCGCGCTCGCGGCGCTTCGAGAAGCGCTTTGCGACGCGGCTCGCGCTGCGCATCGCGCCGCGCTCCGGATTCGGGTTGAGGTCTCGGTGGTTTGTCGGATGGTCCATTTCTTCAACCTCCTGAGAAACCTTCGTTGCGCATCGTCGCGGCGACGCTGAACGTGTACAGTCCGTTCGCGAAGAACGGCCGCGCGAGCGGCGTCAGCAGCGGCCACGCACAATTGATCTGCAGCACGATGATGTCGCCCGGATTGCCGAACATCGAGTTCGAGTAGCTGCCTTGCGACGCGTAGCTGCTCGACTTGCCGTTCACTGTGATCGTGTAGCTCGGCGACACCATGTCGTAGAGGCCCATCGAGCTGTTTTTGATCTCCTGGATCACCGCGAGGTAGCGCTTCTGGCTCGATGCGTTCGGGTCGAGGTTGCTTTGCCCGGTCACCGCGTAGCGTGCCCCTTCGCGCACCGCGTATTGCATCGTCAGGTTCACCCACAGCGAGACGCAGAAATCCATCGCGACGAATAACAGCAGGAACAGCAACGGCGCGATTAGCGCGAATTCGACGGCGGCCGCGCCGCGCTGCCGCGTCCGTCGTTTTCGCGAACAATCGTTTGATGACGGCACGCGCGATGACGACATGGGCGGCGCTTTTTGCGTGGCCGCTTCATTTGTGACCGCTTCTTTTGTGGCCGCTTTTTTCGTGGCACATGCCGGCTGGGGTCTTTTCATGTTCGCTTCTCCTCGCATCGTCGCGTTGGCGGCGCGTTGCGCATCAGCCCGAGATATGCCGCATCGCCGGCGCCAGCATGCGTACCGTCTGGATCGCCGAAGGTCCGATCAGCACGATCAGCAGCGTCGGGAAGATAAAGAAGACGAGCGGAAACAGCAGTTTCAGCGCGATTTTCGCGGCCTTCTCCTCCGCGCGCAGGCGCCGTTTCGTGCGCAGATTGTCGGTGTACACACGCAGCGAATCGCCGATGCTCGTGCCGAAGCGGTCCGCCTGGATCAGCATCGTCGTGAGCGTGTCGATATCCTCGACGCCGGTGCGCAGCGCGAGATTGCGTAGCGCCTTCTCGCGGCCCGAGCCCGCACGCAGCTCAAGCAGCACGAGTTCGAATTCGTCGCGCAGCGCCTTGCTGCGCGTGCCGATTTCTTCGGTCACGCGCGCAAGCGCTGCGTCGAAGCCGAGCCCTGCTTCGACGCAGACGGTCATCAGGTCGACCGCGTCGGGCAGGTCTTCGAACAGCGCGAGTTTGCGGCGCTCGATCAGCCGCGCGAGCACACCGTTCGGCAGGTAAAAGCCGAATGCCGAGGCGCCCAGCACGATCGCAAGCACGAACATCGTCGGCATGCCATGCAGTTTCGGCGCAAGCGCGAGCAGCGCGAGCGCCGGCCAGGCGAGCGCGAACACCGTTTTGGCGGCGAAATAGATGGCCGGCGCGGCTTCGCTGCGCAGTCCCGCATTCAGAAAGCGCACGCGCAGCAACGAGTCGCTCCAGTTCTCCTGCGGCGACGAGAACTTCGCGACGCGCGACGACACCTGCGCGATCTTCTCGATCCACCTGCCGTCGTCCTGTTGCGCGTCTGCTTCGCCGGCGGCTCCCTGCGCGCCGATCTGCCCGATACGGCGCTTCAACGGGTCCGGCCGCAACAGGCTCATGCCCTTGAACACGGCGCCGAACACGATCAGGAACAACAGTGCGAGCACCGCAATCTGGTCGATTCTCATAAGCTTCGGGTTGCCCCGCCCCCGTTGATTCGTCGCATCCCGCTGCAAGCGTGGCTGCGATCATGGCCGCACGGCGTGGGTCGCAGCCGTGGTGTGAACATCGATCTCATACGTGAATCCGCACGATCTTGCGCGACCAGAACACGCCGAACAGCATGAACGTCATCGCGGCGCTCGCGAGCTTCATGCCGGTCGCGTCGGTCCAGAACACCCGCATCAGCCCCGGGTTGATCATCGTGATCACGCCGCCGAGCACGAACGGCATCAGGCATAGGATCCACGCGGACAGCCGCCCTTCGGCCGACAGCACGCGCACCTTGCCGAGCAGCTTCAACCGTTCGCGGATGATGTTGCTGATGTTGCCGAGAATCTCCGCGAGATTGCCGCCCGCTTCGCGCTGGATCAGCACGGCGATCACGAAATAGCGCAGATCGTCGAGCGGCACGCGCGCGACCATGTTTTGCAGCGCGTCGCTCATCGATGCGCCGAAGTTGATCTCGTCGAACGCAAGCTTGAATTCGCCGCCGAGCGGTTGCGGCATCTCGTCGCCGACCATGCCGAGCGCGCTTGGAAACGAGTGGCCGGCCAGCATCGCGCGCGCGACGAGGTCGGCCGCTTCGGGCAGTTGCTGTTCGAGCCGCTTCATGCGTTTTGCGCGCTTGTGACGCACGACCCACCACGGCAGCATGGCGCAGAACACCGCGAGCACGATCGCGATAACGAGCGGCTGGTGCATGACGAGCGCGACCGCGAACGCGCCGCCCGCGCAGGCCGCGACATAGGCGAAGAAGCGCTTGACCGTCCAGTTCAGTCCCGCCTGCAGAAGCAAACGCTGCAGCGCCTGCGCGCGCGGCAGGCTCATCAGCACGCGCGCCGTGAACGATGCGTCGTGCAGCCCGCCGTTCTTCAGGATCGACGATGGGCCGCCGGCGCCGTCCGCGGGCATCGTGAGCGCGTGCATGCGCGCCTTCACGCGCTTGACCTCGGCGCCGTGCTTGCCGTGCCACCACAAATACAGGCCTTCGATCGCGAGCACGGTCGCGATGAACAGCAGCACCACGAAGCCGATAAACGACGTGTCCATATTCCGCTCCTTGCCTCCGTTTGTTATTGCGCCCGCTACACTTCGAAGCGCCGTGCCGGATCGAATACGTTGTCCGGCAGCGACAGACCGAATGCGGCGAGGCGATCGCAGAATTTCGGCCGCACGCCCGTCGCGCAAAAATAGCCGCGCACGGTGCCGTCCTGGTCGACGCCGGTGCGCTTGAAGATGAAGATCTCCTGCGTGTTGATCACGTCGCCTTCCATGCCCGTGATCTCCTGAATGCTCATCAGCTTGCGGCGTCCGTCGGTCAAACGCGAGGCCTGCACGACGACCGACACCGCCGATGCGATCTGCTGCCGCATCGCTTTCGCGGGCATCGCGATACCGGCCATCGACACCATGTTTTCGAGGCGCGTCAGCGCATCGCGCGGCGTATTCGCGTGCAGCGTCGCCATCGATCCTTCGTGGCCCGTGTTCATCGCGTGCAGCATGTCGAGCGCTTCGCCGCCGCGTACTTCGCCGAGCACAATGCGGTCGGGGCGCATCCGCAGCGCGTTGCGCACGAGCGCGCGCTGCGAGATCTCGCCCTTGCCTTCGATGTTCGGCGGCCGCGTCTCGAGGCGCAGCACATGCTGCTGGCGCAATTGCAGTTCGGCCGCGTCTTCGATCGTCACGATGCGTTCGTCGCCGGGAATAAAGCCCGACAGCAGGTTCAACAGCGTCGTCTTGCCGCTGCCGGTGCCGCCCGAAATCAGCACGTTGAGCTTCGCCTTGATCAGCGCTTCGAGCAGCTGCGCCATCGCGGGCGTAAAGCTGCGGTTGTTCAGCATGTCGTCGACGGTCAGCGGATTCACGGCGAAACGGCGGATCGACACAAGCGGCCCGTCGATCGCCGACGGTGGAATGATCGCGTTGACACGCGAGCCGTCGGGCAGGCGCGCGTCGACCATCGGCGTCGACTCGTCGATGCGCCGGCCGACACGCGACACGATGCGCTCGATCACCTTCATCAGATGCGCGTCGTCGTAGAACGTGATGTCGGTCAGTTCGAGCTTGCCGCGCCGCTCGACGTACACGTGCTGGAATGTGTTGACGAGAATGTCGGAGACGGTCGGGTCGTTCAGCAGCGGTTCGAGCGGGCCGAGACCGAGCATTTCGTCCTGCACGTCCTGCACGAGCCGTTTGCGCTCGAGCTCGTTCATCGGCACCTTGTCTTCGTCGACGATGCGCTCGACGAGCTGCGCGAGCTCGCGCTTGACCTGCTCCGGCGACAGCCGCTGCAGCTTGTCCAGTTCGACACGCTCGATGATGGTCTGGTGGATGCTCATCTTGAGCTGCTGATACGCCTGGCGCGCCGCCTTCGTATCCTGCGACGACGCGGCGGGCTGGCTCGCGGCCGGCGTATCGGCAACAAGATCGCTTTGCATCAGGAGTTGTTCGCGCAGTGACATGCTGGTCTCCGGCTTCGTGTTCGGCTTCTGGTTTTGCGAGGTTGCGTTTGGCGAGGTTGTGCCGCTCGTCTTCGTCAGTTCAATGACTCGGCTTCAGTTGCTGCCGCGCGCCTGGCTTCGCCGCGAAAAAGCGCGGGAAAATCCGCTTCTCCTGCGTTGTTTCAGCGGGGCACAGCAGCGTCGCGAGCGCGTCGATGCTTTTCGTCAGCGCGCCGTTCTTCGCCACCGTGTAGAGCGGCACGCCCTGATTCACCGCGTGGCGCGCGCTTTTCGCGTCGTGCGGCAGCACGTGCACGGGCTTCGCGCCGAGCGTGCGCGCGATCGCCTCGAGCCCGACCTGCTCGCGCTTGTCGTAGTGATTGACGATGAGCCGCGTCTTGCTCGGCGCATAGCCGAGCTGGCCGAACAGATCGATCAGACGCCGCGTCGCATGCAGATGCGGTACGGATTGCGCCAGCACCACGCCGAGCGCATCGCTCTGGTCGAGCACATGAATCGACAGCGGGTTGATGCTTTGCCCGACGTCGCACAGCACGATGTCGTACTGATCGCGCACGAGCGTAAGCACGCGCTGCAGATGAGACGCGCGCAGTTCGCCTGCCTTCACCGGGTCGCCGGCGCCCGCCAGCACGTCGAGATTCGGATGCACGCGCGTCACGCAGGCTTCGAAAAACGCCGCGTCGAGCCGGTCGATCTGCGTGCCGAGGTCGTACAGCGTCGCGGCGGGCGCCTTGTCCGACAGCAGCAGGCTCGCATCGGCGAACTGCTGGTTCAGATCGACAAACAGCACGCGCTTGTCGCGCGAGGCCGCGAGCGCGTAGGCGACGTTCGTCGCAATCAGCGTCGTGCCGCAACCGCCCTTGCCGGCCACGAACGACAACACGCGTCCGGCGCGCCGCGTATGCGCGTGCTTCTTGCTGGCGACATGCGACAGTTCGCGCGCGAACGCGGTCGGATCGATCGGCCATGACAGCACGTGCCGCACGCCCGCGCGCATCGCGGCCATCAGCATGTCGGTCGACAGCGCGGACGTGACGAGCATGCAGGCGAGGTGCGGCGCATGCGCGCTCGCTTCCTCGATCGCGGCGAGATCGGCGGCCGCGAGATGACTGTCTTCGATGATCAGCAGATCGGCCTTTTTGATGGACCCCGCGTGCCGCGCCAGCGTTTTGGCCGCGCCCGCTTCGCTATGCAGCGTGTGCGCGATGCCACTGTTGCGCAGTTGCGCGCCGATTTCCTTCGCGCATGCGTCGTTTGCCGAAACCAGAAGAATATCGATCATATTGGCTCTCCGTCGTCACCGGTGCAGGCTTAGCCCGCCCGGGCCACCACGCTGTTTAGTTGGCCGCGCCCGCGCCGACGCCGATCGTGAAGACATTGGTCGGCGGCGTCGGCGCGGTGAACGACTTGTAGTACGCGGTCTGCGCGGCATCGGCGGCGCGGCCGTCGACGCCCGCGACCGGATCGGTGTTGTCCGATGCGTTCGGGTTCAGCGTCTGCATCTGCCGGATCGTGGCGACCGAGTAACCGAAGTTGCGGTCCCATGCGGGCGTCGACGACAGGCATCCGCCGAGCGCGGCGCACGCGCCGAGGCTCACCGCGATGCGCAGCAGGATTGGGTATGTGTTCATGGTGGTCTCCGTCTGTACAGCTAGCTGTTCGGTGTTTCGGTACTTCGACGTTTCAGTACGTAAGCGATCGGCCAGGTCACTGCGGCGTCGCCGGAGCTTGTGCTGTATCCACTTGCGCGGCGAGCGGCTGGCTGTCGACGCGCGGTTCTTCGGTCGCCATGGTTCGTGTCATTTGCGTCGCGTCGGGCGGCGCTTCCATGCGCGCCTGCTGAGGCGGCAGGCTTGCAACCGGCGGTGCGGCGGCATCGTTCGATGGACCGGGATGCGGCGCGGGCGAAGGCGGCGCGTTCAGCGGCGCAACCGGAGAAACCGTTGTATTCAGGTTCGCGGTGCCCGTTGCCGGCGTATTGCCGATGGCGTTTGCGACGACGCCCGCTGCGCCCACGGTTTGCGGCGCCGCTTGCGTTGTCGGCATGCCGTTGCCGGCCGGCACTCTGCCTGACGGCTCCGGCGCCGGAGCAACTGCAGGCGCTGTACCGGGCACCCGCGCTGGCACACCCGCAGGCGCCGCCGGCGCTACCGGCTTGCTGCCTTCCATGTTGCCGGTCGCGTACACCATGCCTTCGTTGACGTTCGCGAAGGTGTCGGTCGGCATCGGGTACGCCTTCGGCAGCGGCTTCGCGAGACGCGGCGTGACGATGAACACGAGTTCAGTCTTGTCTTCCTGGAAGTTCGTGCTGCGGAACAGCGCGCCGAGCACCGGCACTTCACCGATGCCGGGCAGCGCCTTGATCGTGCCCGTCGCGTTGCTCTTCATCAGGCCGCCGATCGCGAAACTCTGGCCGTCGTAGACCTGCAAGGTGGTCGTCGCGCGGCGTGTCGTGATGAGCGGCAGGATCGCCGTGCTGTTCACACCGCCCGCGCTGACCGCAACGCCGGTCGGCGACAGTTCCGACACTTCCGGTGCGACCTTCAAATTGATGCGGCCGTTTTCGAGCACGGTCGGCGTGAACGTCAGGCCGACGCCGAACAGCTCTTCCTGCAGCGTGATCGTTGTGCCGCCGCTGCCGTTGCTTTGCGGGACCGGGATAAACACCTTGCCGCCCGCGAGGAAGCTGGCTTCCTGGCCGCTGATCGCCATCAGGTTCGGTTCCGCGAGGATCTTCACGAGCTGGTCGGTCTTCTGCGCGTCGATCGCGAGATTGAGCGGCAGGTTGTTCGCCTTCGATGCGGCCGCGATGCCAAGGCCGCCCGACAGGAACTGCGCGAGAATGCCGAAGCTCCAGGTGCCGATACTGCCTTGCAGGTTCGCCTGCGCGCCGAGCTGATCGATGAGTGTCTTCGATACTTCGGCTACCTTGACTTCAAGCATCACCTGTTGCGGCGCGGCGATATGCATCATGTTGATCACGCGCTGCGACTTGTCCGCGCCACCGCCGAGTGCCGGCGCCGCGCCGCCACCGAGGCCCACGGGCACGAGGCCCGGGATCGGCAGAGGGCCTGCGCCCGCCGGGGCCGCGGCGGCATGCGCGGACGGCGGCGGCAGCGCCGAATTCGGCCGCGCCGTGAACGCGTGCGCGAGTTCGACGATGCGCGCGGCGACCGTTGCGTCACTGACGGTGCCGGTCAGCACGAGCGCGTCGCCGGCCGCCATCACCTGCACGCCGCGTTCGTTCGGCATCAGCTTGAGAATGGTTTGCTGCAGCCCGGCCGGATCGGCGCCGACCACGACGTCGATCACGCTGCACGAGCCGCTCTTGCCCTGCACGATCATGTTCGTCGTGCCGATGTCCGAGCCGAGCAGATAAAGCGTCTGTGGCGAAACCAGCATGGTCTGCACGATCGCCGGGTTGCCGACCGTGCGCTGACGAACCGGCTCGCCGAGATTGACGAGTGTCGATTTGCCGAGCGGCACGGTCACCGTGCTCTGGTCGCCGACCTCGCCCGTGCAGTTCGGACCCTTGCCGCCGCGTACCATCGCGAGGTTGCCGGACGATGCGCCGGCCGCGCGGGCTGTGGCGTTCGCCGCGACCGTCAGCGGCGCTTGCGGCAGCGGCACGTCGTTCGGTTGCATTGCGGCGACCTGCAGGGCCGCGCCCGGCGCCGCGCCGATCATGCCGGTCGCCGAGGTACGGTCGCCGAGACCTTCGGCCTGCGCGGTCGGCAGCACCCACAGGAACGCGCCGAGCGTCCCCAACATGACGGTCAGCGCAAAGCGCGCCGCCGCCGGCCGTTGCTTCCTCGCTTCGCGTCTTTGCGACCGATGCGCCAGACGAGCCGATTTCGCGTTCATGTCCTTCCCCCGTTCACGTGCTGCTTTTACCGCTTATGTGATAACCGCCTGTTGCGTGCTGGCTGGTGTTTGGTACTTGTATTTGTTGCTTGTGTTTGTTGCTGCGTTCGTTGCTTGTGTTCTTTGCTTTCGCCCGGCGCGCTTTCGATGCGTTGCTTCGCATCTCTACGCGTGCTTCAGAAGCATTCCTTCGTCGCGTCGCCGCCGACGATCACCCGCACACAATTCATCGGCTCGCGCGCCGCAACCTTGCGCACGACACGCGGCGCCGGTGCCGGCGCGGAAGCCGGCGCAGGCACAGCGACATCGAGCAGTGTCGTGCGCGTCGCGCCGGCGGTCGCCGCCGCCTGTGGGTCGACCTGATTGCGCAGCACCAGCGACAGCGTGCCGATGCTGCGCGCGAGGTCGATCTTCTCTGCCTGGTCGGGCGTGACTTCGAGCGTCACGGCGTCGACCACTTTCGGTTTGGTCTCGTCGCGCGCCACTTCCTGCGCGACCGCGAGCACCAGAATCTTTTCGAGCACGATCTTCGAGATGTGCTGATCGTGCGCACCCGTGGCCATGCCCGGATCTTTCTCAGTGTTGACGATGATGTCGACGTAGTTGCCCGGCAGCGCGAAACCCGCGACGCCGATCACGTCGTTGACGCGCACGGTGATGGCGCGCTTGCCTTCGTTGATCACCGCGGAAAGACCGCCGACCGTGCCGACCGGCGACAGCTTCGTTTCGAGCACGGGCTCGCCGTGCAGCGTGCTTTCCTTCAGCACGCGGCCGTCGAGCTTTTGCACGTCGTTGAACGCGCCGGGCGGCACGCTGGTCGTCGGCCAGTCGACTACTTTGAGCACGTCAGGCGTGATGCGCTGGCCGAGGCTGATATCGGCGGTCGCGACCACCACTTTCGCCGTCGATGCCGACGACTGCGAGATCATCCAGCGCGAGCCGAAGACCACGGCCGCCAGGCCCGCCGCTGTCGCGAGCAGCAGCATGAATATCGCGCGTGAGTTGTTCATGTCCCGTCTCCTACGTTACTGGCTGTTGACTGACTGTTTGCCTGACTACGCGGTCGCGAAGCGCCGGATCACCTCGCCCGCATGATCGGGCCGCATCGGCTGCGTCTGCGGCGCGTTGTTACTGTTGCCGCCGCTCGCGAAATAGCTGTTCCATGCGCGCTGCAGCGTGTCCGGTGTCGCGGCCGGCGGCTCTTCGCGATACGTTGCGTGCGCAACGACAAGGCTCAGCAGATCGCGCGGATAGCACGCGAGCAGCGGCCGGCGCGCCGGCTGATGCAGCCGGTGCACGAGAAAATCGAAGGCGTCGTCGTCGCGGCGCAGGCCGAGCTCGTCGCACAGCGATGCAAAGAGCGCGCGGTACTCGTGCTGCGATAGCGGCCCGACGTAGAGCTTGCAGCCGAGGCGGCGCAAGAAGGCGTCGTCGCCGAGCTGCTCGGGCGTGAGGTTGCTCGAGAAGGCAAGTCGCACGTCGAACGGCAGCTGGAAACGCGCGCCGTTCTGCAGCGCCAGCGTTTCGGTGCCGCGCCCGAGCGGCGCGATCCAGCGGTTCAGCAGGTCTTGCGGCGCGACACGCTGGCGGCCGAGGTCGTCGACGATATACAGGCCGTTGTTCGCCTTCACGTGGCCCGGCGCCTGATAGAAACCGGTGCCCGCGTCGTAGCAGAGCTCGAGCATGTCGAGCGTCAGTTCGCCGCCCGCCATCACGACCGGGCGCCGGCAGCGTTGCCAGCGGCGGTCTGACGGTGTGTTCAACGACGTGACGGTGGCGCGGTTCGATGTCGCTGCGGGTATGGCCGTGTCCGCGTACTTTTCATCGCCCGCCGCGGCGCATGCGACATGCACGAGCGGATCGTAAATCTGCACGATCGAGCGATCGATCAGGATGGCATAGGGCACGTCGATCGTGCCGGGCATCAGCCGCACAAGCGCTTCGGCCAGATGCGTCTTGCCGCCGCCGGGTGGCCCGTAGAGCAGGATCGGCCGGCCCGAGTTGACGGCGCCGCCCACTTCGTCGACGAGCGTTTCGGACAGCGTGAGCCCGGCGAGCGCGGCGCGCGCGAATGGGCGCGAGATGCGCATCAGGGTGACCGACTGGCGCGCGACGGCTTGTGCGTACGCATCGAGCGTGACCGGCGCAGGGCCGACGTACGCGCACCGCGCGAGATAGCCGATTGCGCGTACGCGGCCCTCTTCGGTCAGCTGGTACTGCACGTCGAAGTCGGCCGCTCCCCGGTGCATGACTTCGAGTTGGCGCTCGCGAATCATGAAGCCTGTGACTTCGTCGAGTACCGGAATCGTCAGCTTGAGGCGCTCCACCAGTTGCGCCAGGCTGATCTTGCCTTCGACCGCGGCGGCCTTCGCGGTCAGCTCGGCGAGAAACGGCAGGTCGAGGCCGGTCTGAGCCACGGTCTGCGCGGCGCGGCCCGCGCCTTCTGAGTGCGCTGAGTGCGCTGCGTGGCCGCGTGATGCGACATCGTGCGTGCCGATATCGCGCAGCCCAACCTCGCCCGGTCCGTGAGCATTGTTCATCTGACTTCCCCCGTATCTGGTCAGCTTTTGTGTCGCTTTTTGCTCGCGTTTTCTGCTCGCGCTTTTCGCTCGACATGCGGCCGGTTTTTTTGTCGGCCTTCTCGCCTGCTTTTCTGCCTGCGTTTTTACCTGCCTGTTCCCCGTTCCTGCTCGCACGCCCCGACGTGCGATCCTGCTATCGAAGCCGTGTCTCTCTGCGGAGGCCTGGCTTTCGTTATGTGTTCTTCTGGCTGCGCGCTACTGCGTGCCCAGCACCATCGTGCTTATCGCGCCCAACGCGATCGCGACACCGAACGGCAGCCTTCCTACCGACACGGCACGCATCGCTTCCCCCTGCTGCGCGACCTGGCGCCATCCGCCCGTCACCGAAAGCAGCATCGAGCAGGTGTTCGACAGACCGTCCTTCATGCGCCGCTTGAACAACATCGCCGCGAGCGCCCAGACCCCGCCGATCGCGCAGGCGATCATCGCGGTCTCGATCGCGCCCGTCATGCCGAACCACGCGCCGACTGCGGCCATCAACTTCACGTCGCCGGCGCCGACCGCGCGTACCACGTATCCCGGCAGGAAGATCAGGCCACCGACCAGCCATCCGGCGAACCAGATGCCAAGGCCATCGGCTGCGCCATGCAGCATCCACTGCACCGGCAGCGCGGCGGCGAACGCCGTCGCAACGAGCCAGTTCGGGATGCGGCGCGTGCGCATGTCGAGCACGGCGGCGACGATCACCAGCAACACGACACAAGGTCCGAGCGGAAAAGGAACGGCGTGCATTGAAGTCTCCGGTGTGCGGTGCGCTTTTCGAATTCGCGGCGCTGGCCTGACATGCAGACCGCGGCGCCTGCGGACCCGGTGTGCCCGGTGCGCCCGGCTCTGCCTCGCCGCGTTGCTTGCGCGGCAGAGCGGGCTTCACGGGAACGCGTCGATCAGCCCTTGACCCCGGTATTTCCCGCCGCCGTCTGCAATGCAGTGGAAATTGTGGTGAAAATCGTCTGGATGCTCGTACCGGCGAGCGTCGCGCCGCCGATCACCATCACCGAAATCAAACCCACCAGCAGCGCATATTCGATTGCTGCCGCACCTTCTTCGTCACGCAGAAACTGTTGAATGGCCTTCTTCATGCTAACCCCCGTAGAGTGAAGTGGAACTACCGTTAAAGGCCGCCGCGCCTGGAAACGCACCGGCAAAAACACCTGCCGGAACGGGCTGCAACTGCAAGCCGCCCGTGGGCAAGCAAAACGGCATCGCCACCCGGTTGCGTCGTCGAGGTGGTCGCGAATGGTCCGTACGGCGTACGAACCATTCGCTCCACTCTTCTTCCGACTTCGCCCCCCACTGGCTCCGCCGCCTTCCCGATTCGCGGATTCCCCGACCGCCAACCGTGAAGTCCCCCGTGTTGTTGTCCGGTTGTCGATCTCTTCGGGTCGGCGTTTCCGGACAGCAACGAATCGTTGTGGCCGAGCTTTCGCAATGGGTATGCCATGAGGGCGCAAAGCCTTGTCGCGCCGTGTTTCGTACGCTGACGAACACGTTAGAAGAATGCTTTCAGGTTGCCGACGTTTCGGGTTCGCAACATTTTTCGGGGTCGGTTCAGCATGCGAAATGCGTAAGGAAACGCTGCCTGTCGGTGGTAAAAAAGACGGCGCATCGGACGCAGACCCACATTGGCCAAGGCTTTGCGGTCAAAACTGCCGGATCGGGAAGGGGCCGGATTAGCCCGGCACGAGTTATGCCGAATGTGTAGCAACCTTGAGACAAGGCGCATATAACGGGTCGGAAAACGCGTGTCGATTGATACCCGCGTGAACCGTCTAAACGGGGAAGCCTTGTCCCGCTTGGCTTCGCCGCTGTTCGCGGATGAATCGCCGATGAATCGGCAATGAAGCATCGCCTTCACAAGTCGGCGCGATTCATTTCTGCATCCTGATTTGTGCTTATACAAACGCCTGTTCGTTTCCTTTATTTTTGATCCCATGCCGTAATCATGCGACGATAGGACCGTCGCCCCTACGGCGACGGAATGGGCAGAACCGGGCCAAGCAAAAGACCGTTAAAGACCGCTGACGAGCAGGCCGACAAGAAGGTTGAAACTGCTGTCGCAATCGCAGGATCACTGGCTCACGCGCTCGCGCTGCGCGGCGGCCAAATGTCCAACCGGGGGTACCATGCATTCCACCTCAACGTCGCCCGCCGCCGAACGCTCCGTGCTTTGCGTCTCATCGGCGCCGGACGAGCCACTTGCCCAGTTTCTGACCACTGCCGGCTGGCATGTCGTCCATGCGAAAACGCCGGCGCTCGCCGAGCGTCTGCTCGACAAGGGCGATATCAAGGTCGGCCTCGTCGACCTGCCCGACAACTGCACCGCGCAACAACTGTCCGCGCTCGAAGCATTCATGCAGCGCAGCGAGACGAACTGGGTCGCGCAGATCGCGCCGGGCCGCTCCGACGACGAGCTCATCAGCCGCTTTATCCTCGACTACTGCTTCGACTTCGTCACGAAGCCTTGCCTGAACGACCGCCTGATCTTCGCGCTCGGTCATGCGCATGGCCTGTCGAGCCTGCGGCGCACGAGCGTGAAGCCGAAGCCGTCGCTCGGCAAGCACGGCATGGTCGGCCATTGCGAGCCGATGGAGCGGCTCTACCGGCGCCTCGACAAGTGCGCGCAAACTGATGCGCCCGTCTTTATCGCCGGCGAATCGGGCACCGGCAAGGAACTCACCGCGCGCGCGGTGCACGACTGTTCGTCGCGTGAAAAACAGGCGTTTGTCGCGATCAACTGCGCGGCGATCCCGCCCACGTTGTTGCAAGCCGAGCTGTTCGGCCACGAGCGCGGCGCGTTTACCGGCGCGCTGCAGAAGAAAATCGGCCGCATCGAGCATGCGGACGGCGGCACGCTTTTCCTCGACGAGATCGGCGACATGCCGCACGAGTGCCAGGCCGTGCTGTTGCGCTTCCTGCAGGAAGGAACCATCGAGCGCCTCGGCAGCAATGCGCCGATCAAGGTCGACGTGCGCGTGATCTCCGCGACGCACGTCGATCTCGAAGCCGCGGTCAGCGACGGGCGCTTCCGCGCGGACCTGTATCACCGGCTCTGCGTGCTGCGCCTCGACGAACCGCCGCTGCGCGAGCGCGGCAGCGATATCCGTCTGCTGGCCGACTACGCGCTCAGCATGTACCGCCAGGACGGCACGCATAAGATTCGCGGGTTTTCGAGCGGCGCCGTGGTCGCGATGTCGAACTACGCCTGGCCCGGAAATGTGCGCGAGCTGATCAACTGCGTGCGGCGCGCGGTCGTAATGGCCGAAGGACGCTTCATTACCGAAGCGGATCTCGGCTTGCCGGCGGCCACCAACGAGCGGCCGAAGACGCTTGCCGAAATCCGCATGCAGGCCGAGATCGAAGCGATCGAAGACGCGCTGCGGCGGCACGGGCACAATCTGTCGTCCGCTGCCGCGGATCTCGGCGTGTCGCGCGCGACGCTGTACCGGCTCATGAACGCGAACCGGATCCAGAGCGATATCAGCTCGATCCGGCAAGGACGCCGGCAAGCGCAAGGCGGCAGCAGCGATGCCGAAGCGGATCCTGAGGAGCCCGAGGCTGGAGGCGACGATGTGACGCCTGCGCAGGCTCATATGCGGCCGCGGTCCGTGGTAGTGGTTTGAGCGGTAAGTCGCTTTGCGGTCGCTTCGGCTCATGGCTCGCGGCTAGCAACGGTTGCCGCGTTAGCGGGTCCGGTTGTAGCGGCTTTAACGCTGCCGAAACGGCTTACCGGTCCGCCGCTTAAGGCCATCCAGGACCCGCGCGGGCGCATGCCCGCTGCCCATGTGGCTGCATGCGGGCCGCCGCCGTTGCTATGCTTGTCCGTGTTACCGGCACGGAATCGAACTTGTCCCCTCCCGATCTCTCCAGCGCGCCCGCGCGGCGCGCGCCCTATCCCCCGGCCGTCGCCGTCAGCGCGAGCCCCTGCGACGAACTGGCGATCTGCGGCGCACGCTGCGCCATACGCGACCGGGGCAGCCGCTACAAGCGGCTTGCGCTTGCATCGACGATCCTCGGTTCGAGCATGGCGTTTATCGACGGCTCGGTCGTCAACGTCGCGCTTGCCGCGCTGCAGACCGAACTGCATGCGAGCGTCGCCGCGATTCAATGGGTGGTGGATGCGTACCTGCTGATGCTCGCCTCGCTCGTGCTTGTCGGCGGCGCGCTCGGCGACCGCTACGGCCGGCGCCGCATATTCGTCTGCGGAATCGTGGTTTTCACGCTCGCGTCGGCCGCATGCGGCCTTGCGCCGAATTCGGCGACGCTGATCGCCGCGCGCGCGGTGCAAGGCATCGGCGCGGCGCTGCTTGTGCCGAGCAGCCTGTCGATCATCGGCGCGGTATTCGACGATCGCGAGCGCGGCCGCGCAATCGGCATCTGGGCCGGCTTTGCGTCGATCACTTCTGCGCTCGGGCCGGTCGCGGGCGGTTGGCTCGTCGATGCGTTCTCGTGGCGCGCGATCTTTTTCCTGAATCTGCCGATCGCCTTGGCCACCGTCGTGCTCGCGCTGATCGCGGTGCCCGACAGCCATCAGCCCGACGCGCCGCGCCGCATGGACTGGGCCGGCGCGATCGCCGCCGCGGCGGGCCTCGGTGCGCTGGCGTATGGCCTCACGCTCGCCTCGGAGCGCGGCGTGGCCGGTTTTGCGGCGCCGGCCGTGCTCGCGTCGGTGGCGGGCGGCGGCATTGTGCTGATCGGTTTCGTCATCATCGAAGCGGCGGGCAAGCAACCGATGGTGCCGCTCGACGTGTTTCAATCGCGCGACTTCAGCGGCGCCAATCTTGTCACGCTACTGCTCTACTTCGGCCTCGGCGGCACGCTGTTCTTTCTGCCGTTCACGCTGATCCGTGCGCATGGGTTCACGGCGACGCAGGCCGGCGAGGCGCTGCTGCCGATTCCGCTCATCATCGGCGCGCTGTCGCGCTTCGCGGGCGGTGCGCTCGCGGAGCGCTTCGGGCCGCGCCTGCTGTTAACGGCCGGCTCGATCGTCACCGCGACGGGCTTTGCGCTCTTCGCGCTCGTGCCGCTCGCGACCGGCGACGGGTCGTACTGGGCTGCGTTTTTTCCGGCGCTCGTGGTGATGGGTCTCGGCATGACGCTGACCGTGACGCCGCTCACGACCACCGTCATGGCGTCGGTGCCCGGCGAGCGGACCGGCGTCGCGTCGGGCATCAACAACGCGGTCGCGCGCGTCGCGAGCCTGGTCGCGGTGGCGGCGCTCGGTATCGTGTTTGCGTGGACGTATGAAGCGGTGTTGTCGTCGCGACTCGACGCACTGCATATTCCCCATCGCTCCGGGCCGGTGATGCAGGCCATCGCGCCCGGCGCAGAGTCGTCCGACGGTGTCGCGCGGCATGACGCGCCGGTTGCGTATGCGGAAGATGCCGCCCTCGATGCCGCGTTTCGCGCGGTCGCACTTGTCTGCGCGGTCGCTGCGCTGGGGTCGGCGATGTGTGCGGCGCTGATGATCGGACGGCGCGACGCTCGCGCCGATTGAGTTCCGCTTGAGCCCCTTTTGAACCCCGCTTGAATCTCGATTGAGCCCCGACCAAGCCCCGACTGAACGGGTTGTCAACCGGGCAGGCGGGCAAATCGGGCGCGGGCGGCGCGGGCACACGCGTTGCGTCCGCCACCACCGATTGCGCCCCATCGAGGAACTTGCGGCCCGGCAATCAGTCGTTTTTACTTTTCGTTAGATCGAATTGGACCCGGCGCCGCCCGCCGCTCTCTGCCCCGCTCTCTGCCCGATAGCACCTGAATAACGACGCCTGAATGTTTTCTATGCGCAAACAATTGATCGCCTGGTTTTTTATCGTACTGGCGCTACCGGCCCTCGCGGCCCCCGCGCCGGCTAAAGCGGCCGCGCCGGTGGCGCCCGCCGCCGCATCCGCTGCGCCGCCCGTCAAGCTCACGCCCGACCAGGCTCGCCAGGCGCTCGACGTCCTCAACGATCCGCAACGTCGCGCGCAGGTGACCAACACGCTGCATGCGATCGCCGCCGCCGGCGCACTGGCCGCGCCGCCCGTCGTGGCGAGTCCCGCAGCGGCTGCCAGCGCGGCGCCGGCGGCCGCTGCGAGCACGCCGCTCGCGCTCAAATCGAACGGCCTCGCGGCGCAGATCGCGCGGCAAGGCGCGCGCTGGCTCGGGCAGGCCGGCATGTCGCTCAAGCATTCGCTGATCGTGCTGCTCGATACGGCGTCGGTGCGCGCGTGGTGGCGCGATGAAATTCAGAACCCGCAGGAGCGCGCGAGGCTCGCGACGATTCTGTCCGCGATCCTCGGCACACTATTGCCGGCCATCTTTATCGAGTGGCTGGTGCGGCGGCTGTTGCGCCGCGCGCGTGCCGCGATTGCCGCGCGGCGTTTGCATCGCGAGGCGATGCAGCAGGCGGCCGCGCGGCGCGAAACGCGAGGGGATGCGGTGGTGGGTGGGACTGCTGCGGTGAATGCATCTGCGACCACCGCGGCGACTACGGCCGCACCTGCTGCCGCGCCGCCGGGTGTGAAGTCTGATGCGGCGGCTGGCGCTTCTGCTTCAGCTTCCGCTTCGTCAGCCGCGCGTGTCGTCGGAACGCCCGGCGACATCGATGAAGAAGCAGCGCAAGCCGCGCGGGCGGCCGGCGTGCCTTTGCAGCCCGGCGACGACGCAAGTGCCGTCCAGGCGAAAGCCGACGCCGACGCCGCAGCCGCCGCAACGTCGGCTAAGGCTGAAGCAACATCGACCGCATCGGCTGCGTCCACGCCGCCCGCGGCGCCTGCTGCCGCCTCGTCAATCCCAGCCGACACCCCCGAGCAGCAGGCCAAACAGGCGCGCAGCCAGCGCCACGCGGTCGCTCACTGGACCTTGCTGCAGCGCTTGCCGCTCGCCGCGCTGCAACTGGTCTTGCGCCTCGTGCCGCTCGCGGTATTTGTCGCCGTCGCGAGCGTCCTGATGTCGATCCTCGCCGAAGACGGCTCGCCGCAGGACCGCGCGCTCAGCACGCTGATCGACCTGTACGTGATTTGCCGGACCGTCGTTATCGCCTGCGGCGTCTTCCTGCAGCCCGACGCGCCCGCGCTGCGCCTGTGGCGCATGCCGGACCGGTGGGCAATTTTTGTTCAGCGCTGGGCGATCTGGATCGTCAGCGCGATCGGCGGCGGCGCCGCGGTCGTCGAAATCGCGCTCGCGCTTGGCCTTTCGGAGTCCGCGCATACCGCGCTCGTCAAACTTGTCGCGCTCGCGGGCCACGTGCTGCTGTCGCTGATGATCCTGCAATGCCGCAAGCCCGTCGCCGAAGCGATCCGCGCGCGGGCGCAGGACAGCAGCAGCCCGATGAAACTCGTCGGCGAAGGCTTCGTCGATTTGTGGACCGGTGTCGCGGTGTTTATCGTGATGGCGCTGTGGTTCGTCTGGGCGCTCGATGTGCAGAACGGTTATCGCACGCTGCTGCATCTCGGCGGTATTTCGGTGGCCGTGCTGATCGGCGCGCGCGTCGTGTCGATCGTCGTGTTCGGCGCGCTCGGGCGGATCTTTCGCGTCGAAGAGGAAGAGGGGCGCTCGCTCGTTCACGAGCATGCGTACCGCTACTACCCGTTCGTGCGCAGAATCGTCTATCTGCTAATCGCGGTGGTGACCATCCTGGTACTGTTGCAGGTGTGGCATATCGACGTTTGGCAGTTCTTCGCGGCGGGCACGATCGGGCATCGGCTCACGTCCGCGATCGTGACGATCTTCGTGGCCGCGGTCATCGCGCTGTTCGTCTGGGAAGCGGTGAACGTGTCGGTCGAGCGGCGCCTTGCGCGCTGGACGCAGCGCGGCGATCTGATGCGCGCCGCGCGCCTGCGCACCTTGCTGCCGATGCTACGCACGGCGCTTTTCGTGGTGATCGCGCTGGTCGTGGTGATGACGGGGTTGAGCGAACTCGGCGTGAATACGGCGCCGCTGCTGGCAAGCGCGAGCATCTTCGGCGTTGCGCTCGGCTTCGGTTCGCAAAAACTCGTGCAGGATTTCATCACGGGCATTTTCCTGCTAATGGAAAACGCGATGCAGGTCGGCGACTGGGTCACGCTTGCGGGCGTGTCGGGCACGGTCGAGTATCTGTCGATTCGTACGGTGCGGCTGCGCGGCGGCGACGGTTCCTTGTACACGGTGCCGTTCAGTTCGGTGTCGACCGTCAACAATACGAATCGCGGGCTCGGCAATGCGGCGGTGCGGGTCAGCATCGTGTTCGGCGCGGACCTCGATCTCGCGATCGCGACGTTAAAGGAAATCGGCGCGTCGCTGCGTGGAGACGACCAGTTCAAGGACGGCATTCTGTCGGACTTCGCATTCTGGGGCGTCGATGCGGTCGACGGCGCGTCGGTTACGCTCGCGGGCCAGGTGCAGTGCCGCGACTCCGCGCGCTGGGGCGTGCAGCGCGAATTCAACCGGCGCATTTTCCAGCGCTTCAGCGAGCGTGGCATTGCGATTCTGAATCCGCAGCGGCAATTGCTTGCGCCGGAGGATGGAAGGCTGACGGTCGCGCAATTGAATGGGCGCGGCGAGCCGGATGACGATGGCGATGCGGGCGGCACGCGTGACGCCAGCGTGCGTCATGGTGCGCGAAGTGGGCATGATAAGCGTGGCGGGCGAGATAACGCGCAGGCAGATACCGACGAGGATCGCGGCGCGGGGCAAGGCGCCAGAGAAAAGCCGGATACCGGAGGCCACCACTCCTAGCACGCTTGCCGTGTCCGTACGCTGCGGTGATGGCGGGCTTATCCGCGAGCCCGCCGACCATCACATCGCGACTATATCTGGAAGCCCGCGATCAGTTGAGCGTTCATGAAATAGCCGCCGCAGTGTTTACTGTCGTAAATGTTAGTGTTTTGCAGCAGAAGCCCGTCCCCGGCGTATTTTGATTGGGCGGTCGCATGACCTGTCTTGTCGTACGTCGTGGACCAATACGAGCCGTCGTTGTTGTACGAAAACTTTGTGAAGCCCGTCAGACCCAGTGAGTTATAGCGGTCGGCCTCGATCTGACGGCCGAGGCTGTCGAAGAAATCGTGCTCAGTCAACGTTCGCCCCGTGTACTGATAGTAGTCCTGGATGATGTTGTTGGAACCAAATACCCCGATCAATTCCTGCGTGCTATTGAACGCATGAGCCGCATAGCTGCCGTCCAGATTGAAATCGAACTGCTTGGTCGTCTTTCCGTCGGTGCCGAAGTAGATGTCCTGCGTTTTATACCCGCTGGCGTTGAAGGCTGCGTACTCCGTCATTTGACCATTGGCGCCGAACAGCGCGGCGATTTGTGAACCGTCGCTGTTGAAGACGTGCGACGTATAACTGCCGTCCAGCTTGAAGTCCAGTTGCTTGGTTGATTTTCCGTCCATGCCGAAAAAGATGTCCTGTGTTTTGGTGCCGTTGACGTTGAACGTCGCATACTCGGTTACCTTGTTTTGGGCATCGACGAGCGTGGCTGCCTGCGTACCATCTGAATTGAAATCATATTTCGTGTAGCTGTGGTCCAGATTGAACGTGTACCGCTGCGTTTCCTTGCCGTTCGTGTAAAAGCTGTCGAGCGTTTTGAAGCCGCTGGTGTTGAACTTCGCATATTCGGTCAACTGGCCGTTGGTGCCGTACAGGCTCGCGGTCTGTGAACCATCCACGCTGAAGTCGTACTTCGTATAGCTGTTGTCCAGATTGAACTTGTACTGCTGCGTCTCCCTGCCGTTCGTGTAGAAGCTGTCGAGCGTTTTAAAGCCGCTGGCGTTGAACTTTGCATATTCGGTCAACTGGCCATTGGTCCCGTACAGGCTCGCGGTCTGTGAACCATCCGCGCTGAAATCGTACTTCGTGTAGCTGTGATCCAGATTGAACTTGTACTGCTGCGTTTCTCTGCCATTCGTGTAAAAGCTGTCGAGCGTCTTGAAGCCGCTGGCGTTGAACTTCGCATATTCGGTCAACTGGCCATTGGTCCCGTACAGGCTGGCGGTCTGTGAACCATCCGCGCCGAAGTCGTACTTCGTATAGCTGTTGTCCAGATTGAACTTGTACTGCTGCGTCTCCCTGCCGTTCGTGTAGAAGCTGTCGAGCGTTTTAAAGCCGCTGGCGTTGAACTTTGCATATTCGGTCAACTGGCCATTGGTCCCGTACAGGCTGGCGGTCTGTGAACCATCCGCACTGAAGTCGTACTTCGTATAGCTTTTGTCCAGATTGAAGGTGTACCGCTGTGTTTCCTTGCCGTTCGTGTAGAAGCTGTCAAGCGTTTTGAAGCCGCTGGTGTTGAACTTCGCATATTCGGTCAACAGGCCATTGACCCCGTACAGGCTCGCGGTCTGTGAACCGTCCGCACTGAAGTCGTACTTTGTGTAGCTGTTGTCGACATTGAAGTTGAACTGCTGCGTCGCCTTGCCGTTCAATCCATAAAAAGTGTCTTGAAGTTTGAATCCGGAATAGTCGAATTTCGCCTGTTCCGTTATCTGACCGTTGCTCCCGAACAGCGTTGACGTTACGAACCCATTGAGCGATACGTCGCCGCCAACCATCAGCCATGTGCCGTTCACTAGTGGAATGGCTTTGCTCTCAATCGAGCACACCTGCTGCCCATTGATCGTGGTGGTTTTGTAAGTGATTGTCGGGCTCTGTATCTTGGTCCAGTCCACGGTATTAGGGTCCATGCCGCAATGACTGACGATCCACCAATCAGACCAATATTCGGAGTACGTAATATTCTGGGCAATAGAAGGATGAAGATTGGCATAGTACTGCCCCGCCAGACTGACAGTTGCAGAACCGGGATTGGCGAGCATCTGGGCAGCGGCGGAACCAAACAGCGCGTTGTTCACGTCGATACCCATCGACAGCGCGAGTTGGTTCAATTGTTGCGTGAGCGTGCTATTTGAGTCGTCTGAATGCATGTGCCCGGCTGTGCCGCCCTTCAGGCCCAACTGAATTGCGACGATATACTCCGAGAGCATTGCGACGCCTTCGTTCGTCTGTCCATTCGCAATTGCCTGGTCCGGGTTTGTTGCTAGCTTGCCTCCTGTGCCGCCCGTCAAGAGGGCGTGTCCCAGTTCGTGTGCCAGCGTGGTAGCAAATGCGTCGGGAGACTCATTCCAGGAGGGATCAATGCTGATGACCTGATCGGATGGATTAGTGAAGATTCCGCTATTTGCGGAACCAATCAGGATTTTCCAGTCTCCCGAGCTGAAAAATTGGTTAAGCTCGCCCGCTAGGAAGGCGGACTTTTTCGCTGCATCAATGATTGCGTTATATGTGGAAGGATTCAGGGTAAAAGCTTCTGTCAGCTTTTCAATGGCTTTCGACGTGAGATTAACTGTCATTTAATTTTACCTGCTCAGTGCTTTTCGATTTTGATAAGAATGTTGGAAAGTTTGCCAGCGGGATTGAAGCCGACGGTGAGCGTCTTTTCGATTTGATCGCCAGCTAGCGTGTACCGCCAAATCTCATTGCCATGAGGGGCTGTTGCCGCAGGAGGACCGCCGTGGCGGTAAGGCTCCGGCGGAAGACGAACAAACTTCTCCGCGAATATCTTCTGGGCCGTATCGAAATCGGGGCCAACTTCAACCATTGAGAAATTAATAGCTGCCGTGACCAGTCCGGATTGATGCGTCGTCTTTCCACTTACCATCCCAGCGCCCGTAGCCCAGCCACCAAAAAAATCTGACGCCTTGATCCGCGGAAAAATTGATTCAGGCGGATTTGCCGCAAATGAGATATTGCGATCGGCGCCGACCGGATCGGTATTGACCTTCACTTCGTTCAGGTTGAAAAAATTCTTCAGATTTTCTTCGGAAAAGAACTCGTCCTTCAGCAAAAGATCATGGTCAAAAATGAACTTAAAATTCCTGACGAAATCAATAGGTGTTTTGGGTCGGGATATCATCTGGCTCACCTCTTCCGATGTATGGGGAGGAACAGACTGTGTGGTCGGCGAGCTCGCCGCCTCGACATACTTCAGGCCGCTCGCCGTTGACGCGGGGACTTCCGGCGGAGTCGCCGGTTGTGCGTAACTCAAATTGCTTGCCACTGTGACAGTTGTCACCGCAACGGTTGCTACGGGGTTCATTTGACATGCTCCACAAAAACGACGTTGAACAACGGTATTTCCATCATCATCGCTCACTCTTTATCGCGCATATATCAACAATATCTAAATCACAGATTTGACTAATTTCACGTCACAAAATCGAACTTTCACACTGCCCCATGATTGCATTGCATACCGAAGGACTAACACCGAATCGGTCATCCAACTTTTCAAGAGCATTTTACATTAAATTAGATATCCTTTAGTTTTCTATTTAGTGCTTTTCGATTTGGATAAGAACGTTAGAGAGTGTGCCAGAGGGGCCGAAACCCACAGTGAGCGTCTTTTCGATTTGATCGCCAGCTAGCGTGTACCGCCAGGTCTCATTGCCATGAGGGGCTGTTGCCTCAGGAGGACCACCGTGGCGGTAAGGCTCGGGCGGAAGACGAACGAACTTCTCCGCGAATATCTTCCAGGCTGTATCGAAATCGGGACCAACTTCAACCATTCCAAAATTTATGACTGCCTTGACCGATCCGGATTGAGACACCGTCTTTCCACCTACCATTCCAGCGCCGGGAGCCGAGCCGCCAAAAAAATCAGACGCTTTGATTCGCGGAAATACTGATTCAGGTGGATTTTGTATAATTGAAATCTTCCGTTCGGTATCGGTTGAATCGATAAAGACCTCAGCGTCGTCCAGATTGAAAACATCCTTCAGATTGGCTTCGGAGAAAAAATCGTCGTTTAACAAAAGATCGTGATCAAAAATGAACTTGAGATTCCTGACGAAATCAACAGGTGTTTTGGGTCGCGATATCATCTGGCTCACCTCTTCCGATATATGGGGCGGAACGGACTGTGTGGTCGGCAACTTCGCCACCTGGACATATTTCAGGCCACTCGTCGTTGACCCAGGGGCTTCTGGCGGAGCTGCCGGTTGTGCGTAACTCAAATTGCTTGCCACTGTGACGGTTGTCACCGCAACGGTTGCTATAGTGTTAATTTGTCATGCTCCATAAAAAAATTGCATTGAACAGCGGGATTTCCATCGCCGACGCGCGTCCTCGATCGTGCGGCGACTGATGTCTGCACGCAGCTGATCCTTTTGTTCGAGAATTGTCATTTCGTTCTTCGTTTTTTAACTTTTCCTGACACTGATTAGAACGCTGGAAAGTCGACCAGCCGGATCGAAGCCGATCGTGACCGTTTTTTCAGCCTGATCGTCCGACTGCTTGTATTGCCACGTCTCGTTACCGTGGGGAGCTGTCGCCGCGGGCGGCCCGCCGTGGGGAGATGGCTGCGGCGGGAGTCGGATAAGTTTCTCCGCAAATACCTTTTGGGTTTCGTCAAAGTCCGGACCGCCCTCATGCATGAGGAAATTCATTCCTGCCGTGACATGTCCGGTGTGATGAACCGCCTTTCCGCCCACCAATTGCGCAGTTGGCGTGAGATCAATGCGTTCCGGTATAGCCACCCATGGGAATATTGATGAAAAATGACTCGATGAAATGGAGATCCGACCATCCCCATTCTGTTCGACAGATCCGGTTAAATGGACGCTTTCCAAATTAAACACATTTTTCAGGTTGGCTTCGGAATAAAAGTCGTCATTCAGCAAGAGATTATTATCAAAGATGAATTTAAGGTTCTTGACGAACTCAATAGGCGTCTTGGGTCGGGATATCATCTGACTCACCTCTTCGACTGCTCGGGGGGGAACAGACTCTACGGTCAACGAACTCGCCGCCGGAACATATTTCAGGCCGTTCGACATCGATGCAGCGGCTTCCGGCAGAGCCGCCGGTTGTGCGTAACTCAGATTGCTTGCCACAGTGACGGTTGTCACCGCAACGGTTACTACAGGGTTCATCTGTCATGCTCCATAAAAGGCTGTATTGAACAGCGGGATTTCCATCGTCGACGCTCATCCTGGATTCGTGCAGGGAATCATCTCTGCACGCATCTGACGCAGGGCTTACTCAGGGAATTTCAAGAGATCATTGAGGCGGCCGCCAATTAAAATTGGGCGGTCTACCGTAACCAGGCCGGGTAATTGCAGCTTGAGCACGGCGAGCGTTGTTCAGGTTCTCGACAGTTTGCTGCTGGCTTTTCTGCTGCGCCGACTCTCGGCTGCTTTCTCTGTCGGCAGCGTCCATGCAACGGATCGCTTCAACCCGTTGCTGCGAAGTCTGGTCGGCTGAATTGAGCGGCATACCTTGTGCGTCACGCACCTGACATCCGAACTCCACGCGCGGCATTTCTTCTGCATGGCCCAACTGAATGACAAGAAGTCCCACTAGCGAGACGTGAGCGAAAACGAAACCTCTGGATACCCTGATCTTCATAACCAGTCGAATTCCTCGCGAAAAAAGTTAAACGTGACTCACTTCACGGATCGCAATGACGCTTCAATCCCGCATTGACTTGCGAATGCCGTCCATGACCGGCTCCAGCAGATAATCGATCGCCGAGCGCGCATGCTTCCGGATGTACACCTCGGTCCGTAATCCCGGCCCCAAGGCAATGGGCGTCCTGGCGAGTCGGTTCGCCTTGTTCAATGCCTGCGCCGGCACCTCGACCCGCACCACGTAGAAGTGGGCGCGGTTTTCCTTGTCGGTCAACGCGTCCGCGGAAACGTAGATCACCTTGCCGTCAAGCATTGGCGTGGTACGCGAGTTGTAGGCCGTCAAGCGCACATCGGCATGACTCCCAGGCGCAATTTCACGCACGTCATCCGGCTGGATATTCGCTTCTACGATGAGCGGCGCGCCTTCAGGTACGACATCGACAATCGGTTCACGCGGCCCGATCACCGCGCCAATCGTATGCACCTTCAGCCCGACGATCAGCCCGGCAACCGGCGCGGTTATACGGGTTCGCGCAGATACGTCGTGCGCGGGACGAAGCCGCTCTGCGAGCTGGACCGAGCGCGTGGTAGCTTCCTTGAGTTCATCGTCGGCCGCTTTCACATAGTCGTTGCGCACGCTGGCCAGTTTCAGCTCAAGATCGATCTGTCGTTGTCTCGCGCGGCTCAGCTCGGCCTCCCCGGACTGAACGCGCGACAGTGCGTCGTCTTCGGTGCGCTGTAAATCGAGCACCTTAGTTTCGGCCACGAAACCTTCCTTCTGTAACGCTTCGTTAGTCCGCCGCTGTTGTGCCGCCATCGCGTAACTACGGTTCATCGTCCTGATCATTTGCGCGCTGATCGAGATTTCCTGTTGCGTATGCGCTAGTTCAGTGCGCAGCATGGCGCTCTGGTCGACGAAGGCGCGGCGACGCGCCGTGAAGAGCGCGGACTCGCGCGCAAGCAATTCGGCGATGCGAGGATCGGTTTGCCGGCCTGCGAGGATGGCCGGAAACGTCAGCGTATCCTTCAGTTCGCGTTCGGCCGAGAGTCGTGCGATTTTCGCCTGCTCGGCGTCGAACTGCGCTTGCAGTGCAGACAGTTCTGCTGCTGGGCTCACGTTATCCAGCTCGATCAGCACCTGACCGGCCTTTACCCGGTCGCCATCGCGGATCAATATGGCCTTCACAATGCCGCCCTCCTGATGTTGCAGCGTCTTGCGTTCGCCTTCCGAGCGCACCACGCCTTCGGCTACCACCGCGCCTGATAGAGGCGCAAGCGCCGCCCATCCCGCGATCAGGCCCAATCCGGCAGCTGTCGCCATGCAGCTAGCTACGATTAACCTTCGTGGCAAGGGCAGTGCATGTCCAGTAGACCGTGCCGAATCGGTCAAGACACCTACTGATGTTTCGCTCGAGCGACGCCACCAATTAAACCGGGTCATTGATCGCTCCTCCCCGTCACGATTTCGGCAGTCTGTGCTCGTGCGGGCTGGAGCGATGACCGGAGGGCATGAAGCTCGCCGATATCAATGAACGGCATCCGGGCCGCATCATCGCCTTGAGAACCTCCGGCGACGGATCCGAGGTCAATTTGAGGTTGCCACAGCTTCTCGATCTGTCCGTCTTTGAGGCGTAGTATCCGATCCGCCAGTTCGATCATCGACGGTCGGTGGGTAACCGCGATGACTGTCACGCCATCGGCTTTCAGATGACGAAGTACCCGGCAGAGTGCCGCTTCGCCGTCCGTGTCGAGACTGGCATTCGGTTCGTCCAGCAGCACGACCGCGGGATCGCCGTACAGTGCGCGCGCAAGGGCAATGCGCTGGCGCTGGCCACCCGACAGCGATTCGCCGGCCTCTCCCATAGGCGTCTCGTAGCCTTGAGGCAGGGCCAGGATCATCGCGTGAACCTCAGCGCGTTGCGCCGCGCGAACGATGGCAACCGAATCAAGCGGCAACGGCTTCGCAGTCCGGGCGATACATTCGGCGACGGTGCCCGCGAGTAGCTCAATATCCTGCGGCACATAACCGAGATACTGTCCGAGGGACTGTCTGGGCCATTGCGTAACGTCAGCACCGTCGAGACGCACCGTGCCCGCCTGTGGACGCCACAGCCCCGCGATAATCCGCAGCAGCGTCGATTTTCCAGATGCGCTCGGGCCGGTGATGATCAGCGTCTGCCCGGCAGCCAACGTGAAATCGACGCCGCGAAGCAGCAGCTTGCCCGTTCCTCGCGTGTGCGCCGGCGCGCTAAAAGTAACCTGTTCAACACGTATCTCGCCTTTCGGCCGCGGCAGTGCCACCTGTTCAACATCGGCCGGAATGGTTAGCAATGCGTTCAACCGCGGCCACGCCTCGCGTAACTCCCCCGCCTGCTTCCAGTTGCCGATTAACTGTTCGATCGGCGCGAGCGCCTTGCCGAGCAGGATCGTGGTGGCGAGCATCACGCCCGGCGTCGCATGGCCGGTTATCACAAGTCCGGCGCCAGCGGCCATCATGATTACCTGAATCGCCTGGCGTAATCCCTTGCTGATGTCGCGGTAAAGTGCACTGTTATCCGAAACGTCCCGCTGAGCCGCGAGATATTCGCGCTTGCGCAAGTCCCAGGCATCCACCAGGTTGCTGCTCATGCCGAGCACGGTCATGACGTCGGCGTTGCGGATAATCTGTTGATAGAACGCATCGCCTTCCCGCTGCCGGACGAGATATGACTGAATGGATTTTCGGGTGAGCCGGTCGTTGAATAGCGCAACGCAGAACAGCACGAGCGCGCTCATCCCCGCGATCAGTGCAAGGGTCCAGTGAAAGAGCCCGATGATCACCAGATAGACGAGTAGCCAGGGCATGTCGAAGAAAGCGATCACGCCGGACCCCGCAAGGAACGCACGCAGCGTATTGATATCGCCCTGCCCTGCAAATGCGCCGAACGGAAGTCGATGCGCGTGCGCTGAAATTTGCGCCTGCAGAGCTAAGCGATCGAGCCGGTTGCCGATCTGCATGGCCAGGTCGGACAATATCCGGCTACGCGCAACGTCGACCACGAAATTCATCCCGAGCGCGACCGCCATAAACGCTATCAGCATCAGCAGAGTTTCAATGCTCTGACTGGGCAGCACGCGATCATAGACCTGGAGCAGGTATAGGGTAGGCGTTAGTGCGAGCACGTTGGAGGCAACGCTAAATGCTGCCGCGACAAGCAGGTGACGCTTCATGAGTTGGTACATCAGCGGGTCGCCTGCGTGTAAGGAAAGGGATGCACAGCAGCATCTGCACTCTCAACCATCTGCGCATCGAGCGCGGCGAGATCGGCCTCGCTGAGGTCGGCGATGCTCGCCTTCAGCTTCAAGCCTTGCAGCGCCGTTTCCGCACGGCTGCGAACCAGCTCCCGTTGAGCCCGGTAGAGTTTGTCTTCCGCGTCGAGCACATCCGCGTTGACCCGGACGCCGACACGGTAGCCGGTCTGGTTTGAGCGCAATGCAACGGCCGCGGATTGCACCGCGGTGGCAAGCGCGCGTGTCTGGGCAAGCCCCCTCGTCACCCCGAGGTACGCATCGCGAGCCGAGAGCCCGGCACTGCGTTGGGCATCGTTCAGATCGTGGCCGGCCTTGTCTTCTAGCGCGCGCGCTTCGCGAATCCGGCTCCGGGTCATGAAGCCGTCGGTAAGGGGGATTGAAATCTGGAGGCCGATTGCGCCTGCCGTGCCGCGATTCCCGCCCGTATAGAAATTCGCCTGGCCGTTGATGAACGCCGCATTGCCGTTGTTGACGTTGCCGACCAGCGCGACGGTAGGGTAGTCGCCACCGCGCGCTTTACGAACTTCGCGACCGGCAATTTCCGCGGCAATCATTTTCCTGCGCACATTATGATTCGATGTCATTGCCGCACTCACCCATGACTCGACATCGGGTGGATCGATGGGGCGAAGGCGGAAATCGTCGCGCCATCCGTTGACTCTGCCGACAGGCTGGCCGACGATCTTTTCCAGCGCCGCATAGCTCGCGTCAACCCGGGTTCGCGCGCCGATTTCGTCGGCTTGCGCAGCATCGAAACCGGCTTTGGCTTCGTTTGTGTCAACGATGGTTGCATCACCGAGTGCGAAGCGTCGCTGCGCGAGTGCCAGCTGCGCTGCGACGGCTTTCACGTGACTAGTGGCAAGCGCCAGCGCCTCCTGCGCATCCAGTGCATCAAGATAGGCCTGCGAAACACGCAGAAGCAGATCCTGTCTCGCCTGCGCTAACGCCTGATCGGCATCCATCGCGAAGAGTTGGCCCTGCTGGTATGTTTCCCAAGCGGCCCAATTGAAGAGCGGCTGGTTCAGCGAAAGAGTGAAGCCAACTGTCGAGTAACCGGGAACCGCGTACCCCGGAATCTTGACACCGTTGCGGTAGATCAACTGCTGCACGCCAACTTGCGGCAAAAGTCCCGCGCGTCCCTGTGGCGCCTTTTCGATAGCGGCCCGCCATGCAGCTTCCGCACTCTGGAACACCGCGTCGGCCGCAAGCGCATCGCCTGCGAGTCCGCTCAGACCGGATGCTTGTGCCGCGGTTACCGACGCAATCAGGAGAGCACTGGCGATCGTCTTCATCGCAATGCGCACGGCGTGCCCCTCATGCAGTGCCTTATATGCAGGCTCCCCCGGTATGTTTCATATTTTTCGATCCAATCCGGCCCATTGCACATGTTTTCTATTCCTGTCAGCGCTTTCGGATGCCATGTCCGGCGAAACATTTCTGTTCGCTTCACTTGGCACCATCGATGTGGTCTCCACACCGCCACGCACAGGCTATGGGAAATAGGGACGGATTTTGATCGGATTAGTCTGAAGAATCGAATTCAGACAATCGAATTATTTCGAAAGGAAAACCCGCACGGGGTGAAAGGCGAACACCGGGATCCAGGGATGGGTGTGTGCTTGCCGATTAAACCCAGCGTTCCTGCCGCCGCTCAGTCTTCGCGCGGCAAGCTCAGCACTGCATCGAGCCCGCGCTCCGCGCGGTTTTCGAGCGTCAGCGTGCCGCCATGCGCGGCGGCAATGCTGCGCGAGATGGTCAAACCCAGCCCCGTGCCCTCTTTCGACGCCAGCCTGACATACGGTTCGAATACGCGCTCGCGCAGTGCCGCATCGGCAATACCCGGACCGCGGTCGCTGATCACGATGCGCACGCTGCGCCCCGTATCCGTGATCTGCACATCGGCGCGCTCGCCATAGCGGACCGCATTGTCGAGCAGATTCTGCAGACAGCGCTTCAGATTGCGCGGATAACCGGGCACGGGCCGCCCCGCGCGGCCCGCGATGCTGACCGCGTGGCCCGCTTCGCGCAGGTCTTGCGCGAGACCTTCGAGCATCGAATCGAGATCGATCTCGTGACGCGTCTCCGTAATCTCGATGCCCTGCACCGCGTCGAGCGTCGACGTCACCATCGCTTCCATCTCGTCGAGATCGCCGCGCAGCCGCTCGCGCCACACGGGGTCCGGCAGCATTTCCGCGCGCAGCCGCAAGCGCGTGAGCGGCGAGCGCAGATCGTGCGATACCGCGGTCAGAAAACGCGTGCGCTGCGCGATGCTGTCGGCCAGCTGCTGCTGCATCGCGTTGAACGACTGTGCGGCGCTTCTCACTTCCGACGGACCTGTAACCGGTAACGGCGGACGATGAATGTTGCGGCCCAGCGCTTCAGCCGCTTTCGCGAGCTGGCGCAGCGGCTGAACCGCGAACCGCACCGCGATGAAAGCGAGCACGCAAACCGCGGTAAAGCGGATCAGATAGATGCGCACAAGGTAGTCAAGCGCGAGCGAATGCGGCTCGGTCAGTGCGTCGGCCTGGCCTTCGTTTGCGCGCACATCGAGCCAGCCGCTCCAGCCAGTGCCATGCAGCTTCAGCTGGACGTGGAAGTCGCCGGTCGGCATCGGCGAATCGAACAGGTTCAGGATGCCGCCGCGCTTGCCCGAGTCGTCGTGTACGTTGGCTTCGAGCAGGCGTATTTCAGGTGGCGCGCCGAGGCGCCGCGCGAGCACGCCGCGAATCAGGTCGCCGATCACGCGTTGCACGATCGGCTCGCGGCGAAAGCCGGCGGTGCTGGTTGCATCAACGCCCGGAGCTTTGGCCGCGATCCACGCGATCTGATATTTCGGATCGCCAAGCTGTTGCGCGAGCGCGCGGCGTGCCGCGTCGTCCGGCGCAAGCGCGATCAGGCGCGCCGTATCCGCGAGGCGGCTGGCGAAAAGCCGCGCCGGCACTTCGAGCGTGCGGCTTTCGTGCGTGTCGAACCAGATCGTGCTCGTCAGCACTTGCCCCGCAAACATGCCGATCGCGAGAATCATGACGAGGCGGCCGAACAGCGTGTCGGGCCATAGGCAACGTAAGAAGCGAGGCACAAAGCGCGGCACAAAGCGCGGCCACGAACGTGACTGTAAGCGTGATCCAAAGCGCCCCAAGCGAGACCGCCGCATGAGCGACAACAAGCCCGCCCGCAAACGCATTCCCCACCCCACTCTCACCGGCAAACGATCCACAGCGGTCTCACGCGTCGTAGACGACATCGGCCACGAGCATATAACCCTCGTTGCGCACCGTGCGAATCAGCGCCGCGCGCCGCGCCGCATCTTTCAGATGATGACGCAGGCGGCTGATACAGACGTCGATCGACCGGTCGAGCGGCGTGTGCTCCTTGCCGAACACATGGTCGAGCAGGAATTCGCGCGATAGCGGCCGGTTCGGATGATCGAGCAGCGTGCGTAAGGTCCGGTAGTCCGAGCCGCCGAGCGATACGACAATGCCGTCCGGCGACAGCATCTGTTTCATGCGCGTATCGAGCCGCCAGCCCGCAAAGCCGACAAACGCGCTCGCGTCGGCAGTGCGCTGCGCGGGCGGCATGCCGCGCGCGCGGCGCAACACCACCTTGATCTTCGCGACCAGTTCGCGAGGATCGAACGGCTTCGGCAGATAGTCGTCGGCGCCCATTTCGAGGCCGAGAATGCGGTCGAGCAAGGCGCCGCGCGCGCTCAGGATGATGATCGGCACGTCGCGGTCGCGGCGCAGCTCGCGCGTGAGGTCGAGCCCGTCCTCGCCGTCCAGCATCAGATCGAGCACCACGAGATCGACGCGCGCGCCGCGCAGCACCTCTTTCATCTGCGCGCCGCCGCTCGCGATGCTGGCCTCGTAGCCCATGCCGCGCAGGTAGTCGTGCAGCAGTTGCCGGATATTCGGATCGTCGTCGACGACGAGTATGTGGTCCATCTGGAGCTCGAGCCTTTCGTTCCCGCTTGTTCCTGTTCGTTGCTGCCTGGTCCCGCCTGTTCCATTCACGTGCGTCGGGCAAACGCAAGCGCGTCAACACATTCCATTACAAAACTGCGCCGCCCCAACACATTGCCATTACATCGGGCCGCTAAAGTCCCGCCTCGCGACGTCTCAAATGGCAATCATTCTCATTAACGCGAACTATAGCATGGCGGTTTTCGGACAGACATGAAGCGCACACTCATCGTCGCGGCGTGCACGGCGGCTTTTGCCTGCGACGCGCACGCGCAATCGTTGGTCACGCTGTATGGCCTGATCGACGCGGGCATTTTTTATACGAATAACGTCAAAGGCCACAGCGCGTGGCAGGAATCGAGCGGCGACGTAACGGGCAGCCACTGGGGGCTGCTCGGACGCGAAGATCTCGGCGGCGGCACGAAGGCGATATTCGAAATCGAGAACGGCTTCAGCGTGACCAACGGCACGCTGCGCCAAGGCGGGCGCCTGTTCGGCTATCAGGCGTATACGGGGCTGTCGAACACGCGCCTCGGCACCGTCACGCTCGGGCGCCAGTACGATTCGGTCGTCGATTATCTGGCGGCGCTTAGCTTCACGGGCATACATCCGGGCGGCAACAACCTCAGCGCGCATCCGTACGACAACGACAACCTGAACAACTCGTTTCGTGTGAACAACTCGATCAAGTACGCGAGCGTGAACTATTCGGGCCTGAAGTTCGGCGCGCTGTACGGCTTCTCGAACGACCCGGGCTTCGACAATAACCGGCTCTACAGCTTCGGCGCATCGTACGACGCGGGGCCGCTCACGATCGGCGCCGGGTATTTCCAGGCGAACAACGGCGGCGGCAGCAACACGAACGGCGCGCTGACGTCGACCGATCGCACGTTTATCGCAGCGCTGCAGCGTACCTACGGTGCGGGCGCCGCCTATGCGTTCGGACCGGCGCGCGTCGGCCTCGTGTGGACGCGCACGCAGCTGGGCGGGCTCGAAACGATCAACGGCCCGAATAACCTCGGGCTCATGCAGAACGGCCAGGGCGCGAGCTTCGCGAACTACGAGGCGAACGCGAGCTACTTCGTGACGCCGACCTTCAGCGTGAGCGGCGAGTACACGTTCACCGACGGCGCGCTATCGACGGCAAGCGGGTCGCATCGTCCGAAGTGGCACGAGGTGTCGGTGCAGGCCGACTATCTGTTCTCGAAGCGCACCGACGTCTATCTGCAGACGAGTTATCAGCATATCGATAGCGACGGCTCGGGCCTCACCGCCGATATCGCGAGCCAGAGCCCTTCGTCGAACGATCAGCAATTGGTGGTGGCTGTCGGGCTGCGGCACCGGTTTTAGTTCTGCTCTTGGGCTTGATGCTTTGGGGTTTGATGCTTTCGGCCGCGATGCTTTTGGGCCCGCTTTTCCACCCGCTTTTGCGCTTGCTTCGCGGACCTCATTTTCTGCTCATTCTCGGCCAATACGATACGTCCCATAGAAGTGTTTCACCCCTCACTCACTGGAGACGATCATGTTTGCGCACCTTATCGAAACGATTGGCAGCTGGTTCGACCGCAATGAACAACGCCAGCTGAACCGCTATCTGGAAGGCTCGGCCGATCTCGCCGAAGTTGAGCGCCGTATGCGCTCGTACAACTCGCGCGAGTTCGCGAGCAACCTGTAAAAAGCGAGCCGCGCGGCGCCGATGTGCCGCTTCCTGGCTCGCTTCAACGACGCGCCGGCCGCCGGCCGGCGAAACGTCGGAGGCTGTCATGACCTACATCTTTATGCTCATGGATCTGCTTGCGCCCCGCTATCCGGGAATGGATATGCCGCTCGATAGCGACTACTCATACGAAGCGCGTCACGCCGAATACGAACGGCAGCATGCGTTCGGCATTCATTCCGCGTGGCATCGGAGCTGACCGGCCGCGTATAGCGTGACATGCGCGACATGCGCGAATTGCCTGGCGAGCGCGGCGGCACGGTAAGCGTGCCGCCGCGCTCGCCTTCCATGTCGCCGCATTGCCCTGCACGGTATGCGCACGAGCTTCGTGCGCATCGATCGCGCGTTCCGTATTTCGTTTAGTTCTTCAGATCGTCAGGCACTTTGCCGCCGTTTTCGGCGAGCTTCGTCATCACCTGCTTGTGCAGCCAGACATTCATCGACGCCGAATCGTTCGTGTCGCCGGTGAAATGCAATTCTCCCGCCAGCTCCTTGCGCGCATTCAGGCTGCTGTCGAGGTTGAGCAGCTTCATCAGATCGACAATCGAGGTACGCCAGTTCAGCGTTTCCGAGCGTTGTGCGGCGAGCCCGCTCAGCACCGCTTCGACATCGACAGGCTGCGCGGCCGCGGCCGGCGCTGCTGCCGATGCGCCGCTCGCGGCGGCGGTAGCGGCCTGAGCCGGCGCCGCAGCGTTTGCAGGATCAGCGGTGTTTTGCGTGGCAGGATGACCGATCGGGAAGATCTTGCTGAGGATCGTGCCGAAAATACTCATGACGTTTCTCCGCTAAATAAGGGGGGTTGCTGAAGCGCCCCGGGTGCGAGGGCGCTGCCTGCGCGAGCAGCGAGTGCGATACGGCGACCGCCGCCTCACTGCACCGATTGGGCGGGGCCGAATCTAGCATAGTCAAAGAATGCGCCGTACCGAAAAACACGCCGCACACAACTCACCATCGACTGAAAAATTGCACACGTTCAGCTGAGGTTTTGCGATGCGTTTTGCTGCCTCGCAAGCCTCGTACCGCTTTGCCGTATACAATGCGGCAGCCTTTTAATCCGCTCAGCATTTATCCGACTCCGCTTATGCCCAATCCGACCCGGGCCTTCCTGCTCGGCCCGCTTCTGAAAGGTGTTTCGCGTTCGTTCTATCTGACCTTGAACGTGCTGCCGGCCGGCATGCGCGATCCGATCGGTCTCGCCTATCTGCTTGCGCGCGCTGCCGATACGATTGCGGACACCTCGATCGTGCCGCCGGCCGAACGGCTCTCGCTGCTGCTGTCGCTGCGCGCCGCGGTGAACGGCGCCTCGGACGAAGGCGCGCAATTGCAGCGCGTGGCCGCGCAGGTCGCCGCGCAACAAACGCAATCGGACGAACGCGTGCTGCTCGAATCGCTCGAGCCCGCGCTCGCGATCCTGCCGCAATTGAGCGACGACGATCGCCGCGCGGTTCGCGAAATCGTCACGACGCTCACGCAAGGCATGGAATTCGATCTGCGCACTTTCCCCGACGAACAGTCGGGCGATATCGTCGCGCTGCGCGAATGGGAAGAACTGGACCGCTATACGTATATGGTGGCCGGCTGCGTCGGCGAATTCTGGACGAAGATGACGTACGCGCATCAGCCCGGCACACTCCGCGAGGCGCCCGATGTGATGATCGAGCGCGGTGTGCGCTTCGGCAAGGCGCTGCAAATGACGAATGTGCTGCGCGATTGCAGCAAGGATCTGCGCATCGGCCGCTGCTATCTGCCATCGACGCTGCTCGAGCGCCATCACCTCGCGCCGCGCGATCTGCTCGAGCCCGGCGCTTCGTTGCGCGCGCAACCGTTGATGCACGAACTGCTCGGCAAGACGCTCGACAACTACCGCGCAGCCGTCGACTACACGCTCGCCATTCCTGCGCGCGCGGTCCGCTTGCGGCTCGCCTGTGTCTGGCCGATTCTGATCGGCCTCGAGACGCTCGAACTGCTCGTGGCGAACCCGGCCTGGCTCGAACCGGGCCGCGCGTCGAAGATCAAGCGTGGCGACGTGTACCGGATTCTCGCGCTATCGATCCCGGCGGTCATGTCGAATACGCTGCTGCGCAGCTGGATGCAGCGGTTGATTGCGCGTGTCGATGTGCAAAGACGCGCTTGATATCGACCCGTATCGATACCGATATCGAGGCCTGAAACGATGCGGGCCTGCAATCCAATAGCAGGCCCGCATCGGTACGACGTTTAAAGTTTAAAGCGCGTGTTTGCTCAACGGCTCGTTGGCGCGAGCCGTCCACCTGCTCAAGCGGCCTCTTCCTCGCGCGAATCGCCGCTCACCTCGCGCAGGGTTTTGTCCGACTCCGGCATCTTCCCTTCCGGCCGGTGCACGTCGTGCGTGATGAAGCCGATGTCGCGGCTCGGCACGTCGAACCATTCGCGATGCGAAAACGAATCGCGAATGTCTTCGAGCCCGCTGTCCCAGTGCTCGTTCATCGTGTCGATGCTGAACTCGTAGTCCTTGTAGTGCCCTTCGTACGACTTGTTCTTGTAGATCAGGTGCACGACATTGATCGCACTGCCGTCGGCGAGCTTCTGCGCATGCCGGAACAGCGGATCGGCCTTGACCACCGAACTCGGCACGTGCTTGAGCAGTTCCTTGATGAAGCACGCATTGCGCTGGCGCTCCGCGAGCATATTCGTGACCGCGCGCGTGCGGCTCGAATACTGGATGTCTTTCGCACGTTCCGACACGTCGAGAAAATCGCCGGGAAGATTGCCTTGCGCGCTCCACAAATCGACCTGAAAAACGAGCGTATCTTTCTGGTCCGCGTCGCGCAGCACTTCGGTAAGCGGCGTGTTCGATACGAGGCCGCCGTCCCAGTAGAACTCGCCGTCGATCTCGACCGCCGGAAAGCCCGGCGGCAACGCGCCCGACGCCATGAAATGCTCAGGCGTCAGACGCGTCTTGCGATTGACGAAGCTCGTCAGATTGCCGGTGCGCACATTGACCGCGCCGACCGACACGCAAATACCGCCGTCGTTGATGCGGTCGAAATCGGCAAAGGCTAGCAAGGTCTCCTTCAATGCCGCGGTGTCGTAGTAGCTGACCTCGCTCGGGCTCACTTTCGAGAAACCCGCGAGCGGCAATGGAAAGCGCGGCGCGAAGAAGCCTGGCTGCCCTTCGGTCAGCGCACGCCCGGCCGCAAACATGCTCGCCCATCTGCGCGCCAGATCGTGCTGCTCGAGCCCGGGCAAAGCCCATGCGCTCAGGTTGCTGAGCCAGCCGCGCTGATGGCAGATCGCATTCCAGAACCCGCGCAGCGCTTCAACGCGCTTCTCGGGCGGATTGCCCGCGATAATCGCCGTGTTCAGCGCGCCGATCGATACGCCCGCAATGCGATGCGGCTCGACGCCCGCTTCGGCCAGGCCTTCGTAAACGCCCGCCTGATACGAACCGAGCGCGCCGCCGCCTTGCAGCACGAGCGCGATTTCGTCATAGCGCGGCAGCACGAACGCCTCCGGCTGCCGTGCCGGTTTGTTGGTGTTGCTGCTCATGCGTGCGCCTCCGTTACTGCATGTACCAGCCGTGGCTAACGACGATCGATTGCCCCGTCAATGCCGCCGATTCGAAGCCCGCGAGAAACGCCACGGTATTCGCGACGTCGTCGACGGTGGTGAATTCGCCGTCGACCGTATCGCCGAGCATCACGTGCTTGATCACTTCCTGTTCGGAAATGCCGAGCTCTTTCGCCTGCTCGGGAATCTGCTTGTCGACGAGCGGCGTGCGCACGAAACCCGGGCACACGACGTTGGCGCGCACGCCGCGCGGACCGCCCTCTTTCGCGACCACGCGCGCGAGACCGAGCAGGCCGTGCTTCGCGGTGACGTAGGCGGACTTCAGCTTCGATGCCTCATGCGAGTGCACGGAGCCCATATAAATGATCGAGCCGCCGCGGCCGCTATCGTACATATGGCGGATCGCCGCTTTCGTGGTGAGAAACGCGCCATCGAGGTGCACGGCGAGCATCTTCTTCCAGTCGGCAAACGCGTAGTTTTCGATCGGGTTCACGATCTGGATGCCCGCGTTCGACACGAGCACATCGATGCTGCCGAATTTTTCAACCGCCGCGTCGATGCCGCGATTGACCGCGTCTTCGTCGATCACGTTCATTTCGACTGCGAACGCACTGCCGCCGCCGTCGTTGATGCTGGCCGCAACCTGTTGTGCATTTTTCAGCGAAAGATCGGCGATCACGACTTTCGCGCCCTGCGCAGCGAGCTTGCGCGCGCATTGTTCGCCGATACCGCTTGCCGCGCCAGTGACGACGGCGACCTTGTTGTTCAACGTCATATCAGGATTCCTTAGGCAGAAGCTGGAAAATGAGTACGGGCGCGCCCATCGATTTATTGGTTCGCCGCGGGCTTGAGCGTATCGACGGCCGCGAGATAGTCGAATGCGACTTCGCCGATATCGAGCGTGAGATCCGCGATGAAATGCCGCGCGCCGATCACGCGCCGCACCGGCAGGTCCGCAACCGGCGCGAGCGCGTGCGGATGCAGTTCGAGCGCGGCCGGGCCGCTCCATGCGCCAAGCACCGTCACATCGCGCAGGAAGAAGCGCACGAGTTCGCAGACACGCGCGGTGCCGTCCACGTGCGGAATAACCTTCAGCACATAGTTCGGCGTCTCCGCGAGCTTGCAGCGCTCGGCCTCGGCGTCGCAGAAGTTGTGCTTGTAGCCCATCGTGCCCGTGGCGATGCGCTGGGTGCCGTAATCGACCGTGCCGAGCAGCGTATCGTTGCCGTCCACCGAAATACGCGGACGGGCGAGCTTTTTCGGAAAGCCCCAGATCTCGCGGCCGCCCGCGATCGGGCTTTCGTCGTCGAGATACATCGCGTGCGTGTAGTTGCCGATTCTGCCTTGCGGATCGCGCACCGCGATCACCTGGCCGCTTTCGGTGTAATCGCCGAAACCCGACGAATCGGGCATGCGAATAAATTCGTAATGGACAATTCCGTCGGCCGGTTTCAGCGGCTCGGGAACAGCAGCGCGCAGCGCTTCAGGGTCCGTTTCATATGAAATGACGAAGTACTCGCGATTGCGATAGCGATACGGCGGGCGCGGATACGACGGGTTATGAACAGGCATCGCAAAGGCGCTTTTGCGAATCGAATCGATGTCCATGAAGTCCTCTCCTTGTGGGTTTGGCGTGCGTGGGCACATCCGGCATCGTAAAGGAACGTAACGACTTACTGTTCACGCTTTGCAAAAAAATACATTGATGCTTTTGCAACATTAGCGGTTCGATTTCACACTTCAATGTAAGGTCGATGTGTTAACGACATATGTCCGCACCGGTTCGGCATCGGTTTCCTTAGGCACTTTGGACGAAACTTACCTCATGCGGATTAACGAGGTAACGCCTTGGGAGGAGTCATGCTTTCGCGACGCATTCATTGAGGAACGCCAACATCATAGTGTCATGATCGATGTTCAATACTGACGAGTCGCGCATCGAGCAGACGCGCGAGCGAGGTGCCGCCTTCGCGCATGACGAAGTCGTGATTCCACCGGAACAGCGGTTTCGCCAGCGGCGCGAACAGGTTCATCCAGCCACGCCTCGTCTGCACACGCCATTCGTAGCGCACCACCGCGATGCTGCCGCGCTCGCTCGAGAAGCGCCAGCAGCCTATGCCTTCCAGATCGCCGCTCGCGATGCCTTCGAGCGCGACGAGCGGCTCGATACGCGTGACGCGCACGTCGAACACGACGCGATACGGCAGCCGCCCCTTCCACGTGTAGCGTTGCAGCGCGCCGATGCCGTCGCTCGACCCGGCTTCGAGTTCGGCCACCTGTTCGACGTTTTTCCACCACTCCGGCCAACGTGCCGAATCGTGAATTGCATTCCACACTGCCTCGAGCGGCGCTTCGAGACGCCAGACTGTCGATAGCCGGTACTCGCTCGCTTGCATGCCGCCCTCACGGTTGCAGATCAATCGCGGTTAATTGCACTCAATCATTGCACATGCCACCAGCGCGGCAGCAAGCGCCGTACGTCAGCCCGCCGGTAGCGGTCGTCGATCAGATGCACGACACCGATGTCATGCTCAGTGCGAATCACCCGGCCCGCGGCCTGCACGACTTTCTGCAAGCCCGGATACAGATACACATAGTCGTAGCCGTTGCCGAATTGCGCATGCATTGTACGGCGCATCTGCTCGTTGACATCGTTGATCTGCGGCAAACCGAGCGTTGCAATAAACGCACCGATCAGCTGCTCGCCGGCAAGATCGATGCCTTCCGCGAACGCGCCCCCAAGCACCGCAAAGCCGACGCCGCATGTCGAGGTCCGGAAGCGCGCCACGAATGCGTCGCGCGCCGCTTCGTCCATGCCGGGCTCCTGCGCCCAGATCGGCACATGCGGATGTTGCGCGCGCAACGATGCGACAACGCGCTGCAGATAGTCGAAGCTGCTCAGGAAGCCGAGGTAATTGCCGGGTCGCGTCTCGTACTGACGCGCAATCAGTTCGACGATCGGTGCGATCGAATCTTCGCGATCGCGCCAGCGCGTCGATACGTGAGACGCGACGTGCACGGTCAGCTGCTCAGCCCTGAACGGACCTTCGATGTCGAGCCAGCCCGTGCTTTCAGGAAGCCCGAGTGTGTCGCGGTAATAGTGCTGCGGGCCTAGCGTGCCCGAGAACATGACGGTCGTGCGCGCGGCAGCGTGACGCGAGGCGAGAAACGGCGCGGGAATCACGTTGCGCACGCATAGCGATGTCGCGGGTTTGGCACGCGAACTTTCGATGCGTGCCGGCGTGGACAGCGTCGCGTCGCACAGCGAGTGGTCGCCGAATTCTTCGGCAAGCGACATGAAATGCAAGGCGTCGAAGTAGAAGCGCAGCAATGCTTCATCCGCACCGAACGGTGTTTCGGATAGCTGATCCGTAATCGCTGAAATCAGATTTTGCGTCGCCGATTGCAGACGTACCGGGATTTCGCTCAGCACTTCGTAGCGCGTCGTGCGTTCGCGCGTCAAGGCGTTCCATTCGCGGTTCAGCCGGTCGAATGGCTTGCGCAGCGACGCCGGCGCGGCGTGGCGCGCGGCTTTGAACGCGTGCTGATCGAGCGTCGCGGTATACATGCGGCGTGCGCGGTCCGGCAGATTGTGCGCTTCGTCGACGAGCACGGCGATACGCCACTGGTTCAACTGCGTCAGTGCATAGAGCAGCGCGCCGCTGTCGTAGTAGTAGTTGTAGTCGCCGATCACGACGTCGCACCAGCGGGCGAGTTCCTGCGCGAGATAGTACGGGCAGACGTCGTGCGCGAGCGCGGCGGTGCGCACGACGTCGCGCGAGAGGCGCGTCGAGCGCAGTGCGGTGTCGCGCGCGGACCCAACACGGTCGTAGAAGCCGCGTGCGAGCGGGCACGATTCGCCGTCGCAGGAATTGCCGGGATGCTCGCAGGCTTTGTCGCGTGCGACGAGTTCGAGCACGCGCAACGGGAATCTGTGTTTCGGCGTGCCGTGGACTTCGTCGGCATCAAAGGCCGAGACGGAAGCGGCATGCGCGCAATGGCTCGTGTCGTCGCCGGCGTCGTTCGTGGCGACCTTCGCAGCGCCCTCCCCGCACGCACGCTCAAGCATATCGAGCGCATCGAACGCAAGCGCGCGTCCCGGCGTTTTCGCGGTCAGGAAGAACACGCGATCGATATGATCTTCCGCGCATGCCTTCAGCAAAGGGAAAATCGTGCCGAGCGTCTTGCCGATGCCGGTCGGCGCCTGCGCGAGCAGCGCGCGGCCATCGCGCGCCGCACGGTAGACGGCGACCGACAGCTCGCGCTGGCCGCTGCGAAATGCGCCGTACGGAAACCTGAGTTCGCTGAGAAACGCATTGCGTGCGGCGCGATGGGCTGCTTCGCGTTCGGCCCACGCGATAAAGCGCTCGCATTGCTGCTCGAAGAACGTGCGTAACGCGGTTGCGGTATGACGCTCGGTCAAAAGCGTCTCTTTCTGGCTCCCGATATCGAAGTACACGAGCGCGATGTCGAGTTCCGCGAACGCGCGCGCCTCGCATAGCAAATGCCCGTAAATCAGCGCCTGCGCCCAATGCAACGCGCGATGGTTTTCGCGCATGCGTTCGAGGTCGCCACGATACGTCTTGATCTCTTCGAGCCGGTTGCGCGCGGCATCGTAACCGTCGGCGCGGCCGCGCACCGTGAGGCCACGATAGACGCCGCTCAACGTGAGTTCGGTTTCGTAGCCGCTATCGCGCCGGCCGGCGACCACGCCGTGCCCTGCGATGCCTTCGGCCGCGCTCGGCGCCGGCGTGAAACGCAGGTCGAGATCACCGCGCTTCGCGGTGAACTCGCATAGCGTGCGGACGGCGACCACGTAGTTCATGTGGCCGTCTCCGTTGCGCGGGCGATGCCGTCATCGGCGGGTGCGCCGGGGGCGCCGGGTTCATCATTAGCATCACCGGCATCAGCATCGGCATCGCCGTCGACGCTATCGGCCCATCGCACATCGAGCACACGCACCGGAATGCCGTGCTGCACGCAATACGCAAGCCAACGGATCTGATTGTCCTGCAGCCGGTCGCCGGGCCCTTTTACCTCGATCAGCTCATAACGCCGCTCATGCGGCCAGAAGCGGATCAGATCGGGCAAGCCTGAACGATTGCCGCGAACATCACGCAGCAGCCGCTCGCAAAACAGTTTCAGATGCGCGGCCGGCACGCAGTCGAGCGCAAGATTGAGCAACTCGGGCGTCAGCAGGTTCCAGAACACGAACGGCGATTGCCGCCCCGCTTTGCTTTCGAAATGGCGCAGTATCGTTGCGCGATAGCGGGAACTGGCATCGTCGTCGAGTTGGGCAAGGCACGCGTCGAATAGCGCGGCGCGCTTTGCGTAAAAGTCCGGCGCGTGCAGATCGGCGGGGCCGCGTTGAAACGGATGAAAGAACGCGCCGGGCAGCGCCGCGAACACCGGCTCCCAGCACAGCAGGCCGAACAGCGAATTGATCAGCGCGTTTTCGACGTAGTACACCGGCGCATCGTGCTCGCTCAGATGGTCGAGCACGACGTATTCGACCGAGGTCGGCTCAGCAGGCCGCGCGAGCGTCAGCACGCTGCGTTCGACTGTATGCGCCGATGCCGCAGCACCCGCCGCGCCGCGCGCGGCACGCGGCACTGACCGTGACGAGCGCGTCGATATACCCGCCTGCCGCTGCAGCCGCGGCAGCATCCGCGCGACGCGCTGGCTTTCTTCTTCGCTCTCCGGCTCGCTTGCGGCTCGCAGCGCGAGCGTCAGCGCGTCTTGCACGCGGCCGGCCAGTTCAAGCACACGTATGTGCCGGTGGCGCGCCCCGGGCCATACGCAACGCGCGTACAGGTGAGTCGCTGTATCCCATTGGCGGCGACGTTCCGCCCAATAGCCGATGCGATAGAAAAGCTTTTCACGCCGCGTTGCGAGCCATGCGTTGTCTGTCTCGATCTCGTCAATTGTGCGCAGCAGTGCATCACATAGCGTTTCGATTGAAGCGTCGTGTTCGCTCGGGGCGAGCGTTTCGAGCGCGTAAAGCGTCTCGCCGCATGCATGCAGCGCGAGATAAATCTCGACATCGTCGCGCTTCTGAAACGCCCGCGACGACGGCGCAAACGCAACCGGCTCGTATTGATACACGCCAAGGTCGGCCAGCACGAACTCGGTCCAGTCCTGCTGCAGATTGCCGAAAAACATCAGCCTGAAACGCTCGCACAGTGGCGCAATGCTCACCTGCAATACACGCTCTGCCGCTTGCGTGCGCCATTCGGTATAGGTGCGCGCATCGGCATACGCATCGCGCAGCAGCGCGAGCCATTCGTGCTTGCGCGCGGATTTCGCACCGGCCAGTTCGGCCGGAAAGCACGCAAGCAATTCCGCGCGCGTCGTTAATTCGAAGAGTTCGTCGAGGGTCAGCGGCGCATTCGCGTCGACCCAGCCCGCCGCGATAAGCGGCCCGGCGGCCGCGTGCGGGCAACCGATCTCGAGATACTCAAGACGGCTCGTGCGAAAAAGCGTGCCTTTGCGCATCAGCATGCGCGTGAGCAATGCGCGCGACGCTTCAGGCATACGTGCAAAGCCATGCAGAAACGCGCGCTCGGCGTCGTCGAGCAGATCGGCGTAACGCGTGGCGAGCCAGTCGAGCGCACGTTCGAAATTGCGCAGGTAATAGAGCGGATCTGGAGTGTCGTTCGGCACGGCGCTAACGGACAGTGGGCGTGAAAGCCTCGGGCAAATGAGCGAGACAGACGAACTGTATATTTATACAGCCCTCATGGCAATGTGCACGATTTACCAGTCTGCGTGCTGCTGCAGGGAAACGGAATTCGCGAGACTGAAGCCGTTTCGTGAGATTGGAATAGTGGAGATTGTCAGACCGCCCGGATCGGGGCGGAGGCTCCAGGGGCCGGGAGGCGCGGGGCGAGACTGAACAAATCTATCTATCTTTCGCGGTAGCCAAAGCGCAACAGCCGCAATGCGTTCGCCGTCACAATAACGGTCGCGCCGGTATCGGCAAGAATGGCCATCCAGAGCGACGTCACGCCAAAGAGCGTCGTGCACAGGAACACCGCCTTGAGCCCGAGCGCGAACCCGATGTTCTGCCAGATATTCGCGAGCGTCGCTTTCGATCCGGCTATCAGCTCGGGGACACCCGTCAGTTCATCGCGCAGCAGCGCTGCCTCCGCCGTTTCCAGCGCAACGTCGGTCCCTCCGCCCATCGCGATGCCGACCGACGCCGCAGCAAGCGCGGGAGCGTCGTTGATGCCATCGCCCACCATCGCGACAGGCCCCTGCTCGCGTAGCGCCGCGATCTCCGTGAGCTTGGCGTCGGGCAGAAGGTCCGCAACCGGACGCACACCAAGCGCGTCACCGATCGCGTTTGCCGTGCGACGGTTATCGCCGGTCAGCATCACGGTGTCGATGCCCATCCGGTGCAGCGCCTCCACCGCGCGCTTCGCGTCGGATCGTGGCTCGTCGCGCAAAGCGATCAGCCCTTCGACCCGCTTGCCCGCAAGCACGACCACGACCGTCTTGCCCTGCTGTTCAAGCCCTTCCAACTGCGTAACGAGCGCCCCATCAAGGGCGGTCTGTTCGGCCACATAACGCGGCGAAGCCACCGATACGAAACCGCTCTTCAACCGCGCGGTGATCGCTTTGCCGGGAACCGTCAGCGCGGCCCCAAAGCTCGCCGGCAGTTCGAGGCCGCGCTGACGCGCAACTGCGACGATAGCCACGCCGAGCGGATGGCTCGCCTTGCATTCGACCGCAGCGGCCTTTGCCAGCAACTCGTCCTGTGTGCCCATGAGCGCAACGATGTCGGTCACTTCGGGACGGCCGGCCGTCAAGGTGCCGGTCTTGTCGAACGCGACCGTCCTGATGCGGCCGAGCGTTTCCAGCGCGGCGCCGCCCTTCACGAGCAAGCCGCGCCGTGCGAGTGCCGTGAGACCCGACGCAATTGCTGCAGGCGTCGAGATGACCAGCGCGCACGGACACGCGATCAGCAATGTCGCGAGGCCGCGGTAGATCCATGTGTCCCACGGCGCATGGAACACGAGCGGCGGCACGATCGCAACGAGCAGCGCAATGACCATCGCAGCCGGCGTATAGCGCCGACTGAAGCGGTCGATCAGGCGCGCGGTCGGCGCCTTCGATTCCTGCGCGGTTTCGACCATGTGAACAATCCGCGCGATCGTGTTGTCGGCGGCCGCGCGCTTCACATCGATGCGCAGCTCACCGTTCGTGCTAATACTGCCGGCATAAACGGCTGCCCCGACTGTCTTCGCGACGGGGACTGATTCACCGGTCACGGGCGATTCATCGATGTCCGCCGTGCCGCCGATCACATTGCCGTCCGCTGGAATGCGGTCGCCGAGCCGCACGATCACGATGTCGCCTATCGCGAGCGTATCGGCCGGCACGCGTTGCAACGTACCGTCGCGCTCGCGTAACGCATCGCGGGGAATCAATGCGACCAGCGTCTCGATTCCCGCACGCGCCTTGCCGGCCGCCACGCCTTCGAGCAATTCGCCAAGCGCAAACAGGAGAATCACTGCAGCGGCTTCTTCGGGGGCGCCGATCGATAGCGCGCCAAGCGCGGCGACCGACATCAGCGTTTCGATACTGAACGGCGTGCCGGACACGGCGCCGGCATATGCGCGTCGCGCGAACGGGACGATGGTGACGATGGCGGCGATCGACCAGGCCCACTGTGCGATGCCCGGTGCGAGATGCGCGACGAGCGCGGCACCGGCGAACAGTCCGCCAATAACCGCAACAAGCCGCGCCTTGCGCGCGCGCCACCACGACGAATGACCTGCTTCGGCGGGCGCTCCCGCACGAATCTGCTCCCGTGCGATGCCGCTGACCGGTGTGAAGCCAAGCGCGCGAACCTTCTCCTCGATCGCGGCGACAGACGTCCGGTTCTCATCAAATTTGAGGTTCAGGCTTTCCTGACCATAGCTGACGCTGATGTCCGATACACCGGGCAGCCGTTTCATCGCGTTTTCGATCTTCAGCGCACACGACGCACAGTCCATTCCTTCGATGCGCAGCTTCAGCGGAAGGGGGGCGTTCACCGTTTCGACCTCGACAGATTTCATCACGGTCACTACGATAGACCCTGTAGCTACTACAGGGTCAAGCGAATGGAACCTGCCACGCTGGCAATCGGCCAGCTTGCACGCGCAACGGGCACGAAGGTCGAAACGATCCGTTTCTACGAAAAGACCGGGCTGCTGCCGCAACCGGCCCGCACCGAAGGAAATTACCGTGCGTACACGAGCGAGCACCTTGGCCGTCTGAGCTTTATCCGCCGCGCGCGGGATCTGGGTTTCTCGCTCGATCAGGTTCGCGAGCTGCTCGAGCTGGCCGACGACCGCGACCGGCCATGCGGAGCCATCGACGCCATTGCGTCCGCACACCGTGCAGAGGTCGAGCGAAAGATTCGCGACCTGCAGGCGCTGAAGGCCGAACTCGACAGCCTGATCGATCAGTGCAGTTGTGGCACGGTCGCCGAGTGCCGCATTATTGAGGCGCTGTCGCCCAACGTCTAACAGCAGGGCACGTCGACGAAGCGCGACCGGGCGCTATAGCTGTCGTGGTCGTCCGGGTGCGCCGTTTCTACGTGGCTCGCCTTCTACGCTCTTCGCCGCTCGACGCGAAAACCGCATCTGATATTCACTGGGCAACATTCCGGTCTTGCGCTTGAATAACTGCCGGAATGTGCTGATATCGCCATAACCGACATGTTGGCTCACTGCCTCGAGCCCAATGGGCCGTGTTTCCAGCAGGCGCTTCGCGACCTCGATGCGCAGATTCTGCAGATACGTCAGCGGTGCGAGCCCAACCGCTTCCTTGAAACGGCGATTGAGTGTGCGTTCGCTGACTGCAAGCGATGCCGCGAGATCGCTCAACCGGAATCCGCGCTCCATCGTGGCCTGCATCTGTTGCTGGGCGCGCGCCACGAGCGTGTCGGTATGTCCATGTTCGTCGAGCAGCGTTGCAAAGGAAGCCTGCGAAGTCCGGTTCATATCGATCAGAAGCGCCTTCGCGGTGATCATGGCCAGCTCTTCGCCGGCGAACCTTTCGACGAGCCGCACCGCGAGATTCAGATACGACGTCACGGAACCGCCCGAGATGATGCGGTCTTGCGCGATCAGCAGTTCCTGTGCGCGAACTTCGACACGCGGATAGCGGCGCGCGAAGTCAGCGGCTCTCGACCAGTGCGTCGTTGCAGCACGGCCATCGAGCAGGCCGGCCTCCGCGAGCAGGTGATTGGCCGTGCAATACGCCGCGAGCACGGCGCCTGCCTTGCGTTGGCGCCGCAATGCGGAAGTCAGTTCGTTCAACTGCTCGCGGCGCTCCATGAACTCGTCGATGTTCGAAAAGAACGGTGCCGACAGCAGAACGGCATCCGTGCGTTTGCGCGGGTCGATCTTGCCATCGACGTCAACGGTCTGGCCCGACGCCGCCTTGACCGGTTGTCCGTCGAGGGATTCCACGCGCCACGCGAACACGGGCACGGACGTCGTGCCGGGCGGGGCCTTGCGCGCATGGAACTGATTGGCTGCGCTAAGGACGTCGATGGAGCCCGAGACGCCGGATGCAAGGATTCCGTCATAAACCCAGATGCGGACGATAGTCATGGCGTGTCTGAAATTCCACGAATAATGGCGATGCTGCCACTCCCGGCCGCTCAGGTAAACCCATACGATGGCCACATTCACTCAACTCGACACAGCCTCTGTGCTGGTCGCTTCTACCCGGAGGTCTCTATGGCGCACACCACTTCGCTGCCGGCCACGCCAACCACGAAGATACTGGCGATTGGCACTTTTCCGCCGGACACTGACATGCAACTTGTCCAACACATTCTTCCGACCGAAGTTCGCGAGACGGCGCAACTCTACCTCGAGGGCAAGCTTGACCAGTGGTATTCATTGCAAGACCGTGCCGGGGTAGCGTTTATCCTGAACGTTACAGACGTAAGCCAGGCGCATGAAATGCTTGAGGCACTTCCCTTGGGAAAAGCGCATCTGATGACATTCTCGCTCTTCCCGATAGGCCCGCTGAAGCCGTTGAGCAAGCTTGTGAATCCGCCCTCCCCGCAGTAAAGCGCGCTAGATCGTGCTGTGGGAACGATCGACAAAGTCTGATTTACCGTGGAAACAGCGGCACTAAGGAGTGCGGATATGATTGAGCCGGTCGACAGCCTGGAGATTGTAGTCATCGTCGATAACGTTACCGATAACCTTTCATCGAATCCAAAGTATGTGGAAACGGAGATTGCCGGAGCCTGGCGGCGCGGCATGAAACGGCTTGGCGGACAATGTCTTTGTTGTGCCGCTCACGGCTTGTCGTGCCTGATTACAGCGCGGATTGGCGTCAGGTCGCACACGCTTCTGTTTGATGCCGGACCTGACGAGTGGGTATTCGAACGTAACGTCGTCAGGCTCGGCCTCGACCTCGGCAAGGTCGGCGCGATGGCGCTTTCACACGGACATTGGGATCATGCAGCGGCCATGCCAAGGGCCCTGCAGATGATCACTTTGGCAAACGGTGGACAGCCTGTTCCGACCTATATGCATCCGGACATGTTCGCATCACGAGCGGTCAGGAATCCGCAGGGCCACATGATGCCGATGGAGGATATTCCGGGCGAGAAGGTGCTTGCCGGTAACGGCGCAGAACTCATTATGACGAGAGTTGAACAGGCGGCTCTATCGAAATCGTTCTACGTTAGCGGTGAAATCCCGCGCGTGACGCACTTCGAGCAAGGTATGCCCGGTCAGCACAGGCTTGGCCCTGACGGCGAATGGGAGTTGGACGAACGGGTGGTGGATGAGCGGTATGTTGCTGTCCATATCGCTAACAAGGGCTTGTTTGTATTGACAGCCTGTTCGCATGCAGGCCTGATCAACGTATTGACGCATGCAAGCAATCGCTTCCCTGATGTCCCGATTTATGGGGTGCTAGGCGGCTTCCATTTGTCAGGCGCCACGGAGAACATCATTCCAGACACGGTCGACGCGCTGGAACAGTTCAACCCTGGTCTGATCGCCGCCGCGCATTGCACTGGTTGGCGCGCAATAAGTGCACTGGCGACACGTTTCACGGATCGAGTCGTACTATCGGCGGTGGGAAAGCGTTTCTCACTTTGAACGATCGACGCAGGCGGAAGGCGAGGACACCGCCATCTACTAACCGCAGGTGATGACCTGTCTGGAATCAGAGGAAAAAATGGCAACTGGTACCGTGAAATGGTTTAACGACGCAAAGGGTTTTGGCTTCATCACACCGGACGACGGCGGCGAGGACCTCTTTGCACACTTCTCCGAAATCAAGGCTGAGGGCTTCAAGTCGCTGCAGGAAAATCAGAAGGTGACGTTTGACATCAAGCAAGGGCCGAAGGGAAAGCAGGCAGCCAACATTCGGCCAGTCTAGGCTTGTGAGAGGTCGCGAGGTGCCGCGACCATTCAGGAACATGTCATGGGATCCTTCCCGGCAGCGATGCGAGCAAGCAGCGCCCTTGCGCTTTTTGCACTATCTGGCTGCTACTACGTCGGCCCTGGCTACTATCCCTACGGCTATTACCCGTACGGCTACTATCCCGCTGTGCCTGCTTACGCCACCCAGCGCGAGGTCCCGGTTCAAGGCTCTGGCCTCGCTAACGGCGCCGACGCCCAGAACATCCCGCCGGCGTCACAGGGCGCCGCCGCGTACGTCTATCCGGCGCCTATGTACGTCGCGCCCGCCTACTATCCACCCTACTACGCACCCTACTACCCTCCCTACTATGCGCCCTATCCATGGTATGGCTCGCCGGGCTGGTGGGGGCCGTCGGTGTCGTTCCGCTTCGGCTACTGGGGGCGGTGGTAACAGATACTGAGGCGGTCGTGGCGGACGGCGTGTGGCCAGATGTTGGACAAAGCGTGTCTTTCGTTCATCGCAACGCTACGCGCCAACCCTCACGCTCATTCCGCCGTCTGCCATCACGACTGATCCGACCATGAAACTGGCTCGCTCAGAGGCAAGGAATAGCACTACTTCCGCGATTTCTTCCGGATTGGCTGCCCGGCCGATCGGCGCGCCTTCTCCGTGCGTCGCTAACGCCGCGACGCCGTTGCCGTCGGGCGCCACCTTGTTGAGGATGTTGGTGAGCACGTCGCCCGAGCCAACGGCATTGACCCGGATGCCGTACTCGATCGCCTCCAGCGCAAGCGTTCGCGTCAACTGCGCAAGTGCCCCTTTCGATGCGGTATAAGCGGCAATCGTACGGAATGCAAAGTACGACGCATAAGAAGCCACGTTGACTATCGCACCGGAACGCTGCGGGATCATCGCTTTCATGGCTTCACGCGAGTGCAGGAAGGCGCCTGTCACGTTGACATTCATGATCCGCTCCCAGTCGTCGCGCGACATGTCCACCACACACTTATTGATGATGATTCCCGCATTGTTCACGAGCAGATCCAGCCGCGAAAACCGGTCAACGGCAAGCGCCACCGCTTTTTCCGCGCTGCCATCGGCGGAGATATCGGCGACAAGCGGCGCGACACGCGGTCCTGCCAGCGCTTCGACAGCAGGATCGATGTCCTCGGCCACCACATAGGCGCCACATGCCACGAGCAGGTCCGTGATTGCGCGTCCAATGCCGCTAGCCGCGCCCGTGACGATCGCGACTTTGCCTTCAACCTCATTGATATCTTGCATGTTCGTTTCCTTAAAAGTCGATTCACCGAGCCACCTGAAGATCGGTTCGAAAGCGTGGAAACAAATGTACCTGCCGGGCTTCAGACGAGCCATGGCAGCGGTTCTCAGACCCTTGCCTATAAGTATCAAACGAACACACCGGCCCCGCATATCGAATATATTGGCGATCGTCAGTCAACACCGTGGGAGGCAGGATGCCAGGGCGGCAGAGTCGAATCGTCAAGCTGATCGAGCGGCTTGCGCCCAACGAGGGGTATACGGCATCGATGCTGGACGGTGTCAGCTTTGTTCGTGCAAACCGCTCACTCGGCCGCACGCCTGTCTTGTACGAACCGAGCATCGTTCTCGTCTGCCAGGGACGCAAGCGCGGATTCCTTGGCGATGAGATCTTTCTCTACGACACGAATCACTATCTGGTGCTGTCGGTGCCATTGCCGTTTTCCACGGAAACTGAAGCAACGCCTGAGGAGCCTTTTCTCGCCGTCACTCTTCGCCTCGACGCGAGCGTCACCGCAGATCTGGTGCTCAGCGTGGATAGGCCCTGCAGGAAAGCCCCCGTTACGCCGCGAGGGATCTATTCCACCCCGTTAAACGATCGGCTTTCGAACACGCTGCTTCGTCTTCTGGAGGCGCTTGGCTCGCCGCTGGAGGCGCGGATTGTCGCGCCGCTCGTGGTGCACGAGATCTTCTTCCTGGTGCTGACGGGCGAGCAAGGCGATGCCATGCGTGCGTCGCTCGCGACGACCGGTTATTTCTCGCAGATCGCGCGGGCGCTGCGCCGCATCCACAGCGATTACGACAAGCGTATCGACGTCGATAGTTTGAGCAACGAAATCGGCATGAGCGTGCCGACGTTTCACCGCCATTTCAAGGCTGTGACCCACACGACGCCGATGCAATATCTGAAGTCGACGCGACTGCACCAGGCGCGCCTGTTGATGATCCGCACTGGGTTGACGGCCGCCGCCGCGTCCGCGACGGTCGGCTACGAAAGCCCTTCGCAATTCAGCCGGGAATTCAAGCGAGCATTCGGCCGGTCGCCGACAGAAGAAGTCGACCAGATGAAGATGGCGTTCAGCTGGTCCGCATCGACGCTCGAAGCTGAGCCTCAATGACAACCGCTGCGTCGGTGCAACCGAACCGCAGCGGAGACAAAACGATTAACCGGCTGGGACCGCCTTAGCGAGGTCCGCCGGCGTTGGGGAGTTCCAGCAGCGTCTTGAAGCCGCCCCAAAACATGCGCATCCCATCGAAAGGGAGGTTTTTTTGATCCATCATGTCCTTGAGGCGCGGGTCCTCCATCACCTTGGCGTTGACGCTATCGCGGTGTTCCCGTGAGTTGTAAAGAATCCAGGAAAACACGACGATTTCATCATCTTTGAGCTGCACGCTCTGCGGAAACGACGTGACCTTGCCGGGTTTTACGTCGTCCGCGACGCATTCCCAGTATTGAAGCGCGCCATGCTCCAGCCAGACCTCGCCGGCTCGCTCTGCGATACGCCGATAGTCATCGAGCCTATCGATTGGAACGGGTACAACAAATCCGTCAACGTAGTGTGTCATTTGCGCCTCCTGTGTCAACGCGGCTGGCCTGCACAAAGAATGATGTGAGAACCCGCCATGTCGTCCGGAGTTTGATCCTGAATGTCGCTCCGGGTTGCAGCGGCTTGCAGGGTCCTCTGACACGACGACGATCCGGGATACTTGAAATCGACACGGCCTCCATTAATTCGCTTCGCTATCGGGCGATACCTTCACATCGATTCGGGTTGTCGAACGCTGGTCAACGACAGGAACGGTTTCGTGAAGAGCAGAAGCTGGACGGTCGCTGCGAATGCAATCGGCCAGGTTTTCTCAGTGCGGTGATTGCAGCCACGCAATGAAGTCCATCATGTGACGCGGTTTATCGACATCCAGCGGCACCAGTGCGTAGTACTTCGATCCCTTCGACAAACGATCCGCAAACGGCGTCTCGATCCGCCCCGCCTCACGATCCGCGTCGAGCGTCGGAAACGGGCCAACGCCGACGCCCAACCCATCGACCACCGCCTGCAACGTCACGAAAAAATGATCGAAGCGCAGCGCGCGATTCGCTCGCAGCGTCGGCTGATCGGCAGCTTCGAGCCACGCTTCCCAATCGCCGGGGCGCGTTTCGCTGGTGAGCCACGTCTGCTCCGCCAATTGTTCGATGCGCACAAGCGGCGTACGCGCCAGCAGTGCCGGACTCGCGATCACCGTGTTCATCTCTTCGAGCAACAGCCAGCTCTGGAATTGGCCGGCTGGCGGCACGTGGCGGCGAATGGCGAGATCGAAACTGCCGCGCAGTTCCGGTTCCGTTGACATCGCTGTCGACACACGAACGTCGACGTCCGGATGCACGCGCGTAAAACCCGCGAGACGCGGGATCAGCCAGCGCATCGCGACCGTCGCCGACGCGCTCACGCGAATGACCTTGGTCTGCTGCGCCCGGCCGTAACGCTCGGCGGCATCGGCGACGTGATCGAAGGCCGCGCTGATCTCGCGGGCGAACGCGCGTGCGTGCGGCGTCGCCACCATGCTCTGGCCGTCGCGCGTGAAAAGCGGCTGGCCGAGCCAGTCTTCGAGGATGCCGATATGCCGGCTGATAGCGCCGTGCGTCAGATTCAGCTCGCGCGCGGCGGCGGAATAACTGCCCGCGCGTGCTGCAACTTCGAACACCCGCAACGCGTTTAGCGGCGGCAGCTTCTGTCTCATGGCGTCACCCGACCCGTCAGCTTTTTTAACAGTATTGGCGCAATTTTATCGATTGTGTGAGCAGATTACGCCTATTACGCTGGAAACCACTTCACACACCCACACGAAAAAGGTGCCACATGTCCACTTCCGAGCGACTCGTTGTCAACGGCCGCGCCTACTCGATGCCGAGCGCGTCCACTATCGTCGTCTGTGTCGATGGTTGCGAGCAGGAGTACATCAATCAGGCGATCCTCGCGGGCCGCGCACCCTTTCTCGCCAGCCTGAGCGATGCCGACCTCGGCACAGTGCTTACCGGCGATTGCGTCGTGCCGTCGTTCACCAACCCGAACAACCTGTCGATCGTCACGGGCGCGCCGCCGTCGGTGCACGGCATCTGCGGCAACTTTTTCTACGATGAAGCCAGCGGCGCCGAGGTGCTGATGAACGACCCGAAATATCTGCGCGCCCCAACTATCCTCGCCGAAATGGCGCGCGCAGGACGACGCGTCGCCGTCGTCACCGCAAAGGACAAGCTGCGCGCGCTGCTCGGCTACGGAATGCGCGGAATCTGCTTTTCCGCCGAGAAAGCGGACGAAGTGCGCCGCGATACGCATGGCGTCGAGCAGATCGCCGAGCGTGTCGGCATGCCGGTGCCACCGGTGTACAGCGCGCAGTTGTCCGAGTTCGTGTTTGCTGCAGGCCTCGAACTGCTGCGTCACGAGCGCCCCGACCTGATGTACCTGTCGACCACCGATTACGTGCAGCACAAGCACGCGCCCGGCACGCCGGAAGCGAACGATTTCTACGCGATGATGGACGGCTACTTCGCGAAGTACCACGAAGCGGGCGCGATCCTCGCGATCACCGCCGATCACGGCATGAACGCGAAGACCGATGCGATCGGGCGGCCGCGCGTCGTGTATCTGCAGGACCGGCTCGACGAGAAGTTCGGCGCGGAACGCACACGTGTCCTGCTGCCGATCACCGATCCGTACGTGGTTCACCACGGTGCGCTCGGCTCCTACGCGACGATCTACCTGCGTGACGCAGCGCGTGCAAACGAAGTCAGCACCTTCATCGCGTCGCTGGACGGTGTCGAAGCGGTGCTCGACAAGCAAGCCGCGAGCAAGCGCTTCGAACTGCCCACCGATCGCATCGGCGATCTGGTCGTCATCGGCGAACGGCTGACTGCCCTCGGCAGCGCCGCCGACAAGCACGATCTCTCGGGCCTCACCGTGCCGCTGCGTTCGCACGGCGGCATCGCTGAACAGAAAGTTCCGCTGATCCTCAATCGCAGGCTGCGCGATCTCGACGCCAATCGCCGTCTGCGCAACTTCGACGCGTTCGATCTCGCACTCAATCACGCCGTATAAAAATCCGGCCAGCACGGCATAGACCGTGCGCCGCTCAGGAGACAAGACATGCCCACGAATACGCGTGACGCACTGCCGTATACGTCGATCGAATCGCATACCTCACTTGCGCAATATCGCTGGCGCGCGCTGATCGGCGTGACCTTCTGCTACCTCTTCTATTACACCGGCCGGCAGACGCTTGGCTTCGCGGTCGCCGGCATCCAGCAGGATTTCGGCCTGTCGAAATATCAACTGGGCTGGATCAGCGCGACGATGCTGTGGTGTTACGCGGGCGGCCAGTTCATCAACGGCAATCTCGGCGACAAGCTCGGCGGTAAGACGATGATGATTGCCGGCGCGGTGCTGTCGCTGGCGGCGAACTGGCTGTTCAGTTTCGGTCACGCGTTCGTATTCTTTCTGATCGCGTGGGGCATGAACGGCTTTTTCCAGTCGATGGGTTTCGCGCCCGGCAGCCGGCTACTGTCGAACTGGTGGGGGCAGGAGCGGCGCGGATTCGTGTACGGCGTGTACGTCGGTTTCTCCGGATTTTCGTCCGTGCTCGCGTACGTATTGCCAGTGTTGATCCTCGGCACGCTGCATCTCGGCTGGCAGTGGATTTTCCGGCTCGCGCCGCTGTCGATGCTGCTCGGCGCGGTCGTGCTGTTGCTGTTCGTCGCGGAGAAGCCGGAAGCGACGCATGAAAGCGATCGCGACGGCGCCGCTGCGTCCACCGACGCCAGCGACGATCTCACCAGCGCGCAACGCTACGCGCTGGTGATGCGCAATTGGCGGCTCTACCTCATCGGGCTCGCGATCGGTTTCCAGAACGCGGCGCGTTATGCGCTGGTCGTATGGGTGCCGGTGCATTTTCTCGGCAGCGACTGGAAGGCATCGTCAGCGCTGATCGATCCGAAGTGGATCACAGTTGCGCTGCCGGTCGGCATGGCGCTCGGCTCGCTGTCGAATAGCTGGATCTCCGATGCGCTCTTCAAGGGCCGCCGCTATCTCGCGATCGTCTGGTACATGGTAATCGCCTCCGTGACGGCGATCTGCATGCTGTTCGCACCGCACGGCAGCGTGATCGGCGTGATGCTGCTGTTCGCGTGCGGCTTTTTCACGTTCGGCCCGGCGTCGTCGTTCTGGGCGCTGTGCCCCGACATCTTTGGCCGCCGCGCGGCAGGCACCGCGACCGGGGTGCTCAACACGATGTCCTACCTCTTCGCAGGCTTCGGCGAACCCGTGATCGGACACGTGATTGACGCGACGCATCAAACGTCGGTGATCTTTCCGATCGTCGCGGGTCTGTGCGCGGCGAGCGCGGTGATGTCGATGGCGATCCGGCGTTAGAACGTCTCGCTCGCCAGGACGTGCGTCAGAAGCGAGCGGACGTGCCTTGCGCGGCGACCGCGAGATCACCTGATGCGAGGAGCGGCGCGACACCGTGATCGCAGATCAGCGAAACTTTTTGCACACCATCGCGTGTACGTCGACCACAAAAACTATTTGAGCGCCGACACCGTACCGTCATCGTTGCTCCCTATATTCGTCAGTTGTCCGATCCTGACAATTACCGAACGACAGGGTTACGGGCGCGCAACAAGACATCCTTGAGCTTCCACGAGCGGGGTCTCGGCAGGCAGCCGTCCTAACGGGCGATATCGAGCATGGAGCGCGAACGATGCAAGCGCATCGATCGTGACAAGCCATGCCGGTTCGCTGGACCATTCGGCTGCGGTGAACGCTATCGAAGGTATCGACGACCACCCCGAAAAGAAGGAGCACCTGCATCGTGAACTCCCGCCGCAAATTTCTACAACATTCCGCCACGGCCGGCCTGTCGGCTGCTGCGCTCAGCGTATTTCCACCCAGCATCCGTCGTGCGCTCGCGATTCCCGCGCATCACGAGACCGGCACGATCAAGGACGTCAAGCATGTCGTGATCCTGATGATGGAAAACCGCGCGTTCGACCACTACTTCGGCACCTATAAGGGTGTACGCGGCTATGGCGATCGCTTCACGATTCCGCTGCCGGACGGCCGTAAAGTGTGGCAGCAGATCGACGCCAACGGCAACGTGGACCTGCCCTACCATCTGGACGAGACCAAGGGCAATGCGCAACGCGTGACCGGCACGCCGCATAGCTGGGTCGACACGCAAAACGCATGGGATGGTGGCCGCATGGCTGCATGGCCGGTGTCCAAGAAGAACCAGACAATGGGCTACTTCGACACAGCTGAAATCCCGTTCCAGCGAGCGCTGGCCGAAGCATTCACCCTCTGCGACGATTACCACTGCGCGTTCCTTGGCGGCACGCACCCGAATCGCATCTTCCATTCCACCGGCACGAATGGTCCGGCGTTTGGCAAGACCTTCGTGAACAACTTCAGCGGCGACTTCTCCGTCACCACGTCGGCATCGGCGTACTTCGACTGGAAGACCACCGCTGAGCGGCTGGAAGAGGCCGGCGTGACCTGGAAGGTGTATCAGAACATCAAGAACACCTACGGTTGCAACCCGCTGCTCGGCTTCCGGCAGTACCGCCAGGCGAACGAGGCGCTGCCGAAGGAGCGTCAGGTCAACACGTCGCTGAGCCAGGCCGCCGAGCCGGTCTACAACCCCGCCGACGCCGCCGCGCAGCCGCTGATCAAGGGCTACGCGAATACCCTGCCGACCACGGACACCGACCCGAACACCAACGGCACCTTCGTCGAGGCGTTCGCCGACGATGTGAGAAACGGCCGTCTGCCGGAAGTCTCGTGGGTCGTTCCGACCGACGTCTACTCCGAGCACCCGGGGCCTTCGAGCCCGGTGCAGGGCGCATGGTTCGTGCAGCAGTTTATCGACGCGTTGACCGCGGTGCCGGAGGTGTGGAGCAAGACCGTCCTGCTGGTCAACTTCGACGAGAACGACGGCTTCTTCGACCACGTGCCGCCGGCTGCCGTCCCGTCGCCGAATGGTGACGGCACCTATTCCGGAAAGACCACGCTGAACAGCGCCGAGCTGGGTGTCGAATACTTCACCCACCCGTACGTGACCCGCGCCGACACGGGTGCAACGCCCGACAGCCAGCCGGCCGCGCCGGACGGCAAGCCGTATGGCCCGGGTCCACGCGTGCCGCTGTGGGTGATTTCGCCGTGGAGCCGCGGCGGCTGGGTCAATTCGCAGACGTTCGATCACACGTCGGTGCTGCGCTTCCTCGAAGCTCGCTTCGGCATCAAGGAAAGCAATATCTCGCCGTACCGCCGGCTGATCAACGGCGATCTGACTTCGGCGTTCAACTTCGCGAGCCCGAACAACGAACCGCTGCCGACCCTCGCGGGCGAGAAGAGCAAGGCCGACGCCGATGCGTTGCGCGCCACGCAGCAGGCAATGGGCCAGATCGTGCCGGACGCCGGCCGCGGCATGCCGAAGCAGGCGAGCGGCTTCCGTCCGTCGCGCGCGCTGCCGTACGAGCTGCACACCAGCGCGCACGTGGACGCGAGCGCCGGCACCGTCAAACTGCTATTCGCCAATACCGGTCGTCAGGGTGCGGTGTTCCATGTCTATGACAAGTTGCACCTGGACCGCGTGCCGAAACGTTACGCAGTCGAGCCGGGTAAGACGCTCGACGACGTGTGGGCGCCAACCTCCATGGACATGGGCAAGTACGACCTGTGGGTACTCGGCCCGAACGGCTACCATCGCGAATTCAAGGGCGACCTCACCGCGCTGAACGGGCACCGGGCCGCCAATCTGGAAGCTCGCGTCGGTTACGGCTCCCTGACCGGCAACCTGCACCTTCAACTGCGCAACGACGGTGCTGGCCACGCGCAGTTCACCGTGAAATCCAACAAGGTCTACGGCGCGCTGCGGGCGCTCCCAGGTCTGCCGATTCCGGTCTTTGGCGAACGGCCGTTGGGCTTCGGCGGGTTCCCGGTGCCGGGCTTCGGCGCATGGCCGGCGCCCGCTCCGTTCCCGCAGAATGATCGCCTCGACCCAGGGCACAGCTGGACGGTCAGCACGAACAGCATCCTCCCGGTCGCGCTCTTCTGGAACCTTGCCCAGACCGGCTTCTGGTATGACTTCGAGATCACCAGCAGCACGGACCGCAGCTTCGTGCGTCGCATCGCCGGGCGTATCGAAACCGGCCGTCACTCGGTGAGCGATCCTGCGATGGGGATGATCGACGTCTTCTGATCGAAGATGAGAGGTTGAGAGGCACCGGGCATTAGCCCGGTGCCTCTCGTGCATTGAGGGAATCGGTGAATCGGTGAATTGTTGAATCGGGGAGTCGACCCAGGGCCATTCGAAGGTCACTGGCATCATTGCCACATGCCCCTCGGGCATGCTCCGTGCAACTTCACTAGCGTTGGCCCCCCAGGGTCATGCTTATTCGCCCCTCATCGATATGGACACCATCCACAACCGGGCTCGCCCGGCGCCGCCGCCGTCCGGGGAACCCGCCTTCACTGGCTTCGTGCGGGTGCGCGGTGCTCGCGAACACAATCTGAAAAACATCGATGTGCAGATTCCGCGTGATGCGCTGGTCGTCTTCACTGGCGTGTCCGGATCGGGCAAATCATCGCTGGCATTTGGAACGTTGTACGCCGAAGCGCAGCGGCGCTATTTCGAATCGGTCGCGCCGTATGCCCGGCGTCTGATCGAGCAGGTTGGCGTGCCCGAAGTGGACGCCATTGAAGGCCTGCCGCCCGCGGTCGCGTTGCAGCAGCAGCGCGGCACGCCGAGCGCGCGCTCGTCGGTTGGCAGCGTGACCACGCTGTCGAGTCTCGTGCGCATGCTCTATTCGCGCACGGGCGACTACCCGCCGAAGCAGCCCATGCTGTTCGCCGAGGATTTCTCGCCGAACACGGTGCAAGGCGCCTGTCCGACTTGCCATGGACTTGGCCGCGTGTACGAGGTCACCGAAAAATCGATGGTGCCCGACGACTCGCTGACCATCCGCGAGCGCGCAATCGCTGCATGGCCGCCCGCGTGGCACGGACAAAACCTGCGCGACATTCTGGTGACCCTTGGCTACGACGTCGATAAGCCGTGGCGCGATTTGCCAAAGAAAGACCGCGACTGGATTCTCTTCACCGACGAACAGCCGACTGCGCCCGTCTACGCCGGACTCACACCGAAAGAAACGCGTGCCGCGCTCAAGCGCAAGGACGAGCCAAGCTATCAAGGCACATTCACCGGTGCACGCCGCTATGTGCTGCACACTTTCGCGAACACGCAAAGCGCGCTGATGAAAAAGCGCGTGTCGCAATTCATGATCGGCAGCGTCTGTCCGGCCTGTCAAGGCAAGCGGCTCAAGAAGGAAGCGCTGTCGGTGAAATTCGCCGGGCTCGATATCGGCGCGTTCGCTCAGTTGCCGCTAGCCAGACTTGCCGGGATGCTCGAGCCGATCGCGCGCGGCGAATGGCCCGAGCCGGATGCCGCTCATTCGGGTAAAGGCGTCGGCAAAGGCAGCGTGCTCAGCAGAAGCGCGATGCGCGATGCCGTCGATAAACGGATCGCTGCAGGCGGGTCCGCGCATAAAGCCTCGCCCGACGTGCGGCGCACACCCAACCTGTCCGAGGAAAAACGCGTCGCCGCGCAACGCATTGCGGCCGAATTGCTCGAACGCCTGACGACGCTGGTCGATCTGGGCCTGGGGTATCTCGCGCTGGAGCGCAGTACGCCCACCCTGTCATCCGGCGAACTGCAGCGCTTGCGACTCGCCACGCAGTTATCGTCGCAGTTGTTCGGCGTCGTGTATGTGCTCGACGAGCCATCGGCCGGCCTGCACCCCGCAGATGGTGAAGCGCTCTTCAGCGCGCTGCAGAGCCTGAAGGCCGCGGGAAATTCGCTGTTTGTCGTCGAACACGATCTGCAGGTGATGCGCCGCGCCGACTGGCTCGTCGATGTCGGTCCCGCGGCCGGCGAAGCCGGCGGCCATGTGGTCTATAGTGGGCCGCCCGCCGGCCTCGCGAAGATCGAAGCGTCACATACCCGCCGACATCTGTTTGCGCCGCCCGCGCCCGTCGCGCGCGTGACGCGCGAACCGGCCGGCTGGCTGCGGCTCGTCGGCATCACGCGCAATAATCTGCATGGGCTGGACGCGGCGTTTCCGCTCGGCTGTCTGACTGCTGTCACGGGCGTGTCGGGCTCGGGCAAATCGAGCCTCGTGAGCCAGGCGTTGCCGGAACTGGTCGCTAGCCACCTTGGACGCGCCTTTGAAAAGCCTGACGACGACGAGCAGGATCCGCTGCTCGCGGGCGCGAGCGCGCCGACCGGCGGCCGCATTGCCGAAGGCATGGACGCACTGCGCCGCCTCGTGCGCGTCGATCAGAAACCGATCGGCCGCACGCCGCGTTCCAATCTCGCCACCTACACCGGCCTCTTCGACCACGTGCGCAAGCTGTTCGCCGACACGCCACTGGCTCGCAAGCGTCGCTACGGTGCGGGCCGCTTCTCGTTCAATGCGGTGCAAGGCCGTTGCCCGACGTGTGAAGGCGAAGGCTTTGTCAGCGTCGAACTCCTGTTCCTGCCAAGCGTCTATGCGCCCTGCTCGACCTGTGGCGGCACGCGCTACAACACGCAGACGCTAGAAGTGACGTGGCGCGATAAGAACATCGCGGAGGTGCTCGGCTTGACCGTCGATGCGGCCTGCGATTTCTTCGCCGATGAAGCCAGCGTGATGCGCGCACTGAACGTGCTGCGTGACATCGGCCTCGGCTATCTGCGGCTCGGTCAACCCGCCACCGAATTGTCCGGTGGCGAAGCTCAGCGCATCAAGCTCGCCACGGAACTGCAACGCGCGCAACGCGGCGACACGCTGTATATCCTCGACGAACCGACCACCGGTCTGCATCCCGCCGACGTCGACCGGCTAATGGTGCAACTGCAGGGACTCGTGGATGCCGGCAATACCGTCGTCGTGGTGGAGCACGACATGCGGGTCGCCGCGCAAAGCGACTGGGTTGTCGACGTCGGCCCGGGTGCAGGCGGTGCCGGCGGCAAGATCGTGGCGAGCGGCACACCGGGCCAGGTTGTGCGAGCGAAGGAAAGCCGCACCGCGGAGTATTTGAGGCAGCACCTCGTGGTATGAAAGAAGCAAGTGTGTACGCTAGCGAGCGCCGGGCTTTTTCAGGAAGCCGTAGCCGACCCGCGCCGGCCGGCAATACCTCTTAAAGCTGCCGTTCAGTATGTAGCAGACCCAGACCGCCTCGCGATGCGCAATGGCTTTCGGGTCAGCCTCGATGAATACAAAGCGGGGCCAACGATTGGGTCGGCCCCGCTCTTCCAACACTTCTGCAACTGCTAGCGCCGCCGAGCGTCTCTCATCATCGCTGCCAGGATATATCCGGCAATCCGGGGATTCTCCTTGATTCGCCGCGTACTGTAGCCGTACCAGTCATAACCGTATGGCACATAGACACGCACATTAAACCCTTGCGCAAGCAGAGCGTCTCGCAGCTGTTCGCACACCCCCAGCAACATCTGAAACTCGAAATCAGCCATATCACGCGGGCTCACTTGCTTTGCAGAAAAAGTTGCTTCGACAACGTCGTACGGATCGCTACCATCTCGCGTTCAGACAACGATCAATAGAACAAATGACAACGCCCAGATCGCATTTATCCGCAGTCCGTAACGGTTTCAGGCTGGGTACGCTCGGCGCAGCCGTCGTTAGCCTCATCGCACTCGTGTCGTGTTCCGGCGAAGATTCCGTCTCGCCGCAAGCGTCCACACCAGTAGTCGCAAAACGCCCGAACATCCTTTACATCATGGCGGACGATCTGGGTTACTCGGACATTCATGCGTTCGGCGGTGAGATCAACACGCCGAATCTCGATGCACTCGTGCAGTCCGGCCGCATCCTGACGAACCATCACACCGGCACCGTCTGCGCGATCACGCGGTCGATGCTGATTTCGGGCACCGATCACCATCTGGTCGGCGAAGGCACGATGGGCGCGCCCACCGATGAGCGTAAAGGCCTACCGGGTTACGAAGGCTATCTGAACGACCGCGCGTTATCCGTGGCGCAACTGCTGAAGGATGGCGGATATCACACGTATATGGCGGGCAAGTGGCACATCGGTTCGGGGATCGTCGGCAGCGCGACGGGCGGCGGCCAGACGCCGGACCAATGGGGATTCGAGCACAGCTATGCGCTGCTCGGGGGCGCGGCGACCAATCACTTCGCGCACGAACCAGCCGGCTCGAAGAACTACACGGAAGACGGCCAGTACGTGCAGCCTGGCCAGCCCGGTCAACCAGGCGGCGCCGGTGGCAGCCCGGCCCTGTTCTACTCGACCGATTTCTATACGCAACGCCTGATCTCGTACATCGACTCCAATAAGGGCGACGGCAAGCCATTCTTCGCGTACGCGGCCTACACATCGCCACACTGGCCGTTGCAGGTGCCAGAGCCGTATCTCCACAACTACGTCGGCAAATATGACGGCGGTTACGATGTGATCCGCGCGGCGCGGATTGCGCGGCAGAAGGCGCTCGGCATCATCCCGGCCGACTTCAACCCGTATCCGGGCGCGACCGAAACGCTGAGCGCGTCCGCGGGCACCACCAACAACGGCACGGTCAATGCGAAGTACGTGAGCGCCGTACATAGCACCGTGCAGGGCTATACGGACTATGGTCCCGGCTACGTGAACAAGTCGTGGGCGAGCCTCTCCGCTGACGAGAGGAAAGCGCAGGCGCGTTATATGGAGATCTACGCCGGCATGGTCGAGAACCTCGACCACAACATCGGCTTGCTGATCCAGCATCTGAAGGACATTGGCGAGTACGACAACACGTTCATCATGTTTCAGTCGGATAACGGCGCGGAAGGCTGGCCGATCGACTCCGGCGCCGACCCGACCGCCACCGACACTGCGAACGCCGCCGATCCGGTGTATTCGACGCTCGGCAGCGACAACGGCCTGCAAAACGCGCAGCGCCTGCAGTACGGCTTGCGTTGGGCCGAAGTCAGCGCGACCCCGTTCCGGCTGACGAAGGGCTACTCGGGCGAAGGCGGCGTATCGACACCTCTACTCGTGCATTTGCCCGGCCAGACCGCACAGAAGCCGACCTTGAGCGTCTTCACGCACGTCACCGACAACACCGCCACATTCCTCGCGGTTGCGGGCATCACACCGCCGACGCAAGCCGCGCCTGCGCTGATCAACTCGCTGACGGGTGTCGATCAGAACAAGGGTAAGGTCGTCTACAACAACCGCTATGTGTATCCGGTCACCGGAAAATCGCTGTTGCCGCTCCTGACCGATCAGTCGAGCGCCGACGTGCATACCGCGTCGTTCGGCGACGAAGCGTACGGCCGTGGCTATCTGCGCAGCGCGGACGGCAAATGGAAAGCGTTGTGGACAGAGCCGCCGCTCGGACCGGTGGACGGTCACTGGCAGCTCTACGACATGACGACGGATCGTGGCGAAACGACGGACGTGGCCGCGCAGAATCCATCGATCATCGATGAACTCGTGCAGCAGTGGAACACATACATGACGGGCGTCGGCGGCGTCGAACCACTGCGACCGCGCGGCTACTACTGAGCGAGCGATCGTCGTGAGTCTTAACGTGAAAACGCTGGCTGCTTATAGCGCCTTGTTTGCCGCTGTGTTCGGCATTGCGATGGCGGCCTCGGCGGCGTGGCCGGCCAAACCGGACGCGTTCGACGCTGCGAACCGCTCACGGCCGCTTGCGCCGCTCGGCTCGGAGACACAATGCGAGCGTTACAGCGGCCTGCCGATCAACTGGCGCGACGATCCGAAGGCGGGCATGGTGCATCTGCATGGCGGGGCATTCGTGTTCGGCAGCACGCGCGGTTACGAAGACGAGCGACCGGCCGGCGACGGCCGGACGACCGTCGGCGGTTTCTGGATCGATCAGACCGACGTGACGAATGCGCAATTCGCGACGTTCGTCCACGCGACCGGCTACGTCACCGACGCCGAGAAACAGCATGGCGCGACGGTGTTCCGCACGCCGACGCGCGAACAGATGGACGCTCGCGAGTTCGCCTGGTGGACCTGGGTGAAGGATGCGTCGTGGCGGCAGCCACGCGGGCCCGGCAGCGGTATCGACGGCCAGATGAACCAGCCGGTGACGCTCGTCACGCAAGCCGACGCGCTCGCGTACGCACATTGGCTCGGCCGCGACCTGCCGACTGAAGCCGAATGGGAATACGCGGGCAAAGGCGGTGAGGACGGCGCGGACCTCGATGCGGCACCGCGGGATGCACACGGCAAGCCCACCGCGAACTACTGGCAAGGCGCGTTTCCAGTGTTGAACACAAACGAGGACGGTCATACAGGACTGTCGCCGGTCGGCTGTTATGCGTCGAACGGATTCAAGCTCTACGACATGATCGGCAATGCGTGGGAGTGGACGCGAGACGTGTACACCGGCGCGCATCAGTCGCATACGAACGGCGACACGGCGGCCGTCGCGCCGGCCACGCGCAAGCACGACACGTTGATGGTAATCAAGGGTGGCTCGTTCCTGTGTTCGCGCGATTACTGCGTGCGATACCGTGCGTCATCCCGCGAGCAGCAGGAAGCGGATTTGCCGGCATCGCACATCGGCTTCAGGACTATCTTGCGGGACCGGGGATGATGACACTGCGAAGCTTCGCGGCGGCTTTGCTGGCGTCGGTGGCTGTCTGCGCGATGCCATCCGTCGCTTATGCCACCGCACCGGTCGTGAAAGTCGGCGTCACGCGCGGCACGTATGCGGAAATCATGGACGAAGTACGACGCGTGGCCGCGGCTCAAGGCCTGCGCGTCGACGTCGTCACGTTCGACGACGGCTCGCGGATCGACACCGCGCTGGCCGCGCGCGACATCGACGCGGCGAGCTTCGAGGACGAACCTGCCTTCGATGCCTCGCGCAAGCGAAACGGCTATGCGCTGACCAGCGTGGCGACGACGGTCACGCTGCCGATGGCGCTCTACTCGCGCAAGCTGACAACCCTCGAGCAGATCCAGCCGGGCGCGACCGTCGCCATTCCCGCTGACCGCGACGGCATGGCGCGCGCGCTGATTCTGCTGCAAAACTACACGCTGCTCACTTTTGACGACCGCGCCGGCCTCCACGCTGCACTGCGCGACGTGACAGGCAACCGTCTGCATCTGAAGCTGCGGGCCTTGCCGCGTGAGCGGCTGGTCGCGGCGCTGAACACGGTGACGTTCGCGGTTATCGACAGTGCAAGCGCGCAGCAGGCCGGGCTCTATCCGGCTCGCGACAGCATCGGCATCGAGGACGCGCGTTCGCCGTACGCCGGCGTGTTGACAGTGCGCGACGTCGATCGCGCGCAACCATGGGTCGCACAACTGATCGCCGCATACCACTCGAACGAAGTCGCCCATTTCATCCTGACGCGTTACCAGGATTCGGTGCGCCGGCCGTGGTGAGCGCGTTCTCGCTGGCATGCTCGGCGTGCGGGAAGTGCTGCAACAGCCCGCCGTCGATGGCATTGCCGGAACTGTTTCGACATCGGGATCGCTTCGTCGGATGTATTGCGATCGGGCGTGTGACGCGTCGGCGTGCGGGAGAGCGCGTGACGTTCGGCGCGCATTACCACGTGCTCGATGACGCGGACGTCGCTGCGTTCGACACGCTCGCGGATGCGCTGCTGCATCGCTCGCCACTACTGGCCGACCAATCGTTCAGCATTGCGACACAGGGCTTCGATTACCCGTCGCTGGCGTGTTGCCCGGCGCTCGCCGACGATGGCTTGTGCGCGATTCACACGAACGGCAAGCCGTCGTTGTGCGAAGCGGTCCCACTTGATCCGATGGTGCCCGATTCGATGCAGCATGTCGTGCTGGCCGCGCGGAATGCGAGTAGCGCGTACTTCGGTGCGAACTGTATCCGCGAGGGCGAGGCCGTGCAGCATGGCGAGGGTTGCGAAGGTACCGCCACAGCATCCAATGACGCCCACGTGCGTGTGCACATCGTGACGCTCGTCGCGAACGGACGCGTTCAGGACGCGTCGGCGCAAGAAGCGGTTCAACGACGCCGCGCGCAACTCGCGCTGGACCGCGAGTTCTGGGGGCGCACGGTGTTCGAATTGTTGCGTGGCGAACTGTTCGATTCACCCGTCGCGCTGGCGCGCATTCCGGCGGACGGCTATCTGACGATCTCACTGGTGCCCGCGTTGCTGGCAGTCGCGCGCTATTCGGACGCGTGTCGCGTCGAGTGTGTCGCGTATATCGACAGCCAGCTTGCGCTGATTGAACGCAACGTCAAGCACGCTTTGCAGCGCCGTCGTCCGGACGACCGGCCGGTCACGCGCGAACTGCGCGCATTCGCCGATGCGTACGCGCATGCGAAGGATTTGCTCGCGCATCCGCCGCGTATGAGCGACAACACAGCGCCCAGCGCCGCGCGGCGCGTCGAATCGTGGCTGAGAGCGAGGTAGAGACAGACGCAAAAGCATGCGTCGCGGACAGGGCCCGAAACGTCACACACCTTCGACAAGAACGGCGCGATAACGCGCACCCTTGAACCGGTGCTGCGCGACTTCCTGATACGCCGGACTGTCGTACCAGGCACGAGCGGCCGCGGTCGACGGAAACTCCACGATCACGACGCCCTCGGGCGCTTCGCCCTCAAGAACCTGCTGAGGGCCGTACGCAGCGAGGATCTTGACAGGATGACCCTCGAACGTCGGGCCTACCTTGCTTTGGTAGATGTCGAGTTCAGCCTGATCCTGCGTGCTTTCCTTCGTGAAGACAATGTAAGTCGTCATGGGCGTAGGCTCCTGCGATGGTGTGAAGAGGAACGATGATGCCATGAAACTACGCCGGGCCTCGATCGGCAGCGCCGGCGTAGAGGTCGACCGCTCGCCTGGGCGAGAGAACAACCCGATCCGGGCAAACAGTCGTTAGCGAGGCAATCGTAGCGAGCTGGCCGGTCTCCGGTCCATAGGGCGCATGTCGGCCCTGAGCGGTCGGTGGAGGGTCAGAGGTGAAAGGCAGGTGCCGGAGTGCGGATTCAACCCGTCTCTGTCATTCGGGAAACGGCCCCGGGTTTTTCCTCAGGTGTTGTTCGAACCTGACCCGCTCCCCGCGACTCGCAAGGACACCAGTCGTGCCAGCACGATAGCGGGATACAGTTGACCGATCAATGCTTCGAGATTCGCAAGCGACCTCGCCGCGCGCGAGAGAGGCATGATGTCGCCGTACCCTACGGTCGTCAATGTGACGAAACTAAAGTACACCCAGGTGAAGCGATCGATGGAACCGTCATGCGCCGAAGTGCCAGCAAAAGAATTGGGAACTACCATGCTGACGAGCTGATATGCGTCAGCCCAAACGAGCCCGACCAACATGTAAAGGGCGACTGCCCCGCCGATCCGGTTGCGCGTCACCGTGCCGGCACCGAACACCCTGGTCCCCAACAGCGCGCCGAGCAACGTCAGTGAAAGGAGTCCAACTTCATCAAAGATCACCAGCCCGACGCCCTTTTGCGATAACCATCCCATCCAGCGCACGACAATCGCAGCGAGCATGGCCAGCGCGAACCACGCAAGTCCTTTCGTGCCATCTGCGGCCGCCACCAGGCCGCTCACGAGAATAGCCGACAGAAGCACGTCTTGTGCGACTCTGTCGATCACGCTGCTCGACGTAACGACGAGCGGTAGAACGAACACCGTGATGACGAGCAGCATCAGAAGAATGACCATACCGCCGTTGCGCAGTCGCGCGACGTGCTCTTGCCATCGCTGCATGTATGTCATGACCCACCTTCTTTCACGAGTTCGCCGGTTACGGCTTTAGCGTCAAAGGGCAGTTTATCGTGTACCGGTAGATCAGCGAAGCTTTCGTATGTCTCATGGTGTGAGTGCCATGCATCCGCCGATGTACTGAGGGCGGCATACGGCCGTTGGCAAGCTGCACAAACTGAAGCTGCGCGAGCAGTTCTGCGATTACGTGCTGCCGTCGTCGCTCGAAGTTGAGAACTGTCCGCTTGCCCAAGAGCATGCGACGGGAGGTGCCGGGTCGAAACCTGCGGTGGAATGATCGGAAGGAGGCTGAAAAAGGGACCGCCATCGCACCGGCATTTGATGCAACCGGCCCTGGACGACCCTAAACGGACCTCGACATGGCGCGAAACGTAAGGCCGCTGCGAGAGGCAAAGCGGCCATCGAACTGTCGATATAGTGGATTGAAGACGCGCGAGCCATGCGGCCCAATTATCGTTGGACAGCAACGCGACGGTTAGGTCGCACGCGACCCTTGCTATCGCTCACGGGTGGTCGGTCGCCGCACTTTTTTTCCTTCGCGTGAGACGGAGCGCTGCGCGGAATCTTTCGCGCAGCATTCAGGATGGCCAAGAAGCTTGACAAGGTGTGATTCGCATCCGGAAAAGGAGTAGCCACGACGGTGCGAGATCATGAATGTGAGCGGACGCATATGCCACGCACGCCGCCGGAGTTCGACAAGCGTCCCATTCGCGAGGTCTTCCGCAACCATGTGACGCGGCATATGCCCCCAGCACAGGCCTCCCCTGAGCAGGTCGTGTTTCGCCCCGAGGTCATTCACCCACCACTGACGCTCGCCGGCAACCCCCTGCTGTGTCTTTTCTGCATCGGACTGATTGTCGGTTACCACGAGCTGGATGTGCCGTCCGAATTCCTCTCGCGGAATCGGTCCTGCGATGGCAGCCAGCGGATGCGATGGCGCGCAGACCGTCACCATTTGCGTATCACATAAGTGCTGCCTTTCGATGCTATCCGTACGAAGCTCCGGCACGTCGGTTATCGTCACCGCCAACGCGCACTTGCCTTCCAGAACCAAACGCTCGCCGCCCTGCATGGTCGTCATGCGGAGGCTGATTGCAACCGTCGGAAATTCCGCCTGGACGGTGCGCAGGCATTCGATCAGGTGCGCACGCGGAAAATAAGTATCCACCGCAATGGAGACCTGTGGGACGCCGGATTCAGCAATTGAAACCGCGCGCATCTTCATTTCCTCGGTACGCGAGATGACGCCTCGAGCATCGGGCAGAAGGCTGCGGCCCGCAGCCGTAAGCGTCGCTCTGCGCGTATTGCGTTCAAAGAGCGCCACGTCGAAGGCAGTTTCAAGCGCGGCGATCGCGTGACTGATCGCCGACTGTGCACGCCTCAGCTCCCGCGCAGCCCCGGAAAAGCTCCCTTTGTCGCAGACAGCCACGAAGGCCCGAAGTTGATTGATAGTGACATTGTCCAGCATAGGTATCTAGAGAATAGATGAATAGCATCAATTTATAGTCAATTGTCTTCATGAACCAAGTGTTTGAGAATCGTGCTCTCCTGCTGCTATTTCAACGGATGCACGACATGAACAGACTTAAGGGAAAGACCGCTGTGATCACCGGTGGCGCTACCGGCATCGGCCGCGCCGCGGCGAAGCGCTTCATCGAAGAGGGTGCCTTCGTTTATATCTTCGGCCGCCGTCAGGAAGCGCTCGACGCCGCTGTGGCCAGCCTCGGGCCCCGTGCCCGCGCCGTGAAGGGCTCGGTGTCCAATCAGGCGGACCTCGACCGACTCTACGCGCTCGTGAAAGCCGAGCGTGGAATGCTCGACATCGTATTCGCCAATGCTGGAGCGGGGAGACCGCTTCGGCTCGGCGAGATCACCGACGAGCACATCGATGACACTTTCGACACCAACGTGAAGGGCACGATCTTCACGGTCCAGAAGGCACTCCCTCTGATGAGCGAGGGCGGTTCGATCATTCTCACGGGATCGAGCGCCGGCACCACGGGCGCTCCGGCCTTCAGCGCCTACAGCGCGAGCAAGGCGGCAGTGCGCAACCTTGCGCGGACCTGGGCGGAGGACCTGAAGGGCACCGGCATCCGGGTGAACGTTCTCTCGCCCGGGGCGACGGCGACCGAACTCGCGAAGGAAGCGTTAGGCGAGGAAGGCCAGAAGGTCTTCGCCCTGATGACTCCGCTACAGCGCATGGCTGATCCGTCAGAGATCGGGGCGGCGGCTACCTTTCTCGCCTCGCCAGACAGCAGCTTTATGACCGCGAGCGAACTCGCCGTTGATGGTGGCCTTGCGCAACTCTAAGGAGAAAGATCAAATGACACAGCCACTAAAGGGCAAAACCGCTCTCGTTACGGGCGCATCGCGGGGCATTGGCCGCGCCATCGCCGAGCGTCTCGCGAAAGATGGCGCAATCGTCGCGCTGACCTATAACGCCAGCAAATCAGGCGCGGACGAGGCGGTCGCTTCCATCGAGAAAGCGGGAGGCACCGCATTCGCGATCCATGCGGATCTCGTTGATCGGGCGACTGTCCCGGCTTTGTTCGAGAGACTCAACGACGAGTTCACCAGACGGAACGGAAGCAAAGCCCTCGACATTCTGATCAACAACGCCGGCAATTCCGGCTGGGTTGGCTTCAAGGACGCGACGCCGGAGAGTTGGGACACCTTGATGGCGGTCTACGCCCGCGCGCCCTTCTTCATCATTCAGGCCGCTCTCGATCGTCTCGCCGATGGTGGACGCATCATCAACATTTCTTCCGCAGCCGCCACGAAGCCCGTGACGGCTGCGCCCGTCTACTCGATGGCGAAAGCGGCCATCAACACCCTGACCCATACGCTCGCAATCGAGTTGGGGCCGCGTGGCATCACGGCGAATGCCGTAGCACCGGGCTTCACCCGAACGGATGCGAACGCCGAGTTTCGGGAGAATTCCGAACTCGTCAAGGCGGTCGAGGCCCAAATCGCGCTGGGCCGCTTTGGCGAGCCTTCGGAGATCGCCGCTGTCGTGGCGTTCCTGGCCTCCGATGAAGGCCATTGGGTGACCGGCCAGACGATTGAAGCGAGCGGCGGTTACAAGCTCTGACCGCGCCGGGGAAACGAAGGAGAAACGTATGAACTACGCCATCATTGGCTTCGGCAAGATCGGCCACGCACTTGCCAAGGCGTTCGCCCGCAACGGCATCGAAGTGCGTTGCAACCACGCGCGACCCAGAAAGCTTTGCGACCGATGCGGCCGCGATTGGACAGGTGGATGGCTTGTGCATGCGCGCGGAAAGAACTGGGGACACCTGATATTCAACGACTTGATCAAGTTCGATTAATGAATCGGGATTGAAGGGATGATGGCAGCGGTAAGTAGCCAGTCGTCCCCGAACTCGGTCCTTACGTCGAACAGGCGCGGTGGTCCACCGTGCATCGACGAACATCGGACAGCAGTCGACCCAAATCGGCCGCTTGCACCTGCTGGTGCAGAACGGCATCTCTCCGAGGTCACGCTGTGATCTGAGTAGGTCGACCGACGCGCGCGGCAGCACGACATGCTATTAGGGTCACTCACACGCCGCGCCGCGCCCCCTATTTCCATAGTTGACCGAAATGACATCCGCGTATTGAATGGCCGTTTGCTGAGCAGAGCGGTCGTCTGAACGTCCGAGCCGCGCGGGCAGCGCATCCAGGTTACTGGATGCGCGCCTGCACGGGAGCCTGTATTGCGGCCCTCAAAATCCAACTCTTTCCCGACCTTTAAGCGCCAGCATGTCGCGCGCCTCCGCGGGCGTCGCGATTTCATAGCCAAGATCCTCGAGTATCCGGCGAACCTTGACGACCTGCTCAGCGTTAGAACTAGCGAGCTTGCCACGCGCGATATTCAACGAATCTTCCAGTCCGACACGGACATTCCCGCCCATCATGGCCGCTGTCGTGGCGAAGTTCATCTGGGCGCCGCCTGCGCCGAGGACCGACCAGCGATAGTCCTTGCCGAACAGTCGGTCGGCGGTCCGCTTCATGAACACAAGGTTGTCGAGGTCTGCACCGATGCCACCCAGAATCCCAAAGATAAACTGAATGAAAACCGGCGGTTTGAACATGCCGATGTCCATGCAGAATCTCAGGTTGTACAAGTGACCGAGGTCGTAGCACTCGTGCTCGAACTTGACGCCATGTGCTTCGCCCAGTTCCTTCGCCGTGAACCCGATATCGCGGAACGTGTTACGGAAAATGTACGAGTCCGAGTTGCGCAGATAGGCTTCTTCCCAGTCGAACTTCCACTCTTTGTAGCGATCTGCCAGCGGGTGCATCGAGAAATTCATGCTTCCCATGTTTAACGATGCCATTTCGGGTGATACGCGGCGTGCCGGCGCGATGCGCTCATCCATCGTGTTCGTAAGGCTGCCTCCCGTCGACAGATTGATAACCGCATCGGTCGACGCCTTGATGTCCGGCAGAAACTGCATGAAGTGATCGGGATCGATCGATACCGCACCGTTGGTCGGATTCCGGGCGTGCAGATGGAGAATCGCCGCACCGGCCTGCGCCGCGTCGATGGCTTGCCGCGCAATGTCTTCGGGTCGATAAGGTAACGCGTCCGACATGGTCGGCGTATGGATGGCGCCAGTGATAGCGCAAGTAATGATGACTTTCTTGTCTTGACGAGCCATGGACCGTCCTTTCTGCTAAATCCAAATGAAGTCGTGCACGCCCGGTATCGACCGGGCAGCGTTCGCTGTCGTGCGGAATCAGGCGGTGTGGTACCGCAAATCCGCCACGTGCGCCGCAAGCAGGGCGTCGAATCGATTCAGATCGGCAAACCGATTGACCCCGCGTCTGATTTGCGCCTCGAGCACCAGTTCGACGACCTTATCGTTAAACGGTGTCGCTACTCGACGCTCGCGGCCTTTTTCACACACGAGCCCGTTGATGTAGCGAATCTCCGTGTCGCGCCCCTTCTCCAGGTCTTGCAACATGCTGGCCTTCAGTGCAGCGTGTGCGCCCCATATCTTTCGATACAGCGGCATCTTTGAGGGGATATCGGCCGCAGTGTCGAATTCGAAGGTTTCGAGGTCTTCGCCTTGCATCGTGACAAGACGCACGCCGTGTGCGTGAGCGACCTTGATGCACTCGTTTGCAACGAACGCCACACAGGTCATCGCCCGCGCGTCGTTGAGCACGTCGCCGAACGTGCAGCCCAATGCTGCAGACATGCCGCTGAACGTGGCATTCATCAACAGCTTGCTAAAGCGGATGCCCATCAGATCGGTGCGAATATCCGTGTTGCCCACGCACTCGAGATAGGACTGCACTTGCGCCAGCCGCGGCCGGACCACGCCGTCGATTTCGCCGATTTCAAACGCAAAGTTTTTCAGCGCGGCGTAACTGGAAGTGAGCGACGACACGCCCGGCTTGATCCATGTCGCTCCGAATCCGACGGCGCCGCCCACGGTGCGCTGCGCGCCGACGATACTGGCCACAGCGTGTTCGGGTATCCCGTTCTGCAAGGTGCAGACGACACTGTCCGCGTGAAGGTGCGGGAGCAACTGGGTCAGCGTCTGCTGGTTGCTGGTCTGTTTGGTCAAAAGAAACACGAGATCGTACTGGCCGGTCATCTCATCGGGCGTCAGCGCAGTGACAGGAACGTTCAGCTCGATAGACCCCGTGATCGTCGCGCCCATCCGGTTGAGCGCCTCGACGTGTTCCCGGTTTGTGTCGAGCAGGTCGATCTGCTTGCCGGCCTGCGCGATCAATGCGCCGATGATGGTGCCAAGGGACCCCGCGCCTACCACTGCTGCTCTCATACGTTCTCCGTCGTTGGCTGAGTTTGAGTAATCGACCGGTTATTTCCCGGTGCGCGATGCAATCGCGCCGGCTGTTATCAAAGGCCGTGCGGGAATATCAGGAATGCGACACTACCCACGACGAGCGCATACAGAAACATGGCGAACGTGTACGGCAGGATGTCCTGGAACCGGACTTTGAACGCCGCCATGAACGGCAGCGCCCAGAAAGGTTGAATCAGATTCGCGAGCTGGCCGCCGGTGCTGTATGCGTTGACGACATGGGCGACGGGAATTCCAAGCTTCTGGCCGGCCGCGATGATGTAGGGCGCTTCGACGGCAAACTTGGAACCGCCCGACGGGACGAAGAAATCCATGATCGTCGTATAGATGAGCACGATCCATGAATAGGTTCCCTTGGTCGAAATGGACAGAAACCAGTGCGTAATGATGTCGGACAGACCCGAGTGGACGATCAGTCCGAAGATGCCCGCGTACAGCGGAAACTGGATGATGACGCCATAGGTTGTGCCCACACCTTGTTTGACGGATTCCGTGAAGCTGCGCGGCGAACCATGAAGCACCATACCCAGACCGAACAGCATGAAGTTGATGACGTTCAGGTCCAGCTTCGCTGCGCCCATGGTCACAATGAACCGCACGGACCAGATCAGGATACCCACGCCAAGGATGGTCAACAGAACACGCGAACGCTCCCAACGCTCGGCGGGGCGCAGGTTCTCAGTCGAGTCGGTGGCGCTCGGGACTCGCGTGAATTCGTCGTACACCGCATCGCTGATCTCAACCGCCCGCTCCTTTCGCGGCATCAGCAATGCGAATATGACCGGCAACGTGACTAGTTGGAACAGGACGAGCGTCAGCAGAAACGGCGACAACGCCGTCTGCGTGAGCGGAATCAGCCCGCCGATCGCTTTTTCCAGAAAGTTTCCGGAGGTCGCTGCCAGCAACGGCGCGGATTGCGATGGCCCGTTCGCCATCAACAGCATCATCGTGTAGGCGGCAGCGGCCAGAACCGGATAGTGGATACCCATGCCGCGTTTACGCACGGCCACTTCCTTCCCCATGACGATCGCCACCATGATTCCCGCCGCCCAGTGCAGCCAGCTCACGACACCAACGATCAGGCAGAACAGGATCAAGGTTGAGCGTGCGGTCGACGTCATGCCGATCACGCGGACAATCGCCGCCTTGACCAGCTTCGAGTCGGCCACGACGAAGCCGGTGATCATCATCACAGTCAACTGCATCGCGAACGTAAGCAACACCCAGAAGCCTTTCGCGTAATCGTCGAGGAGTTCCAATGGGCCGTGCCGCGTCAACCCAAGCGCCATCACGTAGACGATGAGCGTCAGTGCAACGACAAAGACCATCGAGTCGGGAATCCAGTTGAGACTCCACTGCGTGAACCACTCGGATACGTTTCGCCGGCCTTGTCTCGCCGACTCAGTGACGCCGCGCGCTGAGCGCTCGGCGTCGTCTTGCACCATTTGCACCATGTCTTGCTCCCCTTAACTGAATCGAATCGCCTGCTCAGGCGTGAGCGCGCGCAGGCATCAGCCATGCCGCCGTTCAAATACGTCGGGTGACGCTGTCAACGTCAGGGACTGGCAGGATGCCGCGACGGCCGGTCACAGCATGGAGGGGCGGATTTACCGCAGGGAGCCGGCGATAACACCGAAGAAGTGATAGTCACGTTGTCTCCATCGTCTGATTGTGTGCAAGCACGGGAACGTGGGCTTTTCCGTGGCTTGTGATCAGGATGGTAGTGAGATATCCTGCCCGTCGAAAGGTCATTAAGGGACTCGTGCAGGTCAAAAAGGGACAATCGGAGACAGTGGTGCGATCACAACTTCCACTGCCGCATGAGCAAATCTACGCGCCGTACAAAATCGGCGCCGTAGTGGAAGTGCTTGCGGAGCAAGGCATTCCGCCTGAAATGAGTTTGAAGGCAAGCGGTGTCGCCATCGACAAGCTGTACGACGCGTTTGAACTTACGTCGGTCCGCCAGTACCTGACGGTGTGCGAGAACGCGGTCAGGATCGCCACTGATCCGGCCACCGCCTTCGAGATAGGGCGCCGCCTGCACCTGTCCGCGTACGGAATATACGGATACGCGTTGCTGTCGTGTTTGTCGCTGCGCGAGTACTTTCGGTTAGCTGTGAAATACCGGCGCCTCGCCACACCGCCCGTCAATATCGAATGGACTGAGCAGGATGAGACCGTGACGTGGACCTTCGCGGATGCGATCGTCCCCGACCCATCGCCGAGGCTTTGGGAATTCCTGATCGAGCAGCAGGTCAGCCTCAACGTCACTCACCTTCAGGAAATTGCGGGTCGCGAATGCCCACCTTTGCGCGCGACGTTCTCGTACCCGGCGCCGACGCACGCGCACCTCTACGCCAGGTATCTGGGCTGTTCCTGTGAGTTCGACGCACCTCAGTGCGCGCTCATTTACGACCGCGCGATCCTCGATCAGAAACCGCAAAAGGCTCACCGGCTGACGACAGCGTTACTGCAAGAAACTTGTGACCGGCTTGTCGGGCAAGAAAAGACGTCGAGTGGGCTATCGGGGGAAATCTACAAGGTCTTTCTGACTCATCCGGGTGATTTCCCTTCCATGGATGCAATGGCTGCAAGATTCAACATGGTCAAGCGAACGCTTCGACGTCGCCTGGATGCGGAAGGGACTTCATTTCAGTCGATTCTGGACGATGTGCGATCTTCCCTCGCGCAAGAGTATCTGCAGACAACCCGGATGAACGTGAACGACATTGCCACCCTGCTCGGCTTCAGCGATGCCGCAAATTTTCGGCGCGCACTCAAACGTTGGACGGGCAAGGGACCGAAAGAGCTTCGCAGTTAGTGCGCGAACCGACGCTGCGGTTGGCGCCCGCAATCAGCAAGTGGCATGTCACCAGAAAGCACGGTCATCGTGGCCGGAATGCCGTCACTCCGTTCAGGCCTCGACGTTCACCGGGCCAAACAACACAACACCGGGACTACCGTCAGGTCGCTTGAATAGCGTCGCGCGATCGCCATTTACACCGTGGCTCGCGATCGACAGGGGCTGCGTAAAACCCACCGTTACGGTGGCGAGCCTGGCATGGTTGCGATTCGGCACCCGATCTCCAGGCCTGGCACCGGCATTCTTCTCGTTTTCCGTTTGCGCGGCACTGGCCGCAACACGCAGCAAATCGAGTGCGGTACTGACGCCGTGTAGCGTCGGCTGCCCAAGTCCGGAGATCAGCCCGCGCAGACGGCTACCTCCATCGTCGTTAGTACCGTTAGGATTCTTGTCCTGCCCGACTGTGGTCGTATTGCCCGGCGGGAGGGAAGTAGCGGGCGCGCCTGGGGTTGCAACATCGATAACCGACGAGGTCGCGGACACCGACTGGTTTTGGAGCGAAACCGACAACGCACCACTATCGGGATCAAATGATATCGACACCGAACCTGCACGTGCATTGACTGTCGTCCCCGACGCCGACAACGTCGTCCCATAACCGGCCGATACGGCAACGTCGCCGGCAAATGCTTTAGTGAAACCAGATACCGTAAACGGTTCGGCAGAGGTCGCGGCGAAGCTTGCATTCAGGCTGATAGAACCGCCTTTTGCCAGTTGCTCGCTAAAACTCGCACCGACTGCCTCGGCTTGCTGCGCCGTAAAACCGCTTTCCACAAGTAAATTTTGAAGCGCACCGCTCAGTTCGCTGTTAGCGGTTGCCGTTATCTCCCGTTGTCCGGTCGCTGGATCGACGTTGGTTGCAGTTTGCAGGATCTGCCCGAAGGTAGCCTCGAACTGGTTGACGTTGGCCGTCGCAACCATCGGAACAGCTGCCGCCCGAAGCATGGCGAAATTTTCTTGCAGTTGCTGCATTTGGCCGTTATCAACGTGGCCGATCTCCAGCCCTGCCGATTGACTGGATAGTTTCCGCCCGACGTTGACGGACGCCGACGAATTATTCTGTAAGCCGGACAACTGGGCGTCAGTGATGCTGTTGATCGGTGAAGACATTTGAATGTACCAGGCGCGGTTATCTATTCGGGATTTTCTGTCGCGCCCATGAGCAGCAAAAAGCGCAACGCCTACAGAACGATATCGACAAGCGCCTTGCTGGGCTTTAGCTCAAACGATGCTTTTTTTTTGCGTCCGCGCGCGCCCCCCCGGGCGCCTGAGCGCCCACCGATGGAATGCTTCAGTCGAAGAGACAACTGTCATGCGATTCGGCTTTCAGAATCATCCTGAGACTCGACCGACACCTGAAGTCGGTTGGCAGTAGTTTCCTCGATGCAGGGGTATTCACGCTTGAGGCGGCTAACCTATCGGTCGGCCTTGAACACATCGGCAAGCACGGCCCATCGCTCGTGATCTTGCCATTCGCCATTGATGCGCAGATAGCGCGGCGAGAAGCCTTCCTTCTGAAATCCTAGTCGGCGTACCAACGCTATTGACGCGTGGTTGTTTGGCTGGATGTTCGCTTCGAGCCGATGCAATCCCAACTCACCAAACGCATAGGTGACTGCGCTTCTAACTGCGTCGGTCATCAACCCTTTCCCGCTGAATTTCGCCATTCCGTAGTAGGCGAGATAAGCGCTGTGGAATGCTCCGCCCACGATTTCACTGATGTTGATCACACCGACAACTTCACCCGTAGCCTGCACCCGCGCTATAAGACCAATGTTCGGGCCAGTAAGGCAACGCGCGAACCAGACATCAAAACCTGCCTGATCTGTGAATGAGGTGACCCATGGGAGGTGATGGTCCTGACTGGAGCAATTTGCCGAAATCAGATCGGTAGCGTCATCGCGAACTACGCGACTCAGTTGAATCAAGCTCATGATTATTGTGAAGCCCGAAAGCCTTAGATTTTCGGATGCAGGGCTGTACTTTCCAGATCTTCCACCGGACCATACAGCGCGTTCGCTTGCTGTTTCACTACTGCCCAGTACTTGTCGCCGTATGACCAATGCCACCATTCGAACGGGTAATTGACGAAGCCTGCATCTTCCAGAGCAGAGAACATCAGCGAGCGGTGCTTGCGAGCGTGCGCATTCAGATTGTCGAACTGCGAAAAACAGGCCCCGCCCGACACCACCTCGTCGGCATCGTAGGCGCAGCCGAGGTCAAGCTCACGCCCGTCGCGATCACACAGGGTGATGTCTATTGCTCCACCGCCGGGATGCCCTGCGACCGTTGGGGGTGCAACGAACCGCGAAGTAACCTCGATTGCATCGGACTCGGCCAGGCCCGGATTGCTAGCCAGTACCTTGCGCAACCGCCGCTCAAAATAAAATCTCTGCAGAGCGGCTGGTCGTAGCGATTCCTTCACCAGAAGACAATAGTCCGATGGCAGGTTCGAAACAGCGTCGACGAGTCGACAGGCGACCGATTCCCGTACCGTGAATGTTGGCTGATAGCCAAGGCAAGCGATATTCTCGTCCGATTCATCAATGCTCAGCCGAGCATGCAGGCCGGCGATCGCGACAAGCGGTTCACCACATTCCACTGTCGGCATCGCACTCACGCGAGCATCGGAAAGACTTAGCCAATTCATGTTAAGGGATATCGAGGCGCTTATTCTGGTTGTGATGCCGGACGCATTCTTGCGGTCATCCGCTACGTTTGCCGAACCACCGCCTGCGAGCGACAGACTTATAACAGAGGTCAATAAAACGGGCTAGCAAAGAACCTGTTGGGGGCTGTTTGAGCACGCTGAGAGCCTCCGAGCGGCCTACATAAAATGATTGGAACGCAAGTGCCTAAAAAAATGTGACATGCGCCCGTCATAGGCACTGACCGGTTTCGTTCCTTTTTCGGACGTTTCGTTTGCCCCTGCAAATGACTCTTCACGGCCCCGGCAGCGGCCACGCCGATCGACGGCGACGACTTTGCCCCCGTCGGCTTGAAGTCAGGCGGTGAGGTGGCCCCGTACCTGCACATTTTCAAAGGCGCCGTGGACGAGGACGATGGGCGGCTTTTCCGCGGACATCGCGCTGGCGTCTGTGCGGCGTAGCCTGACTTCCGGCTTTCGCGATCCTTCGCACCTGATGACAGTCGCAGGTGATGCTACGATGCCTCGGCATCGTCTCCTTATCCCGCGCAAGAAATGGCGATCGATGCATAACCATTAAACGATGATATTTGCGGTTAATAGGCGAAAGGACATGAGTTCGATATACCGTGGAATGGACCGTGCGGCGCTTGACCTGGCCTATAACAACGTCCGGGCAGAGCCCGAGTATCGGGCGATCATGGGTCGATTCAAGGAGCAGAGTGAAGCTGTTTATCGCAATGCGGAAGTGAGGCGGGACCTTCGCTACGGTAACCGGTCACGTCAACGCTTTGACTGGCTCTCATGCGGCAAGCAAGCGGCGCCGACTTTTGTCTTTATCCATGGCGGTTACTGGCAAAACTATGTGAAAGAAGATTTGGCGTTCGTCGCACGTGGTCCGCTCGAGCGCGGATTCAATGTCGTGATGGCGGAATATACGCTCGCTCCCGAAGCATCGATGACGGAAATCGTCGACGAAATCGGAGCGCTGCTCGATTTATTGCAGTGGGATACCAGCGAGGCAGGTTTCGGCGATCGTCCCGTTTGTGTCTGTGGTCATTCGGCGGGAGGGCACCTTGCCGCCCTTCATCGGGATCACCCCGGGGTCGCGATGACAGTCTCTGTGAGCGGGTTGTACGATCTGGAACCCATCTCACTGTGCTGGCTGGATGACAAGCTGAATCTAACGGAGGAAGAGATTGCCCGTTTGAGTCCGTTGCATCGCATCGCTCGCGGTGCACCTACCATTGTGTCTGTCGGCATGGCAGAACTCCCGGAACTGATCGGACAGTCTCAGCGTTATGCGACCGCGTGCGAAGCAAGTGGGGAGAATGTGATCTTTCTGCCGCTTCCAGAGCAACGGCATTTCACGATCCTGACAGATCTGGCAAACCCGAATGGATCACATATGGCAGCGATCGTCGATAGCCTGGTGTTTCGCCCCAAAACTAACTTTGCATAAACGCGCGATCTTTTCGAGGAATCAACGGTTGAGGTAGCGCACCGGAAACGGTGAAGTAACGCGCGATGGAACGCTTCGATGCCCGTTTTATCGGCTGCGGGCGCTCGCTTCAATGCGTCGAACCCGAAGGCGTTTCACGCAAATCGTCGCTATGCCCCCACCGCAACGGCCTCATCGCCATACGGACGAGGTCGGCCAGATTACGCCTGATCGTAAAGACCAGCCATGATTTGCGGCGACGGTCATTAGCGCGTATCGCTTCGACATGAGTCACCTCGCAAGGATACGAGGTCTTACCGATCTTCGACTGGCTATCGAATCCTTTACCCTACCCTTGGCTGGCCATTCGATGCACTCAAGCCGCCGTCGACGGGTAAATTTACGCCAGTAACGAAGCGAGCGTCATCGCTTGCAAGAAAAGCAATCACCGCCGCGATATCATCGGGTTCGGCCGCACGACCTAGCGGAATGCGCTCCACGAACTTCGCGATTAACGATTCGTTGCCTTGCATGTCGGCGGTCAAACGCTACAACGTCTGGACCACACTTATCCCAGCCGCTCGCAGAAGGTAAGCACTAGAGGATCGAACGGATTCGTGAGCTCTGCGATAAGCGACTTGCGGAGGTGCTTGAGCTTGCGCAGGTTCTTTTTATCGAACGTGGCGGGTTTCTCGAGCGCGATTGAGAGTTCGACGAGCAATCGATGCTATACACCGCGGCGCTGCAAACAAGCGCGCATTGATATCGGACTTCGATACCCAAGGGAGGGGAATATACGCAGGTATGTCACGCCGCTACTCAATATCTTGAACAAGCGGGCTCGCTCGCTCTATGCTTCGCACAAGGAAGTGCGCTTGACCAACTAAGCAGACGATTGGAGCCTATCTATGAAATATGAAAAATCACAGTCAGCGATCGATCGACTGACCCCGGAGCAGCGACGCATCACCCAGGAGAACGGCACCGAGCGTTCGTTCACAGGTGAGTACAACAGCAACAAGGAGCCCGGCATCTACGTCGATATCGTCTCGGGCGAGCCTCTCTTTGCGTCGACTGACAAGTTCGACTCGGGCACAGGGTGGCCGAGCTTCACCAAGCCAATCGTTGCCGCAAACGTCAACGAGGTGCGGGACGGCACCCACGGGATGGTGAGAACCGAGGTCAGATCAGTTCACGGCGACAGCCACCTCGGCCATGTCTTCCCGGACGGCCCGTCCGATCGCGGTGGACTGCGCTATTGCATCAATTCCGCGTCGCTCCGCTTCATCCACCGCGATGAGATGGATGCCGAAGGGTACGGCGAGTATCTCGATCAGGTTGCGGAGAAGTAACATGCAACCGTATATATCTTGTATATCCGGTTACTAAATGATCGCTTCAACATCAAATTGCGAGAGCTGTTCCGACCTTGAGCACTATTCAGTGATGGATGGACGGAGATACGCACCTGTCGGCACTTCATAGTGCCTGATGCTCATCAGCAGCGACTAGCGTGGCCATGTCTCGCTTGCCATCAGATGTGGCACCAGGCGAGCATGGTCCAATCCCAGATCTTGACGCTTCGTCATTGTCATCCGCTCGGTCGCAGTCGTCGAACCTTCCGGCGCCGGACCGGCGGCTGCCGGACAGGATATGCGTCAGGAAAGCGGACTCCCGTTCAACACTGTGACGAACGCGGCGCCGGCTGTGAGGGAGGGGCGACGGGCACAGCCGTCAGCTCTCCGGACGCGGGGAGACCAGAGCGCGTGTTTTCGGCCTTCTCGCTCTCTTTTTTTGCGGCATAGGACATTGCGGGGTCTCGCTTGTTCCCCTTGTTCTGCGGGAACTTGCCGCTCAGCTCCGCGGCAATCAGATCCGCGCGGACCTGTTCGCGCGTCAGCGAAGCGGCGGTGACCGCGTGACTAAGAAACGATAAAGCGAAGAGGGTCGCGACGACCCAGGCATAGTTAGCGCGTTGCATGTCGACGTCTCCTGAAGTGATCGCCGTCCGTCGTTCGCGGCGGCGTTGGGCTTATCGTAGCTGCGGAGATCGGCGGGCAAAAGGCGCGTCGACTGAATAACACTGATTCCCCGGCGAGAATGATGGCGCACACGCCGCGTGAGTAAGGAAGGTGGCCTCGCTTGTATCTGATGAGGCACTTCTCGAAAAACATTGTTTGAAGTCCGAATGTAACCGGACGTATTGCCGAACGCTACGACCCTGTCGCTCGTTTCGAGGCACTCAGCCCCTACCATTTATTCTTGTCGTTCATGTCTATCATAACCATATTGGCCTAATGATCCGGCGTACACGAGAAAACGCTCGTAAAGGCAGTGCGTCGCCGAAGCGCCAATGCATTCGTAACTGGACCAAAGAAGAGCGGCACGACTCAATCAACCTTAGGAAGACCTAGCGAGGAGGCAATGCATGCCGGAAGGCACAGGCCTCGCAAAGCTCAGACGACAGGCCTTTGCGTGCACGCAAGAAGGAATGAGCCGAGCCAATTGTGGCGCGAGGCTGACGGACGGGTACATGCTCGTTGACAAGCTATCTAAGGGATACGTATGTTTACATCTATCCGTCGGGACGCGCCGCTAACGATCGTCATGATTGCGTTGTCGGGACCTGTCGCCCCTCGTGCCAGACGGAGAATCGGCAACACCAGCGGACAGCGCGAGTATCGTGCCCGGTGAAAAACACGGAGCTCGCGCAGCAGGCAGCGAGACATATGGATCGGCTGCAGCATCGCTCAGCAGATCAATAATCCTTATGAAGTCGGCGCTGATCAGTGCGCTCTCACCGGGATACCATAAACATGAGAAAGACCCTTATGTTTGCTGCGTTGTCGAGTGTGCTTTCGTCAGCCTCGCATGCACAAAGCAGTGTCTCGCTGTACGGCCTGGTCGACGCGGGCATCACGTACACCAACAACGTGAAAGGCCACTCCCTCTGGCAAGAAACAAGCGGCGCAGTCAACTCAACCCGCTGGGGCCTGCGTGGCACCGAGGACTTGGGTGGCGGTCTGATGGCTATCTTCACGTTGGAAGGGGGCTTCAGTACCAACAACGGCACGCTTAGCCAGGGTGGGCGCGAATTCGGTCGCCAGGCGTTCGTCGGTCTGGCGGACTCTAAATTCGGCGCGCTGACGCTTGGCCGCCAATACGACAGCATGGTTGACTATGTCGAACCGCTTGCACTGCCAGGCCAGCAGTTCGGGGGCACATTTACGGCACACCCCTTCGATAACGACAACCTGGACAATACGTTCCGCCTCAACAACTCGGTCAAGTATGAAAGTCCGGACATCGCTGGCTTGAAATTCGGAGGGGTGTATGCGTTCTCGAACAACGCAGGACAATTCGCGAACAACCGCGCATACAGCGCCGGGGCGACGTACAGCTACGGCGCGCTGACCGTCGCGGCGGCTTACTTGCAACTGAACAACAACCTCTCGGGCGCCACGCCCGCCGCGGCGCTTACCTCCGTGAGCAGCACAGGCGCGGTCGCTGGCGACAGCACGCTGCTGGCAGGCCGTCAACAAACGTGGGGCGCCGCCGTGAACTACGGGATCGGCCCGGTGGTCGCCGGCTTCGTGTATTCGCAAACAAACCTGACCCAAGGTTTTGGCGTTAATCCGACCACCGCCGGCCAGACGATCTCGTTCGGAGGCAACAGCGTTCACTTTCAGAATTTCGAATTGAATGGGCACTATGCGCTAACGCCGGCAGTGAGCCTCGCGGGCAGTTACACCTACACGCAGGCCAATTTTGGCGCGGGTTCGGAGCCGAAGTGGGGCCAGGTGAATTTGCAGGCAGCCTACTATTTCTCGAAGCTGACGACGGTGTATCTGCAGGGCGAGTACCAACACCTGATGAATCGTGAGGGATTGAACGGTCAGACCATTGGCGCGATGATCAACAATACCGCCAGTGGCGGAGCGTCGTCGACGGGCAACCAGGTTGCCGTGACCGCAGGCCTGCGTGTCCGCTTCTAAGCCATCTGGCGAGCCCGCTTCACCTAGATTTGCAGGCAAATGTCTTTCTGGTATCGATTCGGCTTGCAGAAGTGTTCAAACGGTTGGCGTTACCCACCCGCCTTTTTCCTGTTCTTTCGAGAAGGACCACTATCTGTCTTCGGAGTAGACGACGATGTGGTCGAGTTGCGCAGGACCTGGTTCTCCTCCCTTGTCCTGGCTAGCATGCGTCGCAATCTGCGGATTGTCTCGATCGCGGCACCGAGGTCCGATACAAGAACCGGTTCGTCATAGGCTTGCTGTGCGGCTGGCTTCGTCTGGATAGTGCGCTGCTCATGCTCACATGAAGGCTGCGGAACACTGTCATTCAACAACGCTTCCCTCACCTTCTCCGGTGTTGTCAGGCGGAAGCCGCGTCCTCTAACCGTCTCAATGACCACGCGCTGCTGCACTACCTTGAGTGCCTGCCGTACCTTGGCCATGTGCACATCGATTGTGCCTGTTTTCACGTCTGCACCAAACCAAACCGTCTCGATGATGCTCCGACGGGAAATCACGATGAAGGGATTTTCAATTAGAAGCCGCAAAAGTAGAAATCCCGTTGGCACAAGATCCAGTTCATGCCCGTCGATCCCGTCATCTGTGCACACCAACGCACGACGTGCGTCGAAATCCATTGTTAGCGTCTCGAACGACACACGAGCGGGCGCTTGAATTCGCGGAGCATGACGAAGTAAAGCCTTAAGCCGAGCCAGAAGCTCGCTTAGCCCATACGGTTTCCTGACGTAATCGTCAGCACCGCTCTCGAGAAAGCGAATGCTCTCAGTTTCTGTGGAGTCACGTTCGCCGATAGCAATGACTGGCGTTCTTACCGTGGCACTCAGATTACGCAGGTCATGAATCAATGACAGGCCCGAGCCATCGGGCATTCTGGCTCGCACGAATATCGCTCCCGGGCATTCCGCGTCGATCAGCGCTTTAGCCCGCTCAATGGAGAACGCCGCCAACGGATCGTAGCCTGCACCGCGGAGTTCATGCCACAAGACCTCTACATCAGCTGTGTCTGAATCGCAAATTAATACTTTGAGCCTTGCCATATCTGCCGTCGAGGCGGGAACTAGTCGACCGCACTCGAATGTTCATACAACACCGGTGCCTAAAACCAGCTCAAGAATATAGCATGGATATGCTTTATGGGTAGAACCTCATGTCGCAAGTCCATCGCGACGACAAGCTCGAATCATGACGCGCCGCTCGCGCCCAATCTGTTGGAGCGCAACTGCGTTGCAACAGTGCCGAATCGGGTCCGGAGGAGTGACATCACATAAGTGGTGACGGCCAAATCTGGCCGTGTATGCGGCGGGCTGTTTCAGGACTCGCTAAAGGCGTACGGCTGCATTCGGCAATGAGCCGTCGCGGCGATTGTCGGGACGATGCGCTAACGGAAAGCGTGTGGGGTTCGCTGAAGGTCGCGCGGGTGACATTCGAGAAGAATTAAGCGCTGCTCAGGAAGAGCACGCTGCCTGATTGCCAGGGCTATGGGACTCGTCAAACAAACAGTCGCACGGTCGGTTATCGTGCCACGAAACTTTAAACGTCCTGTTCTGGCAGCTTGATGCCTTCACGACACCTTTCGATCATCTCGGTAGCGAGTGACTTGTCCGACACAGCTCGAGAGATGACCATTGCGCCGACGAGGGTTGCGTAAGTGACCACCGCGCGCTGTCTGCGCGATTCATCATCGAGCTCCGGCGGCAGAACCGAGGCGACGGCATCAAGCGCGCGGCGGACGCCTGCATTGAAAGTCTCGCGCAGCACATTGTCTTCCGGCAATCGCGACACGTCGGTGGCCAGCGTGGAAATCACGCAGCCGTACGCGGGAGTGTTCCGGTGCTCGATAGAAAGGTAAGCGTCAATGAGCGGTTCAAATGCATCGGTGGGTCGTTCGGCTTGGGAAATGGCGGCCTGCCATACTGACTCCACCTGCTCAAACGCTTTAAGACAGGCTTCGTCCGCAAGCGCTTCCTTTGAACCGAATTTGCTGTGGAAGGCGCCAGCGGTCATGCCGGCCTCCGCCATGATTTCGGCGACCCCTACACCCTGAAATCCCCGCTCGCGATACAGCCGGGCTGCAGTAGCCGCGACCCTCTCGTGATTCAACTGCGACTGCTCTTTCGACGCCTTCGGCATTTCGCGACTTCCTTGACTTCCAGCAGATTCAAACTTGCTGACGAAGGGATAAGTAATATGAATGAATTGTGGCAGGGAAAGGGTGCGACTTCAACTCGTGCAAGCACCAGCGGTTTCACGCCCGCTTCACCAGATACGCATCCACAAGCTCAACCAGCCGCTCCCGACCAAAACTCGGATCGTGACCCGCATGCACCACCTGCACAGGAAGTTCGCGCAGACGTTTCATCGTTTGCACGTACATCGGGATATCGGCACCACCGATTTCATCAAGCAGCGGACCGTCGTAAATTGCATCGCCGGAGAACAGCGTGCCGGTTGCCGCTTCCCACAGCCCGATGCTTCCCGGCGAATGACCGGGCAGGTGCAGAACCTCAAAATGCCGATCTCCGAGATCGACGACACTCCCTTCCTTGACGATTTCGCTGACGGTCGCCGCCCGCACGTGATACGTGGACATCTCGTAGTCAGCATCGGGAAGCGCGGTGATCAGGTCGCCATCGAACGGATAGCCCGCTTCGTGATAGCGGCGGATGGCAGCGTCACCCAGGACCGACGCGAGCAGCGTGCCGCGCTCGCGCGGCGCACGCAGGTTGTCGGCTTCCAGCTCGTGCACCAGCGTATGCTCGAATTCGTGGTGGCCGCCGATATGGTCCGCATGCGTGTGGGTCGCGACGGCGGTCACCTTCTTTTGCAGCAGATGCCGCGCGGCCTCGCGCAGGCTGGCGATGCCCATACCGGTGTCGATCATCAAGTCGCGGTCGCGGCCGCGAATGTGCCAGATATTGCAGCGCATGAGCGGCACGACGTGCGGCTCCCACAACAAGGTGATGTCGTCACTGATGCGCTTCAGTTCGAACCAACGGCTGGCAATCGGTAGCATGATCGTAGTCCTTCGGGGGTGGCAGCGGCACAGCATTGAATGCGTGACCATAGCGACCACGCAGCATGACGACGACTGATGATACGCGGCGTAGCCGGCGAGAACTTATTGTCGTCCGCTCCAGGTGTTCAAAACGCGCTTAGTGATCGTCCCGATGACCGGGCAAGAGGCGCTGGACAATTTCGTCCGACAGCTTTGAGGCAGTGTGCTTGACGTCGCCATCGCTATCCACACCGGCAGCAACGAATCCACCGGCCGCGAGAAACGCGTTAAAGCCCAATGCCGCTCCCGGTGTCTTACCACTTCTTGCAGTCGTCGTAACGTCAAGCAGGGGTCGTGCGGCAGGCGGTTCGGCGAGATCGGTGACCTGTGCCTCGACTTCCAGACTGGTATGACCGGCACCGAAACCGATTAACGCACGCTTGGCGCGGTCTCCTTCGTCAACGGATATAAATTCACCACTTACGAGCCAACCCGACGATGGGGTCTGTGCTCCCGGCACAAGACGCTCGACGTGCAATCCATGCTTCTTCAAATCGTCGGCAATCGAACGGCTCATCAGCGTTGCCAGATGCGTCGCCTTATCCTGCCTGGTTGTATGAACCATCAGCGGGGAATCGGGAAATACGTGCCCTAGCAGTTCCCGACGGTCGACGTTGGCCCCGGGGCCTTCGAAGCGGATATCACTTCCTTGCAGATGGAAATCCTCGACGTACACCGTATCGGGCATCGCGTTAGCCTGAACCGGCTGCTGCTGTGCGCTTGATGTCACTTCAACGGTGCCGCATGCGGATAGCCAGAGAACCAGGAAAGCAATGGCCGCCGTCTTCGGCACTCGTGCCCGATGTATCCGGAAGCCGGTTATTTCGCGCATGTCTTCGATCTCTCATAGACGAGGCTAACGATTCTCGCTTTCTCATCTTCGATCGCGGTCAGCCTGATGGCCCCGATCAAAACGATAGCTTATACTATCGTTTCTGGATGCAGCAAAATCAAGATTTTTGAGGGGTGAGGAAACCCATGTCGCCATCTGCGGAGGTTTGAATGACCAATCGGCCTGAAACGCGACGAAAGGTGGGAAGAAGAATGCCGGCGCTCGATACAAAGACGGCACCCTCACAAGCCCGCAGCCAGGATACTTACGAATACATTCTCGAAACAGCCGGAAAATTGCTCGGCCAGATGGGCTTCGAGGAACTCACGACCAATCTGATTTGCCGTACTGCGGGCATGACGCCCCCCGCTCTGTATCGGTATTTTCCGAACAAGTACGCCATCCTCAAGATATTGGGCGAGCGCCTGATCGCTGCGCAGGACGCCGTGGTGGATCAATGGCTCAAATCCGGTGCAATGGGGCCATCGAGGCCGGAGGACTCGATCAAGAGAATCGCGTCGGTGTTGCGTGGCCTCATCACTGTTACGAAGCGCTTTCCTGGAGGCGTTGTCGTCAATCGGGCCATTCATGCCGTACCGCTTCTGCAGCAGCTTCATATCGAATCACGTGAGGCGGTCGCCGCACAGCTCTGTGACATCCTGCAGCCGCAATTCCCGATGGTGTCGGCCGCAAGGCTGCGTGTAGCGGCGCGCATGGTGTCAGAGCTCAGTTCCGCGCTCGTGCAGATGGCGATCGAGGACGCCGAACGGAATCCGGAAGGCCTGGTTTACGAAACCGCGGTTCTCTTCGCGTCGTATTTCCGCGCGCTACAGGATTCACCTGCGGCGTGAATATATGGAGGATTCAGATCGATGCAATCGATTGCGCCGTCATACACGAAAATGGACAAGACCCTCTTCTTAAGGACGCTATGTTTCGTGCACGAAGGGCGCGATAGCTGGTCGCGGCGCATTCCACTATGAACTCATCGGCCAGCGGCGATACTCAGGCCACGCGTTGCTGCCGTCGCCGAAATCAGATCCTGCAACGTACGTGCATCCCGTAGCATCGTCTCTATGAGCGGCCGATCGGCACCGTGATTCAGCACAAACTGGAGCGCATAGACAGCGCCATGATGAATAAGATGCTGGTCGATAAGTTCGCGCGCACTCGTTTCATTCAACGCCTTGAATGTCGTGTCCCAGGCATCTGCGTTGTTTCCGATGTTTGACATGGTCGTCCCTTCAGAGTCAATCGCGGCACAACGTTCTGGTCGTCGGCCGGATGCCCCCAATCAGGCAAATGACATGCCATCCTGCATCGGGTCTTGCACAGCCAGATGACTACCCGCGACCCTCCCGAACTGAATCGGCGGGAAGGTCGTAAGTGTTCCGGTTGTGAGACAGCAAGAATGATTCGCGGGCGGCCCGGGTCTGCTCGCCCGATGTGCCGGCAAACTGTAGGTAGGGAATTGCGGATGTAGAGATTGTCTCAAAGATGAGACAGCGCGTCGGCTAGTTCGTCGGCCGCTGTTACGTTTGCCGAAAGCGCAGGACTCGCCAGGATCCACCCAGAGGTGTTACGTATGGGCTGGATGATCGTTTCAATTAGTCGCCCGTCCATGTCCACGTCGAGATCAGCCATTTGCCCTCTGATCTCTCAAGCGTGGCCGTGATAACGCCGGGAATACTCAACTGCTTATTTTCGCGCTCGAAGCGGTAGTCCACCGGTAGCACAACATAAGCATGTCCATTGTCCACAGTCACACGCCGCGGCGCGCGCAGTTGTAGCGAAAACTGCGACACCCCGGCGTGCTCTGCTTCCGCCGCGTTGACTTTACGCCACGCCTCGATGGCCTGGGCCGAGGGCCCTGAAAATACGAACGGCGGAACACCACCGATCAGTACAACCGATGCCGTAAAGTACGAGGCCATCACTGATGCACTCGCGCGCTGATTGGTCGCGTCGACTGCCTGTTGGATACGGTCCATCACCTCCGACTGCTCCGACGCGCGGGCGGGCGCGCCCGATAACGAGAACAGGCATGCTGTGGCCACGATAGTTCGAATCAGCATAGTGTGTTTCATGACAGTATTGAACTGCGACCACGATACCCCGCGTAGACGCCGACACGGATCGGAACATGCGAAGCGACGCGGTGAGGCCCGAAAAGCAAGGAGCGTCTCGGACGGCGTCGCTTCTTGCGTTAGCGGCTCTTAAACGTAGCGTCGTCCTTAGTCAACGTTCTGAGCGTCGCGATAGAGTGCTTTGTGTCGCTTAGTGGCGACCCACTCGTCTATTTCCGCGTCCGTCATGAAATGGGAGCGATCGAACTGGTTCCAGCTGGTGATCTCGTCGACCGATTTCTTCCAGCGTTTGTACGGTACTTTGGATGGTGGCCCAAAGCACATGATGTCAATGACTGAAAGTTCTTCCGGGACGCCGAGCAAAGGCTTCATCGCCTGCTGGGCTTTTTTCTGTCCAATAGCGGTCACCCACCACACGTTGTAGCCGAGAGCGGCGGCGGCCAGATGGGCCGACATGGTCGCTGCCGCCACGCTCTGCAGCAAAATCCTTTCGGCGTTCTGTTCATACATCGCGGCCAGTTCGCTGCCGTCGTTCAAGGTCGGAAAGGCTTTCACCCAACGGAAATCAGTGGCGACGACGACCATGCCCGGTGCCGAGGCAAGGCCCCGGTAATCGGGCGTGGGAAACTTCATGTGGAGCTTTGCGCGATGGGTTTGTTCTTCACGAAAGTACTCCGCGATCCGGTCTTTAAGCGCCTGCTCGGTCACCACAATAAAGTGCCAGGGTTGTGCGTTGGCCCCGGATGGTGCGTGGCGCGCAGCGTCGAGAATCATTTCATAGTGTTCCCGCGGCACCACATACGCGGAGTCGAATGCTCGGGTCGTCATCCGGTTCGCCACCACATCCATCAGCGCATCGTACCTGGAGCGGTCTTCGAAATTCCGGGTAACAGGGAGGGATACTTCGTCAGTCATGTGTGATCCTCGACGCCTTTCCAGGTGGGTGAGCCGACCTTGCAACCGACCGATCGGACGAGATACGGCTCTGTCGATTGAACGCCTCACCAGGGATGGCTATTCCATGTCAGTCACCTCGTATTCAACGAGACACCTCTACTGATAGATAAGCGTGAAGGTAAGGACGGTGTTCACACTCCCGGGTGTGACGGTCGCCGCTGTTTGGTAGTAAGCCGCTGTCAATGGAATCGTGTACGAGCCGCCCGTCGTGGTGTTGTACGCCGACAGCGTGTACTGCGTCGTGTTGTACTGGAGCGGATTCCCGCTGCCGTCCTTCAACTGAAGGCCAATGCCAGTCGCAGTCGAAGTGCTCGACAACGCGAGCACGCCGTTTGTCGGATCGAGCACCGCGTTAATCGAATTGAACTGGTACTGGATTTTCGTGAGTCCGGCCGGGCATGCATTGACGGCGATCGTGAAATTCTTCGCTGTATTGGTCGCCGGCCCTATGCTCTTGAACGTCGACTGTTGATACGAACCCAAGTCGAGTGTCACGTCCGCCGTCGTGCAGCCGGCAACGACCACGTTCGTCGCAGACAGCGAAAAGGAATTCTGTGCCGCGGCCCCCGAAGGCAATTTCGCGAACGTAATGGCACCGTTGACATTGGTTGCCCCAGTGCCTCGCAATATCTGGCCACCGGTTGTCGTGCCGGCGACCACTGTGCCAGTGGCCACTAGCGCCATCTCGACCTGCCCACCCGTCGCCCAAGAGCCGGCCTTATTGCACAGGGTGCCGGTCCAACCTGACACATTGGCCAGAGCGAGATCCTGCCAGGGCTGCCAGCCGCCACAGCCGGCCGAATAGGAACTCACGGCGATCGCGATCCCAACGCCCGAAACATTCGTATTCCAGACCGTAACGGTCACACCATGCGGTTCCACCACCGTGATGCCGGATTTCGTCAACGAAACCGGTTGGAACACCATGCCCGCACTGGCGGTACCGGACGTGACACAGCCAAAGTACGAGGTTGTCTGCGGTGACGTCGCCCACGTAGTCAAGACAGAACCAGGCACCTTGTCGCGCGGCACCGTGATCGACGCTGGCATCGAAATCGCGACCGTTGAAGTGCTGGCGGTCGAGCAAATAGCGGTCTGTGCGAATGCCGCGTGCGAACCTAATCCGCACATGAACAACACCAACAGCGTGAACACCATCCGGCGCCAACTATCGCGGCGCCCGCGCACGAGCGCCATCAGCATTGGCATGACGCGCGTCATATTTCGCTTATCGAACATCGTGGCTTTCCTCGCGCGCATCGCGCGTTCATCGCGCGTTTATCGGTTAATTCCGGCACGTCGCCTCCGCATCGGTCCAGCGCTGCGTGTTGCCGCGCACCGCCACCGGCAACCTGTACGACACAGTGCAGCCTTCCACCGCCGTATCGCCCCAGCGCACGCTCAGCGTCGCCGCATCGGCATGCACACCGCGCAGCACGATGCGGCCTTCCTGTGCAACGGTGCCGACGTTCTGCCCGCCCACATCCATCACCTGCGCGCCAAACGGCACCGGCTGGCCGTCGGCCATCCGCACGCGCAGCAGCACCGCCCGTCCGCCGCCCTCGGTCTCGAACTTCAACCGCACCACGGCGCCGGCCGTCGGCGCGACATGCTGCGAGGATGACTTCAGTTCCACGCTCATCGGCAGCCCCTTCGGATCGATCTCGATCTCGTTGGTCTCGAACGGCTGCAGGCTCGACACGAGCGCATGACCGAACGGATCGATACGCAGACCGGCGCCGGACGTGACGCGCGCGCCGCCTGCATCCTTCGCTTCGACGATCGCGACCGTCTCGCCCATCGTCGGCGTGAATGCGACGCCGCCGCCATAGGCGACCATGCCGCCCGACATGCCGCCGCCGTATTGCGTGAAGCCCGTTCCCTTCGACGCATTCGCGGTCAGCGTCGCATAAGGCGACAGATAGGCCACATTGCCGCCGACATCGGTCGTCGCGCCTGCTCCGCCGCCGCTCGTACGAGCGACGTTGACGCCGTAGTTCACCGCGTTGTCGACGCCGAGCGAGCCGCTCAGCGCTTGCTGGATGGACATCGATCCGTTCGAATCGCGCTGCACACTCGTCGTCGAGTAGACCGATTTCGCACCGATGTTGAGCGGGATCGACACGTTCAGCATGACCCGGTTGTCCCAGCGGCCGCGTGTGATATCGAACTGGCGCGACGCCGACACGCCATAGTTGATGCGCCGGAACTTGTTGTTGTAGCCGGCCTGGAACTGCGTATCGCTGCCGCCGCGATTCCAGTAATTGACCGTCGATCCCGACACGTAGAACGAGCCAAAGCCATCCGGGAGACTCTGATTCAACGTGACCTGAAACTGCCCGCGCTGAATTCCGCCGGACATCAGCGCGTCCGGTCCGCCGCTATTGTTCTCGCGCAATTGCATGGCGTCCTGCAGGCCCAGATAGCCGCTGCTCGAGTATCGATACGCGGCGACCGCGATGTTGGTGTTGGTCGAGGTCAGCAGCTTGCTGTACGCGATCTTCACGCTTTGACCGTGGCGTGCAGCCTGCCCCGGCAGATCGGTGTTCGCCTGCGTGACGTCAAGACTGAATGCGCCCAGTTCGGTGTTAAGCGCCGCGCCTGCCACGCCGGCGAGATAGCCTTGCGCGACGGTCACGCCGCCGTAACCGGTGATCAGGTTCGTGACGCCGTGCTGGATCGTCGCCTGAAACAGCACGGGCTTGCCCGAGATCAGCGGATTGCGATACTGGCCCGCCGTGACGCTGAAATGCGTGATGCCCGGCCGCAGCGAATTCACTGCCGACGCATACGGCACCTTGAAGGTTTCTACGCTGCCGTCCGCCGCTGTCACGCTGACATCGAGATCGCCGCCATAACCGGTCGGATACAGATCGTTAATCTCGAACGGGCCAGTCGCGACGTTGGCCGTATAGATGATGTTGCCGTTCTGGCGCACCTGCACCAGCGAGTTGCTGGGCGCAATGCCGCGAATTGTCGGCGCGTAGCCGCGCTGCGACTCCGGATACATCCGCTCGTCGCTCGAGAGCTGCACGCCGCGAAAACCGACGCTGTCGAACATCGCGCCGTCGGTGAACGCATCGCCGATCACTAACTGGCTTTTGAGCCGCGCGATCGAGCGCTGCAGGCTTGTCTGCACGCTCTGGTAATGCGTGCCGCCGTGCGTGTCGTAGGTCGCGTTGCCGTTATGACGGAAGCGCCACGGGCCGGCATTCAGGCCGGCGGTCAGGCCGACGTACGCCTGGGTCGACGAGGCACCTTCGCTGTCCGCGCGGTAGACGCTCGCGTTGTACTGCAGCAGCGCGGCCGGCACGCCGTTGTCCCAGTAACGCGGGTCGACGTAACCACGCGCTTCGAGGCGCATCGCCGCCTGCGGCACGCTGACGTCGAGCCGCTGCTCGCCGTTGTCGAACGATGCTGTTGCATCGGGCACGAGTGCGTCGAGCGTGATGCAGGCGTTAGAGCCACCGGTCAGCTTTTGTGTCGCCTCGGGCGACAGCTTCGCGAGGTCCACGCCGACACGCTCGAGCAGTTCGCGATCGAAACACGGCCGCACGTCGTTCGGGTTGTCGCCCGCCTGCCTGAGCGTGATCTCGGCCCGGCCGAGCCAGTTCGTGTTGACATACAGATCGACGCGATATGTGCCCGGCGCTGCAAGGTTGCCCTTTTCGAAGCGACTGACGTCGATGTGCGCGCCGTCCGGACGCTGCAGGAACAGGTCGTTGAACTGAACTTCCGCCACTTGCGGCGCGTCCGTCGTTCCAGCTGTCGCACCGGCGGACGCGAAGCACAGGAGTGCGAGCACGCAGCAAGGACGCGGACGCGCACGCGCGGACAACGGCAACATCGAAGTGCGTTGAATCACGATAGCCAGCCGGAACGTGAGCAAGCCGACACCCTGTCCCAACGGACATCCGCGGTCTTGCATCAGGAAAGTGAGAAGGGATCGCGCGAACGGGCGTCCCGCCGGGGCGCTACGTCAGGCGCGCATCATTTGGATACGGCAGCCGTTCCCGGCCCAAGTGGCGCATCGCCGCCGCCCGGACCACCGTAGTCGTTCAGCCATTGGTAGTGAACCGTCGCATCGGGCGCGTCGGCCACCTCGCCCTTTAGCTGAAACGCGTGTGTTTCACCCGGACCGATCATGCCGCCGTCGTCGAAAGTCGCGGCCTTGCCTGCGGCGTGTACGGTGATTTCAGTCAGCGATACGTGAAATGCTGTCGGGTTGTGGACCTCGATGGCGAGTTGTCCGCCGGTCTGCGTCAGCCGCCATGTGAGCTGTGCCGCCGCTGTATCAGGCGTGCCCTGCAGATGAGCAGGTCGGAAGAACAGCTTGATCCGCGAACGGAACGCGAGTTGCAGGTGGTTGGTCTCTCGGCTGTCAGCCGCAGGTTTCGGCGGCACCTCGAGCACGTCGAGCCAGAACACCGACTCGCGGTCCTGCGGTAACGCCTCGCCTGTATAGACGAGGCGCAGCGTCTGCGATCGGGACGGATCGATGCGCGAGATCGGCGGCGTCACCGTGAACGGCACGTTAATGTTCGACGGCGCGCCGCGCACGTCACCGGCATCGACCCACGACTGCACGAGTGCCGGCGACTGACCTTCGTTCGATAGCTTGAGCGTGACCTCAGGCTCATTCGCGTCGTAGATCACGCGCGTCGCCGCGATGACGACGGAAGCCTCCGCTGGCACGGGCAGAGAGGCCAGCCAGGCGGCGTATCCCGCAGCGATTGCGATTCTGAATGCTTTCCGAACCATATGGGTGCCCCGAAACGGTATCCGATGCATAGGCAAGGCGAAGCGGACAACGACCCGTCCGACTCGCGCCTGCGTATAGGCTTTATTGCGTTACTGGTAGACCATCGTGTACAGCACGCTCGTGCTTACCGCACCTGGCGTTGCCGCGCCCGTAGCGATGTACTGCGCGATGTAATTCAGAGTCGCGGTACCGGCAGCGCTGATCGCCACAGACTTCGAGTTCTGCGCCGCATCGGCTACGCCGAGTTTGATTGGCGTTGAGTCGCTGTTCAACAGCTGGATCTCGACGTTGGTCGCGGCGCCGTTTGCCGCCGTGTTGAACAGGTTGCCCGTTGCTGTATCGACCGTTGGGCCCGGTTCGAAATAAGTGTGCACGTTGCCCGAGGCGGGCGTACAAGCCGACAGTGAGATGTTGAACTGCGTCGCGCCTGCCGGCTTGCCAGCGCCAGGCAACGAACTTGCCGACACTTTGATCAGCGGCACAGTGAAGTTGCTCGAGCCGCTAAGGAAGCCCCTGATCGTACAGGTCTGCGCGGTGACGGTGCCGGTGATCGTGATCGTACCGTCGGCCGCGAAGGCAAACGGGGAGGTAAGCGCGGCACTCGCGAGAATCGCGGCGGAAATGAGGTTAGTCCTGGAAATCATAGTCTCAAGATAAATCTGGAGGGGTATGAGGATCTGCGACTCCGTTACACCCATGTCGTCGCCCGATGTCCACGGGCCGCGTCGGAATAGTTCATCGCGCGCCGAGGCGCCTCTGGACACGCCAAATGTAGATACGCTTTTGAAATGTGACCGTTCGACAGCCTGAGCGTAACTTCAGGCTCATTCGCGTCGTAGATCACGCGCGTCGGCGTATAGGCTTTATTGCGTTACTGGTAGACCATCGTGTACAGCACGCTCGTGCTTACCGCACCTGCTGTTGCTGCGCCCGTAGCGATGTACTGCGCGATGTAATTCAGCGTCGCGGTACCGCCAGCGCTGATCGCCACAGACTTCGAGTTCTGCGACGTATCGATTACACCGAGTTTGATCGGCGTGGAGTCGCCGTTCAACAGTTGAACCTCGACGTTGGTCGCACCGCCGGTCGCGATGATCAGGTTGCCCGTTGCCGTATCGACCGTCGGGCCCGCTTCGAAAAAAGTGTGCACGTTGCCCGAGGCGGGCGTACAAGCCGACAGTGAGATGTTGAATGGTGTAGCGCCTGCCGGCTTGCCGGCGCTTGGCAACGAACTCGCCGACACGCTGATCAGCGGCACAGTGAAGTTGCTCGAGCCGCTACCGTTGCCGTTGATCGTACAGGTCTGCGCGGTCACGGTACCGGTGATCGTAATCGTACCGTCGGCCGCAAAGGCGAACGGGGAGATGAGTGCCGCACTCGTGAGAATTGCTGCGGAAATGAACCTGGTTCTGGAAGTCATAGGTCTCAAGATGAATCTGGAAGGATATGAGGATCTGCGACTCCGTTACACCCATGTCGTCGCCCGATGTCCAAAGCAACCTCGAAATAATTCATCTTGTGCCGACGCTTTATTGTCCTGGCGTCTCTGGACATACCAAGTGTAGATAAAGCGGTTAAATATGACTGTCAATAATGCAAATATCACTGTCAACAATTGCAAAGTGAATTTGGCGCCGAATTCGATAGAGCCCTGACTTTTCACTTGTTGACAACGCTCGCCAATCGTCATCGATATATTGGATGCATCCAGGATGCATTGAATGTGCATGGGTGTGCCCCACACGCGCACTATTTTTTGGGTAACATCGCACTTCGTTTCAACATTGACTTACGCGCACCGGATTTCCGATGCCGAAACAATTCCAATAGCCTTGCCAAGGCAAACGTTAAAAAAATGACGTCTGTATAAAGTCGTCGGAGGGAAGGAACAGCAATCATGGAAGCCTATTCGGATAGTCCCGATCGCAAGTGGAACGTATCGCTGATCCAGACCAAAATGATGCCGCCGCGTCTGCCTCCCGGCTACGTGCAGCGGCCAGCATTGTTCGAGCGGCTGCGTGAACGAGGCGTCGGCAGCATAACGCTCGTAACGGCGCCCGCGGGTTTTGGCAAAACCACGTTGCTTGCAGGTTGGAAAGAAGCGCTGTCGAACGAGGCACACCCCGTTGCGTGGCTCACACTCGATGAAGAAGACGACGATCCGCAGCAGTTCGGCGCCTATCTGATCACCGCATTTTCTCGCGCCTCGGAAGACATCGCCGAGCCCGCGCAACGACTGCTGAATAACGATGCGCTGACCCCAATCAAAACCGTGATCTCGGTGCTCCTGAACAGCATCGCCACATGCGGCCGGTACGTGTTCCTCGTGCTCGACGACGTCGACCGCCTGACCGTGAAGCCGGTTCTCACAGTCCTGTCCCGTCTGTTGCGCTACGCGCCCGAGAACATGCACATATTGTTGGGTGCGCGAGGCGAACCGGCGCTGGCGCTCGGTCAACTGAGAACGCCGGAGAAACTGATGCGTCTCGATACCGACGATTTGCGTTTTTCGGTCGACGATGCGGGAGCGTTTTTTGATCAGATAGGCACAGCGCCGCTCGACCGAACCGGCATCGGTTTATTGCACGATGCCACTGAAGGATGGGTAGCCGGTTTGCAACTGGCCTCGCTTTCGTTAAGCCGGGATGGCGATGCGGCGAAGGTCGCCGGTCATCTTGCCGAAACCCGTTCCGGCATCGATCGTTACCTGAACGATACGGTCCTCGCACATTTGCCGCCCGCCGTGCTGAAATTCCTGCTGTACACGTCGATTCTTCAGCGGCTCAACCATGCCGTGTGCGACGCGATCATGGAAGGCGGCAGCGAAGGAACGCTCGATTGGCTGGAGCGGCATAACGTGTTCATCCGGCCGATCGATGAAGGGCACGAATGGTATCGATACCATTCGCTGCTGTCCGAAGCGCTACGGCGGCGCCTCGATCGCCAGATGCCGAAACAGGTACCCCTGCTGCATCGTCGCGCGTACCAATGGTTTGCCGGCGCGGGTCTCTGGCCCGAGGCGGTTAGACATGCGTTGGCCGCGGGCGATCATGAAAAGGCGGCGCAATGGGTTGAAAATTGCGCAATGGAAATGCTTGAACGCGGCGACCCGCATACGTTGTTAGGGTGGATCGGGAAACTGCCGCGCGATCTCGTCATGGAACGGCTGCGCTTGCGTCTCCTGAAAGCGTGGGCGCTCGGCTTTTCACTGCAAGCGCCGCTTGCTACCAGGGAAATCCGCGGAATTGCCGAAGAAATGAACCAGTCGCGCCGCGATGGTCGTGGCGTTGTCGAAGACGTTTCGCAGGCGGAGCTGAATGCGCTCCATGGATTTATTGCCGGTGCGAGCGACGACAGCGAGCGCGCGTTCGAACTCGGGCGCGCCGCACAGGCAACCATCGCGTCCGCGGCTCCCTGGGTAAAGAGTTACGCGCAAATCGCGCAATTCTTTGGCCTGATGTACAAAGGCGGCTTCGACGAGATACGTCGCATATGGGCAGTCGCGAGAGATAACGCGCCGCGTATTCAGGACCCGATTCACTCCGACATGATGCGGCACGCAATGTACGGTCATGCCGCACTGGTACATGGCGAGCTGCCCGAGGCAAGACGCATTTTCGAAGCCACCGTCAAGCGCGCCGAGGCCGCTTTAGGCCCCTCGTCGCCCGGCACCGCTGGATTAGCGAGTTGCCTTGCATCGATCTACTACGAATGCAATGAGTTGCACGAAGCACGCAGGCTGATCGAAGGTCGCACGCCCCTTGTCCTGGAAACCTCCCCTCTCGGCGCACTGATACGACATACGCTGTGTGCTTCACGCCTTCTGGGGCGTAACGGGGAAACAGGGCCCGCGCTCGCTGTTCTTGAAGACGGTCGACAGGTCGCACTGAGCCGGCAGTGGTTACGCCTGAAGTTGGCCTGCGACGCCGAGACAGTACGATTGTTTATTCGCGACGGTAACCTTGCCGGGGCAAGACAACTCGCCGACGAATTAAGCATGAGCGTGCCGGCAACCTGTGAAGGTCGGTCGGGGTCTGCTGTGGAAACGTGGACAAGCTATTGCCTGCTACAAGCACGCGTGCTGCTTGCCGAAAATCTCGCGGAGAAGGCTTCCGTATTGCTAGCACGCTCGCTCGATACGGTAGCCTCGATGGGCTGGCGTTATCAGGAAGCGCTGATCTCCTTGCTGCTTTCCCTCGCGTTCGAACAACGCGGTGCATCCGAAAAATCGCTCGTCTCGCTCGAACGCGCACTTCGCGTCGGAGAGGCAATTGGCCTGCTCAATAGCTTCGTGGATGAAGGGCGACCGGTGCAAGCGTTGCTGCAGCAATTCCGCAAGGCTTCAGCGAGCGCCTCTGGCGCGCAGACGGCCTATGTCGACAGATTGCTCGTCGCTTTCGATGCGACCGATATTGAATCACCGGCACTGCCCGCCACTGTCGCGGCGGCGCCCGCATTGCCGGACGTTCTTAGCGTGAGGGAGCGGGAAGTGCTTGATCATGTCGCTCGCGGCCTTTCGAATAAGGAAATCGGGCGAGCGTTGAAGCTGGCGCCTGAGACCGTGAAGTGGCATTTGAAGAACATCTTCGAAAAGCTCAATGTCAGTTCGCGCATCGAAGCCATGCAAAGCTATTTTGGACCTCGCGGTAGATAGATCTGCTCCGCCCTGTGGCGGTGCCGTTCGCGGTCACCGCTGTTCTCGCTATTCCCGCTGGTCCGTGGCGAATAGCCCCTCAAGCAGTTCGTCGTAGCGCGCGATCAGCTCGAGGTTGGTCGCGAGAAATCGCACGATCGCCTTGCGCTGTTTTGCGCGATACGACTGCCAGTCGTCGTCGTGACGACGGATCGCATGGACCAGTTGGCGCGCACCTGCCTCGACGTCGTTACCCTCATAGTAGTAACCGATTTCGCGGCACAGCTGCGCGTTATGCACGAGCGCAAAGCCATTCCAGCACGCGTCAAAATAGAAGTAGTTGAGCGCGAGCCCCCACTGGTGCGAGATCACGATATCCGTGTGCTCAGACAGAAACTGCGGCGTCTCGTAGCGGCCAACGAAGCTCGCCTTGCCCGCCTTCACGATGTCAAGGTACTGCGCGATGCCGATGAATTCAGGGCTATGGCGCGCGAGGTGTTTCGCGTTCGTCACGTGCAGGTGTGCAATTGCGTCCCTATCGCTGCGAAACGCCTGTTCGGCAATCAGCAGTGGATACAGGCAGAACTTCAGCACGTCGATGTTCGGCTCCATCACCGTCAGGCGCTTCTTCGTGCGATCGGCGACGTCCGGCGTTGCGATTTCGCGCGGACGGTATTCGCCTTCGAACGGCAGGTCGCGCGTACGCATGTTCAGACACATCGGGTCCCAGACGAACGGCACTTCACATACCGGCACGCGCCGCAATGTGCCGAGAAAACTCGCGGTCGTTTCCATTACCTGCGGAATGGCCCACACCGCGTCGTACTGCTGGTTGATGAATACCGTGTCGGCGAGACGCCGGTTGAAGATCATCGCCTCCATCATCTGCACGTATTCGGGCCCACAGCAGTAGCTGACGAGCTTCGTGCCGCGCGCTTTCAGATAGCGTGTTTGTTCTTCGCTGATCTGACCGCCGAGTTCGATGAGCACATCGAGCGCGTCTTTGACGTCCTCGAACTGACGCACGGGGAAGCGCGCCGTATCCCAGGGCAGCACGCCGGTCAAGGCGACCGAAGTCGTATTGACGATCGCCACCGAATGCCCGAGCGGCGAGTGCTGGAAGAGTTTTGCTAGGTACAGCGCATTCTGCTTGATGCCGTTGACCCACATGCCTTCCGTTTCGCTGCGAATGCCGATCGTGATGCCGATTCGCAAGGCGCGTTGCTGTGCCATGTCGTGTTCTCCGTTCTTCGATTCTGATTGGCGCAGTGAGGGCTCAGTAAGCGAACGCGGTGGCGCGGGCTGGCTTGGCGCTCAGTTGCAACACACGTCGCGCGTAGCATTCACGGTTCGCTGCATGAAGCGAGCTCAAGGTTGCGATGAAGTCGCGTGAACGGCGCAGATAGTTCGTGTGATCCGCGTCATGTTCATGCGCAATGCGCAGCAGCTGTTTCGCGCCCGCCGGAATATCCGAGCCCTCGTAGTAATAGCCGATGTCTTTCAGCCACGGCGAGTTATGCACGAGCGGATAGCCGCCATACAGCGCGTCGAGATACACGAAATTCTGGTCGTTCTGCCACTGGTGGCTCACCACCACATCGGCGAACTGGCTCATATAGCCGGCGAAGTCGTGACGGCTGTCGAGATGCACCTTTTCGTTCTTGTGCAGATCGAGGGAACGCACGAGGAACGTGAAGGTCATCTGCTCGCTCATCTGTACGGTGTTGAGCAGGTTCAGGCGTGCAATCGCCGCGGGTTCCATCCGGAATGCGGTATCACACACCAGCGCCGGAATCGCAAAGCACTTGACCACCGAGATATTCGGTTCGAACACCGCAACGCGCAGCGCGCGCGGCGTGCTGTCCTCGGCGACGTGCTCCGCCGGTTTATAGCCGAAATGAAGGCCCGCCTCCTTTACCACCTGCGCGCGCCGCTCGAGAAAGACCGGATCCCACAGATAAGGCACTTCAAACACGGGGCAACGATGCAGCGCCTCGAGCATCGGCGCGAGTGCGCGATCCTTCGGCAGAATCCACACTTCATCGCAGCGCTGCGCACGCGAGAAAAAGCCCCGTTTCTTGAAGACGGTCGACTCGATCAAGCCAACATAGGGCTGCCCGCAACATATGAACACCACTTTCTTGCCGAGCGCGCGCAGGTAATCGACCCATTCGACATCAAGTCCGCCGCCCATCTCGATCGCGACATCGATGCGATCCGTCGCGGCACGCATCGGCACGAGCGGGAAGCCGAACGCCGCCTGCTCGGCCTCGAGTGGCAACGCGCTCTGGTCGCCACAATTGAGAAGAATGACATCCGTCACCGCGGGCAAGGCCCGCAGCAACTGCGCAAGGAAGAACACGTTCTGGCCGAGCCCGTTTTCCCAGATGTTCTGGCCTTCGTGTGTCAGCACTGATATTCCAATCCGCATGATCGACCTTTCCTTTCGTTCTCTGATTGGCGAAACTGCCACCTGCTTGTGCGTTTTTATTGCGCGCTTTTATTGCACTTTTATCTGCACTTTTGTGCAGGCGCCCTATTACTGCATCGGCGCCCGCGGCCCGTCGTCTTTCCGTCACACTGCGCTTGTCCGCTGCTGCCTGCTTTCCCGCTGCCGGGAAAAGAGGGCGACGGCCTCGCGGCCATCGCCCATAAAAACCGTGCCACTTCTGATGCTGACGGAGACACATCGATGCGGGGTGGCACGGCCAGAGAAGCGTTACTGCGACTTCACTTTCTGCTCGTTGAGCACGATCTCGACGCGCCGGTTCTGCGCGCGCCCTTCGGCCGTCGCGTTCGACGCAATCGGGTTCGCCTTGCCGAAACCGTCCACCCGCACCGAGCCGTGCGTTCTCATGCCATGCACCGCGAGGTATTTCGCGACCGACAGCGCACGCTGCTCCGATAACTCCTGGTTGTGCGTATCCGAGCCGGACGCGTCTGTATAGCCAGCGATGCTGATCGAGTCGATCGTGATGTGGCGCGTGCCTTCGATCAACCGGTCGAGTGCGATCACGGCGGACGCGGTTAGCGTGGCGCTGTTCGTTTCGAAATTCGCGTCGCCGCGCAATGTCAAACGCTCCGTGTGCGCCGGCGTGGCGTTTGCGGGCTGCGTGTACTCCACTGGCCTCGGTTCTACGCGCTGCCCGCGCGACACCTGCGGCGGTGTGGACGAACACGCCGCAAGCGTTGCAACGGCACACAGTGCGATCATTTGTGGTTTCAACATTTCCCCGTTTCCCTTTTGTAAATGGCTAATCTGGTCGAGTTATCGATAAAGCGCTTCGATTTCGGCGGTGTAGTGCGTGACGTTGGCCGGTGCCTCCGGGTCTAGCGTCGCGAGAAAATCGCGTGCGGTCTGTTTGTAGTCGGCGAGATTCGTGTCGTGCTCAACGAATGCGCGCCGCAATGCAAGCGCGCCATCGCCGCAATCAAAATCCGCATAGCGGTAGCCGCAATAGCCGATAAACGACGAGTTGTGAATCAGCGGATAACCGCCGTAGAGGGCTTCGTAGTACACGTAGTTCTGTCCGTTTTCCCAGTGATGAGCGACGACTGCGTCGGCTTGCTGCGCCATGATGTGATACACGGGCAGGCGTGGCTCGAAGGTCGCGATACCGTGGCGCACGAGATCGAGGCTGCGCGCGAAGCCGAAAAACACGTTGTCCTCTTTCAGGTGAAACGTGTTGAACACGCGCAGCACTTCGATCATGTCCGGGTCCTGCCGATGCGCGACATCGGCGACCAGCATCGGAATGTGGCTTGTTTTCACCATGCAGATGTTCGGCTCGAGTACTGCGAGGCGCCAGCGCCGCCGGCCGGGTTGATACGCGAAACTCTTCGACGCACCGGCTGCGCTGATCGAGCGTTCGAGCAGCAGCGGGCTCCACAGATGCGGCATCGCGCGCACCGGCGCGCGCATCGTCGCCGCGTAGTAGTCGGCGCAGGTCGCTTCGAAGGCCGGCAGCGTCCATACCGCGCTGTACGGCGTCTCTGAAACGAGCGTGCCGTGCGGCAGGTTGAACATCATGCGTTCGATGTCGATCACATAATCGTTGGCGACGCGCATGCCGATTACATGGCCGCCGCGCTCGCGAAACGCACGCGCCCAGTTCGCGTCGAGTTGCGCGCTCAGTTCGATCACGACGTCGAGCTTTTGCTGCGCTGTTTCCATATCGATGACCGGCGCCGGCGCGAGTTCGAGGAATTCGTTAGCCGTATCGATTCGGCCGTCGCCGCCTTTGACCAGAAACACTTCGTCGACTACAGGCGAGCGCTTGAGCAGCATCACCATAAAGAAGCAGTTCTGGAAAATGCCGTTTTCCCAGATCGATTGCGCTCCGCTACGCAAGTGAATCGTTACACCCACCTTCAAACGCCTGCTGTTTTTCATTGTTTTCTCCCTGAACGTGCCCGTCACACGACCGTCTTAACGCCTGACTTCAGTGACCCATTCCGTCACCAGTAATACCCGACACCCGCGCCCATCGACACACCCGCGGAACTCACGCCGGCGCCCGCCTTGATCTTCAGGTTCTTCGTGATACGCGCGTTCACGCCTAACGCCGTTGCGCCATAACCGTGGTAAGTCGCTGCGCCGATACCGATCGCCAGCGTCTTGCCCGGATCGACTTCCGGAATCATCGTCAGCGCAACGGCCGCGGCAATACCTGAATAGGCGTTGCGCGCCACGCTATTGACGCTCGACTGCACACCGCGCAGCTGGTTCATGGTGACCGCGTCGGTGCCGTTGATGCCGGGGGCGACGTTGGTGATCCGGCGTTCGTTGTTCGGCGAACCGACCGACACCGTGTTTTCCTCGTTGGCGATCGAGCCTGCGCCGAGCGCGACCGAGTTCGGGGCGGTGGCCGACGAGTTCGCGCCCACTGCCGTCGCGCTTTGTGCGGATGCCGACGAACTCGCGCCGAGTGCGGTGCTGCTCTCCGCCGACGCCGATACGTGCCAGCCGAGCGCCGTCGCGTTCGATTGCGATGCCGTGGCGCCCGCACCGACGGCGCTTGCGTTGGTGGCGGTTGCTGCTGAGCCCGTGCCCAGGCCGGTGCCGCCGTCCGCGGTGGACGTGTTGCCGCCGCCAGTGCTCATCGATGCCACGGCCTGCGACAGCGAACCCACATTGCTGTCGGTGGTGCTCAGGCCTGTCGACAGCGAGGCGACATTGCTGTTGGTCGTCGATAACCCCGTCGACAGGGAATCGACGCCGCTTTGCGCCGTGCTCACCGCGCTCGACGTCGAAGTCGACAGCGAACCCACCGCGCTGGCGGTCGTCGATATGCTGGTCGATAGCGCATTTACACTGCTTTGCGTGGTGCCGATGGTGGTCGAGGTGGACGTCGACAGCGAGGCGACGGTGCTGTTCGTGGTCGACAAGGCGCTCGATACCGCCGTCGACAGCGACGTCAGCTGGCCGAAGTTCACCGCGTCGTTCACGTTTACACCGGCCGCGACGTTGGCGAGACGCACGGGTAACGTTGTGCCAACGCCGCCGAGCGTGACCTGCGTGTGCGTCGTGTCGTCGTACTGCACGGCCAGATTCGACAGCGTGCTGAGCGAAGTCGAGAGCGTCGATACGTTGCTATCGGTGGTCGACAGACCCGTCGACAGCGATGCAACGTTGCTGCCGGTCGTCGACTGCGCGGTCGACAGCGAATCGATGCCGCTTTGCGCCGTGCTGATGCCGCTGGCAACGGTGCCCGACAGTGCGGTCGACAGCGAGCTGATGCCCGTCGAGGTCGACGTGGACAGCGTGGTCAGCTGACTGACGTTCACCGCATCAGTAGGATTCACGCCTGCCGCGACGTTGGTCAGCGTGACGGGCGCGGGGGCACCTACGCCGCCGAGCGTGACCTTCGTGTGCGACGCGTCGTCGTATTGCACGGCGGCATTGGACAGCGTGCTCAGTGCGGTTGAGGTCGAATTCGACAGCGCCGTGACATTGCTGTTCGTGGTCGACAGGCCGGTGGACAACGAGGTCACACCGCTTTGCGCCGTGCTGATGCCGGTTGAGGTGGACGTCGATAACGTAGCCAGATTGCTGTCGGTCGTCGAGAGGCCCGTGGACAGCGACGCGACGTTGCTGTTGGTCGACGAGAGCGCCGTCGACAGCGAATCCACCCCGCTTTGCGCGGTGCTGATGCCGCTGGCAGCCGTTTGCGTCAGTGCAGTCGATAGCGAAGTGATGCCGGTCGAAGTCGATATCGACAGCGTCGTCAGTTGACTCATGTTCACCGCGTCGGTCGGGTTCACGCCCGCCGCGACGTTGGTAAGCGTGACCGGTGGCGCACCCGTGCCGCCGAGCGTGACCTGCGCATGCGTTGTGTCGTCATACTGAACCGCATTTGCCACACCTGTGGACAGCGAACCGAGCGCGGTCGACGTCGAAGTCGACAGTGCCGTGACAGTGCTGTTCGTGGTCGACAGACCCGTGGACAGCGACGCGACGTTGCTGTCGGTCGTCGATTGCGCGGTCGACAGCGAATCGATGCCGCTTTGCGTGGTGCTGATGCCGCTAGCGACCGTCCCCGACAGCGCGGTCGACAGCGAGGTGATACCCGTCGAGGTCGACGTGGACAGCGTGGTCAGCTGGCCGACGTTTACCGCATCGGTCGGGTTCACGCCGGCTGCGACGTTCGTCAGCGTGACCGGCGCAGTGGCGCCCGCGCCGAGCGTAACCTTCGTGTGGCTGGCGTTGTCGTACTGAACCGCGGCGCTCGACAACGTGCTCAATGCGGTCGAGGTTGAATTCGACAGCGCCGTGACATTGCTGTTCGTCGTCGACAGGCCGGTGGACAGCGAGGTCACGCCGCTTTGTGCCGTGCTGATACCCGTCGATGCCGACGTCGACAGCACGGCGAGATTGCTGTTGGTGGTCGACAGCCCCGTCGACAGTGAGGCGACGTTGCTGCCGGTCGAGGACAGTGCCGCGGACAGCGATCCGATGCCGCTTGCCACCGATTGCGTGAGCGCCGTCGACAGCGAACTGATACCGGTTGAGCTCGACGTGGACAGCGTGGTCAACTGGCCCATGTTCACCGCATCGGTCGGATTCACGCCGGCCGCGACGTTCGTCAGCGTGACCGGCGCAGTGGCGCCCGCGCCCAGCGTAACCTTCGTGTGGCTGGTGTCGTCGTACTGAACGGCGTTTGCCACGCCGGTCGACAGAGAATTGATCGCGGCTAAGATTGCCGTGGAAAGTGTCGCCAGGTTGCCGGTTGCAGCCGACACCGAGCTCGACAGCACAGCCACATTGCTCGTGTTGGTCGACAGCCCCGTGGTCAGCGCATTCACGCCGGCCTGCGCCGTGCTGATGCCGGTCGATGCCGAGGTCGACAGCGTCGCCACGCCGGAATTCGTGGTGGAAAGACCCGTCGACAATGACGCAGCGGCGGTCGATGCCGTCGTCGACAGCGTGCTCAACTGACTGAAGTTCACCGCATCGGTCGCGTTCACGCCCGCTGCGACGTTCGTCAGCGTGACGGGCGCGGTGGCGCCGGCGCCCAGCGTGACCTTCGTGTGGCCGGCGTTGTCGTACTGCACCGCGTTGGCCACGCCGGTCGACAGCGAACCGATCGCCGTCGACGTCGAATTCGACAGCGTCGTGACAGTGCTGTTCGTGGTCGACAGGCCCGTGCCCAGCACGCCCACATTGCTGTTCGTCGTCGACAGCGCCGTGTTCAGCGCGTTCACACCGCTTTGCGCGGTGCTGATGCCGGTCGATGTCGAGGTCGACAGCACGGCAACGCTGCTGTTCATCGTCGACAGGCCCGTGGACAGCGAGTTGACTCCGCTTTGCGCCGTGCTGATGCCCGTCGATGTCGAAGCCGACAGCACTGCCACATTGCTATTGGTGGTCGATGCCGCGGTAGACAATGAACTCATGCTGGTCGACGTGGCCGTCGACAACGTGAAGAGCTGGGATCCATTTATCGCGTCTGTGCTGCTTGCGGACACCGCGCCCGCAACCAGGCCGGTGATATTTGTGGCAGTCACGACACCGAGCATCGAAATTCCACCGGCACCCGTCAACAGAAGCGATCCGTTGTCAAATCCTTGTATGCTGGCCTGCGGCGCGGTTCCGGTCGCACCATTGCCGAGAATGAAATCCCTGTTCGCGAGGCAACCTGCAACAACCCCAGTGGTGCTGTTTGAGACCCACCCTGAACCGCTTGTACCGGTGCCTCCTGGACATAACTGCAAAACGCCCCCAGCCTGCGCCGTGGACGAAACACCCAACACACCTGCAACAGCGAAAGCGATCGCCGACAGACAACCGAGCGTCCTGCGCCTTTCAAGGCGTGCACGGCCAGAGCCTGCCTCCCCTCCCTTGCCCTGCCCCCGCACATCCTCTGCGACGACCGCAATCTTCCCGGTTCGGCGGTTCACCACCAGACGATAGACTTTATTCATTTTATTGGTTTTCCTTATCGATTCGGCCGTCGCCGCCTTTGACCAGAAATACTTTGTCGATTGCCGGCGAACGCCTGAGCAGCATCTACATGAAGAAGCTGGCCGGTAACGCAGTAAAGAAATGCGCCCGCACGGGCGCATCCCGCGTTACCACTGGTATCCGACACCCGCACCCATCGCGACGCCCGCTGAGCTCACACCCACGCCCGCCTTGATCTTCACGTTCTGCGTGATGCGCGCATTCATGCCGAACGCGGTTGCGCCATAACCCTGGTAAGTGCCCGTGCCGATACCGATCGCCAGTGTCTTGCCCGGATCGACTTCCGGAATCATCGTCAGCGCAGTGGCAGCGGCAACACCGGAATACGCGTCGCGCGCCACGCTGTTGATGCTCGACTGCACGCCCTGCAACTGGTTCATGTTCACCGCGTCGGTGCCGTTGATGCCCGGTGCGACGTTGGTGATCCGGCGTTCGTTGTTCAGCGAGCCGACCGACACCGTGTTCTCCTCGTTGGCGACCGAGCCTGCGCCGAGCGCGACCGAGTTCGGGGCGGTGGCCGACGAATTTGCTCCCACTGCGGTGGCGCTTTGCGCGGATGCCGATGAGCTTGCGCCGAGCGCGGTGCTGCTGTCCGCCGACGCCGACGCGTGCCAGCCGAGCGCTGTTGCGTTCGATTGCGATGCCGTGGCGCCCGCGCCGACCGCGGTCGCGTTGGTGGCGGTGGCCGCCGAGCCTGTGCCGAGGCCGGTGCCGCCGTCCGCCGTCGACGTGTTGCCGCCGCCGCTGCCCATCGTCGAGATCGCCTGCGACAGCGCGCTTACATTGCTGTCCGTGGTGCTAAGGCCTGTGGACAGCGAGGCAACATTGCTGTTGGTCGTCGACAGCCCCGTCGACAGGGAATCGACACCGCTTTGCGCCGTGCTCACCGCACTCGACGTCGAGGTCGACAGCGAACCCACCGCGCTGGCGGTCGTCGATATGCTGGTCGAGAGCGCATTCACGCTGCTCGCTGTGGTGCCGATCGTCGTCGAGGTCGAGGTGGACAGCGACGCCACCGTGCTGTTGGTGGTCGACAGTGCGCTCGATACCGCCGTCGACAGCGACGTCAGCTGGCCGAAATTCACCGCGTCGTTCACGTTCACGCCGTCCGCGACGTTGGCGAGACGCACCGGTGCCGCACCGATGCCACCGAGCGTGACCTGCGTGTGCGTCGCATCGTCGTACTGCACTGCGTTGCTCGACAGCGTACTGAGCGAAGTGGAAAGCACGGAGACGTTGCTGTCGGTGGTCGACAGACCCGTCGACAGCGAGGCGACGCTGCTGTCGGTCGTCGACTGCGCGGTCGACAGCGAATCGATGCTGCTTTGTGCCGTGCTGATGCCGCTGGCAACGGTCCCCGACAGAGCGGTCGACAGCGAGCTGATGCCGGTCGAGGTCGAGGTGGACAGCGTGGTCAACTGGCTGAAGTTCACCGCATCGGTTGGGTTCACGCCGGCCGCGACGTTGGTCAGCGTGACCGGCGCCGCACCTACGCCGCCGAGCGTGACCTTCGTGTGCGTCGTGTCGTCGTACTGAACCGCGGCGCTCGACAACGTGCTCAGTGCGGTTGAGGTCGACGTCGACAGCGTCGTGACATTGCTGTTCGTCGTCGACAGGCCCGTCGACAACGAGGTCACGCCACTTTGCGCGGTACTGATGCCGGTCGAAGCGGACGTCGACAATACGGCGAGGTTGCTATCGGTCGTCGACAACCCCGTCGACAGCGACGCGACATTGCTATCGGTCGTCGACTGCGCGGTCGACAGCGAATCGATGCCGCTTTGCGCCGTGCTGATGCCGCTGGCAACGGTTCCCGACAGCGCGGTCGACAGCGAGCTGATGCCCGTCGAGGTCGAGGTGGACAGCGTGGTCAGCTGGCCGAAGTTCACCGCATCGGTCGGGTTCACACCGCCCGCGACGTTCGTCAGCGTGACTGGCGGCGCGCCCGTGCCGCCGAGCGTGACCTGCGCATGCGTTGTGTCGTCATACTGAACCGCATTTGCCACACCTGTGGACAGCGAACCGAGCGCGGTCGACGTCGAAGTCGACAGTGCCGTGACAGTGCTGTTCGTGGTCGACAGACCCGTGGACAGCGACGCGACGTTGCTGTCGGTCGTCGATTGCGCGGTCGACAGCGAATCGATGCCGCTTTGCGTGGTGCTGATGCCGCTAGCGACCGTCCCCGACAGCGCGGTCGACAGCGAGGTGATACCCGTCGAGGTCGACGTGGACAGCGTGGTCAGCTGGCCGACGTTTACCGCATCGGTCGGGTTCACGCCGGCTGCGACGTTCGTCAGCGTGACCGGCGCAGTGGCGCCCGCGCCGAGCGTAACCTTCGTGTGGCTGGCGTTGTCGTACTGAACCGCGGCGCTCGACAACGTGCTCAATGCGGTCGAGGTTGAATTCGACAGCGCCGTGACATTGCTGTTCGTCGTCGACAGGCCGGTGGACAGCGAGGTCACGCCGCTTTGTGCCGTGCTGATACCCGTCGATGCCGACGTCGACAGCACGGCGAGATTGCTGTTGGTGGTCGACAGCCCCGTCGACAGTGAGGCGACGTTGCTGCCGGTCGAGGACAGTGCCGCGGACAGCGATCCGATGCCGCTTGCCACCGATTGCGTGAGCGCCGTCGACAGCGAACTGATACCGGTTGAGCTCGACGTGGACAGCGTGGTCAACTGGCCCATGTTCACCGCATCGGTCGGATTCACGCCGGCCGCGACGTTCGTCAGCGTGACCGGCGCAGTGGCGCCCGCGCCCAGCGTAACCTTCGTGTGGCTGGTGTCGTCGTACTGAACGGCGTTTGCCACGCCGGTCGACAGAGAATTGATCGCGGCTAAGATTGCCGTGGAAAGTGTCGCCAGGTTGCCGGTTGCAGCCGACACCGAGCTCGACAGCACAGCCACATTGCTCGTGTTGGTCGACAGCCCCGTGGTCAGCGCATTCACGCCGGCCTGCGCCGTGCTGATGCCGGTCGATGCCGAGGTCGACAGCGTCGCCACGCCGGAATTCGTGGTGGAAAGACCCGTCGACAATGACGCAGCGGCGGTCGATGCCGTCGTCGACAGCGTGCTCAACTGACTGAAGTTCACCGCATCGGTCGCGTTCACGCCCGCTGCGACGTTCGTCAGCGTGACGGGCGCGGTGGCGCCGGCGCCCAGCGTGACCTTCGTGTGGCCGGCGTTGTCGTACTGCACCGCGTTGGCCACGCCGGTCGACAGCGAACCGATCGCCGTCGACGTCGAATTCGACAGCGTCGTGACAGTGCTGTTCGTGGTCGACAGGCCCGTGCCCAGCACGCCCACATTGCTGTTCGTCGTCGACAGCGCCGTGTTCAGTGCGTTCACGCCGCTTTGCGCGGTGCTGATGCCGCTCGATGTCGAGGTCGACAGCACGGCCACGCTGCTGTTCGTCGTCGACAGGCCCGTGGACAGCGAGTTGACTCCGCTTTGCGCCGTACTGATGCCCGTCGACGTCGAAGTCGACAGCACCGCCACATTGCTATTGGTGGTCGATGCCGCGGTAGACAGTGAGCTCATGCTGGTCGACGTGGACGTCGACAAGGTGAAGAGCTGCGCTCCGTTTATCGCGTCTTTGCTCGTTGCGGACACCGCGCCCGCAGCCAGGCCGGTGATATTTGTGGCCGTCACGACACCGGTCATCGTAATTCCGGCAGTGCCCACCAGCTCGAGCAAACCGGTGCTGTATCCCGTTACACGCGCCGTCACGTTCGGGAATGCATTGTTTCCGGTGGTACTTCCGGTATTGTTGAGCGAGAAAACAACGTTGGCGGGGACGGGGGTGCCGCAATCTAGAGCAGATCCAGCTGCGGCGCTGCCTGAGCCCCACGACGTACCGGCTGTACTGCCGCCTCCTGCACATAGATACAAGCCGCCCCCAGCCTGCGCCGTGGACGAGACGCCTAGCACACCCGCAACAGCGAAAGCGATCGCCGACAGACAGCCGAGCGCCCTGCGGCTTTCAAGGCGCACGCCATCTGAGCCTGCCTCGCCCCCGTTTCCCTGCCCCCGCACATCCTCTGCGACGACCGCAATCTTCCCGGTTCGGCGATCAGCCACCAGCCGATAGACTTTATTCATTTTCCTTCTCTCCAAGGCAGTTCGCCACGGCGCTTCCCAGCCCGTGCAAACGGAATCACCAGCAGCTTCTGGCGATCCCTATTTTTATTTCTATTCCTAACTATATTAAGTACTCGATCACCGACGATCGACGCACACATTCCCACCGACATCAGACCCGCGACTTACCCTGCTACCGCTCCATCCCCAAACGAACACACGATCAATTCCCCATGCATGCGCCCGAACGCCGCAATACACCTGAGCAACCGCACTGACCGCTCCGGATGCTCTTTCCCTTGCCGCATCACCCCGGCCATCTCATCGCGCAACGACGCCGCGATCGCTGACCGCTTGCCATACACGCTGCTGGTCAGCCCGGTCACATAAGCGAGCTTCGCGAAGCTGCGCAGCTTGCAGCACACCATCGGCTCGACGACCGCGTCAGCGTTCCGCTCGAATAGCTTGACGGCCCACTCGACCGCCGCGCCTGTCATCGGCAACGAGGCGTCGTGCGCCATCTCCGTCTCCAGGATCAGATCAGTGAGTTGCGCAAGCGGCATGAGGCTGATTTCATGGCCCGGCAGGCCCGCCGAATCGCATGTGCCGGCATCGCACATCGGCTCGCGCGGCTCATGCTGCACGTACGCCGCAACGCTATGCGGCTCGCCGATATAGAACCCCTGCACACAATCGACGCCCGCATCGCGCGCCACCTCGATCGCTTGCGCGCTCTCGATCCCCTCGAGCACGACGTACGGCGCGATATCTCGGGCGAGCAGGACAAGCCTCTCAAGCTCATCATTGCGCGCGCCCCGATCGTCACTGCCCGCCAGCAATTCGCCGGCGATCTTCACAATGTCCGCCGAACCGATTTGCGAGCCCGTCTCGATACCGCAACCGGCTCCGAAGTCGTCGATCGCAACGCAGCAGCCAATCTTGCGCAAGCGCTTGACGAACGCGTGGCCAGCCGCATGGAGCGGCGCGGTCTCGGTGATCTCGATCACAAGCCGCCGCGCGACATCCGGCATCGCCGCGAGATCGAGGAACGTCGATTCCCACCACTCGTCTTCCACCGCGCTTTGCGCCGAAATATTCGCGCCCAGATGCACATTCGAATGCGTCTTCAGCAATTCGATGACGCGCGTCACCACATGGCGGTCGAGGCACTGCATCATGCCGAGCCGCTCGAGGCTCGGAATGAAATTCCCCGGACACTCGTGCGTTTGCCGATCTTCCCGCAGCAAACGCACGAGGCATTCGAAGTACCGCACCTCTCCCAGGTCTCCCACGCTACACACCGGCTGACAGAACAGCTCGATTCGATCGCTTTCGATTGCGTCGATGACCGTACCCGCGATTCGCATGTCACGGTCCAGATCCGCGCGAACCCGTGCATCCCATGACGCGGGTGATTCTTGTAATGGTTCGATCAAGTTGTTCATGTCGTCGATTCCCCGATGTTCAATCTGGACTCCGCACCACTCATTCATCTGCGGAGTCGTTGTCGGAAGCATGAAACCTGGGGCCATCGATGTCCAGCTAAACGCCACGGACTTCACCATCGTTGTGCTTCGTCAAGCGAGTGCCTGACGATTGTTAAGCCAAAGGCCGCACGAATTGACAATCTCCAGCATCACTGTCGGATCGGCTCGACCGAGATGAGCCGCGGCGCACCGCCCGGAATCGCGGCTGGATGCAATTTAACGCGCCAGTGCTGGTACCGGGCAAACGGCAGTTGCGCGAGCGCGCTCTTCACGAGGTAAGGCGCCGCGTGCTGCATCCCGGCCTCGCTGTCGCGGCTCGCCGCGCTGACCTTGTACACTTCGTCGCCGCTTGCCGGATCGAAGAAACGTAACGTCAGCGTGTGCCGCCACGCGCGGCCGAACCACACGAAACCTGCATCGCCCCCGCTTTGGCATACCCCGTCCAGGCAATCACCGGCGTCGACGCCGACGCTCGCCGGCCGCGTGTCATACGCGATCGACAACACGTACTGCGCGTTCCCCGCCCCCGTATCGACAAAGCCGTATCGGTTCAATTCACCGCGTACCAGATCCTCATAGCGCGCCTGATCCGCGTTCGCTCCCTGCACGGGCGAGCGCACGATTGCGTATCGAGGACCGAGTTGAAAATCACTCGCCGTTTGCGACGCGAGAACGTCGGTGTGCACGCCGGCGCAACCGGTGAGCATGCAAAGTCCCGCCGCTACGACTGCAAGGCCCATGAGCCGCTTTTTCATTTTCCCGTTCCTTCGACTGAACGCGGTCCAGTCATACCTTCAAAGAAAGATTCACGCGGACGCTTCGTCGAACGCAGGCAGTACGATCGTGATCGCCGTGCCCTCGCCCACCACACTCGCAACACGAATGCCGCCGCCATGCCGCGTCACAACCGTCTTTACAAATGCCATCCCGAGTCCCGCGCCGCCCACCTCGGGACATTGCGCCTCGTGAAAGCGCTGGAACCGCTCGAACAGATGAACCTGCCGTTCGGCCGGAATGCCGTAGCCCTGGTCGCGCACGGTGCACCGCACTTGAGCCGGCGTCGCACCGGACGGCGATGCGTCCTGCTCGATCGTGCAGGTGATCTGTGTGCCGCTCGGGCTATATTTGACGGCATTGTTCATGATGTTCACCAGCACGCGCGTCATCATCGAACGATCGGCGTTAATCCAGTGGCCAAAATCATGCTCGTCGTATTGCAGGTCGAGGCGAATCTGCTTCGTTTGCGCCTGGGGCCACACCTCATCGCTCGCGTCCATCATGAGCTCCAGCAGGCTCACCGGTTCGAGCTCATACGTCTGCGATTCGGCGCGCGCGAGTCGCACGAAATCGTCGGCTAGCGCCAGCGAGCGCCGCGCATAGCGTTCGATACGCGACAGCAGTTCGCGCGTGTGCGCTGATTCGTTTGCACGTGCCCGCTCCATCTCCACCAGCGCGAGAATCGACGCCTGCGGCGAGCGAACTTCGTGCGTCAGCAGACGCAACGCATCTTCGCGTTGCCGCTCGGCCGCATGCAGCGCCGTGACGTCGACGAGACCCGCAATCCAGCCGGTCGCTTCGCCATATGCGTTCGCACGCTTCGCATAGCGCAGCAGAAGATCGCGCGCATGGCGATCGCGCACCTCGCAACCCTGCTCCATCAGCCTCGAAAACTCGCGGCGTGCCGGATCGAGCATCGCAGGCCAGTTCGCACGGACCCACACATCGGCATCGTCGCCGGCATCGATCGTCTTGATGAACATGAGATCGCCGAGCGCCGCACGCAGCGATTTACCGACCGGGTTTCCCGCATTGAGGGCCTGAAAGTAGCGCTTCGCGGCATGGTTCGCGATCACGACCACCCCTTGCACGTCGCTGACGAGAATCGGTTCCGGCACGCTATCGAGGCTGTCCCAGACAAAGCGCTTCATGTCCTGCACGCGCTGCGCGGCCTGCGCCATCAGCGCCATATGCTGCTCGAGCACATCGCCGCCGAACTCGCGGCGCCGCCGCGGTGTCTCGGGCAGCAGATACGGTTCGTCGGCAAGGCGCTGCAGTTCCTTGCGCAGATACGCCATCGTCATCTCGAGGCGTCGCCAGTTCCAGATCGGGTACACCACCACCAGCCCCGCGATCGCCGGCATCGGCGAGATCCAGAGTTGCGCGCCGAACAGTGCCGCCGCGCTGCACAGCGCCGTGATCGCACCTAGCACAGCCGTCAGCAGCAGCGCACGCAACGGCGACAGCATCAGCAGTCCGGCCAGCAGGGCGACAAGCGGTGCAAGCGAAAACGCGAACACCACGAGGCCGCTCGCCGGATCGATCTCGCGCCCGGTCAGCAACGTATCGAGGACGGCCGCGTGAATATAGACACCGGGCATCGGTCCGAGCGTTCCTGACATCGGTGTCGAGAACCGGTCGTACAGCCCCGACGCCGTGACACCAATCAGCACAATCTTGCCTCGCAGCTCATCGGGCGATACGCCACCGTCGAGCAGCGTCGCGAAAGACACCTTCCTGTACGGGGCAGCAAGCGGGCTGAACGGAATCAGAAAGCGCCCCTCGTCACTGCTCGCGAACGTACGCGCCTCGCTCCTGCGTGCCGCCGCGCTTACGCTGCTATAGCTGTCGTGCAGCTTAATCGTTCCATCGCCGATCGCGCGCGCGAGCGGCGCCATCAATTGCGGCCAGCGTGTATTCGCATCGCCTTCGGAAAGCGCGACGCTGCGTACGACACCGTCGCTGTTCACTTCGAAGTTGATATGTCCGAGACCCGCCGCGGCGCGCGCCAACGGCGCGACCGGTTTAATCGCGGCACGTTCTCCTCGACTGTCTTGCGGCGTCAGCAGGATCGGCAAGTAAGTCGGGCTCGCGGACATCGCGTGCGCAAGCATCGCATCGTCGCCGCTCGGCTCGGTGAACAGCACGTCGTACACCACCGCAGCCGGCTGCGCCTTCGCGATTTCGTCGAGTACGTGTGCATGCACGCTGCGCGGCCACGGCCAGCGTCCGAGCTTCGCAATGCTCTCGTTATCGATTTCGACGACAACGATATCGGGCAACGCACGCCGCAGATTCAAACGCAGATAGCGGTCGAAAATCAGATGATCGATGCTCGCCGTCATGCCGTACAACGCGCCAGGCAGGATCACGGCGAGACCGAGACAGCCGACGCATAACCATTCGTAGAAAAATCGCCGCCCGACCGGCAAGCCGAGCCACGTGCGCGGATAAAAGATCATGCGGGCCCCGCCACGAGCGTCACCGCGCGAGCTGGAATGAGCGGATCGCACTACTTTTCTGGTAGAAGCGGCCATTCTCAAACTGCTCGACAACGATGGTCCAGTAATAGAGGCCCGGCTGCAGATCCGACACGACGATTTCGGCGTTCTTCAGATCCGTTCGATCGACAATCGGATTGCGCAGGTCCGGCGTGCTGGCGAGCACGAAGCGATAGCGCGTCGCGACGTGCGCACGGTCGGCAAGCCAGCGGAACTCGAATTCACGGCTGCCAAGACGCCGCGCCGACGTGGTGATACCGAGTCGACGGCGCTCGAACGCGTAGATCTGCGGTAAGCCTTCAAGGCCGTTTTCATCGATCGCCGACACGCGCACGAAGTAGGTGCCGTCCGGCACATCGCTGAACGTCGTATGCGGTACACGCACCCGCTGATCGCGCATCAGATCGAGCAGGTCCGCGTCGCGCGCGATCTGCACGCGATACGCGCGCGCGCCGCCAGACGGCAGCAAATCGGGCAGCAGATCGAATGCGACATCCTTCCCGTCCTGAACCTTGCCTGGATTCGCGAGCTCCGGCGACGCCAGCAATTCGACTGGCACACCCACGCGGCCGGACGCATCGGTCACATTGCCGAACTTCGCGCGGATCAGCTGCGCGGACGCCTGCAGCGGCTGGCCGGGCGGTGCGATATTGCCGCCCAATGCGAGCGCCGCATCCACGCCGACCGCGCCGTCGAGCACCTCGACTGCAGTCGAGCGATTGTCGTTGTCGTAATTCACGCGAAAGCGCGTACCGCGCACACCCGCCACCACCGACGGCGAGCGTATCTGGAAACGATCGGCGGGCTGCGTCGCATGCGTCACTTCGCTGTCGACCTCGCCACGCCGCAGCAGAATCACGCGATCTTTTGCACCGGTCAACGCAGTGCGGCGCAGCGTGCCGATCTCGATCAGGCTGTCCTGCGGCAGCGACAGATGCGAACCGTCTTCGAGTTCCAGCGTGACAAAGCCGTTATTCCCGGTGCGCAGTCGATCGCCTTCGCCGAGCGTCATGCCGACACTCACAGGCGTGAATACGTTCTCGCGGTAGGCATGCTCGGCTGGGCCGTTTGTCGCCACGATGCGCGCGGACTGAGGCTCCTTTTTAAGCAACGCAACCGGCAAGCGCAGCTCGATACCCGGCTGCAAGCGCCGCGACGCCTTCACGCGATTCAGGCTGCGCAGTGCCGCCCAGTCGCGCGGATCGCGCAGATAGCGCGACGCGATATCGTAGAGCGAATCGCCGGACTGCGTGACATAGGTCACCGTCGCGGACGCTGTTCGAGTACCTGCGTCTTGTGCGCTCGCGGGCCCGGACAGCAGGCCTAGTGCCGCGGCAAGACAAAGACTGGTACGGCAAAATGCGAATGGCACAAATACATCGACAGGGGTGCAGCGGTTCAATAGAAGCGCAGCGTGTGCCGGAGTTATCGCAAGCGGAGGAAGCTTCATAAATCCTCCTCCGTGATTTTTTCGAGCCGATATCCGTACCCGTATACCGGGCTCAAGCGGTAGCCGTTCTCGGGACGCAGCCCGAGCTTGGCGCGCAACGATGAAACATGCGTGTCTATCGTCCGCGAGGGAACATCGGTCGCCTGCTTCCAGACAACGTCCCTGATATAGGAGCGGGACAGCGGGCGACTCATATGCTGGAACAGCAGGAGCGCGAGTTCGAATTGCTTGTGCATCAACGTTACGGGTGTGCCGCGTACGATCACTACTTTCGACTTCAGATCGAATGCGATTTCGTCGAAAACCTCCATCGTGGAAGCATGATTTGACTGATAGGTACGGCGCAGCAAAGACTTGACACGCGCGAGCAGAATTTCGGGCGAGACCGGTTTAACGACGTAATCGTCCGCGCCCGCATTCAGAATCATTGCAATGTCCGCCTCCAGACTCCTGCTCGTCATGAAAAGAACGGGCACATGGTCGGATAGACTTTTACGTATCCATCGGAGCACCTCTTCACCCGACATATCGGGTACTTGCCAGTCGAGCACGAGCAGATCGAACGTCTGATGCCGTAGTTCCTTGACGAGTGCCGGTCCGGTCGAGTACGCGAGACAGCTATGTCCGACTGCGGACAAGGTTTGACAGATAAAATCCGCCTGCGCTGGATCGTCTTCCAGAACTGCGATTCGCATAACACCCCTGCTAATGATTTTTTACTGGTTGCACCAGTGGACTAATTGGCTGCGGGCCGAGCCCGCCATGCCCCGAACGCGTGCCAGCACGCCAGATCACCACCAGGCGCAATAGCTGATGGTCGATCGAGCGTTCCACTGCGAATTAAGGCAACGAATGGGGCAGAGCCGTCTGGCTGCAGCAGCGCTGAACGTGGCGAGCGTGCTATGTGTTTCCCCGAGGCTGACAACGCAAACATCTGCGTGACAATCCTGGTCTGCGAGACCATGCCGAGGCGATGGCTGAACGGTTTCGTGTATGACACGTCCGAATGTGCCCCCGTAGCTCACGAGCGGCGGTCAGTGGCTGCTATCGTGAGTTTCGTTTCGTGGCCACACTATAGATCGCGCCAAACGGCAATGTAGCCCCCCATGCGGGGGGGTGAATTTTGAAAAGCGGCGCCGCCGGATGAACGCATTTGCTCTATCGCCGCTTCCGCACAACCACCAAACGCTTTTGCGCGATCGCATAGATCGCCGCATCGTCAACGTGCTGGTTGACAACAAACCCACCAGTGAATGCGCCGAAAGCCGGCAGCACCCCGTATTCCGCCGCAAAGCGAAAGCACGGCACGCGCGCGGAATCGGCCCTGCTCGCAATCACGTAGACCGGATGCTCATGGCCGGCGAGCACGTATGCACCGTCGACCACTTGCGGGTAGTGGCACAGCGCCCACGGCCCATGCCTCCACGGCTCAGGCACCGTCTCGATGTCGAGCGAGGGCGGCAACGTTCCAGCGCTGCGGTCATGATTGCCTTCGATTGTCACGACGCGCACGGATGCGTGCCGCGCACGCCATTCGCTAAGCGCATTCACGGTTTCGCTGCCGAGCGATTCGCGTCCATGCAGCAGATCGCCAAGGAACACGATCGATACCGGCCGGTGCGTCGCGATCAGCGAGTCGAGGCGCGCGAGATCGTCGCGCGTCCCACCGGCCGGCACCGGCACACCGTGCGCACGGAACACGGCGTCCTTGCCAAAGTGCGGGTCCGCGATAAACAGGCTCCGCAGATGCGGGTCGAACGCGGCGCGCTGCGCGCACAACTGCAGCGCAAAGCCACCCACTTCGACAGTCAAGGTCTGGTAAGTCATCAGCGCCCTGCCTTGTCGAGTTCGGCCAGCATCCGCTCGATGCGGTCGGCGAGCTTTTCGGTGCTGAGTTTCTCGCGGATACGCGCAACGATCAGCGGAAATGCGAATGGTGTCGGTTTCTTCGGGTGCGTCAATACAAGCCGGCAGGCATTCATCGCAACGAGCGCCCGCTCGATACGGCCTAGTTCAAGTTCCTGCAACTTAACCTCCGAATCGGCTTGCGCGAGCAGCAGGTTGTCGCTGTCGTGCTTGCGAAACACCTCGTAGAACAGGCCGCTCGAGGCTTGCAGTTGCCGCGCGCTTTTGTGCTGCCCCGGGTGACTTTGGTAAATCAGCCCTGAAACGCGGGCGATTTCGCGAAAGCGACGCATCGCCAGTTCAGATGCGTTAAGGCTTTCCATGATGTCGTCGGTAAGGTGCGTGGCGGAAAACAGGCCGCCGTCAATCAGGCTCGCCCAGTCGAATGGTTGCGACGACAACAGTTCGAAGCCATAGTCGTTGGCGGAGATCGAGAATGTGCCTGGTTGATGTCGCGACGCGCGCCAGCCGAGCAGCGATGCGAGGCCGATGTGTGCGATGCGCCCGGCGAACGGATAGCAAAAGAAGTGATGCCCTTCGCGGGTATGCAGGACTTCGACGACCAGTACGTCGGCTTCCGGCAGCGCCGACCAGTCGGCCTGTAACTGCAGCAAGGGCCGAACCGCGATCATCTCCGGCTCGACGTAGACGCCGGCTTTTGCTTCCGCCAGCATCGTCAGTGTCGCGTCCGCCAACTCGGACGACAAAGGCATTTTGCTACCCGCCCACTGCGGCATCGCACCTCGCGACGAACTCGCGCGCCGCACATAGGCCGTCATGTCGCGCACGCGCACCAGTTCCAGCGCGCGGCCGCCGAATGTGAAGATGTCGCCGGGCTTAAGCCGCGAGATAAACGATTCTTCCATCGAGCCGATGCGTCCGCCGCTGAGCCACGCGACTTGCAACGTCGCGTTCGAGACGATCGTGCCGATATTGTTGCGATGTCGCCTGATCAGGTCTTCACGCGGCACACGATACACACCGTCATCGTCACGCACCACGCGGTGAAAGTCCGGATACGCGTGCAGCGACGCACCGCCGCGCTCCACAAAGGTGAGCGCCCAGTCGAATTCGGCAGCGGTCAGGTCACGGTATGCGAAGGTCGTGCGGACTTCGTCGAGCATCCCGGGCGCGCTGAAACCGCCCCCAATCGCGACCGTGACGAGATGCTGGACCAGCACGTCGAATGGTTTGTGCGGCGTGTCACGGCCTTCGATCCGCCGCGCCTCGACCGCGCGCCGCGCGGCGGCGGCTTCCACCAGTTCGAGCGCGTGGGTCGGCACGATCGTGATGCGCGATGCGCGGCCAGGCGCGTGCCCCGAGCGTCCCGCGCGCTGCATGAGGCGCGCGACGCCCTTGGGCGAGCCGATCTGAAACACGCGCTCGACCGGCAGAAAGTCGACGCCGAGATCGAGGCTCGATGTGCAGACCACCGCTTTGAGTGTGCCGTTCTTCAGGCCGTCTTCGACCCATTCACGCACTTCCTGCGCGAGCGAGCCGTGATGGAGCGCGATCAGTCCGGCCCACTCGGGCCGCGCTTCGAGCAACGCCCGATACCAGATCTCGGCCTGCGAACGCGTATTGGTGAACACCAGCGACGTGCGCGCCTCGTCGATACCGGCGGCGACTGCTTCGACCTGACGCGTGCCGAGATGGCCGCCCCATGGAAAGCGTTCGATCGTCGCGGGAATCAGCGTATCGATGATCAACGTCTTCGGCTGCATGCCGCTGACGGTCACACGCGGCGTGCGAACCGGCCCGAGCAGCACGTCCGCGGCGAAATCGAGGTTGCCGAGCGTCGCCGATAGCCCCCACACCTGCAGATCGGCGCGCCAGCGCGCGAGCCGCGCAAGCGCGAGCTGCATCTGCGTGCCGCGTTTGTTGCCAAGCAGTTCGTGCCATTCGTCGACCACCACGAGGCGCACCTGCTTGAGTTCATCGCGCGCATCGCTGCGCGTGAGCATCAGCGCGAGGCTTTCCGGCGTCGTGACGAGCGCGCTCGGCATTCGCCGGTTCTGGCGCGCGCGCTCGGCCGAACCGGTGTCGCCGGTACGCAGGCCAACGCTCCAGGGCACCGCGAGTTCGCGCGCCGAGCTTTGCAGCGCGCCGGCGGTATCGGCGGCCAGTGCACGCATGGGCGTAACCCATAGGACCGTGAGCGGGTCCGCGAGCGCACGCGGCGCGTGATCACCGAACGCCGCCATTGCCCCAAACCATACGGCCCAGGTCTTGCCGGCGCCGGTGGTCGCATGCAGCAAGCCGCTCGCGCCCGTTGCGACCGAACGCCAGACCTCGCGCTGGAAGTCGAATGGTTGCCAGCCGCGGGCGGCGAACCATTGCTGCGTGCGCGTGTTGAACGGCAGCGCCGCGCGCTCGGGATCAGGCGAATAGCCGGTTGACGTGAACGTATCGCGCGGCGGTTCGATGCGCGCTTTCGGGATCCGACGCGGGCGGGGCGCGCGCTGACGCGTCGGCGGAATGCTGGAAGCGTCGGGCCCGTCGCCGCCCGTCGAATCGGTGTCGGCGGCAGTGCCGGCCTCGCGTGCCGCGTTGCGGTCGGGATCGATCGGATCAGTCATGGGCGGCATGGGTAACCGACGCCAGATCAGACGCCTGATGTGGCCGATAGTCTGTTGCGACGTGCGATTGACAGCAACCTGCATGCCCAGCTTTGAGCGCCTGCATAGCAACGCCCGGATGCGTGCGGTTTTGACAAATGCTCAACTCTTCTCTTCCGAAAGCTCACAAATTTGCCAGGCATTGCGACATTTAGCTCATCCGGTTTGGCACCTGGCAGACGTCGTCCGCTTCATAAATACGCTTGTAGATCATAGCCGTTTGTGCAAAAAGCTCGACAACGCCAATCAATGCGTCATCTCGTTGAAAGTTCGCTTGACGCCTCATATGGAGTACCCCATACGACAGATCTCCATGTCATGTCACTGCACTCGAAATGACTTCTCGTTACTATCGGCGGCCGTACCCGTTTCGGTACGCCAGTCCAATTCCACGGAGAGAAGTCAATGTCTGCAAAGAAGACCGCTGTTAGTTCCGCCCTGCTTGCAAGCGCAGTGGCCACCCTGCTCGCAACGGCCGCGCACGCTGCGCCGCTGACCAAGGCAGAAGCCAGCGCGGCAGTCGCGGCTCACAAGGAAAAGTGCTTCGGCGTCGCATTGAAAGGACAGAACGACTGCGCTGCGGGTCCGGGCACGACGTGCCAGGGTACATCGACGACCGACTTCCAGGGTAACTCGTGGAAGTTCGTTCAGGGCGGCACGTGTACGAGCATCGTGACGCCGGCCGGCAATCACGGCTCGCTCGCGCCAATCAAGTCCTGATCGCGCATCTCAAGACTTACCGCCACCCAACGTGGAGATGAGGACGATGTCCAAACTGGAAAACGCCAAGCCCACTTTTGCGGCTTGTGTGGCAACGAAGATTGGCCTGGCGAGCGGCCTCGTGCGCAAACTGGCACAGCCCTCGCTCACGCAACTCGTCTTGCGCCTTGCGTTGTCCGTACCGTTCTGGCGTTCAGGCATCCTTAAGTGGCATGGATTTCTTCAACTGAACGATACGGCGATCGCCCTCTTCACGGATGAGTTCCAGTTGCATTTGCCCGGTGGCCCCTATGCGTTTCCGGCGCCTGCAGTCGTTGCCTTTCTGTCCGCTTGCGGCGAGGTCGGTTTTCCCGTGCTGCTGGTGCTGGGCTTCGGTACCCGCTTCGCCGCGCTCGGCCTGTTCCTCATGACATGCGTCATCGAACTGACCGTACCTGATGGCTGGCCGATCCATATCACCTGGGCGGCGATGGCATTGGGAATAGCCGCATGGGGACCCGGCGCAATGTCGATCGATCATCTGTTGTCGCGATCGATCAAACGGCAATGATCTCAGCGCACATTGCGTTGAGCCCCCTACCTCCTGCCTTCACGGCCAGTAAGCATTCGTTCGTTAAACGAAAGTAAACCGGCGCGAGCATGGTCGACCTTGCATCGTCATGCACGCGCCGCGTGTCCCCACCTCGATTGTTCACTCATTCATAAGTGATTCTTGGCAAATAAGCCGTTGAACACGCAACGCCAGAACAGGCATGCTTTGACGCTAGTACTTTGAGCCATCGCCGACGATGTCGTGCACAACCTGCGATCGATAAATCCGGGAAGCGCCCTTCAAGTCGCGGTGAGAGGAGAGCGTCACCGTCTCTGCAATTCTGGAGTCCGCATGGTTGGCATCGTTCGCATCGCGTTGAAGAGGCCCTACACGTTTGTCGTGCTGGCCATCTTTATTCTTATCGTCGGCATTCTCTCGGCGCTCAGGACACCAACCGACATCTTCCCCGACATCAATATCCCGGTGATCGCCGTGATATGGCAATACACGGGGCTGCCGCCTGATCAGATGGAGGGGCGCGTGATGGCGCCGTTCGAGCGCGTGCTGACGACCACGGTCAACGACGTGCAGCACATCGAGGGACGGTCCATCTCCGGTTATGGGGTCGTCAAGATCTATTTCCAGAAGCACGCGGACATCCGCACGGCAAACGCGCAGGTCACATCGATCGCCCAGTACATCCTCAAGCAGTTGCCGCCCGGCGCGACACCGCCATTGATCGTGACGTATAGCGCCTCGACTGTTCCTATCGTCCAGCTCGCGCTTTCCGGCAAGGGCCTCACGGAGCAGAACCTTGGCGATCTCGGCCTAAACCAGTTGCGACCGATTCTGACCACGGTCGAAGGGGCCTCGCTGCCCTATCCGTATGGCGGAAAAACGCGGCAAGTGCAGATCAACGTCAAGGCGTCCGAACTCGAGGCGCGCGGACTGTCCGCGCAGGACGTGGCCAACGCGCTCGCAGCGCAAAACCTGATTACGCCCGTCGGCACCGAGAAAGTCGGCGACTATGAATACATCGTGCAGCTGAACAGCGCGCCGTCGTCGATTGCCGCTATCGGGAATATCCCGATCAAGACCGCCAACGGGACCGCGGTTTTCATGCATGACGTTGCTGACGTGACGGACGGCAGCCCGCCGCAGACCAACATCGTGCACGTCGATGGCAAGCGCTCTGTCCTGCTGACGATCCTGAAGAACGGTTCAGTGTCCACGCTCGCCATCATCGCCGGCGTCAAGCAAAAAGTGGCTGACGCAAAGGCGTCTTTGCCGGACGCGCTCAAGGTGGATGTGATCGGCGATCAGTCGGTCTTCGTGCGCGCGGCGATAACCGGTGTCGCGCGCGAAGGGGTGATCGCCGCGGTGCTCACGAGCCTGATGATCCTGCTGTTCCTCGGCAGCTGGCGCTCGACGGTCATCATCGCAACTTCGATTCCGCTCGCCATTCTCGGCTCGATTGCCGCATTGTCGGCGCTCGGCGAAACGCTGAACATCATGACGCTTGGCGGGCTGGCACTCGCCGTCGGGATTCTCGTCGATGATGCCACCGTAACCATCGAAAACATCAACTGGCATCTCGAACACGGCAAGGCGGTCGAAGACGCGATTCTCGACGGTGCCGCTCAGATCGTGACGCCGGCATTCGTGTCGCTGCTGTGTATCTGCATCGTATTCGTCCCGATGTTTTTCCTCGACGGCGTGGCCCGCTTCCTGTTCGTACCGATGGCGGAGGCGGTGATCTTCGCGATGGTGTCGTCGTTCATTCTGTCGCGCACGCTCGTGCCGACGATGGCGAAGTATCTGCTCAAACCTCATGCGCCCGAAAACGCACCCGAAAACTCGCCAGAACACGCGCACGCCCCGCGTAAAACGTCGAATCCGCTGGTTCTCTTCCAGCGCCGGTTCGAGGCGGGCTTCGAGCGCGTCCGCACGCACTACAGCGCGATGCTCGAACTGGTGCTTACGCATCGTCGCGGTTTCGTGTCGGGCTTCTTTGCGTTTGCCGTGCTGTCGCTCGCACTGGTGCCGTTTCTCGGCCGCAACTTCTTCCCCGATGTCGATGCCGGTGAAGTCCTCATGCACGTCCGCGCGCCGGTCGGCACGCGTGTGGAGAAGACAGCCGAGATCTTCGCGGCCGTGGAAAAACGCATTCAGGCGACCATCCCGCCAACCGAGCTCGGCACGATGGTCGACAATATGGGCCTGTCGATTAGCGGCCTGAATACGGCCTACAACAATACCGGCACGATCGGCTCGCAGGACGGCGACATTCAGGTTTCGCTAAAAGAGGGCCACCGCCCCACCCGCGAATACGTGCGCAAGCTGCGCGAGACCTTGCCACAGGCGTTTCCCGGCGTCACGTTCTCGTTCCCACCGGCCGATATCGTTAGTCAGATCCTGAACTTCGGCGCACCGGCGCCGATCGATCTGCAGATTCGCGGCAGCCATTTGCCGGCCGATTTCACCTACGCCAACCGGCTGTTGCGCCAGATTCGCCATGTGCCCGGCGTGGTCGACGCGCGTATCCAGCAATCGCAAAGCGATCCGCAATTCGACGTCGACGTGAACCGGACCCAGGCGCTATTGCAGGGCGTGACCGAACGCGATGTAACGAATAGCCTGGTTGTGCATATGGCAGGCTCGGGTCAGGTCGCCCCGACGTACTGGCTGAATGCCGCCAACGGCGTCGAGTATCCGATCGTGCTGCAAACGCCGCAGTACGGACTCAATACGCTCCCCTCGCTCGCCAACCTGCCGGTCGGAGGCGGCCCGGCGGTCAGCGACGGGCAAATCCTCGGCGGCGTGGCCACGATTCGCCGCACAACCAGCAACGCCGTCGTCGACGACTACAACATCCAGCCGATGGTCGAGATCTTCGCAACGACGCAAGGGCGCGACCTCGGTGCAGTGGCGTCCGATCTCCAGCGCATCGTCGCCGACAATGCGCACGCCGTGCCCAAGGGCGCGAAAGTTGTCCTGCTTGGCCAGGTGCAGACGATGAACAGCGCATTCAGCGGCCTGCTGTTCGGGCTGATCGGCGCGGTTGTGCTGATTTACCTGCTGATCGTCGTCAACTTCCAGTCGTGGTCGGATCCGCTCGTGATCATCACGGCGTTGCCGCTCGCGTTAGCGGGCATTGTATGGATGCTGTACGCCACCCACACGCCGCTGTCGGTGCCCGCGTTGACTGGCGCAATCATGTGCATGGGGGTCGCCACGGCGAACTCTATCCTCGTGGTGAGCTTCTGCCGCGAACGTCTCGCGGTGCACGGCGACGCGCTCAAAGCGGCGCTCGAAGCCGGCGCCACGCGCTTTCGCCCCGTATTGATGACAGCACTGTCGATGATGATCGGCATGGCGCCGATGGCACTGATCCTCGGCGAAGGCGGCGAACAGAATGCGCCGCTCGGCCGCGCCGTAATCGGCGGACTGCTCTTCGCGACCACCGCGACGCTGTTCCTTGTGCCAGCCGTCTTTTGCATCGTGCATTCACGTAAGGGGCGCGATTCCGCGCTACCGACGATTTCCGGAGGCCCCTCCCATGTCTGATGAACCCACACCGCGTTCCACGCCGCGGCGCATGCTCTCGCGCGCCGGAATGATCGGCGCGGCCGCCGCGGTCGTCATTCTCGCCACGGGCACGGCGGTACGCGCCAGAAACAGTCGCGAACTCAAGGACTGGACCGAAACGCAGGCGATCCCAACCGTCACGGTGATCCGGCCGACGCCACCCGCATCCGACGGCGCACTGAATCTGCCCGGGCGTCTCGAGTCATTCACCGATGCGCCGATCTATGCGCGAGTGAACGGCTACCTCAAATCGTGGCGCGTCGATATCGGCGACCGCGTGAAAGCCGGACAGGTGCTCGCGACCATCGACACGCCCGAACTCGATCAGCAATTGATTCAGGCAAAAGCGGACCTCGCAAGCGCGCAGGCCGACGCTGCGCTCGCGAAAACAAGCGCCGAGCGCTGGCAAGCGCTGCTCGATTCCGACGCGGTATCGCGTCAGGAGGTCGACGACCGTACGCAGGACTATGCGCAAAAGAAAGCGCGTGTCGCGGCCGCGCAAGCGAATGTGGACAGACTGATTGCGATGAAGGCATTCGCGACTATCGTCGCGCCGTTCGACGGTGTCGTCACCGCAAGGAATACCGATATCGGCGCATTGATCGACGCGGGCAGCAGCAGCCACACGCAATTGTTCTCGGTATCGAGCGTGAACCGGTTGCGCGTCTATGTGCATGTGCCGCAGTTTTACGCGCCGATGGTCAAGCGCGGCGGCAGCGCGGACTTCACGGTTCCCGAATATCCGGGCCGGCATTTCACGGCCAATATTGTCGGTCTCGCCGACGCTGTGAACGCGTCATCGGGCACGACGCTCGTGCAGTTGCAGGTGGATAACGCAGCGCACCTGCTGTTGCCCGGCAGCTTCGTGACGCTGCACTTTGCGCTGCCGGCGCCCGATGGCGCGATGCGCATACCGGCAAGCGCGCTGATCTTCGACGAGCACGGTCTGCGTGTGGCAACCGTCAACAACCACGACGAAGTCAGATTCAAGCCGGTGGCGATCGAACAGGATTTGGGAAAGGCCGTAGAAATCGGTTCGGGACTAAGCGGCAGCGACCGCGTGATCGATACGCCGCCCGATGGTCTCAGCGAGGGCGATCGCGTGCATGTCGCGCGTAACGGCGTCGAGGCGGCGAGTCATGGTTAGGTTACGGACAGCTGCGTTCCTTGCCGGCTTCGCGGCCTTGAGCGGCTGTTCGCTCGCCCCGCACTATCAGGTTCCGGACGTGCCCGTCGCGGCGCACTACCAATCGTCGACATCATGGACGGTCGCGGCGCCGGCCGACCGGCTCGATCGCGCGGGGTGGTGGAAACTGTATCGCGAGCCTCGGCTCGACGAACTCGAAGCGCAGCTGATCGCCCACAACCACGATCTGCGCGCCGCCTACTACCACTATGTGCAGTCGCAGGCATTCGTCAGGCAGGCCCGTTCGCAGTTCTATCCACAGGTTTCGGCAGGGGGCGAGGCGCAACGTGCGCGCGAGTCGGACACCCGGCCGCTGCGCAGCGTGACCGCCCCGACCGACTACAACGCCGCGACGCTCGGCATTGAAGCCGATTACGAGGTTGACCTGTGGGGACGCGTCCGGGACACGGTCGCGGCCAGCAAGGAAGAAAGCGAGGCTGAGAACGATGATCTCGCGTCGACACAACTGAGCCTCGAGGTCGAGCTCGCGCGCGCCTGGCTCGACTTGCGCGGCTCCGATCAGCAGATCCAGTTGCTCGAAGACACGATCGATGCGGATCGGAAGGCACTCGAATTGACGCGCAAGCGGCACGACGGCGGCGTGGCATCGGAACTCGATGTTGCGCGCGCCACCACTCAGCTGTCGTTCGTGCAGTCCGATCTCACGCAAGCGCAGGCTAAACGCGCGCTGCTCGAGCATGCGATTGCCGCGCTGGTCGGCGCCTCGGCATCGGACTTCTCGGTCGCGCCAAACACGGAACCGGTGCCGCTTCCTGCGATTCCTGCGGGCGTGCCGGCGGAGTTGCTGCAACGCAGGCCCGACGTCGCAGCGGCCGAGCGCCGGGTCGCAGCAGCCAACTCGAAAATTGGCGTGGCGCGCGCGGCTTACTTCCCATCGCTTACGCTTAGCGCACAGGGCGGTTTTCAAAGTTCGATCTACGCGGACCTGCTCAGCTTGCCAAGTTCGTACTGGGCGCTCGGCTCAGCGCTCGCTGTCTATCTGTTCGACGGCGGCAAGCGGCGCGCGCAAGTCCAGTCCGCCAAAGCAGCGACAGCCGAGGCGGGCGAACGCTACCGCAGCGTCGTTCTCGCGTCGTTCAAACAGGTGGAAGACGATCTGACGTTGCTTACGCAGCTCGGCATGGCGACAACGCAGCAGCAACAGGCCGTAGACGCGGCTGACCTGTCGGTCAATCTTGCGCTGTCACGCTACCGTCGGGGCGCGGTCAGCTATCTTGAAGTAGTCGATGCGCAAACCGCCGCGCTGACGGCGGAACGCGGCGTCATCGACATCAGGACCCGGCAGCTCGATGCAAACGTCGATCTGATCCGTGCGCTGGGCGGCGGCTGGCGCAACGAGCCAGTCGATCACGCAAAGACGGTACCGATCGCAGCGACGCGGTGACACGCCGTACGAGGAACACCCATTTGACGTCATCTATTCCGCGCGACGAGGAAACACTCGCTTTCCGATGCACCTATCGTTCGAGCCATTCCCGCTTCATATAATCGGCAGAACGGAGTACGTCGTACACCTAAGATGCTGACCTGAAAGCCCTTACCCTGATGTGCTTCAATTTACCGCTGGAGACATTTTATGCTGTCGACCGAACATCGCACTATCGTCAAAGCCACCATTCCGTTGCTCGAAAGCGGCGGCGAAGCCCTCATTGCCCACTTCTACAAGACGTTGCTCGCCGAGTATCCGCAAGTGCGCCCGCTGTTCAATCAGGCACACCAGGCAAACGGCGATCAGGCGCGCGCGCTGGCCAACGGCGTGCTGATGTACGCACGCCATATCGATCAGCTCGAGCAGCTGGGCGGTCTGGTTTCGCAGATCGTCAACAAGCACGTATCGCTGAATATCCTGCCCGAGCATTATCCGATCGTCGGCGCGTGTCTGCTGCGAGCGATCCGCGAAGTGCTCGGCGCGGAGATCGCCACCGACGCGGTCATCGAAGCGTGGGGCGCGGCCTACCAGCAGCTTGCCGATATCCTGATCGGGCTCGAGGAAAGCGCGTATGCGACGAAGGCGGAGGCGCCGGGCGGCTGGCGCGGCACGCGCAAGTTCACGGTCGCGCGCAAGGTGCGCGAAAGCGATGAGATCACGTCGTTCTATCTGCGCCCCACGGATGGCGGCGCACTGCTCGACTTCAAGCCGGGCCAGTTCATTGCGCTGCGTCTGATGATTAACGGCGAGGAAGTGCGCCGCAATTATTCGTTGTCGGCCGCGCCGAACGGGCATGAGTACCGGATCAGTGTGAAGCGCGAGCCGAACGGCAAGGTGTCGAATTACCTGCACGATCATGTGATCGAGGAAGACACGCTCGATGTGTTTGCGCCGTCCGGCGACTTCACGCTCGAAGACAGCACGAAGCCGCTCGTGCTGATCAGCGGCGGCGTGGGTATTACGCCGACGCTTGCGATGCTGCGCGTTGCGCTGAAAACGTCGCGTCCCGTGCACTTCATCCATGCCTCGCGTCACGGCGGCGTGCATGCATTCCGTCACTTTATCGACGAGCTCGCCACGCGCAACCCGCAACAACTGAAGCGCTTCTACGTGTATGAAAAGCCGCGCGCGGAAGACAGCGCGCATGACGCAGCGGGCTATCTCGACGAAGCGCGGCTGCGCGAATTCATGCCGTCCTCGAACGATGTCGATGTGTATTTCCTCGGGCCGAAGCCTTTCATGAAGGCAATCGGCACACACCTGAAGACGATCGGCGTGCCGCCGGCGCAAGTCCGATATGAATTTTTCGGTCCCGCCGCGCAGCTGTTCGATGCAGCGCCTTCAACGGAGAAGCACGGAGCATAGAAGCGACAGGTCATTCAGCGCGAGAGACCGAATGCCCTGGATCTACAACTGCGCGGTCGGAGCACTTCGCTGGTGGTTCGACCGCCGGATGTCGGATGGAGCGATTCTCGACGCAGAGAAACTGTTTCCGGATGCCGGGATGTTCGTCTCGAACTGGAAGAAAATCAGTATCGAAGCATCCCGCGCAATGAGGCATCTGAACAATATCCCTCGTTTTCATATGTCTGCGTCTGCGCAGAATCGGGATTCGACGGATGACAGCACGGATTGGCGCGTGTTTATCATGCGTGCATACGGTGTGACGCTTTACAGAAATCTCGCGCAATGCCCCACTGTTGCCGACATTCTGGCCAGGTCACCCGACGTGCTCTCGGCTTCATTCTCGATTCTCGGGCCGCGCACGCTCATCCCGCCGCATCGAGGCCCGTTTCGCGGCGTATTGCGTGGCTATCTCGTGCTTTCCATGCCCACGCATCGCGACGGCACGCCTGCCTCCGTACTAACCATCGATCAAAGCGACTACCGCCTTCGCGAAGGGGACTTCGTGCTATGGGACGACTCGTTCGAGCACGCTGTCCGTAACGAAAGCGACGAATATCGCGTCGTCCTGTTGCTGGACGTCAGGCGTCGATCGATGCCGTTCGACCTGGCCGTACTGTCCAGCGCCGTTGTCTGGGGTATCCATCTTTCCATATTGTTGTCGCGCTGGAAAAGCAGGCTGTCTTTCGTCTTTCGCGCGCAGGGTAGCCGATCCGATAGTACGGATCGCGATTAGCGTCATCGATGCCCGATGGTTTCATCACGGCTCTCCCCATCGCAGCCACGCATGCGCACGCATCCATCGGCACGTAAGGTATAGAAAGTATTACGTCAGCCGAACTGATATAGCATTATGCGGCCCGTATACGAATCGTTTTATGCGGCCGGAAGCGGGTTTTCGAATGGTGCAACGGAAAGGTGCAACGATTGGACATCGCCGATCTCAAGGTCTTTGAAGCGGTTGCCCGTCTCGGTAGCATGAATCGGGCGGCCGTCGAATTACATACCGTGCAATCCAACGTCACCGCACGCATCCGTTCGCTCGAACGCGAGATAGGCGTGCCGCTATTTCAAAGACACGTTCGCGGCGTCAGCATGACCCCCGCCGGAGAGCGCATGCTGCCGTACGCCGCGCGCATGGCAAAGCTGCTTGCCGATGCGAAGACGGCGGCCGTGGACGACGGCCCACCAAGCGGCGCATTGAACCTCGGAACGCTTGAAACCACCGCTGCGATCCGCCTTGCACCCGTGCTCGGAACGTTTACGCGCATGTATCCGAAGGTACGGCTGTCGTTGTCGACCGGCACGACCTCGGGCCTGACGCGCGATGTGATCGAATGCCGGCTCGATGGCGCATTTATCGCGGGGCCGCTCGATTATCCCGATCTTCACACCGAAACTGTTTTCCGCGAAGAGCTGGTATTGGTGAGCCCGTGCGCGATACGGTCGCTCGATGCGCTGTCCGCCGTTCAGGATCTGAAGACCATTGTGTTCCGGCTAGGCTGCTCATATCGTCAGCGGCTTGAGGCGCTGCTTGCCGAGATGGGAATCTTCGTTTCCGCACCGCTCGAGTTCGGTTCGATCGACGCAATCGTCGCCTGTGTGGCGGCCGGCGTAGGCGTCACCCTGCTGCCACAATCGGTTGTTTCGGCAAACCCCAACCACCATCTGCTAGCCATGCACGCGCTTCCTGACGGCAAGGGCCACGTCGAGACGCTGTTTATCCGCCGGCACGACGCCTATGTCTCCAGCGCGATGCAATCGTTTGTCGACGTCGCTCGTTCGGAGCTTGGGGCACGCATGGCGGCGGCGTAACGGCGCCGCGCCGCTTCGATGCGAACAGCCGAAGTAATCTCCGTTTCAGATATCCCCATCGCAACAAACCGTCATTGATCGAACGAGAAGCTTGTTAAGCTATTGTCACGCGTTCGCTCAACAATCAATGAGTGGTGTCCAACGAGCAACCTTCGCCAGCAGCGAGCAAATTGCCGGGCTTCGAGCGATAACGCGAGCGGCCATTTGACTTTTTGCAGCGAGGTGTAGATGGATCAGCTCCAAATGTTGAGAGCCTTTGTTGCGGCTACGCAGCACCGGAGCTTCAGTAAGGCCGCCGAATCGCTCGGTGTGACGACCGGTGCTATTTCCAAGGCGGTTTCCAAACTCGAAGATCGCGTCCAGACGCGCTTGCTGCATCGAACCACGCGTTCGATCACCCTCACCGATGCTGCCCTCGCCTACTACCAGAGTTGCAGCAGGCTCATCGAGGAACTCGATGAGGCGCATCGACGCATCATGCGGCAAAGAGAGGTCGACAGCGGCCGCTTACGCCTTGCGGTTCATCATGGTCTTGTTAGTCCGTCATTTTCGCGGTTTATATCGGACTACCATGCGATTGCGCCGAATGTGAATCTTCAGGTATCCGTCAAAAGCGGTGCGGTCAATTTATACGACGGGCAGTTCGATATGGCGATGGTGCCTGCGACCCTCGTCGATCAGCAAGGCGTCATTCGACGCACACTGTACCGGTCCGCGAGCGTACTCGTCGCGTCGCCCGATTACCTCGATAAATGGGGCACCCCGCAACGCCTGGCTGACCTCGACGCACACTACCTGTTGATCCACTCCGACTTGCGTCAGAGCGGTTCGAATTCGGTGAATCTGTTCGAAGACGGGCGGGCGGCCAGCGTCGCCCCCATGTCTTCGATCGACGCTGACGAAGTGTCGCTGCGCGCCGCCGCGCTAGCCGGATTGGGCATCGCGACATTGCCCGAAGCGATGCTGCATGAAGACCTGTCGACGGGCGCACTCGTGCCCGTTCTCCCGCACTGTTCCGCACGCAATCCGGCGGGCGAAATCTGCCTCTTCTACTCCGACCGGGAACTGCTGCCGGTGCGCTCAAGAACCTTCGTCGACTTCTGCGTCGACTTCTTCCGGGACGGTGGCCTGTACGCGTGCCCCGGCGAAGCCGACGCGGCAAGACAGCCCGTGCAGATATAGCAGACACGCGTCGCCGGATCCGATTATCCGAATGTCGTCCTCGAGCCCTTGTCTTACCCCGCCAGAGTATGGATACATTCCGCAACATGAAGGCGTTTATTTCCCTGGTGGAAGCCGGGGGCTTCACAGCCGCCGCGCGGCACCTCGACACGACGGCCGGCTACGTGTCGAGATGCATCTCGGAACTCGAGGCGCATCTGCGCACGCGGCTCGTAAATCGCACGACGCGCCGGATCGCGTTAACCGAAGCCGGTTCGCGTTATCTAAGCCGTTGCTACGACATCATTGCGTCCGTCACCAACGCGGAAGCCGAGGCGTTGAGCGCACTCGCCAAGCCCGACGGCACACTGAAGATGCATTCGATGTCGAGCATCGGGCAGAACTACGTAGTGCCGGCAATTGCCACCTATCAGGACCTTTTCCCCGACGTGACAGTCGATCTCACGCTGTCGCAAAACGTCCCGGACCTTCTCGAAGAAGGGTATGACGTGGCGCTGCGCGTGTCGCCAGCCAGTCTGCCTGACTCGATCTATATCTCGCACAAAGTCGGCACAGTGCACAGCGTATTGTGTGCCGCACCCGCCTATATCGAACGTCACGGATATCCGTCGACCGTGGAGGAACTCGCCAGCCACACCTGTCTGCAGGTGGCCATGCCGATCTTTCCCGCTGACGAGTGGACGCTGACCGGCCCGGGCGGTACGTACAGCTTTGCGCTACCTGCGAAGCGCTTCCGCGTCAATGTTCCCGATGCGATGGCAGTCGCGTTGCACGACGGCATGGGCATTGGCGCATTGCCGACCTTGACCGTCCGGTCGGCGCTCCGTTCGGGCGCGCTCGTGAAAGTGCTGCCTGAGTATCGCCTCCAGGAACTCAACATCTATTTGTTGTACGCGTCCCGGCAGTACCTGGACGCAAAGATCAAGACGTGGATCGAGTTCTTCAGGACGTGGATTACCGCAGCGCTCGAGGAAGACGATGTCGCGCTCGAAAAATCGACGCCGTCGGATGCCGCGAAGCTCGCCGGAACAATTGCGACACGACTCCCCGTCTGAAAACTCAGGATACCCAGGAACCCGTATGCGACATGCAGCAGCCGGTACAACGATGACACCCGCGTTCAATGTCTGGTGGGGCGCCCTTGCGGGCGCGTGTTCGAGCCTCGTCGGCATCGGCCTCGCGCGGTTCGCCTACACGCCGCTGCTGCCCGCGATCATCGCCGCCCACTGGTTTCCGGCATCGACGGCGGCCTATCTCGCCGCCGCGAATCTCGGGGGTTATCTTGCGGGCGCGCTGTCGGGCGGATGGTTCGCGAGGCGCGCCGACTCGACGCTCGTGCTGCGGGCGATGATGCTTCTGGCGAGCGTCTCGTTCTTCGCCTGCTCCGTGCCGGTGTCCTTTTCGTGGTTCTTCGCCTGGCGCTTCGTATCGGGACTGTCAGGCGGCGCGTTGATGGTGCTGGCGGCACCGACGATTCTTTCTCACGTGTCCTCGTCGCGCCGCGGATTCGTCGGTGGAGCGATATTCAGCGGCATCGGTCTTGGTATCGCGGCATCGGGCACCATCGTGCCGGCGCTGCTGCGTGAAAGCCTCACTGAAACGTGGATCGGACTGGGCGTCTGCGGGCTGTTGCTGACCCTCGTGGCGTGGAATGGCTGGCCGAAGCCGCATGCGAACAGAAGCGCATCCACCACGTCTCCGGTCTCGGCACAGCGGCCGAAACACACCGCTTCCCGCCGGCGGTCGCACGCACGCGCCGCTACGCCTCTGACGCTGCGCGCGCTCTACATCGAGTATGCGTTGAATGCCGCGGGACTCGTTCCGCACATGATCTTCCTTGTGGATTTCGTCACGCGCGGGCTCGGTAAGGGGCTCGATGCGGGCGCGCAGTATTGGGTGATGTTTGGCCTGGGCGCGATCCTCGGCCCACTGATTACCGGGCATATCGCCGACCGCATCGGGTTCGGTCCCGCATTGCGCGGCGTCCTGGTGCTGCAGATCGTCAGCGTCGCGTTGCCCGCCTTCGCCCAGGGCCCGGTCGCGCTGATCGTCTCGAGCGTGCTCGTCGGCGCGGCCGTGCCCGGCATCGTGCCGCTCGTACTGGGCCGCCTGCACGAATTGCTGGCCCATCATCCGGCCGAGCAGAAGCGAGCATGGAGTACCGCCACGACCTACTTCGCAACGATGCAGGCGGCCGCGGCCTATGGCCTTTCGTACCTGTTCGGCCACGACGGCGGCAACTACCGGATTCTGTTTGTGATTGGGACCGCGGCGCTTGTTCTGGCGCTGGCAACCGATCTGTGCGCACTGCTGTTCGTTCGGTCGCAGACGCCGGTCGAATAGGCCACTGATAGACCACCCGTACACCACGAACGGGCGGCACCTTCCGCTAACGCATGAGCCGTCCGTCAGGCGGCTGTCAGCGAGGCGTAGCGTCGAGCCTCGCGATCCAGCCTTCGGTGTCGCGCTCATGGGCCGGAAAACGGCGCAGCACCTCCGGATCATGGCCCGGGATCACATGCGCTTCCGAATCGGCGAGTGCGTGAACCGCCGCATAGCCCTCGAGCATGTCGCCGACGTTGTAGACGATCGGATAGGGCCGCCCCTGCTCCATATTCGCGTACAGATGCGAAGCATCCGAGGCCAGCACGACCCAGCCGCGCGCGGTATGAACGCGCACGACCTGCAGCCCTCCGGTATGGCCGCCGACCCAGTGCACGCTCAGCCCCGGTGCGAGTTCCGATGCACCGTCGTGAAACTGAACGCGTCCTTCGAACACGCGATCGACCATCGCTTTCACATCGTCAACTTCGAAGGTGTGGCGCAACGCGCCATGACACATGCAGCGGCCCGTGCAGAACGACATTTCCCGATCCTGGATGTGGTATCGCGCGCGCGGAAACAGATTGCGGTTGCCGGCGTGGTCGTAATGCATGTGCGTGATGATCACATCCTCGACCTCGCCTGCCTGAATACCGATTTTCTTCAGACCGGTTTCGATCGGCGTCAGCACTTCGCGGCCGCGTTGCTTTGCCGTTTGCGCATCGAAGCCGGTATCGACGACGAATACGCGCGATTCTCCAACCACTGCCCAGACGAAGTAGTCGAGCGGCATCGGTTCGTCGTGTGGATCGCCGCCGATGAAATTCACGCTTGCAAGGCGGTCGTGATGAGCGTACTTGATCGCATAGACGCGATAGTTTTCAATCGGGCCTGACATGGGCACACGTCTCCTTTATTGCCGGCCGGTTGTCGCTTCGCGCGGCCTGCGATTGCTTGCTTGACTGGCCTGAGACGAACCTGCGATTCGTCACGACGAAGCCTGCTTAATCTTCATCCTACTATATCATTGACAGACAATCCGTCAATGACACAGCCTTACACCAGACACCCTGATGCGTCGCAAACGGATCCGGGTGCCACGATCGTTGCCCCGAGAACATGACAAGCCACACACAGTACGACCTCCAATCGCTGCGGCTTTTTATTGTCGTCTCCGAACTCGGCAGTCTGACGAAAGCCGCGGAGCGCGTGAACATGACGCTCTCGGCGGTCAGCAAGCGCATGGCGGAGCTCGAACGCAGCGTCGACTGCGGGCTGCTCGTCCGCTTGCCGCGCGGCATCGAACTGACGTCCGCGGGTAAGAGCCTGCTTGCGCATGCGCGTCACGTCGTCGATCGGGTGAACCGCATGGCCAACGAGATGAGCGATTACGCGATCGGCGTGCGCGGTCATGTCCGCATGTGGGCCAACACGTCGGCGGTCGTACAGTTCCTGCCGCACGATCTGCAGGTTTTCCTGTCAGGCAATCCAAGCGTAAAGATTTCGCTCGAAGAACGGCTGAGCGACGACATCGTTGCCGCCATCTCCAACAGCGACACTGATATCGGCATCTTCGCGGACAATGTTGCGGCGCCCGGCATCGACAAAGCCCCTTACCGGCAGGACAAGCTCGTGCTGCTGGTTCCGGACGGTCATCCACTGGCCGCGCTGACGCGCGTTGCGTTCGCCGATACGCTCGATTACGAGTTTGTGGGGCTCAACGAAGGCAGCTCGCTGCTCGCACGGTTGCTGGCCGCGGCGTTCAGCGAGCGGCGCACGCTCAAATTTCGCATTCAGGTCAGCAGCTTCGATGGAATCTGCCGCATGATCGAGCACGACCTCGGCATTGGCGTGTTGCCCGAAGCGGCCGTGCGCGCCGAAATTCTCGCCGCGGGTCTCAGGCCCGTGCCGCTTACCGACGCCTGGGCACAGCGAACGTTATGGATCGGTACACGTTCGCGCGACGCGCTTTCGCCCGAAGCCGCGCGCCTGTTCGATTTCATGTCCAGCGGTAAGCTTGCCTAACTGAGTACCCCGCCATCGCGAGCCGCAGCCCGCGACCCTTTCCAGGCCGGAAAGGGTCATGGAAAATTTATCGATTATGAGCTTGCGCGATTTGCCGCACAGTAGGTCTCATGAGACATGTTCCAAAGGAGACAAGCGTGGCAAAGCCGCTCGAGGGCATTCGCGTGCTCGAGATGGGACAGCTGATTGCCGGGCCGTTTGCGGGCAAGATGCTCGCCGAGTTCGGCGCTCACGTCGTGAAGCTCGAACCACCGGGCGACGGCGACCCTTTGCGCAAATGGCGCCTGTTGCATGCAGGCACGTCCGTCTGGTGGGCAGCGCAATCGCGCAACAAGGAATCCGTCACGCTCGATCTGCGCACGCCCGAAGCTCAGGACGTGGTGCGTAGACTCGCGGCGCAATGCGATGTCCTGATCGAAAACTTCCGCCCCGGCACGCTTGAAGGCTGGGGCCTCGGCTGGGACGAGCTGCATGCGCTCAATCCCCGTCTCATCATGTTGCGCGTGTCGGGCTACGGACAGACCGGCCCGTACCGCGACCGGCCCGGATTCGGCGTAGTCGCGGAAGCGATGGGCGGATTGCGGCACCTGAGCGGCGAGCCGGAGCGCACACCCGTGCGCGTGGGCGTTTCCATCGGCGATACGCTGTCCGCGCTGCATGGCGTGATCGGCGTGCTGCTCGCGCTGCGCCATCGCGAGCAGAACGGCGGCGCCGGCCAGATGGTCGACGTCGCGCTCTATGAGTCCGTCTTCAACATGATGGAAAGCCTGTTGCCCGAATACGCGGTATTCGGCGCCGTGCGTCAGCCCGCGGGTAGCAGCCTGCCGGGCATTGCGCCGTCGAATGCGTATCGTTGCCGCGACGGCAAATACGCACTGATTGCCGGAAACGGCGACAGTATTTTTCGGCGTCTGATGAGCCTGATCGGGCGCATCGATCTGGCGGACGACCCGGCGCTCGCGCATAACGACGGCCGCGTGCAGCAGGTCGGCCGCATCGACGCCGCGATCGCCGGATGGACGAGTCGGCAGCCGCTCGAAGACGTCCTCGCGGCACTCAACGAAGCGCGCATTCCCGCAGGCAAGATCTACGACATCGCGGACATCGCGAGCGACCCTCACTACCGCGCGCGCGACATGATTCTCGACGCGCGGCTTCCCGACGGCACACCCGTCCAGCTTCCGGGCATCGTGCCGAAACTGAGCGAGACGCCCGGCACGGTTCGCGCGGCCGCGCCCGCGCTCGGTCAGCACACGGACGAAGTGCTGGAGCGCCTCGGCATCGATACGGCGACGCGCGAGTCGTGGCGCACGCGCGGCATTATCTGAAGGAGTCCGGCATGAGCAGCAAGCGCATCTACATACAGGAAGTCGCCACGCGCGACGGATTCCAGAACGAGGCGCGTTTTGTCGATACCGATGCGAAGGTCGCATTGATCGACCGGCTCAGCGCCTGCGGCTACGCGAAGATCGAAGCGACTTCGTTCACGTCACCCAAAGCGATTCCCGCATTGCGCGATGCCGAGGCCGTCATGCACCGCATCGCGCGGCGCAAGGACGTCGTCTATACCGTGCTTGTTCCGAATGTGCGCGGCGCGGAGCGCGCGCTGTCGTGCGGCGTCGACGAGGTCAATCTCGTCATGTCGGTCAGCGAAAGCCATAACCGCGCGAATCTGCGCATGAGCCGCGAGCAGTCGTTCGTGCAGCTCAGCGACGTGATCCGCGTGGTCGGGCAAACGGATGTGGCGATCAACGTGTCGCTGTCGACGGCGCTGGGCTGCCCGATGGAAGGCGATATCGAACCGACGCAAGTGCTCGGCTGGATGCAGCGCTTTGCCGACCTCGGCGTGCAGGGCGTGACGCTTTGCGACACGACCGGCATGGCCTATCCTTCGCAGGTCGGTGCGCTGTGCCGCGCCGCTCGCGAGCGCTTCGCGTCGCTCGAACTCACGCTGCACTTTCATAACACGCGCGGCATGGCACTCGCCAACACGCTCGCGGCGCTCGCCGCGGGCATCGACCGCTTCGACGCATCGCTCGGCGGCCTCGGCGGTTGCCCATACGCACCGGGCGCGACAGGCAACGTCTGCACTGAAGAGCTCGTGCACATGCTCGAACTGGAAGGCTACGACACGGGCGTCGATCTCGCCGCCGTGCTCGACGCGTCCGCACTGCTTCCGGAACTGATCGGCCACGATGTGCCGAGCCAGCTGCTCAAGGCCGGACGAAGGCTGGACCTGCACGCGCCGCCGTGCGTCGGCGCCGACGGTTTGCCCACGCAGAACGCGCTCGCTCAGACCACCTGAACCTGCAACCGACAGCGATTCCAAAACAGGAGACACGCATGACCGCGATCGAATCCCGAACGATGCGCAAGATCTTGCGCCGCTACGTGCCGCTGCTCACCGTCTGCTTCGTGGTCGCGTTTCTCGACCGGGTCAATGTCGGTTTCGCGGCGCTGACGATGAACCGCGATCTCGGCTTGAGCGCCTCGGCATTCGGCCTCGCGGCCGGACTGTTTTTTCTCAGCTACTTCGTTTTCGAAGTGCCGTCGAACATGCTGCTCGAACGCGTCGGCGCACGGCGCTGGATCGCGCGGATCATGTTCACGTGGGGACTGTGTTCGGGCGCCACCGCGCTCGTGCAAGGCCCCCATTCCTTTTACGCCGTGCGGGTGCTGCTCGGCGCCGCCGAGGCAGGGTTCTTCCCCGGCGTCGTGTTCTATCTTTCGCTGTGGGTTCCAACCGCCTATCGTGCGCGCGTCATCGGAACGTTTATGGCTGCGATGCCGATTGCGAGCGTCGTCGGCTCGCCTGTCTCGGGCTATCTGATGAGTCTGCACGGCTGGCTCGGACTTTCCAGCTGGCAGGTCATGTTCCTGATCGAGGCGATTCCGTCGTTGCTGCTTGCCGTCGTCGTATGGCGCGTGTTGCGCGATTCGCCCAGGCAGGCTGAATGGCTCGACGACGACGAGCGCGCATGGCTCGAGACGACACTCGCGGCAGAACGCGCGAGCCGTCCGCCGGCCGTCGCACACGGGATGCGCAAGCTGCTGACGCATCCGGTCATTCTGTTGACCGCGCTCGCCTATTTCGGCATGACCGGCTTCAACTACGGCTTGAGCTTCTTCCTGCCGCAGATCGTGCACGCGTTCAATCTCAACCTCCAGCAGACCGGCATGGTGAGCGCATTGCCCTTCGTGGCTGGAGCGGTCGGCATGATTCTGTGGGGACGGCACTCGGATCGCACCGGCGAGCGGCGCGTGCATCTGCTGTTGCCGCTCGCGCTCGCGGTCATTGGACTCGCGGGATCGACACTGGTCGCGACGCCGGCCGCCAAGTTGGTGTTGCTCTGCGTGTCGAGCTTCGGCGTGTTCTCGGCGGTGCCTGTGTTCTGGACCGTGATGCCGCGCCTGCTAGGACCGGCCACGGCCGCCGCGGGCATCGCGCTCATCAACTCGCTCGGGAATCTGTCCGGGTTCGTCGATCCGTACGCGGTCGGGCTGATCAAGGATGTGACGGGCACTTTCAACGGCGGCCTGCAACTGATTGCGTCGCTCGGCGTGCTCGCGTTCGTCATCCTTCTTTTCGTGACGGGCCGCATGGACGGCGCGGCCGCATCGTCGCGCGTCGGACCACTGGAAGCGAACACGCCGTGAGCGGTGCGCAGGCTATTGATAGCCCGCGCACGCCATGCGCGCTGAGGCTAACGCACCAGCAGCTCGAACGGCGCGGGATCTTCCCAGATAAAGTTGCCGTCCGGCTGCCGGATCAGCTCGGGAAAATGGCCGGGCACGATGCGATCGGCACGTTCGAGAATGCGCTGGATCGTGCGCGTGCCGACCTCGACTTCGTCAAACGCCATGTCGCAGCGTTTGAGGATCGCTTCCTTTGCGTATTTGATCGCGTCGCCCGCAACGATCACGCGGCCGCGGTCGGCGGTCTCGAGTTCGAGGCCATAGCAACCGGGCGTATGGCCCGGCGCCGGGAAGAAATTCACGCCGGCGTCGAGTTGCCCTTCCCCGGTCAGAAACTCGACCTTCGACTTCGACAGTTGCTCGCGGATTCCCCACGGCAAAAGCTGATCGTGCGGATGCGGGTGCGCCGCATATTCCCATTCGCGTTCGCTGACCACGAAGCGCGCATGCGCAAACAGGTCGACGTTATGTGCATGATCGAAATGCAGATGCGACAGAAATACCGTGCCGATATCGGCCGGCGCGATGCCGCGATCGGCGAGCGCCTTCAGCAGCCCGAGCCGCGATATGTAGCCGCCGGTATCGAACAGGATCAGGCCGTTCTTGCCGCGAATCAGCGTGACATTAGCGATGCCGAGGAAGTCGTTTTTCAGGCGCAGGTTGTTTCCCTGCACGAGAATCTCGTAGGTCGGTTTCATCCGGTCTCCGTTCCGGCTGGGAGGGCGCCATAAACGACGCACTGGTGCGATGCGCGCGCCGGAATGCGTCAAGCGGCGGCACGATATGGTCGACGGCGAGTTCGACAAAACCCTCACGGTCGCCGCTGCGCAATTGCTCGATCATCGTCGCGTGATGTTCGCGCGAGTGCGTGAGCAGCTGCGGATCGCCGACGCCATACCAGCGGATGCCGGTCGTCTCGACCCACAACTTTTCGATCGTTTCAGCGAGATACTGGTTCGGGCAGGTCGCCCAGATGCGCCGGTGAAATGCGTCGTTGAGCACGTTCACCTGCAGCAGATTGCCCGCATCGAGTTCGCGGCAATACTCGGCGTGGATCGCCTCGATTTCCGCGAGCGCCTCGGGTTGCGCGGGCATGGGAATGCGCAAGGCCGCTTCGCGCTGCAGAATCATGCGGACCTCGTAAATCTGCTCGACCTGGGCCAACGAGAAGTCGCGCACGATCACGCCGCGATTGGGCCGCCGCGTGACGAGGCCCATTCCTTCGAGTTGCACGAGCGCTGCGCGCAGCACGTGGCGCGACACCCCGAACTGCGCGCTGATCTCCTCTTCGACGAGCCGCTGATGCGGCCGCAGACGGCCAATGATGATGTCCGTCTTGATGCCCTCGACCAGTTGCGCTGCCTGTGTGTCCGTCCGTGTAACCAAGCCCTCTCCCTCGCATCGTTGTTGTGCGCGCGCCGCCGCGCTTGCGGCAAACCCGCTTACAGCCATATGACGCGCATTCTACCGATCTACATGGTTGACAGTATTGGCGTTTACCTTGAGAACAATTGAATTGACAAAATTGTCGACAAAATCGAGACTCGGTCTCCGTCGCCTTCCAGCCAAGGCGGAGAGCAATCGAACAACGCAATAAAAAGGATGCGCAGACATGCTTCGAACGGCCGACACCAACGGCATCCAGACGCGCTTCTCGTTGACGGGCCCAGCCAGCGCCCCGGTTGTCGTGCTGAGTCACGGACTGGCCGCGGACCTGACGATGTGGCATCCGCAAATCGAAGCGCTCTCGCGCTCGTTCACCGTGATCGCCTATGACATCCGCGGGCACGGCGGATCGGGCGCGACACCGGGCGACTATTCCCTCGCGCTGCTCGCGCATGACGTGCTTGCGCTGCTCGACGCGCTCGACATCGATAGGGCTCATTACGTCGGCCTCTCGCTCGGCGGGATGATCGGCCAGCAGTTCGGCGCCGCGCACGGCGAGCGCCTCGCGAGCCTCACGCTGTGCGCGACGACAAGCGACGCACCGAAAGCGTCCTGGCAGGCACGTATCGTCGAAGCGAGGCAAATCGGTGTGCCGCCGCTCGTCGAAGCAACCGTCGACCGCTGGGTCACGCCCGCCTTCAAGCAGGCGCACCCGGAACTCATGGCGCAGATGCGCGCGATGGTGCTCGGCACCTCGCTCGACGGCTATCTCGGCTGCGCCGCGGCCATTCGCGACATGACGATTGCCGAAGGGCTCAGCCGCATCGTGGCGCCGACGCTCGTGATTGCCGGCGCCGCGGACACGTCGACGCCATTGCCCGTGCTCGAGCGCATTGCCGGTTCGATTCGCGGCGCCGAGTTGCAAACCATTCCAGACGCAGCCCACATGCCGACGATGGAGCGCCCGGATCTGTGCAACCCGCTGCTCGAACGCTTCCTGCTTGCGCACTCGCGCGGCCAGTAACCCTCTTTAGTCAGGAGTCCAACCATGTCAGGCCGTCTCTCCGGAAAACGCATCGTCATCACGGGCGCCATCGGCAATATCGGCAAGGAAGCCGTGCGCAGCTTCATCGCGGAAGGGGCGCGTGTCGTGATCGGCGATATCGATGAAAACGCCGGGCGCGCAGTTGTCGCGGAGTTCGGCGGCGCGACGCATTTCGTCAAGGTCGATGTGAGTAGCGAAGCGAGCGTCGCGAATCTGATTGCGCAAGGCGTCGAATGGCTCGGCGGTCTCGACGTGCTCGCGCAGAACGCGGGCCTGCAGCGCTCGGGGCCGATCGCGGACTTCAGCCAGACCGATTGGGACGCGCTCTTCGCGGTCAACGCGCGCGCCCATTTCTTCGGCGCGAAACACGCCGTTGCCCATCTGAAGCGCTCGGGCAAAGGTTCGATCATCAATATGTCGTCGCTGGCCGGCAAGCGCGGCGGGCCCGGCCTCGTCGCCTACTCGGCGTCCAAGGGCGCCGTGATCGCGTTCACGACGGCGCTCGCGATGGAACTCGCGCCCGACGCGATCCGCGTCAATGCAATTTGCCCCGGCTGGGTCGACACCGCGTTCAATCAGCCCGCGATCGACTTCATGGGCGGCGCAAACGCACAGCAGCAGAAAATCGCCGCGCTGGTGCCGCTCGGCCGTCAGGCGCGCGCCGACGAAATCGCGCCGCTCTTCGTCTATCTCGCGTCGGACGAGTCCGCTTACGTGACCGCGCAATCGTTCGGCATCGACGGCGGTGTCTACAATGGCTGACGCGCTCGCGCGGTCCATGCCTGCCCCATCCGCGGGCGGGGCGCCGAAGATTCTCGACATCCGCGGCATCGCGAAGTCGTATGGCGCAACGGTCGCCGTGCGACGTGTCTCGTTCGACATCGAACCCGGCGAGATCCATGCGCTGCTCGGCGAAAACGGCGCCGGCAAATCGACCATCGTCAAGGTGCTGTCGGGCATCGTCGCGCCGGACACCGGTGCGCTCACGCTCGACGGCCGTCCGTATGCGCCGGCCGATCCGATGGCCGCGCGCGCGGCAGGCGTTTCGACCGCGTTTCAGGAACTGAGCCTGCTGCCGAATCTGAGCGTTGCCGAAAACCTGATGCTGCCGCGTCAGGCGAAAGGCGCGGCGGGCCTCGTGTCGGTTGCGCGAAGCCGCGAGCGCGCCGCCGCGATGCTCGCCGCGTACGGCCTTGCGCATATCCATCCCGGCGTCCAGGTGCACGCGCTGTCGCTGGCCGAAAAGCAGCGCATCGAAATCATGCGCGCGGTCGCGCGCGAGCCGCGGCTCCTCGTGCTCGACGAGCCGACGGCGGCGCTCGCCGAGCCGCAATGGCTATTCGACATCCTGGAGCGCCTCACGGCAGCCGGCACCGGTGTGCTGTACATCTCGCACAGGCTTTCCGAAGTGCGCCGCCTCTGCCGCCGCGGCACCGTGCTGCGCAATGGCGAAAGCATCGAAACCGTGTCGCTTGCGGGCATCGAAGACGCCGGCATCTTCCAGATGATGGTGGGCTCGGCGGCACGCGGCGCGCATGGGGCGCGCAGCACGCCCAAAGCGTCGCAACAGCCGGAAGCGTTTAGCGTAAGGCACCTCGCCGGCGGCACGGTCGAAGACATCACGCTCAGCGTCGGCAAGGGTGAAATCGTGGGCGTGGCGGCCCTCGAAGGGCAAGGCCAGCGCGATCTTTTCCGGATGCTGGCCGGCCTCGCCCCGGTGCGAAGCGGCGAAATCCGTGTCGACGGCGAGCGCGTGCGCCTCGCGAGCCCTGCCGCCGCCGCGCAAGCCGGTATCGGCTTCGTACCCGAGGAGCGCAAGACCGAAGGCGTGTTTCTCGGCCTGCGCACCGACACCAACATGACGCTACCGGTACTCGGGCGGCTCGGCCGCTTCGGCGTAATCAATCGCGCGCGCGAAAAGGCAGCCGTCGACCGCGAAGCCGGCCGCGTCGATCTCGCGAGCCGCTATCTGAAGCTAAAGATCGGCGCGCTCTCCGGCGGCAACCAGCAGAAAGCGCTGATCGGCCGCGTGCTGATGTCGGGCGCGCGTTATCTGGTGCTGTTCGATCCGACTCGTGGCGTCGACGTCGGCACCAAGGCGGTGATCTACGACCTGATCCGCAACTTCGTCGCGCAAGGCGGCGCGGCACTCGTCTATTCGACCGAACTGGCTGAACTCATTCATCTCGTCGACCGCTGCGTCGTGGTCTACGGCGGACGCGTGGCCGGCGAGGCGGCCGGCGAGCATCTCTCCGAAGCGCGGCTCGTCGCGCTCGCGGCGGGACAAGGAGCGAACATCCGATGAACCACCGGCCCTCTTCTTCTGCGTCTTCGCCCCACGCGGGCGGAACGTCGCGCCCGCAGCCGTGGTACCGGCGCGCACTCGGCGACGGTACTACGGTCATCATCGCGATCCTCGCGGTGCTGACCGCGATCTTCGCGGCCACGCAATCCGACGCGCTGAGCCCATCGGTGCTGACCGACATTCTCAACAACAGCCTGCCGCTCGCGCTTGCCGCGGCCGGCGGCACGCTCGTCGTCCTGACGCGCGGCTTCGATCTCTCGGTGGCCGGTGTCGTGTCGCTGACCAATGTGCTGGTCGCCGTGCACGGCGGCAGCGGCCCCTGGGGCGCGCTGCAAGGCGCCGCGATCGCGGTCGCCGCAGGCGCGGCAGTCGGCGCGATCAACGGCTATCTGGTCGCGTACTGGAACCTGCAGTCGATCGCGCTGACGCTCGCGACGATGATCGTCTGCTCGGGCGTCACGCTGCTGATTCTCGATGCGCCGGGCGGCGACGTGTCGGACTTCATGACGTACACGATGACCGATCGCATCGGCGGCGCCGTCCCGGTCGCGCTGGCGATCGCAGTCGCTGTCTTCGCGTTGTGGCGCGTGTTGCGGCGTACCGACTGGGGTGTGGGCCTCTATGGCACCGGCGCCGACGAATCGGCCGCGCTGCTCGCCGGTGTGCCGGTCAGGCGCGTCAAGCTCGTCGCCTACGTGCTCGCGGGCGTCTGCTATGGGCTCGCCGGCTTCATGCTGACCGCGTTGACGTCGACCGGCACGCCGAACGCCGGCGATCCCTACCTGCTGCTCGTGTTCGCGGCGATCGCGCTCGGCGGCACGTCGTTCGCGGGCGGCCGCGGCGGCGTGGCCGGCTCGATGCTCGGCGCACTGACGCTCACGTTGTTGCAGAAGGTGCTGTTTTCGACCGGCGTGTCGTCGTTCTACACCGGCATTTTCCAGGGCGTGGTGATGATCGCCGCGGTCGTGGTCGCCGTATTTTTTGCACGCGTCGCCACGCGCGGGGAGGCTCACGCATGACGCAAACGCCTTTGACCGGCGGCCGGCCCGCCGACACACGCGACGGCGATCGCACCACGGGTGTCCTCGCGCGGCTCGATCGCGACGTGCGCACAGCAATCGCCTTGTTCGCGATCTCGTTCGCGCTGATTGCCGCGTCGCGCGCGCTCGGCCCGAATTTCGGCAGCCTCGCGCAGATGAAAGCGATTCTGGTGATCTCGAGCTTCCTGATGGTGGTCGCATTCGGCCAGCAGATGGTGATCCTGCTCGGCGGCCTCGATCTGAGCGTCGCGTCGATGATGACGTTAGGCGGCGTGCTCGCATTCAAGTGGATCGGCGGATCGGATGCGGCCGTAGTGTGGGGCGTGCCCGCTATTCTGCTAATCACTGCGGCGCTCGGCGCCCTGAGCGGCATAGGCGTCAGCATGGTGAAGATTCCGCCGTTCATCATGACGCTGGCGATGGGCGTGATCCTCTACGGCGTCACGCTCGGCTTCACGCAAGGCACGCCGACCGGGCAACCGTCCGCGGCGCTGTCGGCGCTGTTCGCGAACACGTCTGCCGGCACGCCGATTCTCTATCTGATGGTGGTGGCGACCGCGGCCGGCTGCTTCCTGCAGATGCGCACGGGCTTCGGCCGCAAGCTCTATGCGCTCGGCACGAACCCGACGGCCGCCTATGTCGCCGCGCTGCCCGTGCATCGGCTGACGATCGGCGCCTATGCGATCAGCGGCGCGAGCGCGGGACTCGCCGGCATCCTGATGCTCGGCTACGTGCGCGGCGTCACGCTCACGCTCGGCCAGAGCTACCTGCTGCCGTCGGTGGCGGCCGTCGTGATCGGCGGCACCTCGATTGTCGGCGGCCGCGGACTGTATCTCGGCGCGGCGGCCGGCGCCATCCTGCTCACCACGCTATCGACCATCGTCGCCTCGCTCGGCATCGCGCAGGGCTGGCGCACGATCGTCTACGGCGTCGTGATCTTTGTTGCGCTCGTGCTGTTGCGCGACGACCTCGCCACGCTCTTCAAACGCAGTGGCATCGCCTCAAAAGCAAAACAGTCCTGAAACAACCCTGAAGACTGGGACATCCTAAAAGACATACGGAGGAAACATGACAGTCCGCTTCGCCCTCGCACAATGCGCCGCCGCGCTCACCGCCGTCGCGGCGCTTGCCGGCACCGCCGCGCACGCGCAGACGCCGCCGAAGAAGTACAAGGTCTATCTGAGCATGAGCTACAGCGGCAACGGCTATCAGACCGAGACGTCGAACCTGATCAAGGCGCTAGCGGCGACGCCTCCGTACGACAAGCTCGTCGAGCTGAAAACGGTGATTTCCGGCACCGACGTGCAGGCTCAGGCAGCGGCGTATCAAAGCATGGTGTCGGCCGGAGCCGACGCGATCATCACCTTCCCGATTTCATCGACGGGCCTGAACCGCGCGATTCACGAAGCGTGCGAAAAACACGTACTGGTGTACACGTACAGCGGCACCGTGACCGAACCTTGCGCGCGCACGGTCAGCTACATCACGGCGGGCTTTGCGCAAAACACCGCGCAGTGGCTCGTCAACAAGCTGAACGGCAAGGGCAACGTGTTTATCGATCGCGGTGTGGCCGGCAATTCGGTCGACAAGATGAACTACGACGGCGCGATGAGCGTGTTCAAAAAATATCCGAACATCAAGGTCGTCGCCGAGTACTACGGCATGTGGAATAGCCAGACCACGCAGCAGGAAACCGCCAAGGCGCTTGCCGCGCATCCCGATGTCGACGCGATCTTCGGCGAGAACGGCGAGGACGGCATCGTCGCGGCGATGCTCGCCAGTGGTCAGAAGAAGCTCGTGCCCGTGACGGGCGAAAATACCAACGGCTTCCGGCTAGCCCTCGCCAACGCCGACCTCCGCAAGCGCGGGCTCGACGGCATATCGTCCGGCGATCCGATCAACGTATCGGGCTATGCGTTCAAGCTCATGATGGAAGAGCTGACCGGCAAGCGCAAAGTGACCGTGCACAACATCGAATACCCGTTGCCGTGGGTACCGGCCGACAAGGTTAAGGTCTGCACCGGCGACTCGTTCGTCAACGGTTGCAACGCGTTCCCGTCGACGAAGGTGCCCGACTCGTTCAACACCGAAGTGTTCGATCCGGTGCTGACGCCCGAGTTGTCGCTGAATTCCGCGCTGCACGGCACGCCGACGCCGGGCGCGACGATTCAGCCGCTGCCGGCGAATGTCGTGAAGGAGGCGCCGAACGTGCCGGGTGTGAACTGCCAGCACTGCGAAGCGCCGGCGGATCTGTTCAAGCTGACGAAGGTATCGGCAACGGTCAAGCCTTGAGCGTCGCGTGAACCACCGTCAGCGGGCCGGGCGCGGCTTTCCGGAGCCGCGCCCGGCCCGCTTGTGAAGCACCCCATTTCCTGTATTTCCCTCGTCGTTCATGGAGGCCGCTCCTGTGAGCATCCCCGTCTGCGCTCCCGCACGCCCGCTATCGCGTGCGCCGCAAAAACGGCTGCCGGCCGGCACCGTCGATTGCCATTTCCACGTATTCGGACCCGAGCATGCGTGGCCCTACGCGCCGGGCCGCAGCTATACGCCGCCCGACGCGACGCTCGCGGATTACGAAGCGCTCGCCGACAGCTTCGGCATTGCGCGCTCGGTCATCATCCAGCCGAGCCCGTACGGCATGGATAACCGGCGCAGTCTGCAGGCGATCGCGGACAGCCGTCTGCCGATGCGCGCGGTGCTGGTGGTCGAGCCCGGCGTTAGCGATAACGATCTTGCCGAATTCCATCGGCTCGGCGCGCGCGGCGTGCGTCTGAATCTGCTGTTCGGCGCGGGCCTCGCGCTCGAGACCGCGCAAACGCTCGCGCGGCGGATTCAAGGATTCGGCTGGCATCTGCAATTTCTCGCCGACGTCTCGACGCTTGCGGGGCTGACCGGCTTCGTCGAACGCCTCGGCGTGCCTGCCGTGTTCGATCACCTCGGCCATGTGCCCACACACAAGGGTATTCGCGATGTGGGTTTCCAGAATCTGCTCGCGCTGGTTCGCGACGGACTCGCATGGGTCAAGCTGTCCGGTACGTATCGCAGCACCGGGCTGCACGCGACGCCTTATGTCGATACTCGACCGTTTATCGATGCGCTGATCGAGGCCAACCCGCGGCAACTGGTTTGGGGTACCGACTGGCCGCATCCGGCAATTCCGGTGCCGATGCCCGACGATGCGGACCTCGTCGATCAGTTCGACGAATGGGTCGACGATCCGGCAGTGCGACAGTCGATCTTCGTCGACAACCCGGAGCGGCTGTACGGCTTCGACCCATACCACCAATAAACAGAAGTAAAGGCCCAGCCGGTCAAAAGCAGGTTGAACCTCGCGACACGAATAGCGTGAGGGTGCTGTGTGTTAACGCCGATGCATTGCATGCGGCACGTCACCACACATCACCCACGTTTGCGGATCGCACCCGCAAACACGCGAGGGATCTCATGGCCAGGAGTCTAGAAAGAATCAGGCACGTCGTTGTTGTCATGTTCGAGAATCGTTCTCTCGATACGATGCTCGGCTGGCTCTATCCGGATGGCGATTTGCCGCAACGCGTGTTGCCCCGCGGCAGTTCGCCGGCTTTCGACGGCCTGCGCGCCGATTTCTCGAATCCGTCTCGCTCGGGAAAACGGATCTTCGTCACAGGTTCCGTGTCGAATACCGGCGTGCCGGACCCCGATCCGCAGGAAACCTTCTTCAACGTCGACGCGCAGATATTCGGACCACGAGACGGCATTACGCCGCCGCTGCCGCCGATGCAAGGCTTCGTACTCAACTACCAGACGACGCCGACGCGCGACCCGAGCCAGGTCATGCAAGCCCATAGCCCGATACAGGTGCCGGTGCTGTCGTCGCTGGCTCGCTCATATGCAGTGAGCGATGCGTGGTTTGCCTCGGTACCGAGCCAGACCTGGCCGAATCGCGCGTTCGCGCACGCAGGCACATCGAACGGTCACGTCAACAACGAAACCTTTACGCGAAACCCCGGAACCCGAGGCTTGCCCGATCCGTTTGAGTGGAATATGAGGACCATCTTCAATGTGCTCGAAGATGCCGATGTTCCGTGGGCCATCTATCACAACACGACCGTGATTCCGTCGCTCACGCGCACCATGTTTCCGCAGTTATGGCTCGAATCGCTGTCGCCGCGCTTCAAGCGTTTTTCCGCATTCGTCGACGCATGTGCGACGGGTTCGTTGCCGGCGTACTCGTTTATCGAGCCGAGTTTCCTGATCGAACCGACCGATCAGCATCCGCCACACGACGTGAGCGCCGGCGACTACTTTCTCTACCGCATATGGAAGGCAGTCAGCACGTCGCCCGCATGGCGCGAGACGCTGCTGCTTATCACGTTCGACGAGCATGGCGGCACCTTCGATCACGTGTTGCCGCCCGCCAACGCGACGCCACCCGATGCTGCGAACCCACGCGGCGACGACGGGTTCGGCTTCGACCGCTTCGGCATACGCGTACCGGCCGTGCTGGTATCGCCATATATCGCGCGAGGCACGGTGTTCCGCTCGCCGAGTTCCACGCCTTACGATCACACTTCGATTCTCGCGACACTGCGCGACTGGCTCGAAATTCCTTCGGCGCGGATGCTGACGAGCGCGCGGATCGCGCAGGCGCCGACGCTCGCGCAGGTTCTGACGCTTGAAACACCGCGTGACGACCTGCCCGATATTTTCGCGCCGTCCGACGTGTTCGAGCATCCTTCGCTAAGCAAACCGATCAACGATCTGCAGATGAGCCTCGTGACCGGCAGCGCGCGGCGCTTCGGACTCGATCCCAAGGTGATCGGCTCCCTGATGAATACGCGCGCGGATGCCGTGCGGTTCTTCAACGGCATGGCAAGGCAACACAAGCCCGACGGCACGTGACACAGCGGTTGCCGTCGACCGGGTTTGGGCCTACCTCACCTACCGCCGGCACTACCCGGCTCATCACCGACACGGATCACTCCAACGGGTAGTCGCGCGCCATGATTTCGGTGAGAAACGACGCGACTGCCGCGATACGCGGCACCCGGCGCAAATATTGATGAGAACTCATCCATACGTCGCGCGTCACCTCCAGCCGTTTCAGCGGAATCAGCGCAAGACCGAACCGCTCGGCCCGCGCAAACTCCGGCAGCATGACGATCCCCGCCCCCGCCGCGGCCGCAAACATCTGCGCGATCATGCTGGTCGAGTGGAACGCGATGGGCGGCTCGGCGATTGCATCGTCGAGCCAGCGAACCGCGTCCAGTTGAATCAGGTCGTCGACGTAGCCGACGAAGCGATGCGCTCGCAATTCGTCGATCGTTCGAGGCGTGCCGAACGCCGCAAGGTAATCGGGATGGGCATACAGGTGCAGCGCAAAGCGCCCGATATGTTCGATGTCCAGATTGACGCCGCGCGGCTCGAAAAAGCCGAGGAAAAGATCGGCTTCACGGTGCGAGATGCGCACGTCCGTCGCGGACGTCACCAGTTCCACCGTCAGGCCCGGATGGCGTTGCTTTAGTTTGACGAACTGTTCGCTCAGATAAAGCGACGCAATCCCCTCCATTGTTGCGATGCGCACATGACCGGCGTGCCCCGGTAGTGCCCCGTTCATCAGATCGCCGAGCGTCAGCACATTGGCCTCGACGGCTTCGACGTGAGCCAGCATCTCGCGCCCCTGTGCATTGAGCCGGTATCCCTGCCGGTCGCGTTCGAATACCGGCGTCTCGAGCGCGAATTCAAGCGCCGAAATGCGCCGGCCGACTGTGGCGTGATCCATGCCGAGCAAACGCCCGGCCTTCGAGAGATTGCCGGCGCGGGATACGGCGAGGAAGACGCGCAAGTCGTCCCAGCTCAGGCGGTTCATGTTCATGGCAGCGTGGGTGCGGTTTTCATCGCGCTATTCTCGCCGTGCAATTTTGCACATGCCATAGATTGTTTTCCGTTTCGTGCGGAAAGGTAGCTTTCATAGACTTCGGATCACCAGCCGGAGTTTCGCGCTTGCATCCCCCTGTACTCGCCCCGGCCGGTCGACTACCTGACACTACCTGACGGAGACACCGATGGCCGAAAGCGACACGGACTGGGAGGCAATGCTCGCAAGCGAGCGTTTCAAACGGCTGGCACGCCGACGGCGCAACACGGTCGTCGTCCTTGGACTGGTTTCCGCGCTTTACTATTTTTCCATTCCCGCGCTGATCGCCTGGGCGCCGGACATCTTCCGCATCAGACTCGCCGCAGGCATCAATCTGGGCACCGCGTTCGCGGTCTCGCAGTATCCGTTCGGTGGGCTGATCGTCTACGTTTTCATGCGCCGCACCGCGGCGATCGATCGCGCCGCGGCCGGTCTTGCCGAGCGGCCGAACTCCGGCGTCGCGCTCGCGGAGGAACATCATGCGTACTAGCCTGCGTGCCGCATGCGCGACGGCCTGCCTTGCCGCGACAATGCCCGCTTATGCCGCAGGCGTCGACGCAGCCGCGGTCAGCCATCCCGCGTTGACCTATGCCGTGTTCGGTCTCGTCATCATGTCGACGCTATTGATCACATGGTTCGCATCCCGCAGCAACCGTACCGCGGGCGACTTCTATACCGCGGGCGGCAGCATCGGGCCGGCGAAAAACGGGCTCGCCATTGCCGGCGATTATCTGTCGGCAGCGGCCTTTCTCGGCGCGTCCGGACTCATCGCGCTCTATGGCTTCGACGGGATGATCTATCTGGTCGGATTCTTTGCCGCGTTCATCCCGGTGCTGCTCTTTATCGCCGAGCCGTGCCGCAATCTGGGGCGCTACACGATCGGCGATGTGCTCGTCGCCCGCAACAGCTTCCGCTCGACCAAAGCGGTATCCGCGGTGTCGAGTGTAGTCGTCGCGCTGGCTTACATGATTCCGCAGATCGTCGGCGGCGCGGTCATCGTGCGCGCGCTCGTCGGCATCGACTACAACGTCTCGGTTTGCGGGGTCGGCGGCCTGATGCTCGTGTATGTCGCGTGCGGCGGCATGAAAGCAACCACCTGGGTGCAGGTCATCAAGGCTGTGCTGCTGATCGGCACGTCGTTCGTGCTTGTCGTGCTCGCGTGGCTGCCATTCGGCTTTCGCGTCCCTGCTTTCATGGATGCCGTGGTGCACAGCCCGTTCGTGCAGGCCCATGTCGCGTCGATGGCGGCGGCAGGAGGACTGACCGGCGACGAACTCGGTTGGCGCTTTCTCGAGCCCGGCCTGTATCTGAACAAGCCACTCGAACTGCTTTCGCTCGGGCTCGCACTCGTGCTCGGTACCGCGGCGATGCCGCACATCCTGATGCGCCTGTTTACCGTGAAGGACGCGAAAGCCGCACGGCAGTCCGTGATGTGGGCGATGCTCGGCATCGGCGTGTGCCACCTGTCGATCGTCGCGATCGGTTTTGCGGCCGCCTATTTCGTGGGCGCGCCGCTGATCGCATCGCTCGACAAAGGCGGCAATCTCGCGGCGCCGCTGCTTGCCCAGGCGCTGACCGGCGGACGCGGCAGCGTGGGCGGCGACCTGATGCTCGCCTTTATTGCCGCGGTCGCATTCGCCACCATCGTCGCCGTGGTGGCCGGGCTGACACTGGCCGCCGCGTCGTCGCTCGCGCACGACGTCTACGTCGGCGCGCTGAAGAGCGGGCGCGCGACGGATCGGCAACAGGTAATGGCAGCGCGCGTGGCCACGCTCGCGGTCGGCGCGGTCGCCATCGGTGTCAGCATCCTCGAGCGCGGCCAGAACGTCGCGCAGCTCGTCGGGCTCGGCTACGCGGTCGCCGCGTCGGCCAATCTCCCCGCCCTCGTGCTGACGCTGTACTGGAAGCGAACGACGACGCAAGGCGTACTGGTCGGGATTGTCGGCGGGACGCTCGCCGCGATCGCCCTCGTGCTCGTTTCGCCGAACATGACTTATCCGGCGATGGCGCGGGCACAGGCACTGCAACAGGTAGCCGACATCGACAGACAACTGACCGCCGGCCCGCCCGCGACCGCGACTGCTACCGCGAACCGGCAGCATTTGCTGGCGAGCCGCAGCGCGGCGCAAGCGGCCGCCGATGCCATTCCCGCCGACGCCACGAGCCTCGTCGGACTCAGAGCGCCCCTTATCAGTTTGCGCAATCCGGGAATCATCTCGATTCCTGTCGGCTTCTTCCTCGTCGTCCTTGTTTCGCTGCTCACGCGCGATGCCACGGCACGCAAGCGTTGGGCGGAACTCGTGGTGCGCCGCGAGACCGGTTACGGCGCCGTTTCCGCAGTCGATCACTAATACAACTTAACGAGTCAAACACAACTTAACGAGTCAAACCATCATGTCCTATCTTCCTGTCGTCAAAGTTGCTGCGGTCCACGCGGCCCCTGTATTCCTGAACAAGCGTGCAACGGTTGCCAAGGCGGTTTCGCTGATTCGCGAAGCGAGCCGCAACGGTGCGCAGCTCGTCGCATTTCCCGAATCGTTCATTCCGGCGTTTCCGGTGTGGGCGTCGCTATGGGCGCCGATCGACAATCACGATCTGTTCGAACGGTTCGCAGCAGAGAGCCTCTATGCGGACGGCAGCGAACTCGCGGAGATCGCCGCCGAAGCGGAACGCAGCGGCGTGTTCGTTTCGATGGGCTTCAGCGAGCGTTCGCGTGCGAGCGTCGGCTGCCTGTGGAATTCCAATGTGCTGATCGACGATCGCGGCGAAGTGCTGAACCACCACCGCAAACTGGTGCCGACGTTCTATGAAAAGCTCGTGTGGGCGGCCGGCGACGGCGCCGGTCTGCAGGTTGCCGATACGCGCATCGGCCGGATCGGCGGACTGATCTGCGGCGAAAACACCAACCCGCTCGCCCGCTATACGCTGATGGCGCAGGGCGAGCAGATTCACATTTCGAGCTGGCCCGCGCTGTGGCCGACGCGCCGCCCGGTCAGCGGCGGCAACTTCGACAACGTTTCCGCCAACCGGCTGCGCGCCGGCGCCCATTCGTTCGAAGCGAAGGCATTCGGCATTATCTGCGCAGGCTATATGGATGCCGGTATGCGCGACTTTCTCGTGGCGCGAGACCCCGCGGCGGCGGCCGTGCTCGACGGTTCGTCGCGCGCCATGACGATGTTCGTCGACCCGACCGGCGCCCCGGTCGGCGAGGCGTTGAGCGATGAAGAAGGTATCGCGTATGCGCAATTCGATCTGAACCGCTGTGTCGAACCGAAGCAGTTCCACGATGTGGTCGGCTATTACAACCGCTTCGACGTGTTTTCACTGACGGTCGATCGTGAGCGGCATGAACCGGTGTCGTGGCGCACATCGAGCCGCGCTGCCGTACAGCAGCCCGCGCAGCCCGTTCCCGAAGCGGTGCTGGTCGACGCCTGAACCGCCGCGATGGCGAGGCCGGACGCGAGTCCGCCTCGCTGTTGCGCGATCCGCATCGTTAACCTCTGAACTCCTGATGATTCACGAGCCACCCGGATGCTTCGTTCAGATTCGGCAATACACCCAATCCCGGCGTATCCGGTAGTGCAAACGTTCCATTCTCGACTCGCGGAAATGGCGTCGCCAACGCTTCGCGCAACGGATTTTCCATTACATCGTGTTCGAGCAGCCCATCGCCGCCCGCTGCGGCGAGCAGATGCGCCGATGCGAGCAAACCGATGCCACTACCGAGCCAGTGCGGGCAGTAGGTCAGTCCTCGAGCGACGGCGTGACGTCCGACCGCGAGGCACCCGGTCACACCGCCCCATTTCAGCAGATCGGGCTGCACGACCCGATGACTTGCCTGATTGATCAACGATGAAAACGCCGCGAATCCCGACACATTCTCGCCACCGGCAATCGGCGTGCGGGAAATCATCGCGAGTTCGGCCCACTCGTCAGCGGAACTGTTTGCGGGAATGGGCTCTTCCACCCATCCGAGATTGAATTCGGCGAGGCGCGGCAAAGCGCGCCGCGCCTGCGTCATATCCCAGCCCTGATTAACGTCGACCATCAGGCGTTCGCCCCGGCGGAGTTCCCTCTGAAGGCCTTTAAGGACTTCGATGTCTTTGTCGAGGCCAAAGCCGATCTTGACCTTGAATGCGCTAAAGCCGTTCTCTCTCGCGCGCTGCACGGTCCCAACTGCCGAGTCCGGATTGAGTCCGCTCGCGTAAGCCGGCACGCGGTTCCGGTTCGCCGGTGCGCCCAGCAAGCGGCCAAGGGGCAGCGCCGCACGCCGTGCCTGAAGATCCCACAATGCCAGATCGAGACCTGCAATGCAGGCCGCAATCGGACCATACTCACCGCTCTGGATCGTCCAGCGCCGTGTTTTTTCCGTCAGCGTATGCCACGCATGGGCGGCATCGTCATACTCCGCGGCAAACGCCGCGGGGGCGACGACGGTCTCCATCAGGCGCAGCTTGTTGTCCGCCGAGAACGGCGGGAAATTGCACCAGATTTCGCCCCATCCGTACGCGCCCTCCGTATCTTCGACGCGTAGTAAAAGCACTGAACGCCGGGGGATCGAACCAAACGAAGTTTTCACTGCCTCGGCGACTTCCGCGCGGAACAGCCAGGTCTCGATACGTGCAATCTCGATGGACATGTAAAGCGATCCTTCGTCTCTTGATGGGCGTAGTCGCTTGTTTCAACCGTTGGCTTTCGAACGGGAACGCGCCTCGCGCGTGCGATTCAATGAATGGTACTTGCGGCAGTCGCGAATGACGAATGCCGATATTTGATGATTCCGATCTCAAACCGGGATGATGTCCGCTACGACCGGTTGCGTCGAACCGGTTCGCTTCGAGAGTGAGTTGGGTAGGCAGCCAGGCAGATCTACTCCGGCTGCGCCGCCGCCCCGTCCGCGGCCGCGTGCGCGGCCCCTGCCCCCGCTGCCCCAGCCGCCGCCGCAGCCGCCGCGCCTTCCGCCGCACCATCAGCCGGATACACGACGCGCACCGTCGGCACGAACCACGAAAGGCACAGCCCCAGCACCGCGGCGACCGCAGCGAGCGCGAGGCCGACGTGAATCGAGTCGATCAGCGCCTCGCGGGCCATATGCATCATCGGCCCGCCGACATGCCCGGCCGTAATCAGATGCTCGATCAGCGCGGCCTGCTGCGAGTGGTCGACGCGCAAATCGGGGCTCGCGAACGACTGCAGCCACTGCGTCGCCTGATACGAATCGAGCGAACGGTGCACATCGCGCACATACAGATGGCTCAGCAGCGCGCCCGTCATCGCGGTGCCGAGCATGCCGCCGAAGATCCGCAGCGACTGCAATAGCGCCGTCACCGCGCCGATATGATCGCGCGCGACGATCTGCTGCGAGCAGATCGTCAGGTTCGTCGCGACGACGCCGAGACCAAGCCCGCTTAGCGCCATGCACAACATCCACACGTAATGCGGCTGGTGGCCCGTAATCGCGACCAGCGCGAGACACGACACCGCAAACAGCGCAAAGCCGATATACATGAGCGTATTCGCGCGCGGGATGCGCGTAACGAGCCGGTTATTCAGCACACTGCCGACCGACGTGCCGAGCAGCAGCGGCGTGATCAGCATGCCCGACTCGTGCGGCGACATGCCGAAGCCGCCCTGAAACAGCAGCGGCACATAAAACACCATCGAAAACAGCGCAAAGCCGCCGAGCGTGGACATGGCAAACAGCGCGGCAAGCCGCCGGTCGAGCAGCATGTCGATGGGCACCAAGGGGTAGCCGATGCGTTTTTCCCAGAACCACAGAATGCCGCCGCAGGCGGTCGTAATCAGCATGAGCACGATCGTGATCATGCTCACGCCTTCTTTCGGCAACAGTTCGATCAGCAGTTGCAGCGCGCCGAACGTCGCCGCGACGACGAATGCGCCGAGCCAGTCGAGTTGCACCGGGCCCGCCTTGCGCAGATGCCGCAGCGGCGGCACGAAACGCAGCACGAACAGCAGCGACGCCACGCCGACCGGCACATTGACGAAGAACACGAAGCGCCAGCTCGCCGACTGCGTGAGCATGCCGCCAAGCGACGGCCCGACGACGTTCGCCAGCCCGAACGCCGACGTGACGAACACGAGCCAGCGCAGCCGCAATTTAGGATCCGGAAACAGATCGGCGACCGTCGCAAATACAGTGCCGATCAGAATGCCGCCGCCGATGCCCTGCAGGCCGCGGGCAATAACGAGAAACAACATGTTTGACGCGATGCCGCACAGCACCGACGCGCCGGTAAAAAGCGAGATTGCGGCGATCAGAAACGGTTTGCGGCCGAACAGGTCACCTAAGCGTCCAAAGATCGGAATCGTGATGACCGATGCGAGCATGTACGACGTCGCAACCCATGCATATAGATCGAACCCCTTGAGGTCCGCGACGATGCGCGGCAGCGCGGTGCCGACGATCGTCTGATCGAGCGCGACGAGCATCGCGACGAACGCGATGCCGAGCATGGCAAGCAGCGATTCACGAAACGGCAGCAACTGCCTGCCCGGTTCATAGGCGGCGATAGCGGGAATCATGATGGCGTCGGCGAGAGTGGAAAACGCAAGCAGCACAATGCGCGAGCGCTGTGCAGACTGTGGCACTGCCGCTGTGAATCGGCAAGTCACACTCCGTAAGTCGCTGAAAGCGCAAGAAAATGACAGACGATTGCAAGGCGTGCACCACTTTGGCCGCAGCCTTAGTCGTGCTTAGCCATTTGCTTCGCCTGCACCGCTTGCATTACTAACAACGCCTTTGCGGCGTTTATTCCCGCGAGCCGAAGAATGGGCTCGATGCTTCGAGCCCTCCGTGCGGGGTCAGGCCGCCACGGCGTACTCCGCCGCGTCCCCGTGCCGCGTGGCGGCCGCGCCCGCCGCGCGGCCTTGCGCGCCCGGATGGCGCGCGTGCAGCCCATCGTCTTCCCGCAGACGAAAGGCGCGCAGCGCGTTCTGCAGAATCACCGCCTGCTCGGTCAGCGATTGCGCGGCGGCCGCCGCTTCTTCGACAAGCGCGGCGTTTTCCTGCGTCAACGTGTCCATATGCGTCACCGCGAGGTTGACCTGCTCGATGCCCGAACTCTGCTCGGACGCTGCCGCGGCGATTTCCTGGATCAGCGTCGTGACTTGCGCGATCGCATCGCGCGCGCCGTCGATCGTGCCGCCGGCCTGCTCGACGAGTTGCGCGCCGCTGCCGACCTTGCTGACCGCATTGCCGATCAGCTCGCGCACTTCCTTCGCCGCTGCGGCGCTGCGATGCGCCAGCGAGCGCACTTCCGCGGCGACCACGGCGAAGCCGCGCCCTTCCTCGCCGGCGCGTGCCGCTTCCACGGCCGCGTTCAACGCGAGGATATTGGTCTGAAATGCGATGCCCTCGATCACCGCGATGATCTCGACCATGCGTTGCGACGCAGCCGAGATATCGCGCATCGTCGCAACCGCGTCGGCGACCATGCCGCCGCCGTCGCCGGCAATCTGCGCGGCCTTCACCGCGAGCTGGCTCGCTGTCTTCGCATGTTCGGCTGTTTGCCGCACCATCGACGTCACCTCTTCCATGCTCGCCGCCGTTTCCTCGAGCGAGGCCGCCTGGTTTTCGGTGCGCACCGACAGGTCCGCGCTGCCGGTTGCGATTTCGCGCGCGCCGGTCGCCACGCTGTCGGCGGCCGCGCCGATCTGGCGGACCGTGCCGGTCAGCGCGTCGCGCATGCGCTGCATCACGTGCAGCAGGCTGTCGTTGTAGTCATTACGACCCGCCCGATGCGCGCCCATATCGATCGCAACCGTCAGATCGCCCTCGGCAATCGCGCCGGCCACTTGCGCCGCGTAACGCGGATCGCCGCCGATCGTGCGCAGAATGCTACGGTTGATCATCCACACGAGCGATGCCAGCACGAGCGCGAGCACGACGAACACGCCGCCGAGCACGTAGAGCGTCTCCAGGAACGCCGCGTCGATATCGTCGACATAAGCGCCGGTCGAGATGATCCAGTCCCACGGCGCGTAACGCACGACGTAACCGATCTTGCCGACCGCTTCGCTTGAATGCGGATGCGGGAACACATAATCGACGAAACCGCCTTTCGGCGACTGCGCGACATGCGCGAAGCTCACATAGTGGTGGCGGCCGTCCGCGTCGGCGGTGTCGGCAAGCAGTTTGCCGTTGGTCGCGGGCTTGATCGGATGCATGATCATGCGCGGCGTCGAATCGATCACCAGCAGGTAACCGTCCTCGCCGTAACGGATATCGCGCAACCGCGCGAGCGCCTCCTTGCGCGCATCGGCTTCGGACATCGCTCCACTTTTCGCGAGCGCTGCGTACTCGTCGACGATTGACAGACCGACGTGCGCGATATTGTTCAGATCATTCTTGCGCTCGTCGATACGCGTCTGCCGCGAAAGCCATGCTGCCGACACCGACACGAGCAGCAGCGCCACCAGGCTGACGACAAGCGGCAACCAAAGCTTCTGCGCAAAACCTAGCTTGTGCATTCCTGCGCCTCCGTCTTTATGGTGGATCGAACCACCTTTTTAATAAGGCACATCGTTCCAGCCGCAAGCCGTACGCGCTACGGCGCAAGGTTGCGGCGGAAAAGCAAAGCCCGGTCATCCACGAGCTATGCCCGTTCCATATAACGACCGGAACGGGCAGCAAATTTGTAGAGGGAAACCCTTGCCTGTCGATGAATCTTCCGGCGAGGGCTATGGGGATACGGGGATATGACGATGCAGGCCGGCGCCGGGCTCACGCGCTTAAGCCGGGCCTAAGCGTGAACTTGAGCCTGAGCCTCGACGCGACGCCCGTGACCCCTGATGCGGATTCAATGCAGAATCAGCCGCGCGGCCGGTCGCGATCGACCACTACCATATGCTGCGCGCCCGTGGCCGGCGCGGCATGCACTTCCGGCGCGACGCGGCTATCGGCAACCCGCGTTGCGCCATTCGCTACCGTGCCTTCGGCTTGCGCGAGCACTTCGCCAGCCGTTGCATCGATCGCATCGGTGAACGGCTTCGGACAGATGCCGATCGCCAGCACGAGGACCGCGAGCGCGCCGAGCAGCACAAACTCGCGCTTGCCGACGTCGGCCAGATTCGCGACGCGCGCATTGGCCACCGCGCCGAAGATCACGCGCTTATACATCCACAGCGTGTATGCCGCGCTCAGGATCAACGTCAGCGCGGCGATCGCGCCGATCCAGAAGTTGAACTGGATCGCGCCCATCAGCACCATGAACTCGCCGACAAAACCGGACGTCCCCGGCAAGCCCACGTTGGCCATCGAAAACAGCATCACGAACACGGCGAAGCGCGGCATCGTGTTGACCACGCCGCCATATGCATCGATCGAGCCGCTTTGCGTGCGGTCGTAGAGCATGCCCGAGCACAGCAGCATCGCGCCGGACACAATGCCGTACGACAGCATCTGCACGACCGCGCCTTCCATCGAGATACGCGTGAACACGAAGAGGCCCAGCGTGACGAGCCCCATATGCGCGATCGCCGAATAGGCGAGCAGCTTGCGAATGTCCGTCTGCACGAGCGCGACGAGGCTCGCGTAGATCACCGCAACCAGCGACAGCGTGATGACCACCGGCGCGAAGAAGTGGCTCGCCTGCGGCACGATCGGCAGCGCGAAGCGCAGCAGGCCATAGCCGCCGATCTTCAGCATGCCGAGCAGCACGGCCGCCGCGGTCGGCCCTTCGAGGTGCACGTCGGGCAGCCACGTGTGCACGGGCCACATCGGCACCTTCACCGAGAAGGCGGCGAAGAAGCACAGGAAGATCAGCACCTGCGGCACGAAGTCGATTTGCAGCGAGCGCCACTGCGCGATGTCGAAGCTATGCGACTGCGAGTACAGGTACAGCATGGCGGCGAGCATCGCGAGCGAGCCCGTCAGCGAAAACAGGAAAAAGCGCAGCGCCGCATGCGCGCGATTCGACTGGCCCCAGGTGCCGATCAGCAGATACAGCGGAATCAGCGTTGCTTCGAAGAACACGAAGAACAGCATGCCGTCCTGCGCCGTGAACACGCCTTGCATAAAGCCCGACAGCAGCAGGAACGCGCCGAAATACTGCGCGACGCGCTTCGTGATGGACTGCCACGAAGCGATCACCACAATCACGGTGGTGATGGCCGTCAGCACGGTAAACCACAGCGAAATACCATCGACGCCAACATGCCACGCCACGCCGAACGACGGCAGCCAAGGCTTGTTTTCGACGAATTGCATCGCCGCGACATTGTTGCGAAAGCCTTCCACCAATGGCACGGCCGGCAGCAGAGCGACGCACGCGCCAATCAGCGCGATCCAGCGGGTACGGTTAAGCGCGCGATCCGAACCCGCGCGCAGCACGACAAGGCCGGCCACGATCGGAATCCAGATCAGCAGGCTGAGTAACGGAGGGAATTGCATGAGATTGACTGGGACTCTAAGCACAGCGACAGCCCGGCTGTCGCAACCGAAAGAAAACTGATTACAAATTGATTGCGGAAATAAAACGGAAAGGAGGACAACAGACGGGTCGGGTTGAAATACACCCGTCAGGGTTAACGAGGATAACCGTTTAGGCAATGTTTTGCAGCGCAACAAAAAATAGCGACGCACACAACGGATCATTGCCGTGGTTGGGGGTTGTCAGATTGAATGCTGTTGTGCTTCGCACAACGGGCAACGCTGAGCCGGGAATTGCCTGGGGCGAGCTGCAATTTTTTTAGGCAGCAACGGGACTTTTTGCCGCGGCGGTATGTCGCCGAATTACCACGCGTTGATTCTGATCGTTACGAAAAAAATCACATAAAAACGGGAAATCCCTGGCATGGCGTGTGCGGGCTTCGCGTTAGGCTCTAGCAAGGGAGGAGACAACCCGATGAGACGAGCTTTCAATATCGCAGTCGTCGTGCTGGTCGGCTTTCTGATTGCTGACCGGACCGCGATGCACGTGCAGGCACACGAGCAGGGATCGATCAGTTGCGCAGCGGGAGCAGACCTCGTGCGGCTCGACGCGCTGAATAAGGGCTTTTCCGACGCCGCGGCGACCAATCAGGGCGACGCGTTCAAGTCGGGCTGCTTTGTGACGGGGCGCGCCCAGGTCGGCGATCTGATCGCGCGGGATTAGGCGGCACGTTATTGGCTCCTTATTTGCCTATTGAGCGTGCGATAGGCGTGCGATAAGCGCGCAATAAAGTGCAATAAGAGCGAATTAGCCACCTTCCGGCCTTATTCCTTTTCTTTAAAGCCGCTATTGCGCATCGCCGCTTGCGCGCGATGCGCGACACCCTGCCCGCTTTCCCCAATCCTGCACAATAATGGACGGCAATCGAATCGCCGATTCTTCCAATCGGCCGCGCCGTTCGACTCGACAAGGGATCAAGCGTATGCATCTGCAAGGACAAACCGTCGGCGTGATCGCGCCGGCCGGCGTGCCCGATATGAACAACGTCGCGCGCGGTATTGCGCTACTGGAGAGCTGGGGGCTCGAGGTGCGGGTCGGCGCGCATGTGACGAAGCGCTTTCGCACCTTCGCCGGTACGCATGAAGAGCGCCGCGCGGACCTCGCATGGGCATTGACGGACCCGTCGATCGATATCGTATGGGTCGCGCGCGGCGGCTACGGCTGCGTGCATTGCCTGCCTGCGATTCCGCCCGCGCTGCCGCGCGAGAAAACGGTTATCGGCTTTTCGGATGCGACTTCCCTGTTCTGCGCGATGAGCGGCATGCCAAAGGCGCGGCTCATTCACGGACCGTCGCTCGGCAGTCTGGCCGCGCACGTCGACGACGCCTCACGGCAAAGCGTGCTGAACGCCCTGACTAACGGTGCTGCGGGCGTTGCGCCGGCCATTTCGCTGACCCACCTGCACGGACCGCAAACGCGCGTAAGCGGCCGCCTGCACGGCGGCAATATCACCACGCTCGCGAGCGTCGCCGGTACGCGCTGGCAGGCCGATTGCCGCGATGCGATCGTACTGCTCGAAGACATCACCGAGCTCGGCTATCGGCTCGACCGCAGCATCACGCTGCTCAAGGAAAGCGGCACGTTCGACGGCGCGCGCGCTTTCGTCTTTGGCGAGTTCGTGCGTTGCCCTGTACCTGAAGGCGCCGACTACACACTGCACGACATCTTCGTCGATCTGCTTGCGCCGTATGGTGTGCCGATCTTTGCCGGCATGCCGATCGGACATGCCGCGCAGAATGTTGCGTGGACGTATGGCGCGCCTGCGCACATCGAAAACGGCCGTCTACTGCTCGATGCATCGCGCGATGCCAATACGGCCGATACGTCGGCGTCGCTGCTGTCAAGCTTGTCGAGCCCGTCAAAGTAAATACATCGGCCTTGCGTCGGCTTTACAGCGCGCGCGTTAACGGTGCGCGCTGTCCTCAACGCCGCGCACCAGCGCGGGGCTCACGCACCGCGCGCAATCATCCTTCCTCTACGCACGCGCCGCGCCAGCGCATAAAGCACCGCGAACTGCAGGCGCTCGCCTGTATTGCTGTACCCGCCATTCATACGTAGATCCGCACGCTGCCTTGCTAAACGCGATCAGGCACATCTCGCCGCAATGCCTTTGGCATGGTTCTCGCTCAAGTCGGCCGTCCTGGTGCAGGACACACACGACACAACACAGCACGTCATAACGCACAGCCTGGCCCACACGCAATCTCGCAACGGAGAACCATCGATGAACACCCCTGTCCAGTCGCTCGATCACGCCGCATCGTCCGGCGTACGGTCCGCGACCTCCACGCGCTGGCTGCAGCTCGCGCTCGGTCTCGTCTGCATGATGTCGATCTCGAGCCCGCAATACGTGTGGACGCTGATGACCAAGCCGCTGATGGCCAAGCTCGGCATCTCGCTGCCTGAAGTGCAGGTCACGTTTTCGATTCTCGTCTTTCTGCAGGCTTTCTTTTCGCCGTTCCAGGGCGCGCTGATCGATCGCTTCGGGCCGCGCCGGCTGATCTCGATCGGCACGCTGCTCGCGGGCGTCAGCTGGATGCTCGCGTCGCATGCGTCGAGCACGACGATGCTGTACCTGACGTATGGCGGCCTCGGCGGTCTCGGCACCGGCATCGTGTATGTCGGCGTGGTCGGCCTGATGGTGCGCTGGTTTCCGGATCGCCGCGGCATGGCTGCCGGCGCAGTCGCAGCCGGTTACGGCATGGGCGCGATCGTCACGACGTTTCCGATTTCCGCCTCGCTCGCCGCGCACGGCATCGAATCGACGCTGTGGTTATACGGCATGATCTTCGCCGCGATCGGCTTCGTCGCCTCGCAAGGACTGCGCGTGCCGCCGCAAGCGCAAGCCAGCACCGCGGGCGCGCCCCACGCGCCGTCGTTGTCGACCACGCGCGAATTCCGCCCGTCTGAAATGCTGAAGACGCCGATCTTCTGGCTCATGTTCGCGATGATGACGATGATGTCGACCTCGGGCCTGATGGTCACGTCGCAGATGGCCAGCTTCGCGGCTGACTTCGGCGTCAGCAAGGTGCTTGTGTTCGGCCTCGCCGCGCTGCCGCTCGCGCTGACTATCGACCGCTTTACGAACGGCCTGACGCGGCCCCTGTTCGGCTGGGTGTCCGACAAGCTCGGTCGCGAAAACACGATGGCTTTCGCGTTTGCGCTCGAAGGCATCGCAATGACGCTGTGGCTGCTCACGCGCGACGACGCCGTGCTGTTCGTGCTGCTGTCGGGTGTCGTGTTCTTCGGCTGGGGCGAGATTTTCTCGCTGTTTCCGTCGACGCTGACCGACACGTTCGGCACGCGCTTCGCCACGGCTAACTACGGCTGGCTCTATATCTCGTTCGGCGTCGGCTCGATTTTCGGCGGCCCGCTAGCCGCGCTGCTGCATCAACATACCGGCAGCTGGGTGCCGGTGTTTGCGTGCGCGATCACGCTCGATATCGTGACCGCGGTGCTCGCGCTCTTCGTGCTGAAGCCGGCGCGCGCGAAGTTCGTTCGCGCGCAGCCGTAAACATCGGCATCAGTAAGAACCGAACGTGTTTTCCCACACGCTGGTTGTCTTCGGCACCTTAACGTTTTCGCCGAGACAATCAGCGCGATACTTCACCTGGAGCCGCGATTCCGCTGCCTGAATATCCGACGGGTAGTAGTTATCGCCGCTCGCTGAAGGATCGTAGCCCACCGACTCCAGTTCACTCAGCTCCTGCATGAGTTGCGCATGCGTGACAGGCCCCGAGAGCGGCTTGAAAGGATAGTCGTTGCATTCGTTCGGCGTCAGCTTGCCGCTTGCCGACGCCGCGCCGCTTGCGAGCAGCACGCAAAGCGCTACCGTGGCCTTGGTCGTTTTGATCCAGAAGGGTTTCATGTCGTCCGCTCCTTGCGGGATGTTGTGACAGTGCAAGGATGATCCGTACGACGTATCGAACCGCGATAAAACAGATGAACATTCTGTTAGGGTGACGCGGTTAGCCCGGCGATACCGGCCTCTCACGCGCCGGTTCCATGAAACAAGTTTCATCTTTTCACTGTCCGACTTCCACGCTCGGCGCGCGGCTTCGCGCCCATACTTCTGCCGTTCAGCAGCGGCAGGAGCCTATATGCACCACCCTATGCAAGTGGAACTCGTCAGCGACTACGGCGGCCAGGCGCTTCGTGTGACAATCGACCGCAGCGTGTCGATACTCGATGCGCCCGACCTCGATGCTCTGATCGAACATCTCGCGGTCTTGCGCGCAAAGATGAAGCCCGATATTCCACAGGAGATTTCCCGCCAGCATCGATATGTGGTCGAAATCGATCCGTGCTGGTACACGGAGAAAAACCCTATATTCGAAGGTGCTGTGCTGTTTTTCCGGCATACGGGCTTCAACTGGACCGGCTTCGCCGTGCCGAAGGAAAGCCTCGTCAAACTGATCGACGCGCTGACCGAGCATGCCGACGCTTCTCACGAAACGTACAGCATGCCGAACTGATTTCCCCTCCTCTTTCTCACCCCACTTCCGCCTGACATAGGCGGGCACGGCGCGACGCCGTCGCCCGCCTACGCGCACATGGGCGCCGTCCGTGCAGCGTTGCTCCCCTCCCGCTTTCTCCATTGCGCTCCACGAGACAATTGAGCGCGCAATTTTTCGCGTTTCTTCGACTGCATGTTTAGCGTGCTTATCATCGCGTTTACGCGCCTGCTTGAAGCACGAACTCGCGTTCGCAATACAACGACAAGCAATCCGAAATATAAAGAATCGTTCACGTTGAAGGCGTTCCGCTGTTAGGTCGACTGGCCGATCATTCGCAACGTCCAACGTTCGGGGCTTGCCGAAATGAATCAACTCCAGTCCATGCGTGTTTTTATGCGCGTCGTCGAATTGAGCAGCTTTACGATCGCCTCGCGCCAGCTCGGCATGTCGGCGGCAGCGGTCACACGCAGCGTCAATATGCTCGAGGCGCATCTCAATACGCGTCTGATCAATCGCTCGACACGCAGTCTTTCGCTAACCGAAGCGGGCGCACGTTATCTCGACGGCTGCCGCTCGATCGTTGCGAATGTCGACGAAATGGATGCGAACCTCACGCGCACCGCGCATTCGCCGCACGGCACGGTGCGCCTCGCCGCGTCGACGACCTTCGCCAACACCGAACTCGTTGCGCTGCTCGCCGACTATCGCGCGGCCGAACCGGGTGTGGACTTCGAAGTCGCAACCTTCGAAGCGAATCTCGATCTGATTGATGGCGGCTTCGACGTCGGCTTCACCGACGACGACCGCCTCGTCGGCACTTCGCTGGTGGGCCGCACGCTGATGCAGTACCGCAGCGTGCTCGTTGCGTCCCCTTCCTATCTCGCCCGGCAAGGCACGCCGCTCAATCCATCGATGCTCAATGCGCATGCGTTGCTGGGCCCCGCGAACGGCGCAGCCCGTGCATGGGAATTCGCCGATGCGCATGGCGCGTATCGCGTGCCCGTGCGCTACAGTCTGCGCGCGACCAACACGGCGATGCTGCGCACAGCGGCATTGAGCCATATGGGCATCGCGCTGCTGCCCGCACCGACGGTCGTACGCGAACTCGCGAGCGGCGCGCTGTCGCTGGTGCTCGAACGCTTTCCCCTCAACGACGGCGCGCGCCATTTTTCGATTGTCTATTCCGGCCGCAATCATCTAACGGCCAAAGTGCGCGCTTTCGTCGACTTCACCGTTGCACGGTTCCGCTCCGACGAGCGCAAGACATCGTTACGCGCCGTCGCGTAACGCCGCCCGCATCAATCGATGCATCCGACGAGCTCGAGAGCGTATGGCCAGAATCCTCACCATCGAAGACGACGAATGGGTCGTCGGCGACATCGTGCGCGCCCTGAGCGCCAGCGGACTCGCCGTCGACGTTGCGCGCACGGGGCGTGAAGGGCTCGTCAAGGCGATGTCCGACGCTTACGACGTGATCACGGTGGACCGCGTGCTGCCTGACCTCGACGGCCTCAAGATCGTCTCGACGATGCGCGGCGCCGGCATTGAAACACCGGTGCTCGTGATGAGCGCGCTGGACGGCGTCGAGCAGCGCATCGAAGGTTTGCGCGCGGGCAGCGACGACTATCTGATCAAGCCGTTTTCCGCCGATGAAATGTCGGCGCGCGTCGAAGTGCTGCTGCGCCGCCGCCCGCGCAACGCGCCCGAGCCGATCGTGTTGCGCGTCGGGCCGCTCGAACTGGATCGCATGCGCAGACGCGTAACGGCACGCGAGCGCAACATCACGTTGCAGCCCACGGAATTTCGCCTGCTCGAATTCATGATGCGACACGCGGGCCAGGTGATGACGCGCACGATGATTTTCGAGGGCGTCTGGGGCGGCCGCTACGACCCCGGCACGAACCTCATCGACGTGCATATCGGCCGCCTGCGCCGCAAGCTCGAAGCGGGCGGCGAGCCGCCGCTGATCCGCACGGTGCGCGGTTCCGGCTACCTGCTCGGCTAGCTCGCTCCAGCATCCGAACCTTCGACCATCACACACTGCCTGCCCGATGCTGAAGATCGTCCGCCTCGCGTTGACCCGGCCTTACACGTTTATCGTGCTGGCATTGCTGATACTGCTGTTCGGCCCGCTCGCGGCGCTGCGCACGCCGACCGATATCTTTCCGGACATCCGCATTCCGGTTATCGCGGTGGTCTGGAATTACCAGGGCTTGCAACCGGACGACATGTCCGGCCGCATCATTACGTACTACGAGCGCACGCTTGGCACGACTGTCAACGATATTCAGCATATCGAGTCGCAATCGTTTCGCGGCTTCGGCGTCGTCAAGATCTTCTTTCAGCCGACGGTCGATATCCGCACCGCCACCGCGCAAGTAACGTCTGTCTCGCAGACCGTGTTGAAGCAGATGCCGCCCGGCACGACGCCGCCGCAAATTCTCAACTACAACGCGTCGACCGTGCCCGTGCTGCAGATCGCGCTGACCAGCGACAGGCTCGACGAACAGCAGCTGGCCGACTACGCGACGAACTTCATTCGTCCACAACTGCTGAGCGTGCCGGGCGTTGCGATTCCAACGCCCTACGGAGGCAAGATCCGCGATGTGCAAATTGACCTCGACCCGCTCGCGTTGCAACAGAAGCATTTATCAGCGCAGGATGTGGCGAACGCGCTCGCGCAGCAGAATCAGATCATTCCGGCCGGCACCGAGAAGATCGGCCGCTTCGAATACAACATCCAGCTGAACAACAGCCCGCACCGCATTGCCGCGCTCAACGCGCTGCCGGTCAAGACCGTTGATGGCACAACCATCTATATTCGCGACGTCGCGCACGTGCGCGACGGCTATCCGCCGCAGACCAACGTGGTGCGCGTTGACGGCCACCGCGCGGTGCTGATGAGCATCCTGAAGAACGGCAATGCGTCGACGCTCGATATCATCGCCGGCGTCAAGGCGAAGCTGCCGCGCATCGAGGCGACGCTGCCGCCGTCGCTCAAGCTCGTGACGATGGGCGATCAGTCGACCTTCGTCAAAGGCGCGGTGAGCGGCGTGGCGCGCGAAGGGATTATCGCGGCGGCGCTGACTTCGCTGATGATCCTGCTCTTTCTCGGCAGCTGGCGCTCGACGCTGATCATTGCAGCGTCGATTCCGCTCGCCGTGCTAAGCGCAATCGCAGCGCTTGCCGCCACCGGCGAAACGCTCAATGTGATGACGCTCGGCGGACTCGCGCTCGCGGTCGGGATACTCGTCGACGACGCGACTGTCACCATCGAAAACATCAACTGGCATCTCGAGCAGGGCAAGGACGTGCGTAGCGCGATTCTCGAAGGCGCATCGCAAATCGTGCTGCCGGCGTTCGTGTCGCTGCTGTGCATCTGCATCGTGTTTGTGCCGATGCTGCTGCTCAACGGCATTGCGCGCTTTCTGTTTGTACCGATGGCCGAATCCGTAATCTATGCGATGGTGGCGTCGTTTATCCTGTCGCGCACGTTTGTGCCGATGATGGCGCAATATCTGCTGCGCGCGCATGCATCCGGCGGGCATGCGTCGGGTGAACTGGCCGCCGTGATGGCTACGCATGGCGGCGCTTCGCACCCGCCGCACGACGCACATCACGCGCACGGCCCGCAGCTCCCGCAGCCTGCGCATCGCCTCGCCCACAAACCACCGCGCAATCCGCTCGTGCGCTTTCAGCGCCTGTTCGAGCGCGGTTTCAACTCGGTGCGCGGCACGTATCGCGCGCTGCTCGGCGCCGCGCTAACGAATCGCAAGCGTTTTCTGATCGGTTTTGCGCTGGCCGTCGCGTCTTCGCTGCTGCTCGTGCCATGGCTTGGCCGCAACTTCTTTCCGAATGTCGATTCGGGCGAAATCGAGATTCACTTTCGCGCGCCGATCGGCACGCGCATCGAAGATACCGCCGCGCTGGCCGATCACATCGAAGCAGCCGTGCGGCAAACCGTTCCGCCCGAAGAACTGGCCAATATCGTCGACAACCTCGGTTTGCCGAACAGCGGCATCGACCTCGCGTACAACAACAGCGGCACGACCGGCCCGCAGGACGGCGACATCTACGTGACGCTCGCCGCCGATCACGCGCCGACAGCCGACTATGTGCGCACGCTGCGCGCCACGCTGCCGCATGCGTTTCCGGGCACCACATTTGCCTTCCTGCCTGCCGATATCGTGAGCCAGATCCTGAACTTCGGCGCGCCCGCGCCGATCGACGTGCAGGTGTCGGGGCCCGACGAGGCCGCAAATCGCCGCTACGCGGTCGAACTGCTGCGCCGCATTCGTGGCGTGACCGGCATTGCGGACACGCGCATCCAGCAGGCGTCGACCTATCCGCAGTTCACCGTTGCCGTGGATCGCTCGCGCGCCGACCAGCTGGGCATCACCGAAGACAACGTCACCGATTCGCTCGTCGCGAGCCTGACCGGCACGGGTCAGGTCGCGCCGGCGTTCTGGCTCAATCCGCGCAACGGCGTGTCGTATCCCATCGTCGCGTCGACACCGCAATACCGGATGACCTCGCTTTCCAGCCTCGAAAATCTCACGGTGACGGGCGCCGACGGCCGCGCGCAGTTGCTCGGCGCGATCGCGAGCGTCACGCGCGGCGTGGGCGACCTCGTCGTCTCGCACTACAACATCGAACCGCTCTACGACGTGTTCGCCACGACGCAGCGCGCCGACCTCGGTTCCGTCGCATCGGGCATCGAAGGCATCCTGCACGCGACCGCGCACGATGTGCCGAAAGGCGCGCGCGTCACGCTGCGCGGCCAGGTGCAGACGATGAACAGCGCTTTCACGGGCCTGCTGCTCGGCCTGGTCGGTGCGATCGTGCTGATCTTTCTGCTGATCGTCGTCAACTTCCACTCGTGGAGCGATGCGGGCGTGATCGTCGGCGGCTTGCCGGCGGCGCTCGCGGGCATCGTCTGGATGCTGTTCGCGACGCATACGCCGCTCTCCGTGCCTGCGCTGACAGGCGCGATTCTGTGCATGGGCGTCGCGACGGCCAACAGCATTCTCGTCGTAACCTTCGCGCGCGAGCGGTTGCGCGCAACCGGCGATGCGCGTATCGCCGCACTCGAAGCAGGCTTTACGCGCTTTCGCCCGGTGTTGATGACGGCACTCGCCATGATCATCGGCATGGCGCCGATGGCGCTCGGACTCGGCGACGGCGGCGAGCAGAACGCGCCGCTCGGCCGCGCGGTAATCGGTGGTCTGTTGTGCGCAACCTGCGCGACGCTGCTCGTGGTGCCGGTGCTATTCAGCATCGTTCACCGAAACGATGCGCACGACCCCAATGTGCCCGCGCACACCGACGCCGATCCGGATTCCGATTCAACCGGTTCTGATTCCGCAAAAGGAAACGCCCATGTCCACTGAAGTCGACATCGCCGCGCCGAAGCGCCCTGCTCATCTGAAACTGGCCGGCATCGCGATCGCGCTGGCCGCCGTTGCGGTGCTCGCGGACGGCATTGCGAGCCGCGTGCACACGCGGCATGAGGTCGCGAAATGGACCACGCAACAGGCCCTGCCGACCGTCGCAACCATCGAGCCGCAGCCGCTCGCATCGACCCAGCAGCTCGTCTTGCCGGGCCATCTCGCCGCATGGATCAATGCGCCGATCTATGCGCGCGTGTCGGGCTATCTGCATGCGTGGTACGCCGATATCGGCACGCCGGTGAAAGCCGGGCAACTGCTCGGCGTGATCGATACACCGGACCTCGATCAGCAGTTCGATCAGGCGCGCGCGGACCTGCGCAAATCGATGGCGACCGAAAAACTCGCGGCCGTCACGGCGCAACGCTGGACGCAGATGCTTTCGCAGGATTCGGTCTCGCAACAGGAAACCGACGAAAAAACCAGCGACCTCGCCGCGCAACAGGCGACGGTGGCAGCCGAGCAGGCGAATGTGAATCGCCTCGAAGCGCTCGAATCGTTCAAGCGTATCGTCGCGCCGTTCGACGGCGTCGTCACCGCGCGCGATACCGATGTCGGCGCGCTGATCGACGCGGGCGGCGGCAACCGGCCGCAACTCTTCACGGTGTCGGACGCGAAACAGCTGCGCGTCTACGTGAGCGTGCCGCAAAGCGAAGCGGCCGCCGTGCGGCCCGGCATGCAGGCCACACTTAGCGTACCCGAGCGGCCCGGCATGACGTTCAATGCATCACTCGTCGATACCGATCATGCGATCGCGCCATCGTCGGGAACGTTGCTCGTGCAACTTGCGGTCGACAATCACGCCGGTTTGCTTTTTCCCGGCGAGTATACGGAAGTGCGCTTCGCGCTGCCGACCAATGCGCATGCGTTGCAAATTCCCGCGAGCGCACTGATTTTCCGGCACAACGGCTTGCAGGTCGCAACCGTCGGCCCGCAGAATCGCGCGGTGATGAAAAGCGTGACGATCGCGACCGATCTCGGTGCGCATGTCGTGATCGGTTCGGGCCTCGCCGCCGGCGATCGGGTGATCGACAATCCGCCCGATTCGCTCTCGGCCGGCGATCTGGTGCGGGTTGCCGCGGCGACGGCCGGGTCTCCGTCTGCTTCCACTCATACCGCTGAAGCGCAGAACCACGCGGAGCACGCGCATGGGTAGGCGGCGGAGGTTGCATGCCCCGGCCGCGCGAAGCGCCATCGCGCTTGTCGCCGCGCTTGCCTTGAACGCGTGCTCGCTTGCGCCGCCGTATCAGGTCCCGCCCACCGCGATCCCGACCTCGTTCAAGGAAAGCGGCCCGTGGCAGCTGGCCCGCCCCGCCGACCGCATACCCCGCGACGGCTGGTGGAAAGTCTTCGACGACACGCAACTAAGCGCGCTGGAAACGCGCGTCGATGCCGCCAATCCTGACGTGGCCGCTGCCGTTGCGCGCCATGACAAGGCCGAAGCGCTGGTCGACCAGACCCGCGCCGGCCTCTTTCCGACGATCGGCGCCAATCTCGACGCGACACGCGCGCGGCAATCGGACCGCCGCCCGCTGCGCGGTGCAAACGAACCCGACGACTTCTATTCGAACACGTTCGCGCTCAGCGCCGATTTCGATCTCGACCTGTGGGGCCGAGTGCGCAACCAGGTAAAGGCCGGCGTTGCGAACGCCCAGGCGAGCGCGGACGATCTCGCGTCGCTGCAGCTCGACCTGCAGGCCAACCTCGCCGACGACTACTTCATGCTGCGCGGCTTCGACGAACAGCAGCAACTGCTCGCCGATGCGGTCGACACGTACCGCCGCGCGCTTGCGCTGACGGTCAGCCGGCACAACGGCGGCATCGCGTCGGGGCTCGATGTGTCACGCGCGCGCACGCAGCTGCAAATGGCGCTCGCCGCCGCCGACGATACGAGCGCGCGGCGCGCCCTGCTCGAACATGCGATCGCCACCCTGACCGGCACGCCCGCCTCGAGCTTCGCGCTTGCGCCCGATACGACGCGTTCGCGGTTGCCGTCCGTGCCGACCGGCGTGCCCGCTGTGCTGCTGCAACGGCGCCCCGACATCGCGGCCGCGGAACGCCGCGTCGCGGCCGCCAACGCGCAAATTGGCGTAGCAAAAGCCGCGTACTACCCCGACATTTCGCTCGGTGCGACCGCAGGCTATCAAACCAGCGTGCTGTCGCCGTGGTTTATCGCGCCCAACGAAATCTGGTCAATCGGCCCGAACCTTGCGCTCACGCTATTCGACGCGGGACGCCGCCGCGCGGTGACGCGCGAAGCGCGCGCGCAGCTCGCGCAGAACGGCGCGCAATACAAGGCGACGGTGCTGCTCGCGTTCCAGCAGGTCGAAGACAATCTCGCGCTGCTTCATCATCTCGGCGACGAATCGGTCCACGACGACGATGCGCTCGACGCCGCGCAACGCACGTTGAAGCTCGCGACTTCGCGCTACAAGGATGGGGTGGTGAGCTATCTCGATGTGGTCACCGCGCAGACGACGGCGCTCGATACGCAGATCGCGTCGTCGGACCTCTATACGCGCCGGCTCACGGCGTCGGTCGGGTTGATCCAGGCGCTCGGCGGCGGGTGGCAAAACGGCAGCGGCAGCGGCAGCGGCGGCGCGCAGGACGCACCGATGGCCCACGATGCACGCGCGACGCAGACCTCCGCACCGCACGCCGCCGCAGGATGAACGAGTTTTCATCGTCACACGGCCGAACGGCTATGGGGCGCTGCTTACACTGAACCCAGACCGTAGCGATTCACATATACCCATCGACGACGGTCTATTTCTTCCTCAGCTTCCGACCCTTAGGATGGCGAATATCATGAAACTTGCACTGATCACCCTTGCACTCGCCGGCGCCACACTGTGCAGCCCGGTCTTCGCACAAACCTCCATGGCCGCGGGTACGAACACCGCTGCAAACACGGCCGCCAGCGTCGCGCCCACGCCGACGAATCCGTCACCCAGCGTATCGCAACCGGGCCAGTGGGTGCCGCCGTATGGCCAGCCCCAGACTGGTCTGACCCGTGCACAGGTCTATCAGGATCTCGTTCATGCCGAGCAGGACGGGCAGCTTCAGTATCTGAACAAGACGCTGTACTCGCACGGTTAAGCAACACGCGCATGAGCGCTCTGCTCACGCTTGCGCCGACAGCTGATAGCCGAAGCGGCTCACCGTGTCGATCCGCACCTGCGGACAGCGCCCGGCCAGCTTGCGGCGCAAGCGTGACACGACGAGGTTCACGCATGCGGGATCGACCTCTTCCTTCTCCGACCACGCGTAACGGATCAACTGATCGCGCGGCACCGGCGCATCGAAGCGGCGCAGCAGGCATTCGAGCAACTGATACTCGCGTCTTGTCAGCGCGACGCGGCCGACGCCGGCCACGAGTTCGCGCGTGGCTGCATCGAGATGCACAGTGATCGGTAGCGATCCTGATGTCTGCGTGGTTCGAACGGGTTGCCGGGGTTGGGTGGCCTGTATTGCCTGGGCCGGTTGCATCACCTTTGCAGGCGCCGTCGTGGCCATCCGCTGCAAAGCCGTAATCCGCTCCTGGATCTCGATGAACGAGTATGGCGGCGTCAGACACGCGTCGGCGCCCGCGCGCAGCATTCGCACGCGCTGCCCCGCATCGAGCCCGCGTACGAGCGCGATAATGACCGGCGCTTCGTCGACCGCCGACAGCGCCGGCAGCGCGTTCAGCAGATCGAACTGCGTGCCCGACTCCATGGCAAGCGCGACGACGGCGTCGAACGGGTCGTGCGCGGCAACGAAGGCGCCGTCACGGCTGTTGTCGACGCGCTGCACGCTGTGCGCGCTTTCGCGAAAAGCCTTATGCAACCATGTGGCTTCCGGATGATTCGTGGCAATCAAAAGTATGCGCATGCGAACGGTGACGAAGAGTCACGAAGGTTTGTCGTTGTGAACACGCGTGGGCGCGCCCGAGGTTTGCAGGCACGTTCATGCGAGCGTGTGCGGCCAGCATTCGACGCTCACGCGCGTGCCGGGCTCGGCACTGCCGATGCGCGCGGAAAAATCGTGCACCCTCAGCACCGCCGACACGATGCCGAGTCCGAGGCCCGAGCCCGCGATATGCCGCGTATGCTCGCCGCGATAGAAGCGCTGCATGACCGCATGGCGTTCCCCGACCGGAATGCCGGGCCCGTTGTCGATCACGTCGACTTGCGGACCGTCGCGCATCTGCGCAAGCTTGACGCACACCGCGCCGCCAGCCGGCGTGAATTTCAGCGCGTTGTCGAGCAGATTGCTCAGTGCTTCGAACAGCAGCGCGCGATCGCCATGCACGACCTGAACCGCCGTGGCCTCAACGCTGAGCGAAATCGAACGGCTCTCGGCCAACGGTTCATAGAGCTCGCAGACATCGCGCACGAGCGCATCGAGATGAATTTCCGCAAAACCGCCGCGCCGTTTGAGCGAGCCGATTTCCGAAATGCGCAGCATCGCGCGGAAGCGGTCGAGCAGCTGGTCGGTTTCTTGTCGCGCGCGCTCGAGCATCGGCATCCAGACATGCGTTTGCCTGTCTCCGCTCGCGCCGCGCGCACTTTCGTCGATATGCGCGAGCAAGGACCGGACATGGGCGAGCGGCGTGCGCAGGTCGTGGGCAATGCCGTCGCAGGCGCCTTTCACTTCCGTCATCAGGCGCTCGACTTCGTCGAGCATGTGGTTGACGAGATGCGACAGCATGTCGAGCTCGTCGCGGCCGCCGACCGGCAAGCGCTGGTTCAGATCGCCTTGCGCGATCAGTTGCGTAACGCGGCGGATTTCACGCACGCGCCGCATTTGGCGCATGCCGAGCGCAAGCCCGCCCGCCACACCGGCCGCGAGACAAAGGCCGCTGCTCAACAGCAGCGCGTTCAGTATCGTGTCGCGAATGCGGATGATATGCGTGAGGTCGCGCGCGACCAGCAGCACGTCGCCGTCGCGGCGCCGGACGGCCATCGCTCGCACGACCGGCGCCGTTTGCGCGCCGGCCAACGGCAACGTGCGATCGAGCGTGACGCCTTTGCGGTCAGTCGGTATGCCCGCCGGAAGCCTCGTGATGTCGCCGGCCAGATGCTCGCCGTCCGCGCGAAACAGACCGTAATACGCGGCATGCATGCGTTCGCGCTCGAGCCGGTGTCCGATCGTCTCGGCCAGCTCGGCACGCGGTATCGCGCCAAAATAGGTGAGCTGCCAGTCCATCACGAGGTCGTTCTGCCGCTCCATTTCACCGGTCACGACCCAGCTCATAAAGCCGAGCAACAGCATGACCGATACCGCAAAAATCAGCCCGTAGACCGATAGCAGACGGAACGTCGTGGCGTGCCAGCGCCGTCCGATATCGGGCGCGCGCGTGCGTGAGAAAGCCGCCGATGACGCAGATGAGGCGTCCGATGAATCACTGGAAGAAAGCGTGCTCAACGTTGCTCCTCGCCGAACATATAGCCAGACCCGCGCATCGTGTGGATCATCGCGCGCGCACCGGGTGGATCGAGCTTTCTGCGCAGGCGTCCCATATGTACGTCGATCAGGTTCGTGCCCGGATCGAAGTGGTAGCCCCACACCGCTTCGAACAGCATCGTGCGCGTGATGGTGCGGCCCGCATGACGCATCATGTATTCGAGCACGCGGTATTCGGTGGGCAGCAAGGCGATCTCCTCGCCATCGCGGCGAACCTTACGAGACACAAGGTCCAGCTCGATCGGGCCGACGTTCAGCACCGCTTCCGATTGCGGCATCGGTGCGTTGCGCCGGCGTAGCAGCACTTCGAGCCGCGCGACCATCTCTTCGGGATCGAACGGTTTCGTCAGGTAGTCGTCACCGCCGGCGCGCAGGCCGCGTACGCGTTCGTCGACGTCGCCGAGCGCGCTCAGCATCAGCACCGGCGTTGTCACGCCGATGCTGCGCATCGTTGTAAGAATCGACAGGCCGTCCATGCCGGGCAGCATCCGGTCGAGCGTGATCACGTCATAGTCGTCGCTCAGCGCGCAAACCATCCCCTCCTTGCCGTTGTCGATCCAGTGCACGGAGAAGCCCCTGCGGCTCAGTTCGTTGACGATCTCGCCCGCGGCAATTTCGTCATCTTCGATCGTCAACACTTTCAACATGGTCTTTCAATCGCCTCGCCGGTCGCTTTGTCGTTGCTTCGTGGTTGCCTTGCCGTCGCTTTCGGGGCTGATGCGCCCGGCTGCGACCGATGCCGTTTATCGGGGAACCGCCCCGGGCATTCGCCCCGTTTCGTTACTGAGAGCTTACGCGCCGCTATCCATCCAAACTGTAGCAATTCGATGAAAAAATTTTCATGTTTGCGCCGTGCATCAAGCGCATAGCGGCTCGCGCCCCGATTCAGTTTTACGCAAGAGTTCATTGCACGTCGTGCATTTGCGTTGCACTGCTACATTCCGTCGCAACGAAGCGTATCGGCTTCGCCAATCCGTTGGCAGCTGCGGATTGCAGCAGGACGGAATCAATGAAATCAATGCACGGAGACGACACATGATGAAAATACCGAGCGGGAAGTACTGGATTGCCGCCCTCGTGCTCGGATCGCTGATCGATGCCGCACACGCGGACGACAGCGACAGCGTCACGCTTTACGGGGTCATGGACGTCGCGGTGGGGGTGGTCGAACATAGTGCGAATGCAAGTTCTTCGTTTCCGACCACGGTGAATCCTGTCAGCAAGGTCAGCACCCAGTTTCAGAATCCTGTCTACGGCCTCTTCAACGGCGGCATTTCCGATTCGCGGTGGGGCATACGCGGCAACGAAAATCTCGGCGGCGGATTGAATGCGTTCTTCGATCTCGAATCGGGCTTCAATGCACAGTCAGGTCAGTTGAATAACGCGGCCGCCTCGCTGACGGGTAATAAAAATACGGTAGCGGCAGCATCGGCGCTCAACGGCCAGCTATTCAACCGCGACGCTTACATCGGACTGCGCGACGGCAAATTTGGTTCCGTCGAATTCGGCCGTTCGACGACCTTCGGCTTCGACGTGATCACCGCCTACGATCCGCTGTTCCAGTCGCAGCTGTTTTCGCCGCTCGGCTTTTCGGGATCCTACTCGTCGGGTGGCATTACCGAAGGATCCCGAACCGATAACAACATCAAATACACGAACCACGTCGGCGACTTCAACTTCGGCCTTTCATATAGCTTCGGCGGCGTCGCCGGCCACTTCGGCGACGGCTCGACCTTCGGCGCCGTGGCCGGCTATCAGAACAACGCATTCGGCATTCAGGCGACTTACTACGAAGCGCGCGACATCGTGCACTCGGGCGCGCTCGTCGGCGCGAATGCGATCGATAGCCCGCTCATCGGCACCAATGTCGGCGCGCTGTCGCTCAACGACGACTACGACTATATGATCGCCGCCCGCTACGTGCTCGGCAATGCGACGCTCAAAGGCGGCTACGAACGCTTCGTGATCAAGCCGCCGAGCGACCCGGTGACGCCCGGCACGACGGTGAATTACTTCGGCTTTACAGGCGCGCTCGGCAACACCACGACGACGACCGCCACCAACGTCTACTTCTTCGGCGGCGACTACCAGTTCACGCCGACCTTCGACGTCGCGGCCGGCATCTACGATACGCAAACCGAGCAGTCGCAAGGCGTGCTGGGCGGCAACCAGTGGCAGTACTCGCTGCTGGCCGACTATCACTTCACGCGGCGCACGGACGTGTACGCCGGATACATGTTCTCGAAGTTCAATGGCGCGGCCTTCAATGGCTTTCAATCGACAAACTATATTCTTGCGACCGGCATACGCACTTTGTTCTGATTGATCGCTCAGGCCGCGTACCCGTTTGGGTCGTACACGTAGAAGCTTCCCGTCGAGTCGGCCTTGCATGCCGCAAGATCGAATCTGACGGGCTGCTTCTCGTTGTCGAGCATATTGCTCTGGATCACGAGGTTCTTTTTGCCGGTGGCGGGCGCCATGCCTTCATTCATCACCGGCAGACGGAATGTGCCGTCGCGCTCTTTCCCGATGAAGGCGCCGTGCACTTCACCGCTTTGCCGGGCGTACGTGAGCACCACGGCGCGGTCGAAAACACGCATCGGCTGGCCATCCGACGGCCAGCCGAACATTTGAGGCGAGCGCGAGATCAGCGTCACGGAGTCGAGTTGCGCGGTGTCGGCGATCTGCTTCAGATAATCTTTCGCGGCCGCTTCAAGCGTGTGGACACGCTCGCGCAGCGCGGCGCCGTAGTAATCGGCGACGGCGCGGTCGGCGTGCGCGGACGGTGGAAGCTCACCCATCGGCGGTTTGCCGGGCCGGTTGCCTTGCGCGAGCTCGAAGCGCTCGATGTCGGGCCGCAGGCTCTTCGAATAGAACGATGAGAACCAGTTGACCACCGGCGTCGCGTCCAGCGCCGCTGTCGTATGTTTCGCGTGAACCGCGTCGGCTTCCCTGGTCAGTCCGCGACTGCGCAGGTCGCGCTCTGCGTCGTCGAGTTCGATCGCGTGCCCGACTTCAGCGAAGTTCGGAAACAGCAGCGTCGCGAGCGCAGCGGGCGGATAGACGAACGATGCTGCAGCGGCAAGAAGCCCTCCACCGAGTTGCACGCCACTGTTTGCGACGTTCCACTTCGCCTGCGCGCTGTCCGGATGTCGGATCAGTTCGGCCACATCGGAGGCCAACTGGCCGATCGAGGGCGCGAGACTCACGGTGGTCGATATCAGCGACAGCGCCTTGGCCGCGATCGTCAGCGGCTTGCCTCCTTTCAGATTGAATGTGGCGATCGAGTCCGCCGCCGTGCTGATCGTATCGGAGGTCACGGTCGCGATACTTGCTGCTTGATGGTCTCGCGTGACGTTGTTGACGCTCGACGACAACGCGACCATATCGATGCCGAACCAATGGCCGTTGCCCTTCACGCTCGACGGAACCACGCTGCGGCGTGCCGGATGCGACTCGCCGTCGCGCTTATCCGCTGCGGGTAACGCGGTCTGATCCGCTTGCCCGATCATGGGTCCAGCGCTTTGCTCAGGTCGACGGATCGCGCGAAGCTGCACCTGCTGCCGAGGGTCGGGCACATGGTCGAACGAATAGCTATCCTGATGGAACGGTGAGGATAGGTAATTCCGCACGGTGGCGCGCTTGTTGTCGACGCGAGAGAAATCGATGCCGTAGCCCAATGTGTTGCCGACGGCTTTCGCGATCTGCAAGGCAGTCGAAAGCGGATCCTTCCCGCTCTGCGGATCCAGCAACTGGCCGATGCCGGACAACCCGCGCATCGTATTGCCAAGCATGCCCGTGCCCGAATAACCGATGCGATGAGCGGCGACCAGCACGCCCGGACGCAAGCCAGAATCGGAGCCACGGGTGCCGGCAAGCGCGGTGGCAAGTCCGCCCGCCTTGAACTGCACACTGTTCGCTTGCGGCGGCGGCACCGACGGACTGACCGGTTCACCGTCGGATTGAGAAGCAGGTGGCGTGAGCCCATTTTGCTGCGCATTGCCCATTTGGCCCGTTTGCTCCACGGGTGTACCGGACCGTAGCGCGCTGCCCGATTCGAGCTGATTCATTAGTCCGTCCCCGATGTGCCGGCAATCCGCGGCATTTATTCGTGCAGGTTCACGATTTCCTGCTGCTTGCCCTTATCGAGCATGCTCGAGAAATAGAACAGATGCTGGCTGCTTTGCTGCAGCGGAATGTCGTGGTTATAGGATGGCGCGCGAAAGCTGCCGTCAACGTCCCGGCCGAAGAAAGTCGGGATGACCGTATCGGTCTTGCGAGAATAGGTCAGCGCGATGGCCCGGTCGAATGTCCGCATCGGATTGCCGCTCGACGGCCAGCAGAAGGTTTGCGGCCAATGGGAAAGCAGCGTGACGTAGTCGGTGCCGCTCTTGCCCGCCGCGTCGCGCAAAAAAGGCGTCATGTTTTCCGCGACGCGCTCGGCACGCTCCTGCATCGCACGGCCGTAGTAGTCCGTTACGGACGGATTGTTGCCAGTGCCGGCCGGCAGTTCGGCCTGCGGCGGCTGACCGTCGAAATTGCCGTGTGCATGTTCGAATTTCTCGACATCAGGCGTCAGCGCATTCTGATAAAACGGCGCAAACCAGTTCACGATCGGCGTCGCATTTAACGCGGCGGCCGTGTGCGCTTGCCCCGTCGCGTTCGCCTCGGTCTGCTGGCCACTACGCTCGAGATTGGTCTTCTGTTTCTGCAGGGCGATGGCATTCCCAATTTCACCGAAGTCCGGCAGCAGCAGCGGTACAAAGCCAGCCGCCGGTGCGAGCGGCATCAATAGCATCGCTGCGCCATTCGCAAACACGCGAACGACACTGTTCGCAAAACGCCACTGCGCCAGCTCCGAATTCGGATTCTCGCCAAGCTGCCTTGCGTCCTCACCGAGGCTGTACAGATCCATGCCGGTGTTGACCACCAACCCTGCGAACATTGCGCCCTGATAGGCACCCTTCAGAACCGGGCTGCGGCCTTTGTTAACCAGGGCGAGATATTCCGCGGCGGTCATCGTCCCGCCGGTTGTAGCGCCGAGCACGCTAAACGTGTCCGGATTGTCCGAAGCCGCTTTTACCTGGCCCGGCAGCGAGATCGCCCCGATGGCAAGCCAGTGGCCGTGGGAGCCACCTGTCTGACCAGCGCTTCCCGTAGTTTGCGCGGCGCCTTGCGTGGACGCGTTACGCGTAGGACCAGAATCAAGCGCGCGTCGCCCCACCGTATGCCGATGCGAAACATTCGCACGGCTTTTCCCCGGCGCGCCGCTTTGTCCTGTAACTGTATGAGTGCGGCCGTCGTCATTCAGACTGCCGGACTGCACGCCGCTAGCGCCATTCGCTAAAACTCGCACCTGACCATCCTTTTCAAGTTGATGACCTGAACCGATGGTCTGATTCTAGGGATGCGTTTTCGCTAACGGTCTTATCTATTCATGATAGGGCGCTGTGTCGCGAAGGGCGCCGCGGTTCAGTTCAGTGATGTGCGTACACCGTTTTGTTCAGATACGCGATCTGTCCGTCGCGCTGCGCTTCGACGAGTTCGGCGTACACCTGGGCACGCGTCTTACCCTCGTATGCGGTGTTGGGTGCGATCCATTGCGGAACCTGCGTGCTGGCGGAGTTCTGTTGCGATTGAGCTTGCTGCTGTTGCTTCTGTTGTTGAAGTGGCGCTTCGTTATACGTCTGTGCGAAAACAGCCGTGCTCGAAGCGAGTGTTGCGATCGCGATCAATGTCCTGATGCTTGCCTTCATGAGAAATTCCATCCGTCGATTGAAATACTGTCCTGTCGATAACGACGCATGCGTTTGCATCGTCATCGTCTATTTCAATAACGTCCCGGGTTTCCCTGCTGTTCCATTCAACAAATCTCACCGCATCGCGCGGTATGTGCCGGCTATTTGCGGCGTGCGCGACGCGTCACCGGTGCGGTCGAATCGCGAACCACGAGTTCGGGCAGCGGTACTTTGTACGCATCGCGCTTCGCTTTGCGACCCTCGATGCGGTCGATCGTCAGTGCGACCGCAATCGATGCAATAGAGGCAGTCGGAAAACGCACCGTTGTCAGCGCCGGCCGGAATTGATGCGCCAGGTGAATATTGGTCAGGCCGATCACGGACAGATCGTGCGGCACCTGCCGGCCGCTGTCGGTAGCCGCCTGAATCGCGCCGATCGCCATCAGGTCGTTCGTCGCGAACAGCGCGGTCAGTTGCGGATGCGCGGCAAGCAGCGTGCGCGCCGCTTCATAGCCGCCTTCGATCGAATCGCGGCATGACGCGGCACGCAATGCGGTCGTATCGATGCCGCGCGCGGCAAGCGTATCGACAAATCCCTTTAGCCGCAGCGACTGCGGTCCACCCGATCCTTCGCCGAGCAACGTCCCGATGCGCCGGTGCCCAAGATCCGCGAGATGATCGGCTGCCAGCGCGCCCGCATACGCGTAGTCGACTGTCACGCACGGCAGCGCTCGCGATGTCTTGGCGCCTTCCCACATGCATAGCACGAGCGTCGAACCGCGCGCGGCAATGCCCGCGAGTTCGTCCACGCTGACATCGGTGTTCATCACGATCACGCCGGATGCGAGCGTGCCGGCGATCTTGTCGAGATACGCGCGCGCGATCGAAGGGTTATCGTCAGTATTGCAAACCAGCAGGAAATAGCCGTGGCGGCGTGCCGCAGCCTCCGCTTCGAGCACGAACTCCGGGTAGAACGGATTCGAAATATTCGACAGCATCAGCGCGAGCGTCGAGGTGCGGCCTTCGGCGAGCGCGCGCGCGGTCAGGTTCGGCCGGTAGCCGAGTTCGCGCACCGCTGCCATGACACGGTCGACGGTAGCGGGCCGCACTTTCTGTGGATTGCGCAGCACGTTCGAGACGGTGGCCGCGGTCACCTGCGCGTGACGCGCGACTTCGGCGAGCGTCACCATCGGCGGCGTGCGCTGATGCGGGTAAACGCGCGATTGCCGCGTGCGTGTAGTGTTTCAAGGCACGTCATCGTGCGCATTTTGCCCATATATTAAGATGGCGTTCCAAAGGTTGCGTAGGCGGAACGGCTCGGCTACTTTTAGCGGAACGGAGGCAGACGCGGCACATGGTAAAGCAAATGTGCATGTTGCAAGCAAAAATTTAAGCGCTTAAATTTTGCCGCACGTGATGCAGCGGGAGCAGTCGGATCCGCAGCGTCGCCGCCGCCATAAAACGAGACATACGACCATCCTCGATGGCAATGGAGACAACGATGAAATTGAAGGCAAGCCGCCTGCTGCTCGCGGGCATTGCATGCTTCGCTCTCGGCACCGGCGCATATGTCGACGCCGCGACGCTGAAGGTCAACGTATCCGCGCGCGGCAATCAGCGCGCCGTCTGGCAAAGCGCTTTCGACCAGTTTCAGAAAGCCAACCCCGACGTCGATCTGAAAGTGACCTATCTCGGCGAAGAAGCGTACAAGGTGCAGATTTCCGGCTGGCTCGCCACCGACCCGCCCGATGTGCTGAGCTGGCACAACGGCGAACGGATGGCGTACTTCGCCAAGCGCGGCCTGCTCGACGACCTCAGCGCGGACTGGCAGAAGAATGGCTGGAACCAGACGTACGCGTCGGTGAAACCGCCTTCAACGTATGCGGGCAAGCAGTACGCGGCGCCGCTCGGCTACGACTCGTATGGCTTCTTCTATCGCAAGGATCTGTTCCAGAAGGCCGGCATTGCGTCGGAGCCCAAAACGTGGAATGAATTCCTCGAAGACTGCAAGAAACTGAAAGCGGCCGGCATTGCGCCGATCGCCGTCCCGGCGAAAGATTCGTGGACGCTTGCGGCATGGTTCGATTATCTGGACCTGCGCATCAACGGTTACCAGTTTCACGAACAGCTGATGGCGGGCGACGTTCCCTATACCGACCCGCGCGTGAAGAAGGTCTACACGACGTGGAAAACGCTGATTGACGACAAGTACTTCGTCGATAACGCGCTGTCGTACGACGTCGATTCGGTGAGCCCGCTGCTCGTGAACGGCAAGGCCGCGATGATGCTGATGGGCACGTTCTTCTCGGCGGGCCTGCCCGACGCCACGCGCGAACAGATGAGCTACTTCCGCTTCCCTGTAATCGACTCGGCCGTGCCGATGGCCGAAGACGGTCCGGTGAACATCCTGATGATTCCGGCGAAGGCCGCGAACAAGAAGGACGCACACAGGCTGCTCGCGTTTATGTCGACGCCTGAAATCAACGGCGAACTCGCAAAAGGCTGGGGACAGCTGCCGTCGAACAACAAGGCGCCCGAGCCGCAGGACGCGATCTCAAAGATCGGCTTTCAGATTCTTTCGAACACGCCGGGCGGCGTTGCGCAGTTCTACGATCGCGACATGACGAAAGAAATGGCCGACGAAGGCATGAAGGGCATGCAGCAGTTCTTCAACGACCCGAGCCAGATCGATTCGGTCCTCGCGCGACTGGAACAGACCCGCAAGCGCATCTACCATAAGTAACGCGAAGCGAGGGCTCGCGCGTCGAGCCCTCGTTGTGCGGCCGCGCTTCGGTGCGCGGCCCGATTCCGGTTCTGATGCTGGTCCTGATTCTGCTTCAACGGGCCGTGGGCGCCGCCCACGCCGTAGCCCGCGCGAGGAAACCGTATGTCCACCACGCTCTCCAATCACGCCGCAAGCGCAAGCCGCGTTCGCCGCAAAGGCCAGTCGCCGCTGAACCGGCGGCGCAATCACGCGGCGCTGATGTTTCTGTTGCCCGGCGCGCTGATCTTCGCGATTTACGTTGTCTACCCGGTGCTGAGCAGCATCGTGCTCAGCTTCTACAACTGGGATGGCATGACGCCGCGTAGCTTTGTCGGCTTCGCAAACTACGCGGAGCTGATTCAGACCGATACGTTTTATGTGGCGCTGAAGAATAACGTGCTGTGGCTCGTACTCTTTCTTCTCGCGCCGCCGATCGGTCTTGCGTTCGCGCTTTATCTGAACCAGAACGTGCGCGGCATACGGCTCGTGAAGTCGTTATTTTTTGCACCGTTCGTGCTGCCGGGCGTCGTGGTCGGCCTGGTGTTCAGCTGGTTTTACGACCCGACGTTCGGCCTGCTGAGGCTCATCATCGGCCACGGCATACCGGTGCTTGGCGACCCGCGCTATGTGACGTACGGCATTATCTTCGCGGCGCTGTGGCCGCAAATACCCTTTTGCATGATTCTCTATCTGACGGGCCTGACCGGCATCAATAGCGAAATCATCGAGGCCGCGCGCATGGAAGGCGCGCAGGGTTTCAAGCTGTTGTGGCACATCATCCTGCCGCAATTGCGGCCCGCCACGTTCATGGCCTTCGTGCTGACCGTGATCGGCGCGCTGCGCAGCTTCGATCTGATCTCGGTGATGAGCGGCGGCGGTCCATTCGACAGCTCGACCGTGCTCGCCTATTACATGTACGACCAGGCGATCAAGTACTACCGCGAAGGCTATTCGGCCGCGATCGCCGTCGTGCTGTTCCTGATCATGCTCGCCTTTATCGTCTGGCAGCTGCGCCGCCTCGTGCGCAGCGAATCGTAAGGAGCCGCCATGTATCCGATGCCCGTTTCGCGCTGGCGCCCCGCTAACCGTCTGCTGTACAAGGTGTCGCTGCCGTTCGCGCTGCTGTTATGGCTGCTGCCGCTGATCGCGGTGCTGACCACGTCGATCCGCTCGAGCGACGAACTGTCCGCCGGCAATTACTGGGGCTGGCCGCAGCATTTTGCGCTGGTCGACAACTACAGGATCGCGCTCACGCAGACGCCGATGCTGCATTACTTCATGAATAGCGTGCTGATCACGTTGCCGGCGGTCGCGGTGTCGATTTTTCTGGCGTCGATGGCCGGCCACGCGCTGGCGAACTATCGCTTCCGCGGCAACATGCTGCTGCTTGCGATTTTCGTCGCGGGCAACTTCGTGCCGATCCAGATTCTGATGATTCCGGTGCGGCAGCTTACGCTCGACCTCGGGCTCTACAACACCGTCTGGGGGTTGATGCTGTTTCATATCGCATTCCAGACCGGCTTTTGCACGCTGTTTCTGCGCAATTTCATTCGCGAGCTGCCGTACGAGCTGATTGAAGCGGCGCGCGTCGAAGGCGCAAGCGAATGGGCCATCTACGCGCGTATCGTGCTGCCGCTCGTGCGTCCGGCGCTTGCCGCGCTCGGTATTCTGGTCTTCACGTTTATCTGGAACGACTACTTCTGGGCGCTGTGCCTCACGCAGGGGGACGATGCCGCGCCGATCACGGTTGGCGTCGCGGCCTTGCGCGGCCAGTGGACCACCGCGTGGAATCTCGTCTCCGCAGGTTCGGTGCTCGCCGCGCTGCCGTCGGTGCTGATGTTCTTCGCCATGCAGAAACACTTCGTCGCGGGCCTGACGTTCGGCGCGACGAAAGGTTAAGCAAACCGGAAAAACCCCGCCGCCGCGCTTATCTGTGCTGACGCGTACTTCGCACGTTGACGCGCGTGCGCGGTTCGGCGCGGGCGTGCCTATCGAAATTCAACGCTTTATCCTTATCAACGCGAGACACTCATGCGCTTAGGAGTCTGCTACTACCCCGAACAATGGCCGCGCGAGAAATGGGAAAGCGACGCGCGCCGCATGGCCGAGCTCGGCATTCGCCGCGTGCGCATCGCTGAGTTCGCGTGGAGCCGGATGGAGCCAGAAGCGGGCCGTTACGAGTGGGAATGGCTTGATACCGTGATCGACGTGCTCGCGCGGCAGGGCCTCGAAGTCGTGCTCGGCACGCCGACCGCGGCGCCGCCGATGTGGCTCGTTCACCAGCATCCGGACGTTCTGCCGGTCGCGCAGAACGGCATGACCTACAACTTCGGTTCGCGCCGCCACTACGACATTTCGAGCGACGTGTATCGCCAATACTGCGCGCGCATCGTCGAACAGATGGTGCGCCGCTACGGCAGACACCCCGCTGTCGTCGCGTGGCAAACCGATAACGAACTGGGCTGCCACGATACGGTGCCGACCTACACCGAAGTTGCACGCGCGCGCTTCGCGCAATGGCTCGAAACGCGCTATGGCGAAATCGGCGCATTGAACGACGCATGGGGCAACGTGTTCTGGAGCATGGAGTACCGCGGCTTCGATGAAATCGGCCTGCCGAACCGCACGCCGACCGATGCGAATCCGAGCCACTGGCTCGATTTCCGGCGCTTTATGTCGGCCGAAACCGCGAGCTTTCACGCACTGCAAGGCGATTTGATCCGCGAGCATGCGCCGGGGCGCGACCTGCTGCATAACTTTATGGGCTTTTTTACAGCCTTCGATCATTACGAGTTCGCGAAGAGCGGGCTCGATGTCGCCGCATGGGACAGCTACCCGATTCCGCGCACCGAGGTGCTGTGGTTTGACGACGACGTCAAACATCGCTGGGCGCGCAGCGGCCATCCGGACATTCCGTCGTTCAATCACGATCTGTATCGCGGCGTCGGCCGTGGCCGCATGTGGGTGATGGAACAGCAGGTTGGGCCCGTCAACTGGGCGCCTTACAACCCAATCCCAAAAGCCGGGATGACACGGCTCTGGACATGGGACGCGTTCGCGCACGGCGCCGAGCTCGTGTCGTATTTCCGTTGGCGTCAGGCGCCGTTTGCGCAGGAGCAGATGCATTCGGGCATCAATGCGCCCGACGACACGCTGACGGCGGGCGGCCATGAAATTGCGCGGGTCGCGCGCGAGGTCGCGGCATTCGAATCCGAATTCGTTGCGAACGCAAGCAATGCGCGGCAGCAGCGCGCGCCGGTCGCCCTGCTGTTCGATTATGAAGCCGACTGGATCGTGCAGACCCAGCGGCACGGCGCCGATTTCGACTATCAGCGCCTCGTGTTCGAGTGGTACAGCGCCTTTCGCTCGATGGGCATCGACGTCGATATGCTGTCGCCTCATGCCGATGTGTCGGGCTACGCGCTCGTCGTTGCGCCATCGCTGCCGATCGTGCCCGACAGTCTCGTCGCGCAGATCGCAAACAGCAATGCACAATGGCTATTCGGTCCGCGCAGCGGTTCGAGAACACGCGACTTCACGATTCCGGCCACGCTGCCGCCGGGTCCGTTGCAAGCCGCGTTGAACGTGCGCGTGCTGCAAAGCGAATCGCTGCGGCCCACGTTACGCCTGGGCGTGACGATCGACGGCGTCGCAGGGCACGGGCTACGCTGGCGCGATCACGTCGAAGCGGGCGGCGGCGTCACGGTCGGCGCGGCATTCGACGACGGCCTGCCCGCTATCGTGCAATCCGGGCGCGTGCGCATGGCCACCGCCTGCTTCGACGACGCATTGCTGCGCGCGCTGCTCGCGCGATGCGCGCGCGAAGCCGGAATCGACGTGATAATGCTGCCCGAAGGCGTACGTTTGCAGCGCCTGGGCCGCCTGCGATTTATTTTCAATTACGGCGAGGTTGCATGGCGAGCTAACGCGCCGGACAATGCGCGTTTCGTGCTGGGTAATCGCGAGGTCGGACCGGCGGATGTCGCGGCGTGGGTCGTGTGAATCGGAAGCGGTGCTGATTCGACGGCGACGCTGCGCGCGGATCGGCGCGCGATGCAACGCGCATTGAGAGCGTAGTGTCAGCGGCAAGCAGGCCTTGTGCGTGCCGCTTCACTCGCTCACATGGTGCGCGGCCCGTGCAGCGCAGTGATCCCCTCAGTAGCAATGAACGCCCGACTCGTCGAACTCGCCCGTATTCCGCATTTCCTGCCTCTCGCAGCCGCAACGCTGATGCTCGGCGTCGCGATGTCGTTTACCGCGCCGTATCTGTCGCTGTTCGGCGTCGAGCAGGCCCAGATGACGCCGCTCATGCTCGGCGTCTTTATGACGTTGATCGCCGCAAGCGGCGTCGCGATCAGCGCGTGGGCCGGGAAGTGGTCGGACCGCCACGGGCACCATCGTCCGCTGCTGCTCGCGGCCTTGCTTCTGTCGGCGCTCGGCTATCTGCTGATCTGTTTCGTGCGCAACTATCATGCGCTGCTCGTCATCGGCATCGTGTTTCTCGGCGCGGGCGGCTCGGCGCTTTCGCTCGTGTTTTCATTCGGCCGCGCGGCGCTACCGGTGCGCGACGAAGCCGAGCGCGCGTTCGCAACGGCGACGCTGCGTACGCTGCTGTCGGTCGCATGGGTATTCGGTCCGTCGCTCGGCGCGCTCGTGCTGGCGGTGGCTAACTTCCATGGGCTTTTTCTGTTCGCGGCCGCAAGCTTTGCAGCCTGCGCCACGATTATCTGGCGCATGCACGAGGTGCCCGGCGGCGAATTGCATAGCGCGCCCGAGCATGTTCCCGGCGACCCGGCTTCTTCGCTCGAAGTCACCACGCCGGAGCCGGAACAGCCCGTGCAGCCCGATTACACGCACCCGAGCGCGCCGGCGCGCCAGATCTGGCGTTCGGTCATCGCCCTGACGTTAATCGGCCTCGCCGCGAACGCGACGATGATCGTGCTGCCGCTGTACATCGTGCATGGCATGCATGGCGCGCGCATCGACGTGTCGATCATGCTCGGTCTCGGTGCGTTCCTTGAAATTCCGATGATGCTCGCGCTCGGCGCGCGCGGCGCGACGCTGAACAAAATGCGCTGGCTGGCCGCCTGTTCTATCGTGCACGTGATCTATTTCGTCGCGATGGCGGCGGCCGGCTCGATCGATGTGCTGATTCCGATGCAGGCGCTCAGTGCGTTTGTCGTCGCGGTCACGTCGTGCCTCGGCATGACCTATATCCAGGATCTGATGCCGAGCAAGCCGGGCGCGGCCACCGCGCTGTTCTTCAACGCATCGCGCGTCGGATCGATTCTGTCGGGCGTGTTGTCCGGCCTGCTGGTGGCGGGCATCGGTTATCGCGGCACCTTTCTCGCATGCGGCTGTCTTGCGGCCGGCGCCTTTGTGCTGTTCGCCGATCCGCCGTGGGCGCGCGCGATGCGCTATGTACGCGATCTGTGGCGCACGCGCCGCAGTTAGGATGTGAAAGTTTCCTAAATCGTTATTCACGCTTGGATATCACGCGTATCGAACAAACGCTGTGCAAATTGGCAAGACGTCCACGGTCCGAATGCGAACAATGAGTCTTTTCCACGGCAACGGCTTGCGGCGCTTTGCGCACACGATTGCGCGAGCCGCACGCCGAGGCTCGATGTCCCGAGGCAAAATTGGCATTCAGTACCGCATTCAGTACCGTTACTCATCAGATCGGCGACGTATCGATTACGCGCGTCACTGAAACCGCGTTTGCGCTTCCGCTTTCATTCCTCTATCCGAACTGGCGCACGATATGCTGTGCGGAACTCGGTCGGCTGCTCTCGCCGGCCACGCTCGACGTGCAGCAGGAGGAAGTGATGCTGAACGTGCATACGTGGGTGGTCCGCACCGGCGGGCACACGCTGCTGATCGATACCGGCATCGGCAACGGCAAGTACCGCCCGTTCAATGCGCGCTTCGACCAGTTGCAGACCTCGTTTATCGAGCGCCTCGCGCACGCGGGCGTGCGGCCCGACGACGTCGACTACGTGCTGCTCACGCATCTGCATGCGGATCATGTCGGCTGGAATACGCATCTCGTCGACGGCCGCTGGATGCCGACGTTCGGCCGCGCAAAGTATGTGTTTCCGCAAGCGGAGAAGGATTTCTTCGCGACCCGCGCGGGCGCCAGCCGCAGGATGGTGTTCGAAGACAGCGTGTTGCCTGTGATCGAGTCGAATCAGGCGGTCATGATTCCCGAGACCGGCGGGGAATTTCTCGACGGCGTCGTGTTTCATCCGACGCCCGGGCACAGCATCGCGCATATGGCGATCTCGATCCGCTCAAACGGCTATGAAGCGCTTTTTTGCGGCGATGTGATGCATAACCCGCTGCAGGTGTATCGGCCCGAATGGTGTTCGACGTTTGCGCTCGACGAAAATCGCGCGCGCAATTCGCGGCGCTGGCTGCTCGACTATGCAGTCAAGCGCGACGCGCTGCTGTTTACCGCGCATTTTCCGGAGACGTCGATCGGACACGTCATGCGCAAAGGCGATGGGTACGCGTGGCGATATAGCGCGTGATGCCGTGCCCGGAGTGGTATCTGGCGTTGTGGCCGTCGTTTCACCGTTAGTTTACCGTTATCTATGCTGGCGCCAAAGTGCCCGCGCCGAGCGCCTCTTCGATAAACGCCGTAAATGCACGCGCTTTCGCGCTCGCCATGCGCCCCGTCGGGAACATGGCCCATAGTTCGACCGGCGGCAGCGCCCATTCGGTCAGCACCGCCCGCACCTCGCCGCTCGCGAGTTCCGGCGCAAACATCCACTCCGACGCTACCGCGACGCCCATATCTGCGAGCACTGCGGCGCGCACGCCTTCCGCGGCGGTGACGCGCATTCTGCCGCTCACCACCACCGCGGTTTCGGCATTGCCGCGCCTGAACGACCATGCGGTGCCGCCGCCGCGCTGCTCGTAGACGATTGCCTGATGCGAGGCAAGGTCGGCAGGCGTTGCCGGCACGCCCGCTTCGTCGAAATACGCGGGCGTGCCGATCACGAAGCGCGGACTCCGCGCGATCCTGCGCGCGGTCATGCTCGAATCGTCGAGCGTGCCCATGCGGAACGCGACGTCGACACCCTGTTCCAGCAAATCGACCGTGCGGTCGTCGAGCACGACGTCGACGTTCAGTTCCGGATGGCGCGCGAGGAACGTCTTCATTTTCGGCACGATATGAAGCCGCGCGAACGTAACCGCCGCGCTGACACGCAAGCGGCCCGACAGGCCTGCTGCCGCGCCGCGCGCCACGAGTTCCGCCTCGTCGATCTCTTCGATCGCGCGTTTTGCGCGCTGGTAGTACTGCTGCCCCGCTTCGGTCGGCGTTAGACCGCGCGTCGAGCGCATCACGAGCCGCACGCCGAGGCGCTCCTCCAGCTGCGCAATCGACTTTGACACGGCAGGCTGCCCGACATCGAGGCGGCGCGCAGCGCCGGAAAACGATCCCGCCTCGATCACGCTGACGAAAGTCTCCATCGCCGTCAAACGATCCATAGGTAACGTCTCCTTTCCCGCTATTTTTTGGAGCATCGATCATATCGCCCACGTCGCGATGACGCTATTGCCCGATCGTATGATGCGGGCCGCGATGCAGCGCCGCTCAGGCGGTCTTTCGCACGAAGTATTCATCGGCGAACGATGCGCTGCAAATAGTCTCGGCGTCGCAGGAATAAAGCGCGCAGGCATTTCGTTCAGTGTCCGTATCAATCCCCGGTGATTGGATGAGTACGATCATGAAGTCTGTGCTTAAAGCGCTTAACGCACTGAAGGCGTTACGCACCGTCGCGGGCGGTGCGTCCTTGTCGATACTCGTCGCGTGCGGTGGAGGGGGAGGTTCCGGTTCCGTCAACACCACGATGCAAAGCTTCGCTGAAACCCTGCTCGTTTCAGACGGCGCGGTCCCCGCCGCGCATACGGACGCGAACCTCAAGCACGGATGGGGCGTTGCGTTCAATCCGAACGGATTTGTCTGGGTTGCAGACAACAACTTTCTGTATGCAACCGACTTCCACAACAACAAGATCGACGTATTCGACAGAACCTTTACGAAAGTCGCCATGCCCGGCGGTTTTCGCGATCCATCGTTACCCGCGGGCTTCGCGCCATTCGGCATTCAGGCAATCGGCACGCGGCTTTTCGTGACCTACGCGCAGCAGGACCCCGATGCACAGGACGACGTCGCCGGCGCGGGACTCGGCTTCGTCGATGTCTTCGATACCGAGGGCAATTTCAGGCAGCGTTTTGCGTCCGGCGGTCCGCTTAACGCACCTTGGGGTATCGCGCAGGCGCCGTCGAGTTTCGGGCCGTTCAGCAACGCGGTACTCATCGGCAACTTCGGCGACGGGATGATTCATGCATTCGATCAGTCGAGCGGTCTTCTCATGGGCACGCTGAACACGGCGAACGGCGCCGCATTCGTTCAAGCGGGCTTATGGGGAATCGCATTCGGCAACGGCCTCGACAATCAGCCGGTCAATACGCTGTTTTTCGCCGCAGGGCCTAACGATGAAGCAAATGGCGTGTATGGACGAATCGATGTTCAAACCACCAGCACAACTTCGATGCCGATGATGTAGCGTGAAACCGCACACGTGTGCGGGCGCCCCGGATAGTTGCGGACACTACGATTCCGCGCGGTTCTGCGCGGTTGTGTTTTCCTGCTGTAATGCGCGCGTTGTCAGCAAGTGCTTGATGACACGCATATGAAGCCCTTCGGTTCCGTATTGGAAACTCACGTACTACTGTGCGATTGCATTCCGATATTCCCAACTGGATACGTCGCGTGCGCGCGCGGCGAAGCATCATTTCACATCAACCGACATTCACTGCAGCAGCGCGCGGATGCCCAGGAATAATCGTCCGCCCCAGTTGTTTTAGCTGAGCAGCATGCTTTTTGACGTAAAGCAGAATCGGAGCGTCGCGGGTGGTGCGGCTATTTGCGTGCCGGCACGGCTGCAAGGCGCAAGGGGCGCCACCTCGTGTTTACATCCAGCAGCAAAGGAGTTGAAGCAATGATGAATCAGTCGGTGTTTGAGAAGGCCGTGCGGCCGTTGAAGAAGCTTCCGATGCGTTTGCATCACCATGCCTTTACGACGGATAACCACCAGCAAACGCGCCACTTTTACGAAAAGGTTCTGGGCCTGCCGCTGGTGGCCTATGAAGTCGAATCCGAGCGGATCGGCGAAACCTGCGTCGATCTCGGCTACGCGTTTTACGAACTCGGCGACGGCAGCACGCTCGCGTTCTTCACGTTCGACGATCCCGGCAAGCAGGCCGCCTGGAAGGAAAAGGAGCAGTCGCTCTTCGTGCATATCTCGCTGCTCGTCGAGGCCGCGACGCAGGACGAAATCGAACAGCGCCTCACGAAAGCCGGCTATGAGCCCCTGATGCTCCAGCATGGCTTTTGCACGTCGCTGTACATCAAGGACCCCAACGGCCTGATGCTCGAATTCAGCGTCGACCATGAAGATACGTTCGGCGTGGTCGAGGAAATGACGACTTCGGTGCGTGAATGGATGCAAGGCGGACGTAGACCGGGTAGAAGCCCGCAGTTCAATATGGTCGCGGGTAATGTCGCCTGATGCTCGCTATAAACAAGCCGGCTTGCCGCGCAAACGTTAAACAGGAACCTGATGTGCGCCGCCGAAACTGAGATGCGCTGCTTGTGGCCTTGGACCAGCCACCGGCTGCGTGTGATGCTCTTTTCGCTGCATACGAAAACGCCTGCGAAAATAGAGAATCTGCACGAACGCTAATCCGTTAGACTTCGTTGGTAAGTTATCGGCCACTTCTAGCAAAGCCGATGTAACTTAAAGACTGTTCATCGTCCGTCGTAACATGAACGTGTGGATACGCGAAGACAACCGCGCCAAGACAATCGCGAAGACAGGCCACGCGAAGATAACCCACGAATACCCGCATACGACTGCCCCACGCGGGCACACACGCCATCCGGCGCCGCCTGGTCGCGCCATCATGTTGGCGCGACACCATCGCGGCGCATGCGGCACGGCATGCAGTATCAGGTCATGCTGGCCAGCAGCGAATCAAAGGATGCCTTACCGAATAGCTGGCTGTTGTGGCTCTCGGCCAGCATCTTGCCCAGATCGGGCAGCGCAATGCCATCGCGTTTGCCGATCAGTGCGTAGCCGAGCTGCCCGCGCCTCCACGTCACCACGCTCATATCGTCGATGCTTTGTTCGGCGATCGCGTGATCGGGCTTCGCTTCTTTCGTCACGCACAGCGCAACCGGCGAACCGGACGCCGGCAGATACACGATCTGCACAAGCGGCCTGCCATGAAAGCGCAGGCGCTGCACACGCTTGAACGTGAGACCCGATGCGCTCAGGTCCGGCACATGCACGTCGAGCCCATCTTCCTGCCGGATCTCGTCGACGATATGCGCGGACTGCACCATATCGGGCTGCACTTCAGCGAGGGTTTCGTGCGCATAGAGCTGCTGGTAGCCCGCGGCCGCCACCACCCATGGCGATGCGGCGCTGCCCGATAGCGACGCGAGCGGCGTGCCGTCGAACATGCCCGAGCCTGTGCGCGAATCGGCGGCAAGCCGGAACACTGCGCCCCAGCAGAACGCGCCCGCAACGAAGGCCACCGCAAGCCAGGCAGGCGCCACGCGAAACGGCGCGCGACGCGACAATTGCCACGCGGGCGGCATGCCAGCAGGAGGCGGACCCGAGGGCACGCGTATATCGTCAGCCTTCGCAGTGGGTGCGTCGTCGTACTGCTCGTCGTATTGCGCATGGACATCGCCGCGCGCAATGCGGCCCACCAGTTCCACCAGACGCTCAGGCACCTCAGGCAACTTCTGATGTGCGAACGCGTGCTGATAAGGTAGCCGAGACGCGCGTAGCAATGCCACACGTTCCGCGAGTTCAGCCGACGACCCGATCCCCTCTTCAACCTGTTGCTTCTGATCGGCCGGCAGCACGCCGTCGACGTACGACAACAACAGGATGTCGTCAATCTTCATTCCCCGTCTCCTTACCCTTTGATGCTGTCTTTCACTTTTTGGTCTTGTCGCGTGCCGAACTGACTCCCAACGGCCTGCCGCGCGCGCGACAGACGGCTCATGATGGTGCCTACCGGTACTCCGAGTACCTGGGCCGCCTCCTGATAACTAAGCCCTTCGACAACTACCAACAGCATAACGGTGCGTTGCGCATCCGGCAATCGCTCGACCGCGCGAACGATCTGGCGGTTGAGCGCGTCGGCTTCGGGATCCGGCGCGGAAGGATCGGCGACAGTTTCCAGGTAGCTGTCGTCCCATTCCGCACTTGTACGGCTGCGCACGCTTCGCGCGCGCAACTCGTTGATCCATGTGGTGTGTACGATCGAATACATCCAGCTCAACGGCGATGTATCCGGCTTTAACTGATGTGCCCGCTCGAGCGCGCGCAGGCATGCACGTTGCACCAGATCTTCCGCATCGTGCTGATCTCGAGAGATGCGTAGCGCGAACGCCCACAACCTCGGCAGCAATTCTGGAAGGATGCTGGGAAAATCTGCGACGCTCATCGGCGTAATTCCTCGCGTGACGTTTCTGTTCTGTCGATTCTGCGTTATTCCGCAGACATCGGCGGCAGACGAAGTTTAGCGTCGATCGCAAACGTTTGCTGGCGCATCCTTTATCAACCCGGCTAACGCAATTAGAAAAAGAAACGAAGGTAGTCATTGTTGATCACCAATCGAATTGCAAGCCAATTGCCGGGTAGTCAAGTCCAAAACCATTGCTTCCCTTTTAGACGCAAGTAGCACAAGCCACCTGCGTGACAGTGCTGTCCCGATTCGACGGCAGACCATCTCAAGCGCCACCTTTGCGGTGTCGCGCGATACGTGCGGTTTGCCTAATGCCGTTCGTTTTTGCACCGTCCGGATCCTGGTTTCGTGTGCTCGCGCGGACTTCTTTTCGATATCCTTGCGATGCATTTTTTTGCCCACTGCGCAGCGTCCTGCCGTCTGCCGGCCAGCCACCGCTTTGCTTCGACGCACCTGAAAGGAAACGCGACAATACCGAAGCATTTCCTTTCAAGCGTGACATTAACCAAAGCGCATCGCTACGGCAACCGAACAGCATTCGTTTAAGAAGAACCACCTTTTCTTCCTAACGAATCGCTTCGCAGCCCAATTATGCAAAGCACGACATATGTCAGGCTTTTGCAAAAAAACTCTAAAAAACACCTTCGGAATCTTTAGGCTTTTGTGAACCAATAACAGCTTGGTTCATTAAAGACGAATAAAGACACCTACCAGCGGCTCTATCAATTTCGGGCATGACACTCAAAAGCAATACCCGGAAAATCTGCCATGCGGCAATTCATCCACCGCATTCATCTGCAATTGAAACCGCTTATATCGACAGCACGTATCCTGCACCGCGCACGGTCTTGAGAAGCGATTCCTTGTCAGGTATGTCAATCTTCTTGCGCAGCTTGCTCATATGAACTTCGATGAGATTCGTACCCGGGTCGAAGTGATAGCTCCAGACCGCCTCAAACAACATCATGCGTGTCACGGTCTGCCCTACACGGCGCATCATGAATTCGAGCACGCGGCATTCGGTCGGCAGCAACGCGATCTCGACGCCGTCACGCGTCACCTTGCGCGCAGCGAGATCGAGCGCGAGCGGACCGGCGCGCAGCAGCGTATCCGCACGCGCGGACACACCGGTGCCCGGCTCCTGGCTGCGGCGAATCAGACCTTCAAGGCGCGCCATCAGCTCGCCCGAGTCGTACGGCCGCGTCAGATAGTCGTCGCCGCGCGCACGCAGACTGCGGATGCGTTCATCGACATCGTCGGGAACATTCAACATCAGTACCGGCGTTTGCACGCCGACGGTGCGCATGGCGGCAAGAATGCTCATGCCGTCGATACCGGGCAGCATGCGTTCCAGCGTGATCGCGTCATAACCGCCGCCGATTGCGCGGGCGAGCGCTTCGCGCCCGTCGCCGACCCAGTCGACGGAGAATCCGTAGTTTTTCAGTTCAGCGACGATTTCCACGCCCGTTTTAGGGTCGTCATCGATCGTCAGTACTCGAGATCTCGTCATCGTTTTACCATCCCGAATCTGCTTATCTGTTGAGCCGATCATCCGTCACCCTCGCTCGTTGCGCCGCTGGCCCGCATGGTGTTGTCCCGTTCCATGCCTAGTTTTTCGACTGGTCGACGAGCTTGTTCTTTGCGATCCACGGCATCATGGCGCGCAACTTCGCACCGACCTGCTCGATCGGGTGCTCAGCCGTCAGACGCCGGCGCGATTGCAGCGTCGGCGCACCGGCGCGGTTTTCGATGATGAAGCTCTTCGCGTACTCGCCCGTCTGGATGTCCTTCAGCACATCCTTCATCACCTTCTTCGTTTGGTCGGTGATGATGCGCGGGCCCGTCACGTACTCGCCGTACTCGGCGTTGTTCGAGATCGAGTAGTTCATGTTCGCGATGCCGCCTTCGTAGATCAGGTCGACGATCAGCTTCATTTCATGCAGGCACTCGAAATAGGCCATTTCCGGCGCGTAGCCCGCTTCGACCAGCGTCTCGAAACCGGCCTTGATCAGATCGACGGTACCGCCGCACAGCACGGCCTGTTCGCCGAACAGATCGGTTTCGGTTTCTTCACGGAAGTTCGTTTCGATGATGCCGGCACGGCCACCGCCGATGGCCGCCGCGTAGGACAGCGCGACTTCGCGCGCCGCGCCTGACTTGTCCTGCGCAATCGCGACCAGCATCGGCACGCCGCCGCCTTGCGAGTACGTGCTGCGCACCGTGTGACCCGGCGCCTTCGGCGCGATCATGATCACGTCGAGGTCCGCACGCGGAATCACCTGGCCGTAGTGCACGTTAAAGCCGTGCGCAAATGAAAGTGCCGCGCCCTGCTTGATGTGCGCGTGCACTTCGTTCTTGTACACCTCGGCGATCTGCTCGTCCGGCAGCAGCAGCATGACGACGTCAGCGCCCTTCACTGCCTCGGCCACTTCCTTCACGGCGAGGCCCGCGTTTTCAGCCTTGCTCCACGAAGCGCCGCCCTTGCGAAGACCGACCGTCACTTTCACGCCGCTTTCTTTCAGGTTCAGTGCGTGCGCATGGCCCTGCGAACCGTAACCGATGATCGTGACCTGCTTGCCCTTGATGAGGGAAAGGTCGGCATCCTTGTCGTAGAAAACTTTCATTTGTCTTCCTGTTGGATATCGCGGGCCTCGCTGATCGATCAGCGCTTGCCTGACGTTTCTTTATCCGTCCGCGGCAGCTTGTACGCGGCTCGTTCTTCGCTCGGGTTATAAGGCAGATGCGGCATCTGCGCGTTCGTGCGCACAAACGGAGGAATCGTCGCGAGCTTGATCAAACCGCTCAGCGCGCATCATCCACGCGGCCGGTATCGACGACCTGCTACCCACATAACACCCGACGCGCGGCGTTATTCCATTGTTAGAATCCGCGCGTCTGCCGTGCGGCGCAGCGCGTCCGCGGCACGCAGCCGGACCTAGGGAAAACCCGCGCTGCCGCGGCGGCGCGCGCGAAACATCGGCTCAGTCACGGGTTTCAGTTACAGGGAATCGTCACGACGAGGCGACCGTTGCAACGCGCCATCAGATCGTCATGTGCGAGACCCCGGTTCCACCAGCGCGCAAGACCGCTGCGTGGGCGGTGCCCGACCACCAGAATGTCCGAGTTCAGCAGCCCGGCATGCGTCGAAATGCTGTCGACGACGTCGCCGCAGGCCATATGGCCGCGCACCGGCACGCCATTGCCTTCCATATGATCAAGCGCCTCGCGCAGTGTGATCATGGCCGCGTCCTGCACGCACGCGCAGGCAAGGTCAGACAGATACCAGCCGGTCGCCGCGATGGTCGACGTCGTATCGACGACCGCAAGCACATCGGTGTGCGCCTCGAGCGCAAGCGCAAGCTCGGCTGCGTGGCGCAACGCGGTTTTTGCTTCGCGGGTGCCGTCGTAATAGAGCAGGATCTTCGAAGGTTTGGACATGGAAAACTCGCTGCAAAGGTTAGAGAGCCGCTAAGGCTTCGTACGCTGTCTGACCTTTCGTCCCTTGGTCACTTCGCAAAACACCTGGCCGGGCGGACGTATTCCACCGGGGACCGGCCGCTCCCCGGCGGCTCCTGCGCATCCTCAGTGCGCGTGCGCGTCCAGCGCGCTTTGATGATCGCTGTGCGCGATGGCCGAGCGCCATCTTTAGGGCTGCCGTTCAAATGCCTGTCGGCCTCTTTCAATTTGATGCTATTCCGGCGCATCAAAGCATTTGAGCGTACGAATATCCGCAACGTCCGTTCGCCATGCGCGAGGTCCTGTTTCGCGCTTATTTCACAGCAGGTTCACAGTTGGCTGGCGAATCCGTTCCGCAGCGGTTACCTGGCTGCATGCGGCGTTCGGTTAGGAAACACGATCCATGCACGAAGCGATGCGATGCGGCTTTCGTTGACGTTGCACCGTGCGCCACATCCTGCTTATTGCGCATACCTCGAACGACGGCGATCGTTGTCTGCACAATCATTTACGGGGCCGCAGTGTTCGCAGGTTTTTCGCAGGTCGTTAGCCGCCGTACAGCGCGTACATCTTGAATACACATAAAAAAACACAGCGCCTGAAAAGGCGCTGTGCGTGCGATGCCGATAACAGCTATGAAGCCTGGCAGGCCCAACTCATACCTGCCTGCGCATCTCCGCGGGCGGCACCTTCATCAGCCGCCGGTATTTGGCGACCGTGCGCCGCGCGACAAGCACGCCCTGGTCGGCGAGCATCTTCGCCAGCGACACGTCCGAGAGCGGATCGCGCACATTCTCCGCCGCGATCATTTCCTTGAGCAGTGCGCGCACCGCGGCTGCCGAACAGGTGCCGCCGCTTTCTGTGCCGAGCTCGCGCGGGAAGAAGTGCTTGAACTCGAAGATGCCACGGGGCGTGGCCATGTACTTGTTGCCCGTCGCGCGCGAGATCGTCGATTCGTGCAGGCCGAGTTCGTCGGCGACGTCGCGCAGCACGAGCGGCTTCAACGCGATCTCGCCGTACTGGAAGAACGCCTTCTGATGCGTGACGATGCATTCGGCCACGCGCTGGATCGTATCGAAGCGCTGCTGCGCGTTGCGGATCAGCCAGCGCGCTTCCTGCAACTGCTGCGCAAGTGGCGAGCGGCTCGCGCCGGCCGACTGCGCAAACAGTTCGGCGTACATGCGATGGATGCGCGCCCGCGGCAAGACGGCGGGGTTGATCGTCACGACCCACTTGTTGCGCACCTGGCGCACGAGCACATCCGGTACGACGTAGTTCTCGTCGCTGCGGCCATACGAGTTGCCGGGTTTCGGATCGAGCTTGCGCACGAGTGCGCAAGCGACACGCAGCGCCTCCGCGTCGCAACCGATCTGCTTTTGCAATTCCGCATGCTCGCGCCGCGCGAGCCGGTCGAGATGCTGTTCGACAATCTTGCGCGCACAGTCGCGCCCCGGCGTATCGGGCGGCAGCGCATTGATCTGCAAAGCAAGACATTCGGATAGCGAACGGGCGGCGAGGCCGGGGCGGTCGAGCGTCTGCACGAGCCGCAGCGCCACGTTGAGTTCGTCTTCGGTGAGCGGCGGGTCGAACTCGACGACGTCGGTCAGATCGGCCAGCTCCTGGCGCAGATAACCGTCGTCATCGAGCGCCTCGATCACGACGCGTGCCGCTTCGCGGTCACGCTCGTCGAGCCGGTAAAGGCGCAGTGCGTCATGCAACTGCTCATGGAGTGTCGGCTGCACGCGCGCCCATTCCGCCGGGTCGCTGCCTTCGCCGTCGCCGTTATAGCGCGACGAGCCGCGGCTGTACGAGTCGCCGGAATAGTCGCCGCTCGAATAGTCACCGCCGACGTCGTCCGCTACCGTGCTTTCGCTATGGGTCTCAGCGGCCGAGCCCTCGAGCGCCGGGTCGCGTTCCGCAGCCGGCAGCGTTTCGGCAGCCGCCTGGCCATCCGCGGCGGCCGTGCCGGTCAGCCCACCGTCTTCAGGGGCCGACGGGTCGTATTCGAGAAACGGATTCGTATCGAGCGCGGTACGCAGTTCCTGCTGAAATTCCAGCGACGACAGTTGCAACAGCCGCACAGACTGCTGAAGGCGCGGCGTTAGCGCGAATGACTGCCTCGCTCGTAGTTCAATTGAAGGCGGCATTGTAGGCATGGTCCCGTTGTTAATCGAAAAACGCTTCTTCCTCGATGAGAGCAACTGCCGTACCAGCTCCGCCAATCGCCTGTTTTTTCTCAGGTTTGTGTTTTTGCACGGCGCTTGCTTGGGCTTTGCGCCGCGTGCTTTTTACAAGCGTCCTGCAAAGGCGAGCGCCGTTTGCGCTGCTCTGCGCCGACGGTTTCCGATGCGTGCCGGCAGGTCCGCCGGCGGTATCGGAGCGCCGCTATCAGCGCTGTCCGTGCTATGCATGCCGGTCATACCGCGGGCGGCTGCGCGATGCCAGGCACGCGGCTTGCGGTCGGGAGGGTGCGGATATCTGCGCCATGCGCGCCACAACCGCGTTCCGATGATCCAAGCGAAATTCACGCAAAAGGAGAACCCATGAAACCGATCCAGCTCCTCAAGACCGCAGGCAGTATCGCGTGCGTCGCGTTCGCCCTGAACGCAACCGCGCAAACCGGTGCGTCGGCACCGCCCGCGTCGTCCGAGACCCTGGGGCAACATATCGACGACGGCACGGTTACGACCAAGGTCAAGGCTGAATTGCTCAGTGCGAAAAACGTCAAGTCGACACATATCCACGTGAAGACCCGCAAGGGCATTGTGTGGTTGACCGGGTCCGTGCCGTCGGCCGACGACAAGTCCGCGGCGCAGGACGTGACGCAAAACGTCGACGGTGTGCGCGGTGTGAAGAATCACCTGAAGATCGCGTCTGAATAACGACAGGCTAACGCCCTTGGGGGTCGGCTGACATAGCGGCTGAGGGTTGCCGTAATGCGGTTGAAGTAATGCGGCCGGGACGCCGGCCCTGCAGTCGAAGAGCAAAGAGCGCCGACGCTGGGAAAGCGCCGGCGCTCTTTTTTGTTGCCTCACACGCGGCAAGCGACCTGAAGACCTACGACTTCATCGCCGCGTACTGATCGCGCAAATCGCGGATGCGGTCGTGATTCTGCACAACCCCTTCATATTGCCGTTCGACAACAGCCCTTACATCGGCCGGCAGGTCCTTTTCAATGGCTTCCCGATAGCGCTTCTTCGCGACGTCCTCGCCCTTCTCGCAGTCGGCCAGAATCGCGTGGTCGCTGCGGCTACCGACTGCGGACTTCAGATCGACCCAACCGCGGTGCAGCGCACCCGACATCGAACCGCCGCTTTCAGGCTTGCCGCCCAGTTGCATCACGACGTCCTGCAGTTCGCGCGCGGCGCGCGTGCAGGTATCGGCACGCGAGCGCAGCAGTTCCTTCAACTGCGTATCGTGCGCGTCTTCGGCGGCCTTCAGAAAGCCTTGCTCGCCATCCTTCGATGTTTCAATCAACTCGTTGATCACCGAAATCACGTTCGTAGACATTCGATACCTCCTGGTTTCAGGTTAGGCGCGCGCACATGTGGCCACGCATTTCAAGCAGCCGCGACACGCCGGTTCGCGCATTGAAAGCGTTGCAGTCCGCGTGCCCGGGTTCTGCCGGCGTTCGATGGGCACGCCGTTTGCTGACACCTCGCGGCAAACCAAAAGTCGGCAGCAACGACAAGGAGAAAACGATGGTGAGGATCAGAAGCGCGGAGTGCCTCGTGCTGGTGGCAATCGCCGCGTCGGCAGCCGCCGTGCAGGTGCGCGAACGGCTTGCCGAACCGGTGGCGCAACGGCACGCGGGATTGGATGAGCGTCCGGTTTGTGGGGGCGCGCACGGCGATGTGCTACCGGCGCGTTGCAGCACAACGCAGGACATGGACAGCGAGCAAGGCATCGACGATCCGCATGCGTTGTCTCGACATAACACGGGCCGCCATGCACGGCCGCAGGGCCTTTGGGTTTAGCAGGCCGCCTTGGGGTTGAGCGGACCTGCGGTAGCGGGATTCTGGTTTAAGTGGTTTAAGCGCGCGGCGGCTGCTTGTCACGGGCCGCCGTCTTTTTTTCCTTAAAGCCGCCCGCAGCCCCTTAAAGACTTTTTCCCGATCCCACTAAGCCCCTTCGAGGCGAAAGAGCCCGCTATGCAATTCGACGCTTGCGCCGTCATTGCGCTCGAGCGCCTCGGCACATACCGAGCGGATCCGCGCGCGGCCGCGCTCGAAGGCACGCAGCAGTTCGTCCTCCTGCGGCGAGTTCGCACCGAAGTGGTCTTCGAGCGCCTCGGCCGTGATCGCGCACTCGACTGCTTCGCCGTCCACGTTCGCAATAAACCGCAGCTTCAGGTTCGCGCCGTCGAATTCAGGCGTGCCATCGGGAAAGGTGATCTTCATGAATAAACCGCGCTCATGCCGCCGCGTGCGAAAGTTGTGCAATCAACGTTTTGTTGAATGCCGGTAAATCGTCGGGCTTGCGGCTCGTAATAAAGTTGCCGTCCTCGACGACTTCCTGGTCGACCCATGTGCCGCCTGCATTGCGAATGTCATCCTGCAGGCTCGGCCAGCTCGTTACGGTGCGCCCTTTGATCAAGCCCGCCGACACGGGTAGCCACGTGCCGTGGCAAATCACCGCGATCGGCTTGTGCGCCTTGTCGACCGCTTTCACGAACGCCTGCGCTGCCGGCAACAGACGAATCGCATCGCCATTCACCACGCCGCCAGGCAGGACAACCGCATCGTAATCGTTAGGCGCCGCTTTCTCGAACGTCAGATCGACATCGACCGCATCGCCTTTTTCGACATGCCTGAACCCCTGAATCTTGCCGGGTTTGGCAGATATGACGTGAACCGTCGCGCCGGCTTCCGCGAGCGCGCGGCGCGGCTCGACCAGTTCTGCCTGCTCGAAGCCATCGACGGCAAGCACTGCGACCTTGCGACCCTTTAGCGTATTGGGCGTATTGGACGTATTGGCCATAGATTCCTCTCCTTGAAAACGGTCACTCTTCATACGCGGCCATCACGAGCCACACATCGCGCTCGCCGTCGCGTATCTCGGCTGCGATCGCATACGGATCGCGTGGCTGGCAAGTCTGCGCGAGCACATGCTGCGCGACCTCGCCGTTGTCGAAAACGCGGCCTTCGGCAAGCGGCCGCACTTCGCGTTTACCTTCGAACATGAACTGATTGCGCCGATAGATAAGCGTTTGAGTCTTCCAGGTCTCGAAGCACTGCTTGACGTGCTGGAAGTCGCCACCGCAAATATTGGCTTGATAGTGAGTTTTCGACTGCATGATCCTCTCCACAATGCTTAAGCGTGCCGCTTGCCGCTACCGCCTCTCATGCAGGCGGCAGCCGGGGCCGGTGGATCGCCGCGCGGCCGGGTACGGGTTCGTTTGAGCACCCGGCATTGCCGCGGATCGTCACGCGTTTGCAATTGTGATGCACTTGCTGCCATCCGGTTCCCTGGCGTCATCCGGGCGCTTTACTGGCTGGCTCCAGAAGCTGCATCGGTCGAGGCTGCCCCGCTCGCGCCCAGCGTTGCGCTGGCCGCCGCCGGGCCGCCCATCGCGCCGCTGCTTCCCGCCGCGACGCCTGTATCCGTACTGCTGTTGTCGGCCTTCTTGCATGCGACCGTGCCGCACGCGAGCATCACGACCGACGCTGCAATCCCTATGCTGCGTAAAACGCTATTCATCGATCCGTCCTCCCGTCGTCATGGGCCGGCGCTGGAGCCGGCCGTCATTTCCGGTTTTCGTCCTACATCGTCACTCGGCGTCGCTCGCCTATTGACCCTTCGTGTCGCTGCTCGCATTCGCGCCCGGCATGTTGGTCGAATCATTCATCTGCTTCTTCGTGCCCTTCGTCGAATGGTGTTGCATCTGCGAATGGCTCATGCTGCTCGAGCCCGTCGCGTTCTGGCCAGCCTTGTTGGCGCCCGTGTCGTTGCCCGTGGCCATACCGGCCCCGCCGCCGCCCGTCGAGCCTCCGCCGCCCGCGTTTCCGCCACCACCACCCGCACCTTGTGCAAACGCCGCACCGGAGAGCGCGAGAAGCGCCGACACCAGCAGTGTTTTCGTGAGTTTCATCCGATTTCTCCCTGGGATTGTTCTGCGACCGAGGCCGCGAAGTGATGCGCACCTGCACCGTCATTTCAGCAAGCCCTGTGCCGCCACGCATGCGCGGCCGCAGGCGCAACATCCGCGCAATGCGGGCACGTATGCAATCGGGTACGCAATGGCCGCTTGGCCCGCTACACTCTGGTTGTGCCTGCAATTTACAAGCGCAACGTAACTCTTTCGCGCAGCAGCAAATGGCCCGGGCCCCGTACGCGTTATCGCGTCGCGCGCCCGAACAACGCGGTCTATCCAATCCTGAGGATCTCGCCATGCGTATCACTACGTCGTTTCTGTTCGACCTCGATGGGACGCTCGTCGATAGCGTCTATCAACACGTGCTCGCGTGGAAGGAAGCGCTCGATAGCGAGGGCATCGAGCTGTCGGTATGGCGGATTCACCGCAAGATCGGCATGAGCGGCGGCCTCTTCACGCATCAGCTATTGCGCGAAACGGGCGGTGCAATCAGCGGCGAACGTGTCGAGCGCTTGCGTGCGAAGCACGCTGAAGCGTACCGGCGGCTCCATGCGCAGGTGTGCCCGCTGCCCGGCTCGCGCGAGTTGCTGGCCGCGCTCGACGCAAGCGGCACGCAATGGGCCATCGCGACGAGCGGCCGCATGGAAACCGCCGCCGTCAATTTGCAAGCGCTCGGCGTGGATCCTGCGAAATCCGTCGTCGTCACGCGCGACGATGTCAAATATGCCAAGCCGGACCCGGACCTCTTTCTCGCTGCCGCGCACCGGCTCGCGGTGCCGATCGAACAGACGGTGGTGGTCGGCGACAGCATCTGGGACATGCTCGCTGCGCGCCGCTGCCGCGCGCTCGGCGTCGGGCTGCTGTCGGGCGGCTACGGACAGGAGGAACTCGAACGCGCGGGCGCGCTGCGCGTGTACGAGGACCCGGCCGATCTGCTGCTGCATCTCGACGAAATCGCTGCGCGGCCTTAGTGCATCGGCGTGCTCATCGACGCGTGCGTCGAGGTGTTCATCGGCGTGTTCGTCGACGCGTGCATCGACGCGCGCATCGATGCGCGCGTCGCCTCGTTCTGCTGAGGAACGCCAGTTGCTCGCTCACTCCGTGTGTGAACCCTTCGGAGAACCGCGATGAGCAAAGGTGCAAACATCGTCGGCAGTGGCCGCGACGTGACAAACGGGCCGGGACCTGAAGTGATGGCCGCCGCGACGCTCGACGGCGACCGTGTGATGAGCTCGGACGGGCACGACGTCGGCAAGCTCAAGGACATCATGCTCGACATCCGCTCGGGACGCGTCGCGTATGCGGTGCTGTCGACCGGCGGCTTTCTCGGCATCGGCGACAAGCTGCTGGCGATTCCATGGAGCGCGCTCACGCTCGATACCGATCAAAAGTGCTTCGTGCTGTCGCTGACCGCCGAACGCGTCAAGAACGCACCGGGCTTCGACAAAGGCCATTGGCCGTCGATGGCGGACGCGACATGGGCGACGTCGATTCATCAGTACTACGGACGCGAACCGTACTGGAGTACCGGCGCGGAGACGAGTACGGGCACGGGTCATCGTGGCGGTAGTTATCGTCCGTCGTCCGAATACGGCGTCGGCGATGTCCCGTCCGGTTCGTCGGATGCGCCCGAAGCGGGCGGCGTCAAGCTTTGAGCGAGCACAGCCATGGCCACGACCCCGTCACGCTCAAGGTCATCGTCGGGTAAATCCGCTGCGAAGCATCCGTCGACGCGCAGCAAAGGCGGACGTCCCGCGCGCCAACGTCACGCGCATGCGTCGCAGCAAACCCAACCCGCTGCAGGCAGCAAGTCGCGCCGCTGGTCGCATCAGGTGATGGAACATAGCGATGCGATGGACCTCGAGCCCGATATCTTCAAGACCGGCAACGCGCAGGACATCGCCGAATCGCTCAAGCGCTCATCGACGCATAGCAAACGGCGCAAAGGCACACCGTTCCAGTCCGCGATGTCGATGCTCAACTTCTATATCAATCGCGCAGGGCGCAATCTGCCCAAGAGCCGTCGCGATACGCTGCAGCAGGCCAAACGTAAACTGCGCGAGGCGTTCGGCCGCGAACCGTGAACGGCTGAACGTCCAATAGAAATGATAAGGATGCTTGATCAAACCGCGCGCAGGTTTGGGATCTTTGCCTGCGCGCGCATAACCGCATATAACAGGATGCAACCTTGTCCGCCGCTCATGGCGGCTGTTCCGTGGAACGGCGACGGTCATGAAGAAAAGGTACGCGTCCGGTGTGCGCATCGGCAGCATCCTGCTGGTTTCGAAGACGATCACCCTTCACGCCGTCGCGGCGTGCAATAGCAGCGCGCCGCTGTCCGGCACATCGGTGACATGCACCGGGTCCAGCTTTGCGCCCGTGATCGCGCGAAGTGGCAGCGCGAACGTCACGGTCAATGTTGCGTCCGGCGCATCGGGCAGCTTCGTGCATGCAAGCAGCGCGGTCGTGCTGAGCGTCGAACAGAACAGCGCCGTCACCAGCAACGGCACGCTGACGCTAACCGGGGGCGGCGGCACCGGCACGCAACGCGGCGCGGTGCTGCTCGGCACGGGCAACGGCAACCAGCTGACGAACGCTAGCGGTGCCACGATCAATACGACAGGCGCCTTCAACGATGCGATGGCCGCGAACGGCAGCGGCAATACGCTGACCAACCTCGGCACGATCACGACCACCGGCCCGAGCGCCTACGGAATGACGGCCGCGTGGGGACAAACGAATGTCGGCCAGTTGAATAACACGCTCGTCAACGCGGGTTCGGTCAGCACGGCGGGAAGCAATGCGCGCGCGGCCTCGATACTCGGCGGTAGCGGCACGATCAGCAACAGTGGATCGCTGTCGACGAGCGGCGCGATGAGCCCGGCCGCGTACATGCAAGGCAATAACGATCATCTGCTCAACACCGGTTCGATCGACGCGACGGGCCAGGGCTCCGATGCCGTGTTTTCAAATACGGCGAGTTCGTCATTCAATGCGCTGATCGAAAACCGTGCGGGCGGTCGGATCGTGTCGCAAAACGCGGCCGCTATTCGCACGCTCAATGGCAGTTCGACCGTGATCAACGCCGGGCTTGTGCAAAGCGGCGTGGGCACCGCCATCTCGATGGGCGGCGGCAACGACATGCTGATTCTGCAAACCGGTTCGACGATTGTCGGCAGCGCCGATGGCGGCACGGGCGCGAACACGGTCACGCTGCAAGGCAGCGGCACCGCCGCGAATGCGTTCGTGAACTTTCAGACGCTGCTCGTGCAAGGCACGCTGTGGAACTGGTCCGGCAGCGGTACGTTTGCGACGGCGCACGTGCAAAGCGGCACGCTTGCGCTGACCGGCACGCTCAACGCGCCCGCTTCCGTCGCAACGACGATCGATGCGGGCGCAACGATCGTCGCCAATGCGCAGAATCTGCCGCTCAATGTGGTCGATAACGGGCTCGTGAATTTTGCGCAGGAGGCGGACGGCGCCTACAGCGGATTGATCTCGGGCACTGGCGCTGTGCAAAAGAACGGTGCCGGCGCGTTGACGCTTGCGCCGTCCGCGGCAAGCGGCAATACATATTCGGGCGGCACGCTGATCGCCGGCGGAGTCGTGGCGATTGCCGCCGACAATGCGCTTGGCGCGTCGACGGGCGGTCTCGCATTCGACGGCGGCACGCTTCAGTTAAACCGGAGTTTCGACCTTGCCGCAACGCGCGCGATGACGTTGAACGCAGGGGGCGGCACGATCGATACGCAGACATTCGACTCGACGCTCGCCCAGCCCGTGACAGGCAGTGGCGCGCTAATCAAGGCCGGTGCGGGCACGCTGCTGATGAACGGCGTCAGCACGTATAGCGGTAGCACGACTGTCACGGCAGGCACGCTTGCGATCGGCGATCCGGCTCATACCAATGCCGAGCTCGCGGGCGGCGGCGGCATGAATATCGATGCGGGCACAACGGTCGGCGGATATGGTGCGGTCAGCGGCGCGGTGACGAACAATGGCACGCTTGCGGTAGCGAATGCGTTGCCCGCGTTCGCCGCCGCGTCTAATGGCACCTTCAGCGTGAACGGCACGTTGACGAATGCCGCGCTCGTGCAGATCGCCGGCCCGGCCGGTACGACGCCGGGCAACGTGCTGCGCGTGGCGGGCAACTATGTCGGGCAGGACGGCGCGATTGTCCTGAACACGGTGGTCGGCGCCGACGAGGCGCCGTCTGACCGGCTCGTGATCGACGGCGGCAGCGCGAGCGGTTCGACTGTGTTGCAAGTTGCCAATGCCGGCGGCACGGGCGCGCAGACTGCGGTGAACGGCATTCGCGTCATTGAAGCAGCCAACGGCGCGGCAACCGATCCGTCCGCGTTTCGGCTGTCCGCGCCGATCAAGGCCGGCGCCTATACGTACTATCTTGCGAAGGGCGGCGTGACGGCAGGCTCGGCCAATGACTGGTTTTTGCGTAACACGGTCGCGCCGCTGCCGGTTGTGCCGCAGACCGTTGTGCCGCCGTCCGCGCCGGGCACGCCGCCGGTGGCTCCGCCATCTGAGCCCGGTACACCGCCGTCCCGGCCAGGTGCGCCTCCGTCACCGCCGCCATCCGCACCCGGCGCCCCCCCATCAACACCGCCTTCTTCGCCTCCCGAAGTCGTCGCGGTACCGATTGCGGCCGCCGGCACGCCGCCCTTACCCGCGCCGCCGCCCGCGGGTTCGGACCCGATCCCGCTGTACCGTCCCGAGGTGCCGTTATACGCGGCGATTCCCGGTGTCGCGAGACAGCTGGGCGTATTCCAGATCGACACCTTCCACGACCGGCAAGGCGATCAGTCTGTGCTGACCGGCCGCGGCGCGTTACCGGCCGCCTGGGCGCGGACATGGGGCAATCGCAGCGTGCTCGCCGAAGACGGCGCCGCGAGTCCCGAATTCGACGGCTCGACGTTCGGCGTCCAGGCCGGCCACGATCTTTACGCCGACGCGAGCGCAAACGGCGCGCGCAATCACTACGGCCTCCTTCTCGGTTTTGCGCGAGCAACCGGCAGCGTCAATGGCTTTGCGCTCGGCTCGCCCAATCTCGATGTCGGGCACCTCGCGATCAATGCGTACAGCGTCGGCGGCTACTGGACGCATGTGGCCGCAAACGGTTGGTACACCGATATGGTTGTGATGGGCAGTTCGCTCACCGTCGACCCGCAATCGAGCGACGGCGCCGCGGTAACGACGCACGGGCACGGCGTCGCCGCATCGGTCGAAGGAGGCTTGCCGTTCGCACTACCCGGCAGCGCGCTCGCCATCGAACCTCAAGCGCAACTGACCTGGCAACACCTGTCGCTCAACGATTTCAACGACGGTGTGTCGAGCGTTTCGTTCAATAGCGGCAATACTTTCGTCGGACGCGTCGGCGTGCGGCTGCAGGGGCGCTTCAGCACAGCCGGTGCGTACGTCGAGCCGTGGCTGCGCGCGAGCGTGCTGCGCGCATTCGGCAGCGATGATCGAACGACCTTCGCGGGCAGTACCGTCATCGGCACGACGATCGGTCAGACTTCTGTGCAGATTGGCGCGGGCGTGGTTGCGCAAGTCGCGAAATCGGCGAGCGTTTATGCCACCGTCGGCTGGCTCACGAATCTCGGCGGCGCGCATCAGCGCACGATTGGCGGCAGTGCCGGCGTGCGCTGGACATGGTGAACGAGCGCGTCCGGTAGTCTTCACCGCCTCCATCCGTCCCCCACCGCGAATAGCGCGCGCGCCCAAAACCTGCGAGACTTTCGTTCTGAAGATGCAATCGGGCGCTTGACGCCCTCTGGATATGGCTCGCCGCGCCCCCACATACGGTCGCATGACTGCCGGCTCTTCCTCTGCCGACGCGCTCGCCAGGTTTCACCCGGTGGTCGCCGGCTGGTTCTCGAAAACCTTCCCCGCGCCCACCGATGCGCAGGCTGCCGCGTGGCCGCTGATCCGCAGCGGCCGGCCGACGCTCGTCGCCGCGCCAACCGGCTCCGGTAAAACGCTGACGGCCTTTCTGTCCGCGCTCGACGACCTCGTGCGCGAAGGGCTCGCCAACGGCGGCACGCTGTCCGACGAAACGCTTGTCGTCTATGTGTCGCCGTTGAAGGCGCTGTCGAACGATATCCGCATCAATCTGCAGGCGCCGGTGGCCGGCATCGCGCAGGAGCTCGCCGAGCGCGGCCTGCCGCCGCTCGAGATCCGCACGGCCGTGCGCACCGGCGATACGACGCAACAGGAGCGCGCGGCGCTGCGCAAGCGCCCGCCGCACATTCTCGTTACGACGCCTGAATCGCTCTACGTGCTGCTCGGTTCCGAGTCGGGCCGCACGATGCTCTCGACCGTGCGTACGGTGATCGTCGACGAAATTCACGCGATGGCGGGCAGCAAGCGCGGCAGCCATCTCTCGCTGACGCTCGAGCGGCTCGATGCGTTGTGCGGACGCCGTTTGCCGCGCATCGGACTTTCCGCGACGCAAAAGCCGATTGGCGCGGTCGCGCGTTTTCTGGTCGGCGGTGCGAGCGTCGATAGCGATGTGCCCGCGGACTGCGAGATCGTCGACGTCGGTCATGTGCGCGAACGCGACCTCGCGCTCGAAATTCCGCCCGTGCCGCTCGAAGCGGTAATGTCGAACGATGCGTGGGAGCTCGTCTATAACCGGCTCGCCGAGCTGGTCGGGCTGCATCGCACGACGCTCGTGTTCGTCAACACGCGGCGCATGGCCGAACGCGCGGCGAGACATCTGACCGAGCGCCTCGGCAAGGAAGCGGTTGCCGCGCACCACGGCAGCCTCGCGAAGGAACATCGCTTCGATGCCGAGCAACGCCTGAAGCGCGGCGAATTGCGCGTGCTGATTGCGACGGCCTCGCTCGAACTCGGTATCGATATCGGCGATGTCGAGCTGGTTTGCCAGCTCGGTTCGCCCCGCGCGATCGCGCCGTTCCTGCAGCGGGTCGGACGCTCGGGCCACCACGTGGGCGGCATGCCGAAGGGGCGGCTTTTTCCCATATCGCGCGACGACCTGATCGAATGCGCGGCGCTGCTCGATTGCGTGCGGCGCGGCGAACTCGACGCATTGCAGATTCCGCGCGCGCCGCTCGACGTGCTTTCGCAACAGATCGTCGCCGAAGTGTGCAGCCGCGAATGGAGCGAAGACGCGCTGTTCGAGCGGTTTCGTGAAGCGGCGCCGTACGCGGCGCTCGAGCGCGAGCAATTCGATGCAGTGCTCAGGATGCTGGCCGAAGGCTTCACGACGCGCCACGGCACGCGCGCGGCGTATATCCATCGCGATGCGGTGAAAGGCACACTGCGCGGCCGACGCGGAGGCAAGCTTTACGCGGTCACGTCCGGCGGCACGATTCCGGAAAACGCCGACTATTCGGTAATGCTCGAGCCGCAAGGCGTGCAGGTCGGCACCGTCAACGAAGACTTCGCGATTGAGAGTCTCGCAGGCGACGTCTTTCAGCTCGGCAATGCGTCGTATCGCATCTTGCGTGTCGAGAGCGGGCGTGTGCGTGTCGAAGATGCGCATGGCCAGCCGCCGAGTATTCCGTTCTGGCTCGGCGAAGCGCCGGGGCGCAGCGACGAGCTGTCGTTCGGCGTGGCGCGCTTGCGGCGCGAGATCGAGCAGATCGTTGCCGGCGATGATGCACGCGACGACGACGCAAGTCTCGACGTAAGCGGCGACGGCAATTCATCCGCGGCTGCGGCCTCAACCGCGGATATCGTTGCACGCGCAACGGGATCGAAACCCGCGTCGCGCCGTCGCAATGCAAGCGCGGCGGTGGCGGCCGCAGCGGTATCGGCCACCGTGCGCGTTAGCGACGAAGCACAACTGGCGGCTCAGGAGCCGGCGGCAGAAACCGCGGTTGCGGAACGTCCACGCGTTCATCGCGGCATCGAGCGTGGAATCGATCGCCTCGTCGACCAGATCGGCATTTCGGAGCCCGCGGCGCGGCAGATTGTCGAGTATCTTGCCCGCGCGCGCCAGGCGCTTGGCGCATTGCCGACGCAGGACACGCTCGTGATGGAGCGCTTTTTCGATGAGTCGGGCGGCACGCAGCTCGTGATTCATTCGCCGTTCGGCAGCCGCCTGAACCGCGCATGGGGCCTCGCGCTCAGAAAACGCTTTTGCCGCACGTTTAATTTCGAACTGCAGGCCGCCGCCACCGAAGACGCGATCATCCTGTCGCTAACAGGCAGTCACAGTTTCGCGCTTGCCGAAGTGTGGCGTTATCTGAATTCGAAGAGCGCCGAGCATCTGCTGATTCAGGCTTTGCTCGACGCGCCGCTTTTTAACGTGCGCTGGCGCTGGAACGCAACGACCTCGCTCGCGCTGCCGCGCTACACGGGCGGCCGCAAGACGGCGCCGCAATTGCAGCGCATGCGCGGCGAAGATCTGCTCGCGGCCGTGTTTCCGGATCAGGTCGCGTGCGCGGAAAACATCGTCGGCGAGCGTGAATTACCGAGCCATCCGCTGGTCGATCAAACCCTCGACGACTGTCTGCACGAGGCGATGGATACCGAGGGCTGGCTGCAGTTGCTACGCCGTATCGAACGCAAGCAGGTCACGCTGATCGCCCGCGACTTGCCCGCGCCATCCGCGCTCGCCGCCGAGATTCTGACCGCGAAGCCCTACGCGTATCTCGACGATGCGCCGATCGAGGAGCGCCGGACGCAAGCGGTGCTCAATCGCCGCTGGAGCGACCCCGCGTCGACCGACGATCTCGGCGCGCTCGACGCCGACGCGATTGCGAGCGTGCGCGAAGAAGCGTGGCCGCAAGTGCGCGGCGCCGACGAGATGCACGAAGCGCTGAACACGCTCGCATGCATCACCGATGCCGAGGCGCGGCAAAACGAGGGATGGTCCGCGTGGCTCGCGGCGCTCGCGCAATCGGGACATGCGACGCGGCTCTCCATCGCGCAGCACGACGCGCTGTGGGTGCCGGTCGAACGCCTGACCTGCGTGCGCGCGATCTACCCCGATGCATCGCTCGAACCGACACTGCGCGTGCCGAAGGCCTATGCCGACGCATGGAACGAAGACGACGCGCTCGTCGAAGTCGTGCGTGCGCGGCTCTCGGGCTTCGGCCCGCTGCCGGTGTCCGCGCTCGCGCGTGCACTCGCGCTGCCCGCATCCGCGACCGCGCAAGCGCTCGCGCGTCTCGAAGCGGAAGGCTACGTGATGCGTGGCCGCTTTACACCGGGTTCCGCGACCGGTCTCGGGCTGGGCGCCGAAGACGAAGAATGGTGCGAACGCCATCTGCTCGCGCGCATTCATCGCTATACGGTGCGCAAGCTTAGACGTGAGATCGAACCAGTCGAGCGCCACGATTTCATGCGCTTCCTGTTCACATGGCAGCGCGTCACGCGGGACGCGCGCGGCACGGGCCGCGATGCGCTCGCTGCCGTGCTCGATCAGATGGAAGGCTTCGAAGCCGCGGCCGCGGCATGGGAAGAAGACATCCTGCCCGCACGGCTCAACGACTACTCGCCGATGCTGCTCGACGAACTTTGCCGGGCGGGCAAGATCGTGTGGACGCGTTTGACCGAGCGTTCGCGCGCATCGAGCGCGCCCGTGCGCAGCACGCCGGTGGTGCTGTTGCCGCGGCGTCATCTGAATGCGTGGCATGCGCTGTTCGATCCGCAAAAGCAGCCCGAACTGTCGTCGCGCGCGCAGCTCGTGCACGACGCGTTGACGAATCATGGCGCGATGTTCTTCGACGAACTCGTGTCCGACGTCCATCTGCTGCCGGTGGAACTTGAAAACACGCTTGGCGAACTGGTCGCGGCGGGCCTCGTGCATTCCGATAGTTTTGCCGGCTTGCGCGCGCTGCTCAAGCCCGCTTCGGCAAAACGCAATGCGTTCCATCACGGCCGGCGCCGTATGACGACGCCGCTGATCGGCGGAATGGACGATGCGGGGCGCTGGGCGCTCGTGCAGCGGCGCAAGGCGCCAGCTTCCGATGATGCGGCAACCGTTGCAAGCGCAACGACGCCGGGTGCGCCCATGCGTTCGCCCATTGCTTCTGCTTCTTCCGTGCGCCGCGCGTCCTTCTCGCCCGACGTGATCGAGCACATCGCGCTGACGCTGCTGCGCCGCTATGGTGTCGTGTTCTGGCGGCTGCTCGAGCGCGAAGCGCAATGGCTGCCGCCCTGGCGCGACCTGCTGCGTGTTTACCAGCGGCTCGAAGCGCGCGGTCAGGTACGCGGCGGACGCTTCGTGAACGGGCTTTCCGGCGAGCAATTCGCCTTGCCGGAAGCGATTCCAGTGCTGCGCGAAACGCGCCGGCGCAGACAGGACACAAGCGATCAGCACGACGCAAACGGCGGCGCATACGTTTGCGTCGCCGCAACCGATCCGCTCAATCTCGTCGGCACGCTGCTGCCCGGCGACAAGGTGCCGGCCGTCGCCGGCAACCGTGTGCTGTTTCGCGATGGCGTGCCGGTCGCGGCGCTTGTAGCCGGCGAATTCAACTACATCGAAGAAACCGATGCGGCCACGCGCGAACAGATGCGCGCATGCCTCGCACGGCGCCGCTGATTTCGCGCGTTTGCGGTTGCGTCGACATGCGTCGGCGCATGTCAAACGCGCGTCGACGTAGCTGCGCCCTATCGGTCCTTATTTGAGGTACCCAGCGAGCATATTCAAATATGCGATGCGTAGGTACAACGCTTCCCTGCAACCCATGTCGGTGGAACGCACGCGCCCGCCTTGCCACCGCAACCTCATTCGATCAAGGCAATCGCATCCCCACGATCGGCTTTGCTTCAACATAAATTCGTTGCGTCATCATGAATCGGTTGACGACTGTCGTCGCGCAATATCGTTGCCTATTGCTATTAAGAATGTTCTGCGCTAAACCGTTAACCTGTTCGGAGCCCGAAATCCGGACTTCCTTCGCTACAATGGGGACAGCTTTCCGCAAGCCGACCGTCTGCCATCCGCCCGCTTGAGTCCGTTTTTTGCTGGTTACGTTGCACCGGCGCGAGGACAGGTGGCAATTTTTGCCCGGATACCCTCATTCATGAACGACGACCAATACGATCAGGTGCACCAGGCGCTATACGCAAGGTTCGGTACGCATAGTCCATGCTGGCGTTTGTCGAGCGACAGCAACGCGCTCGAGCTGTCGCCCGTGACCGGCAACGGTCCCGCCACCGCCGCCGTCGCGCTCAGCGCGCAACAGGCCGCGCAAATTCGCCGGCTGACCGGCGTCACGTCGCACCTCACGCTCGATGTGCGCCTTTATGGCGAGCCGTTGCGTCTGCATCTTGTTGGGAAAAAGCTCAATAGCAGCACGTGGGCCGGGACCGCATCGGAATACGACGATACGGAATCGGTTGCGCGCGATCTCGTGCATGGGCTCTCGTTTGCCGAGCAGGTCGTCTCCGAAGTGAATTCGGTGGTCGTGATTGTCGACCGCAATGGACGTATCCAGCGCTTTAACCGCCTTGCCGAAGAACTCACCGGCATGAAGGAAGAAGATGTGATCGGGCGCAGCGTTTGGGCGCTTTTCATGTCGTCGGAAGCTGGCGCGGCGTCGAGCCAGAATATTTCGGGCTTCTTCAATCGTGGCGTGTCCTATGAAGTCGAGCGGCTCGTGCGCACCGTGCACGGCGAGCGGCTTTTCCTGTTTCGCAACAAGTTCGTGCAAAGCGGCAGCGGTATGGACGAGCAGTTCCTGATCTGCTCGGGCACCGACATCACGGAAGAGCGCCGCGCCCAGGAGCGTCTGTCGGAACTCGCGAACACCGATTCGCTGACAGGCCTGCCGAACCGCAACGCGATCCAGGACAAGATCCGCACGGCGATCGCGAGCGCGGCGGCCGATAAGTCGGTCGGCATCCTGTTTCTCGATCTCGACAACTTCAAGAAGGTCAACGATCACTACGGGCATGTGTTCGGCGACCGGCTGATTCAGGACGTGTCGGCCACCGTGCGCGATTGTCTCGATGAAGGCGATACGCTTGCACGTCTAGGTGGCGACGAATTCATCGTGCTGTCGTATCCGGCCACGGCCGCGTCGCTCGAAGCGACCGCGCAGCGCATTCTCGAACGGTTGCGCACGCCGTTCAGCCTCGGGCTCGTCGAGGTCTATACCGGCTGCTCGATCGGCATCGCGCTCTTTCCCGAACACGGCGACAGCCTCGAATCGCTGGTCCGCGCAGCCGACACCGCCATGTACGTCGCGAAGGATGGCGGCAAGCGCACCTATCGCGTGTTCTCGCCGGAAATGAACCGCAAGGTCGCTGAGTATATGTGGCTCGACACGAACTTGCGGCGCGGCCTCGATGAAGGACAGCTGACGCTGCACTACCAGCCGAAGCTATCGCTCGCAACGGGCGTCGTGTGCGGCGTCGAGGCGCTCGTGCGCTGGAATTCGCCGGAGCGCGGACAGATCATGCCGACCGAATTCATTCGTTACGCGGAGGAATCCGGATTGATCGGCCCGCTCGGCCGCTGGGTCATGCAGACCGCGGCCGCGCAGGCGGCACAATGGAAAGCGCGCGGCCACTCGTTGCGCGTGGCGATCAACGTGTCGGCACGGCAACTGGTCGACACCGCGGTGGTCCGGCATTTCAGCGAGGCGCTGCAATGCGCGAACCTCGATCCGTGCCTCGTCGATCTCGAGCTCACCGAGAGCTGCCTGATCGAAGACGAAGCCGCGGCAATCGACCTGATCACGCAATTCCGCGAACTCGGCGCGCAGGTGCACCTCGACGACTTCGGCACCGGCTATTCGTCGCTGTCGCAACTCGGCCGCATTCCGCTCGACGTGATCAAGCTCGATCGCAGCTTCGTGCGTTCGATCAACGTCGACAGGAAAGCGCAGGCACTCGTGCGCTCGATGGTGGCGGTTGCTCAGGCGCTGCAGCTGCAGGTGGTCGCGGAAGGTATCGAGACCGAAGCCGAAGAACTCTTTATGAAAGGCCTCGGCGTGGAATACGTACAGGGCTACCTGTACAGTCAGCCGATGCCGGCTGCTGAATTCGAACAATGGCTGGTCGACCGGCAGAAGGTCCGGCTGATCGCCTGAACGGCACAGTCCGCACGACCCGCAAGACCTTCTGCCCGCCCGCCCGCTTGCGACATTGGGCCAGGCTATTTCCGTGAAGCTTCCTGCCGGGTTGCGCCGGGTTGCTCCCGCGAGTGCTCAAGCGGGTTGCTCCAGCGGGTTGCTTCAGGCTTGCCAGCGGTCGTTTCCGCTCGCGCTCAGCGTCTCTTCATCTTCAAAGGAGGAGCCGCGCTGCGTGCATCAGGCGACGCTCGCGTTGTGATGCCGCAAGTTGCCCGTGCGTCGGTTTTGCAGCATCACGAGCCGTTCCATGAACGCAAGATCCTTCTCTTCGATCGTGAACGCGGCCTCGACCCAGTCTTCGGTGATTTCCATCAGCTCCGAGCGCGACAGCTGCAGCACCCGCTGGCGTGCACGCACCATCGCGCGGATGCCGTTCAGCTTCGGCCGCAGCGTATCGACGAAAGTACGCGTCGCGATATAGGCGTCGCCCGGTTCGAACAACTGATCGACGAGCCCTTTCGCCGCGTGCCATTCGGCCGTGTGCGATTCGCCGCCGCCGATCAGCTCCTCGGCGAGGCGCATGCCGGCACGCCGCGCGACCAGCGAATATCCGCCCATGCCCGGAAACAGATTGAACGCGATTTCGGGGAAGCCCATTCTCGCGTCGTTCTGCGCAAGCACGAAGTGATGCGCGAGCGCGGCCTCGAATCCGCCGCCGAGTGCTGTGCCCTCGATCATCGCGATCGAGATCGCACCGGTGTCGAAGCCGCGCGCCGCCGCATGCACGCAATCGACACAAGCGCGCGCATACGCCATCAGCGCCTGGCGCCGGCCGGCGCGAATCGATTCGGCAAAGAAACTCAGGTCTCCACCGACGTTGAACATGGTTGGGATCACCGAGCCTGTCACCCAGAAATCGATCGGCAGCCCTGACTCCTGCGCGGCCCGCGCGAGGCTCAGGATGTCGTGCACAAGCTCCAGGTTGAAGCACGGACGTGGTTGCGCACGCAACATCATCCACATGATGTTGCGTTCTTCTTCATAAAAAGCCGAGATTTGCGAAAGATTACCCGCTTCGACGAACGGGCGGCATGCGTGATGGCTATTCAGGTTCATTTCCAGTGGTCCTTTTAGGTTATAAAACGTCGGAAGAGCTATACGAGCCTAAAACAGACCACAATCCCGCGAGAGCGGCTGGCTAACATTTCGGCACAATTAATGGAGTGCGCGCGCCAGACCGGCCAGCGCGCCTTTGCGGTAACTCGTACCGACGTTTCATGGCGCAAACGATTGCGATGGGACACGTGCAGCGAAATACCCGATCAGGCCCGCCGCGGCATGGATGGGCATAGCGCCATTAGAACCTTTGCTTCAATCTTTCTGTGGAAATTTCATTCCATTTATGCAATGCGGTGCGGATATATTCCCGATGCATTTTTATTCGAATTATCGGAATGAAGTGAATAGCGCCCGGTGGACGGCGCTGAGGGCGGCGCTGAGGGCCGCGCGGGTGGTTGACGGCCGCCACGACGGGCGGCCGCGGATGTGACGTTTCGGTGTACGTCGCGTAGTGACGACGCACACATGCCTTGCACAATGCAAGGTGATCAGGATGCCAGACCGTTCAGGGCGCGGCCGCGATCACCTCGGCGACGCAGGCTGTGAGCTTCTTACCGTACGGTACGTGCAGGAATTCGTTGGGACCGTGCGCGTTCGACTTCGGCCCAAGTACGCCGCACACCATGAACTGCGACTGCGGGAAGCCGGCTTTCAATACGTTCATCAACGGGATCGTGCCACCCTGGCCGATATAGGCGCAGTCCGCGCCGAAGTGCTGGCGCGACGCGTCGTTCAATGCGGCGCCGAGCCACGTTGCGACGTCCGGCGCGTTCCAGCCCGTCGCCGCGCCGCTGTCGGGCTTGAAAGTGACTTTCGCGTTATACGGCGGGTCGAGTTCGAGCAAGGCTTTCAGTTCGTTGACGGCCTTGCCGGCATCGACGAGCGGCGGCAGCCGCAGCGACAGCTTGAACGCGGTGCGCGGGCGCAGCACATTGCCCGCATCGGCCAGCGACGGCAGGCCGGCCGCGCCGGTCACCGCCAGCGACGGACGCCACGTGGAATTGAGCAGCGCGTCTTGCGGGTCGGTTGTGGTCGGCAGGACCTGGCGGCCGTCCTGACCGCACGCCCAGGGCATTTTCTTCCACACGTCGTCGCCGAGTATCGCTGCGGTCGCTTCGGCTTCGCGCAGACGGTCAGGCGGTATCGGGCAATGAAAGCCCTTCGGCAGCAGATTGCCGGTCGATGCGTCTTCGAGCCGCTCGAGCAGTTGCCGCATGATGCGAAAGCTCGATGGCGCGATGCCGCCGTAGGAGCCCGAATGAATGCCTTCGTCGAGTACCTGCACTTCGAGGTCGCCCGACACGAGACCGCGCAGCGACGTGGTGAGCCAGAGCTGATCGTAGTTGCCCGCGCCGGAATCGAGGCACACGACAAGACCGACCTTGCCGAGCCGGTCGCGCAGCGCGTCGACATAGGGCAGCAGGTCGTAGCTGCCCGACTCCTCGCAGGTTTCGATGAGCCCGACGCAACGCGGCCGCTCGACGCCCTGCGCGTCGAGCGCCGCAAGCGCGGTGACGCTCGCGTAGATCGCGTAGCCGTCATCGGCGCCGCCGCGGCCGTAGAGCTTGCCGTCTTCGAGCTTCGGCGTCCAGGGTCCGAGGTCGTTGCGCCAGCCCGCGAATTCCGGCTGCTTGTCGAGATGCCCGTACAGCACGATGGTTTCGGTGCTGCCCGAACGCGTTGCGGGCGCTTCGAAGAAGATCACCGGCGTGCGGCCCGACAAACGCACCACTTCGAGCTTCAGGCCACGCACCGGCTGCGTCTCGGCCCACTTCGCCGCTTCCGTGACGACGCGCTCGATATAGCCGTGCTTCTGCCAGTCGGGATCGAACGCCGGGCTCTTGGCGGGAACGGCGATGTAATCGGTCAGCGCGGGCACGATCTCGTCGTTCCATTTGCGCTCGACGAAATCGCGCAGCGTGTCGGGGTCCAGTTTTGAATGCGTGGTGGCGTCGGAAATCATCGCAGCATGTCCGGTCGGGGAAAAAACACATGATAGTCCCGATCGTGGCTAGCGCTGCAGAGGGCGGCGTCGCACTGCATCGTGTGTCTCTGCGCTGCGCGCACGGCGTATTCGCGCGACAATGGTGCATTCGCCATGCATCGTCCACCCGTCGCAATCCAATGGAGAATCTCCTCGTCCAAGGCGTCGCGGCCGTTGTCGCGCTGGCAGTCTATTTCCTGCCATCGATCATCGCCGACCGGCGCAAACGTTACGATCTGCTGACTATTGCGCTCTTCAACGCTGTGGTCGGCTGGACTGTATTCGGCTGGCTGCTCGCGCTTTACTGGGCCTTTCAGCCGAATCCGCCGAAGAACGTGGCTGGCGAAATCATCAAGTCGCGCAAGATCGTGAGCATGCGCACCTTTTCGACGATGCTCGCCGAGCGGGTGCGTCTGCGCTCGTCGCGGACGCGCCGCTAAATAGCCATACTGTTGACACGTTCGATGCGTCGGCAACAGCTGTTGTCGTGGGATAATCGTGGGGTTCGCGCAACTGGCGCTACGAGATGGATCACCATCGGGGAACGCGAACTGCGGTCTGCCGCTGGCCGGAGCCGCGAACCGCCGCGCGCCTGGGCATTGCCTCGATCTTGTCACGGAGACATGCAATGCCCGAACACACCTCTCTTCTCGCTTTCGGTTTCGTCGCACTGGGTATGGCGCTGACGCCCGGTCCGAACATGATCTACCTTGTCTCGCGCTCGATTTGCCAGGGCCGAACTGCCGGGCTGATTTCGCTCGGGGGCGTCGCGCTTGGATTTGTCGTCTATATGCTGTGCGCGGCCTTCGGCATTACCGCGTTGCTGCTGGCGGTGCCGTTCGCGTACGACGCGCTGCGCTTCGGCGGCGCGCTTTATCTGTTGTGGCTCGCATGGCAAGCGGTGAAGCCCGGCGGACGTTCGCCGTTTCAGGTGCGCACACTGCCCGCGGATAGGCCGCGCAAACTGTTTGCGATGGGCTTTGTGACCAATCTGCTGAACCCGAAAATCGCGGTGCTTTATCTTTCGCTGCTGCCGCAATTCATCGATCCGCGACACGGCAGCGTACTCGGCCAGTCGCTCGCGCTGGGTTTCGTGCAGATTGCACTCAGTATGTGCGTGAACGCTGCCGTCGCGATGACGGCGGGTTCGATTGCCGGATTTCTTGCGCGCCGGCCCACGTGGCTCGTGATCCAGCGCTGGATGATGGGAACGGTGCTGACAGGTCTCGCCGTACGAATGGCCGTGGAAGCGCGGCGCTAAGCATTCGGAAAAGCGCGTTCGGGGGTCGCGCGCCTGGTGAGTCCGCTTGGTGAGTCCACTCAGTGAAGCCACTCAGTGAGACCGCCTGGCGAATCACGCCTGATGAATCCGCTCGGTGAGTCCCCTTGATGAATCACCGTGTGGGGAGCATGACCCGAATGAACTTGTGCAGTTGCACCGAGCCCGCCGGAATCGAGCGCGGCTCGCAACGCACGTTCTCGCGATCAAAGATGTCCTGGCGCAGTTCACCGTGCTCGTCGAACCACTGGCAGACGAGCCGGTCGGCTGCCGAGCCGGCCACGGGTCCTGCGTAAGTTACCGTCATGCGCGGGCCGCCGGCCTTGAGCGTGACGACGTCGCCAACGTTGAATTGGCCGGTACGTGTCGTATCGAATGGTTTGAGAGTAGCAGTCAGCATGATGTCCCCGTTATAAGCGTAGCGTCGAGCCGTCTGATCAAACAATGCCGTAAACGCACTACCGTCGAGTCAATTGAAAGAGTGCCGCAAGATTATCAATCGGATTTTCCGCAAGCAAGCTTTTTCTAAAAAGAAAACGTTCTGTGCGAGAATTAAGCGGATTTATAAAATATTTTAGAACGGGTGTTCATTATATGGGATAGCCCGGATTACAAATCGTCGGCCTTGCACTGTAAGACTATCCCCTTGTACATGTAGGCCCGACGGCGGAACCAGCGATCACTGTAATCCTCTTCGACCGGACGATGTCATACGCGCGCCATAATCGTCGTTAACGCGGAGGCGCGTGGACTTAATGGCCGATAATCCAATCACCAATAAATCGGCCGATCATTGCTGAACATCAATAAATCAGATTGGGCCGTGAAACTGTTAAAGGTCCGACTATTTAAGGGTAATTGCCAGGTATCGCGTAAATGCCTGACGAATATTTTCTCGGATTTTTGCCCGGGCTTTTGCTCGGTTCACGCGCAATTCTTCAGCGCGCGATTCTCCCGCGCCAGCTGCAATGCACGATGCTGCTGATGGCGCACCACCATCACGCTCAGCACCACGCACGCCGCGAGCAGCACCGCGTTGATGCTGAGGCTGCCCTCGAACGCATGGGCGTATGCCCGCGGCGTGTCCTGCCCTTGCACGATGCCGAAGAACACGCCGCTGATGGCGGCGATACCGAACGCGGCGCCGATCTGCAGCGTTGTGTTCACGACGCCCGATGCAAGCCCCGCCTTTTCCGGCGCCACCTCGGACAGCACGACGCGCATCACGGACGGAAACACGAGTCCATGCCCGATGCCCGCGCAGACGAGGCCCACGTAAAACACAAGCCCCGGCTCGCTGTGCCGCAGGGCCGCCCAGCCTGTCACTGTGAAGCCGACGGCGAGCAGCGCGAAGCCCAACGTCAGCACATGCGTGCCGATGCGCGCGACGACCGCGGGCGAAGTCAGCGGCCCGAACACGAAACCGATCGCAAACGGCATGATCGCGAGACCTGCCTTGAGCGGTGTCCAGTGCAGCCCGGTTTGCAGGTAGATGCCGTACGTCAGGAAGAACGCGCTGTTGCAGTAGAACAGGAATGCGACCACCAGGCCGATTGAAAAAGCAGGATTACGGAATAGTTGCAGGTCGACGAGCGGAAAGCCGCCACGGCGTACGATGCGCTGCTCGAAGCCGATAAAGAGCACAAAGACGGGTACGGAAAGCGCGAACATGACGAATGTCCACAGCGGCCAGCCGGCCTCACGGCCGTGCGTAAGTGGATAGATCAGCAACAGCAGAAGCAGCGACAACAGCACGACGCCGATCATGTCGATCTTCGTGCGCGTGGGCTGCCGGTTCTCCGGGATGGTCTTCCATGCGCCCACAAACGCGAGCAGCCCGATCGGCACGTTGATCAGAAACACCGCGCGCCAGTCGAGCCCGAAAGGCCGATAAGTAATCAGCGCGCCGCCGCCCAATTGTCCGACTATCGACGACAGCCCATAAACGAAGCCGTAAAAGCCGATAATTTTCGTCTGCTGATGGAGCGGCACGACCGCGCGGATCGTCGCGAGCACCTGCGGCACCATCAGCGCAGCGGCGAGTCCTTGCAGAATGCGTGCGCCGACGAGCATCGTGCCGCTGGTCGCGACGCCGCATAACGCCGACGCGATCACGAAGCCGGCCATGCCGGTCATGAAAATCCGCTTGCGGCCGAAAAGATCGCCGAGGCGCCCGCCTGTAATCAGCAGTACTGCGAACGCCGACGCATAGGCGGAAATGATCAGCTGCAGCTGCGCGTCGCTCGCGTCGATGCCGGCGTGAATCGATGGCAGCGCCAGATTGACGATGAAATAATCGAGCGGCGCGAGAAACGCGCCGACGAGCAGCACGACGAGCGCCATGCCCGTGTGCGCGGCTGGCGGCGGCGCGTCGGAAGGAAGATGCCCGGTTGCTGGCGGGCGAACCATGTGGCCACTTGCGCCGTCTTTCCCACTTTCATGTGTGTCGTCCGTCGAGGGACGCGAAATGCCTTTCGTATTCATGACTGACCGTTCAAAAAATCGGCGAAATTTTTACGACTCAGACCGTTAGCGCGCGCATCGCAATATCGACGACCGCCGTCAGTTCGTCTTCGTTGCGTTTGACCTTGCCGACGACACGCAACCCCTGCGTCATACACAGCAGATAGTCGGCGACCGCTTTCTCATCGAGCGCCGGGTCGAATACGCCGGCCGCCTGGCCGCGAATCACCGCTGCCGCGAAGAGCGTCGCGATACGCCGCTGGATTGCGGCGAGCTTTGCATATAACGCTTCATCATGCGGTTGCATTTCAAGCGTCGCGTTCGTAATGAAGCAACTGCGCTGTCCGACCAGCGCCGCCGCGACGCGCGTGTGATGTAGCAGCGCATTGCGCAGCGCCTCTTCGGGCGGCACGTCCGCGTTCAGGCGCTCGACCAGTGCCGCGATCGAACCCTCGGCGTAATGATCGAGCGCAGCCAGCATCAGGCCCTGCTTGTCGCCGAACACGCCGTACAGGCTGCCGCGCAGCACGCCCGTCGCCTTGACGAGGTCGTCGATCGACGTCGCGTGATAGCCGTGCCCCCAGAACACCCTCGCCGCCTTCGCCAGCACGGCATGGGTGTCGAACTGGCGCGGACGCCCGCGCGGGCTCTCGCCAGCCGGCTCGTGCGCGAGGCGGGACGTGCGCTTTTTAGGACCGTTTGGTTGTGACATGCAGCGGATTTTATGACTGGTCAGTCAATAAATCAACCGCCGAAATCGCTGAAACAGACTGGGCGGCACGAATGATTCGTGTGCCGCCGCAGTCCGCCAAACTGCAAACTGCCAGCTAGTCGATGCTTATGCTTGCAAGAATCGGCGTTCCCGCACCGGCTCTTAGCGACCGGGGTGGTCTGGAAACCGGTTCAGACGATCTGAAAAAACGCTTGCGCTCAAGTCTCGAGCTTCGCGTCCATCGTGATCGTTGCGTTCAGCACCTTCGAGATCGGGCAACCGGCTTTCGCATCAGCCGCGGCCTTGTCGAATTTGGCCTTGTCGCCGCCCGGGATCTTGACGACGACATCGAGGTGCGATGCGGTAAGTGAAAAACCGCCGCCGTCCTTATCGAGGGTGACCGTCGCGGTCGTCGCAATCCGTTCCGGCTTGATGCCGGCTTTACCGAGTTCCGCCGACAGCGCCATCGAGAAACAGCCGGCGTGCGCGGCCGCGATCAGCTCTTCGGGGTTCGTGCCGACTCCGTCTTCAAAGCGGGTCGAGAACGAATACTGTGTGTCCTTCAGCACGCCGCTGTCGGTCGAGATACTGCCCTTTCCGTCCTGCAGACCGCCCTGCCAGACTGCCGATGCTTTGCGCTTCATTACGCTCTCCTGTGGTTGCCTCGCCGATTCGTGCATGTCTTTGCATTCGCCGTGCCGCGACGCTTGTCCGCAACGGTCCCGCCCGGATTCTTCTGCGGAAAACAGCGTCGCATCGCAATGGCTGCACTTCGATCGAAGCGCAGGCGCAGACCGAACCTCATCATAGGCCCAAGCTCGCGACGCCGCGATGACGCCATGCCGAAGCGGAAATACAGTTGCAATGCGCGCTTCGCTTCGCTGCTTCGTCATTGCGGGTCGAACCATCTTTTCCAGCGCTGTGAAAGACTGTCATGACGCCTGGCGCCCTGCGCCGTTCGCTGTGCCTTGCTGCTCAAGCATTAGAGCGTGCCGGCGGCGCGCGCTGTAGCCCGATGCTAGTATCCGAACCAGTTCGCTAGCCGGCCCATCGGACTTCCTCAGAGTTCGCGCTACGCCGGTGCATGTCATTCCTTGACCGGAATGAACTACCGATTCTTCAACGCGGCAAATGGACCCCAATGCGCGGCTCCGGCAAAACCGCGTCGACTTCCCGATTCGCAACGCAGCCCATGCAACGCATTTTCGAGGAGGCACCATGAACGACAAGGTTGAGCCCAGCGCTTCACACTCCAGCACTTCGCAGACAGCGCAAGAGCAGGTGCGCATCAATCGCATCACGCCGGCGTATTGGCAGATCACGTTACACAACCCGCCGTTCAACATCTTCGGCCCCGATTCCATTCCGCAACTGCAGGCTGTGGTTCATGCGATTGAAACGACGCCGGAGCTCAAGGTGGTGGTGTTTCAGAGCGATGTGCCCGGCTACTTTCTGACTCACTACGATTTCATCCCTCCGTTATCGGACTCGACCAGTCTGCGCAACGGCCCGACCAGCCTGCATCCTCTTCCCGATATGCTGGTACGCATCAGCCGGTCGCGCGTCATATCGATCGCGAAACTGCGCGGGCGCGTAACCGGCGTCGGCGGCGAACTCGCGCTCGCAAGCGATATGCGCTTCGCCGCCCTCGAGAACCTCGAGATCTCGCAATGGGAAGCAGGCGCGGGCTTTGTACCCGGCGGCGGTCCGATGGCGCGGCTGCCCCGCCTGATCGGCCGCGGCCGCGCGATGGAAGTGCTGCTCGGCGCAGACAACATCGATGGCGAGACTGCCGACAGATACGGCTACGTCAACCGCTCGCTCCCGGATGCTCAGCTCGACGACTTCGTGGACAGATTCGCGCGTCGCATCGCGAGCTTCGATGGCGACTCGCTTGCGGAAATCAAGCAGGCTGTGAACTACGCGAGCCTGCCGCCCGATGCAGAGGTTGCTGCTGGCTGGAACCTGTTTATCTGGTCCGTGCAGCGCCCCGAAGCGCAATACCGCATTGGCGAGCTGATGAAGCGCGGTTTGCAGAAAGACCCCGACATCGAGCGCAATCTCAATCGCTACACGGAGGAAGTGGGCAAGCGCTAGGCGCCGCGAGGGTTCAAGCGAATTGCCGTTCGCAAATGCAGTCGGCGAACACGATCCGCGAACGAAATCCGCAAACACATTAGGCAAACGCAGCCCGTCAGCACAATCCGCGCATGCTAGCGCTGGACAAAGCCAGCGCTAGCAAAGCACTACGCCACCTCCAGATCGGCACCCGAAGTGGAATGTGCGCGTTCCACGCCAGCGTGAGCCTGATCATGCGCGTGTTGTTGAAGCGGCTCGCGATGTTCGAGCACCTTCAGGATCATCGACTCATTGTTCAATCGTCCGCCGTCAACGCTCTGCACCTGACGCAGATTCACCATCAGCACGTCGCCCTTACCGAAGCGCTCGCCCGCGTCGATCTTTCTCAGAAATTCCTTGTCCTCGATCGATGCGCGGAAGGTTGCGACGCCGTCGTGCACACGCCATTTATTGCCATCCTTAAACGTTAGCGACTCGATCTGCAGCATCTTGTGCGACGTTGTATCGGAGACGACTTCGGCCGCTGTTTCCAGCGTAGCCGCGCTTAACAGCCCAAGCTCGTCGTCGTGAAACGCCAGCGTGACCTTATCGTCAACCATGATGGCGAAGTCGGTAATGCCTTCGCGCTCGAGCGGTGACACGACTTTCTCCAGACTCGTACGCACGATGCCGTTGTAATAAAGCTTCATGATGCGCGAGTCGATTTCGATCGATTCCGCCTCGGAGAAATGGACTGTCGTCAGACGGCCGTTCCGTTGGACTTTCACCGGGCGCCGCCCCTTGAGCCGGCGCAGCAGGTCGATCAGGCCGCCGCCGCCGATGAATCCCACCATCGTCATGATCGTGTAGCCGTTGCAGATGGCGTTGGCGCCAAGACCCGACAGGATGTCCCGAATGTGCGCCAGAAGGTGCTGAGTGGCGACGAGATCGATGCCGAACGAACCGGCTTTGAAACTCGCGTTGACGTGTACGCGAATGCTCGATGCTTCGCCGTTGATTTCCTTGTTCGCGGCAGTGAACAGGTCTGCCATGGCAATGAGGGCGGGCGCGAGATCGCGAACATCCATACGGTGCTCAACGAGTGCGGGACCGTCGAAGACAACATGAAACTGCTGGTGATTGCTTTTTTCCATTTCGAAATGCGCGGCGCTGATTACCGCGTGCAGTTGGACAGATGCCGCATCTTGCCTTGAAAACCAGCAAGCTGACAAATACCATTCATTTCTTAGTCATGTTTAGGAAAAGACCCGCTTAGGCCTGCATTTCAGGCCTATCCAGCGTTAACGCAACGCAGACGTCACGCAGAAATCTTGGACATCACAAGAAAAAACCCCGCCCGACAAACGTCGGACGGGGTCTTCTCTACGTTGCTTCTGTACGTCGAACCGCGAGTCTTAGAAGCGGTGACGCATACCGATCGTCGCCACCACCTGGTTGCCCGTCGACGACGCGCCACCCGAGTTGTTGATGAACGCGACGAAGTTGCTGCCCGACACGTGCTGGTACATGCCTTCCGCGTACACGTCCGTGCGCTTGGAGAGCGAGTACACCGCCTGCAGGTTCACCTGGTTCCACTTCGGATCCGAGCCGAACGTCGAGCTGTTCGTCACGTGGCCATCCGTGTACGTGTACGCGACACCGAGGCTGATCGCCGGCGTCACCGCATACTTGCCGTTCACTTCATAGTTGTCGAAGGTCACGCGGCCGTTCGCCGAACCGAACGACTGCGTGCCCTGGAACTGGCTGTGCGTGTACACGAAGCCGACCAGCGCCGGTCCGATCGCGTAGTTGACGCCCGCGCCGACCGTGCGCTGCACATCGGCGCCGAGCACGAAGCCGCCCGTGCCGTTCGACTGCGATTCGGCCAGGTCGACCGCGCCCGACGTGTTCGCCGTGCTGTTCGAACCGTTGATCTGCAAGTAGCCGGCCGCGATGTTCAAGCCCGCGAACGAGTAGCTCGCGCCCGCGCTATAGGCACGGTTCACAGCGAAGTCGTCGTTGTTCGAGAACGCGTACAACGCGCCGAACTTGAAGCCACCATAGTTCGCGCTGTTGTACTTGACCGAGTTGTTCATCCGAACCGAGTGGTTCAGGTTGTCGTTGTCGAACGGGTGCGCGAAGCCGGTGTCGCCGAACGTGCCTGCCGTGCCCGACAGCGGCGCGACGAAGTCGACCAGCGAGTCGTACTGGCGGCCCAGCGTGACGGTGCCGTACTGGTTGCTCGACAGACCGACAAACGCTTGCCGGCCGAACAGACGGCTGTGCTGGGCGAGCGTGCCGTTCGTGACGCTGAAACCATTTTCGAGCACGAAGATCGCGTGCAGACCGCCACCGAGATCTTCCGAGCCGCGTAACCCGAAGCGGCTGCCGTTGATTTCGCCGCTGGTGGCCTGGAACAGCGAGCCGTGGCTCGCGCCCTTGACGACGTTATTCGTATATTGCAGGCCGGCATCGATGAGGCCGTAGAGAGTGACGGAACTTTGCGCATGCGCGGTCGACGCCGCGAATGCGGCAACGACCGCCGCGGGGATAGCGATTTTCTTCACTGAGTAGCTCCTTCGTGTGGAAACCGGGATTAACGGCGAACGAAAGTATAGGGAGCTACCCGCAATAATCATCTCGCCATATATCGCAATACTGTTCGTCTATTGAAGCCGTAAATTTTTCATAAAACGGTAATACGCAAGTCCGGTAAAGCTTTGGGCGAGTTCCAGCATGTTCAGATGGGGGCTTTTATCGGGACGTCGTCGCGCGATCACAACGCGGTGTGTTGTTTCCGGCGCGAGAACACATTTCCGGCTTGAGTGGAAATACAACGCCGGATCAGACGGAATCGCTGGAAAGTCAACGTGGATGCGGGTCAGCGCGCATCATCCCGCGTTGCGGGCGGCGTTTGTCGGAACAGATCGCACAATTCCCGTAGTCCGATCGCGTAGATATCGGACGTAAATTCCGGCTACCAATTGCTTACCAATTCAGGACGGATTCTTTCAATTTCGTTTTTTGCATCGTTCGAGTCTACGGAAAGAATATGAAAGCCATATTTCTCAATAATATGAGTCGAGTTTGAGAAATATGGCTATCTTCCGAAATCGTTCTTTTAGAATATTCCTTGCGCAAATCGAATAACACTATTTCGATTTACAGCAATGCGACCACCCGTACATCGCTCTGCTCCGACGATGCGACCACCTTGCCGTCCATGCGCCGGAACGTGATCGATACCGACGCGTCGCCAACGCGCAGATCGCCGATCTCGAGCCAGTCGATGCCGTCCGGCAGCATCGGCTGCTCGATCAGCACTTCCCGGCGCGCCGCGTCGATCGTCATCCCGAGGCACGCCTCGAGCATCATGAACGGCGAACCGGCCGCCCACGCTTGCGGCAGGCAGGCCACCGGGTACGCGGTTGGCGGCTCGCCGCGGCGCCGTTGGAAGCCGCAGAACAGCTCCGGCAGACGCATATCGAACTTGACCGCCGCCTGGAAGAGCGCCTGCAGCAGGTTCACCGCGGCCGCCTTGCCGCCGTAGCGTACCAGCCCGCGCGCGCAAAGCGCGTTGTCGTGCGGCCAGACCGAACCGTTGTGATACGCCATCGGGTTGAAGCGTGGCTGTCCCGCCGCGAGCGTACGCACGCCCCAGCCGGTGTGAAACAGCGACGAGCCGAGCGTGTGCGCGACCGCTTCGCCGCGCTCGCGCTTCGGCAACCCGAATGCGAGCAGATGTCCCGCGTTCGATGCGAGCACGCGGCACAGTTCGCCGTGGCCGTCGAGTGCGATGCCGTAGAAGTTCAGATCTTCCATCCAGTACAGTTCTTCGACGCGATCGCGGATCGACGTCGCGCGCTGGGTATAGCGCACCGCGTCGCTCGTCAGGCCGCGCAGTGTCGCGAACTGCGCCATCGTGTCGAAGGCGGCGCTCGCATACGCCTGCACTTCGACGAGCGCGATTGGACCGTCCGGAAAGCGGCCGTCCGCATGGAACACAGAGTCGTGACTGTCTTTCCAGCCCTGGTTCGCCAGGCCGCCATCGGAAGCGCGCTGATAGTCGAGCAGACCAAAGCGGTTCTTGTCACACACGCCCGCGACCCACTTGGCCGCGCGCTCGAGCGCGGGCCACAACTCGTCGACGAGCGCCGTGTCGCCGGTGCGAGCCACATACGCACCCGCCAGCACGATGAAAAGCGGCGTGGTGTCGACGCCCCCGTAATACAGCGCGAACGGCACTTCGCCCGTCGCCGCCATTTCGCCGCGCCGCAGTTCATGCATGATCTTGCCGACCGCGGCGTCGCGGAACGCCGAATCTTCGAGCGCCTGATGCTTCGCGAGAAAACGCAGCACGCCGCGCGCAAGTCCCGGCTGCAGCCACAACGACTGCAGCGACGTGATCACCGCGTCGCGCCCGAACGGCGTGGAGAACCACGGAATGCCCGCATACGGGTACGGACCCGTTTCGAGATCGGTGGTAAGCAGACTCAGATCCGCGTGTGAACGGTCGATCCATGCGTTGAAGAGCGGATTGCTCGAGCGCACGCGCGCCGACGCGCGGCGCCGCTCGCGCATCATCAGGTGCGCGTCGACCAGCGCGGCGCGCACTGCGGCACGCCCGACACGCGGACGCACGGTATCGATCTGCGACGTATGCGCTTCGCTGAATGCATGCGTGGGCTGCGGCACGTGCGCGTTGCCGCGCCCCTTCCCTTCGACTTCGACCGCCACCGACAGATAAATCGACAGGCACGCCTGCGCCGGCAGGCGCACGGAATAGTCAGCGCGGCCGGCGAGCAGCTTGTCCGGTGTCGGCGAAAAGGCGATGCGCACGCGGCGCGAGACGTGGTCGAGGCCGATATAGTTGAGCAGCACCTCGCCGTTTTCGACGCGTGCCGGCTCGATCGTACCTTGCTTCGGACGCTTGAGGCCACGCACTTCGAACATGTCGCGAAAGTCGCTCGCAAACGAAATGGAGAGCGGCACGACCGCTTCGTTCGTGCCGTAGTTCGTCATCTCGATCGCTTCGTTGAGCACCGTGCCGCACAGCACGCGCACGCGCTCGACGTGAATCACGCCTTCCGGCGTGCTGTCCCCGCCCAGAGGCGGCAGCGGACGATTGGTGAGGTGCGCGGTAAATGCCGTGTTGTCGCTGCTTACGCTGCCTGACAGGAGCGACGGCGCGCGACCGCCGAAGGTGAGGCGCAACTGCGACAGCACCCGCGTATCGTTGACGAACAAGCCGTCGTCGATGCCGGTAATGTCGCCCAATGGATCGTTGACGATGAATGTTCCGCCCGACTTCAACACGGACTGGTTGGGACTCGCCACGTTCAGGTTTTCCGGCGCGATAAATGCGCCATCCGCTTCCTGCTCCTCGTAATCCTCGCGTTCCGTATGGGTCAGTCCACCGAGTGCTTCCGGATTCTGCATCAGCTCTCTCCCTTTGCTCGTCTGTGCTGGTCGATCATCGTTCCGATTTTAGAGGGTCTACGCGAAATGGGCACGTCTGCGTTGCGCACATGCACGCGCAATTTCACAGTTGCACCCGCAAGCACGGTAGAAAGCGGGAAAGGAAGCGAATAAACGCAGGGGAATGACACAAATGCGGTATGGAGGAGGCGTGGATACAGCAGGACTTTTGGCACGAGGCATGCGGTTTGGCCTGCCGACCATCGGTCACCGCCGGATGCGCCCGTGGAACGGGCGCGTCCGGGTCAAATCTCGCCGGACCTTGCGCCCGACACCAGGTCAGGCATCCGCGGGCATCAACGCTCGGCCAGCGGCTTCGCCTCACGTTGCGTGTGACCGACAAAAAGCTGACGCGGACGGCCGATTTTCTGCTCAGGATCGGCGATCATCTCGTTCCACTGCGCGATCCAGCCCACCGTACGCGCCATCGCGAAGATGCACGTGAACATCGAGGTCGGAATGCCAAGGGCGCGCTGCACGATGCCCGAGTAGAAGTCGACGTTCGGATACAGCTTGCGCGACACGAAGTATTCGTCTTCGAGCGCGATCTTCTCGAGCGCCATCGCGAGCTTGAACAGGGGGTCGTCGTGCAGGCCCAGTTCCTCGAGCACTTCGTGGCATGTCTCGCGCATCAGCTTCGCGCGCGGGTCGTAGTTCTTGTACACGCGGTGACCGAAGCCCATCAGCTTCACGCCCGAGTTCTTGTCCTTCACCTGCTTGATAAATTCGGGGATGTTATCGACCGAGCCGATCTGCTCGAGCATATTCAGCGCCGCTTCGTTCGCGCCGCCGTGCGCCGGACCCCATAGGCACGCGATACCTGCCGCGATACACGCAAACGGGTTCGCGCCCGACGAACCCGCGAGCCGCACCGTCGAGGTCGACGCGTTCTGTTCGTGGTCGGCATGCAGAATCAGGATGCGGTCGAGCGCGCGCACGAGCACGTCGTTGACCTTGAATTCCTCAGCCGGCGTCGAGAACATCATCCGCATGAAGTTCGCGCTATACGAAAGATCGTTCTGCGGATAGACAAACGGCTGACCGATGCTGTACTTGTATGCCATCGCGACCAGAGTGGGCAGCTTCGCGATCATGCGGATCGCCGACACTTCACGATGGCTTGCATTCGTGATGTCGAGCGAGTCGTGATAGAACGCCGACAGTGCGCCGACCGCCGCCACGAGAATCGCCATCGGGTGCGCGTCGCGGCGGAAACCGCGGAAGAAGATGTGCATCTGCTCGTGCACCATCGTGTGGCTCACCACCGATTTCACGAACTCTTCTTTCTGCTGCCGATTCGGCAGATCCCCTTTCAACAGCAGATAGCAGGTCTCAAGAAAATCCGCGTTTTGCGCGAGATCGTCGATCGGGAAGCCGCGATACAGCAGTTCGCCCTTGTCGCCATCGATATACGTGATGGAGGAATTGCACGCAGCCGTCGACATGAAGCCCGGGTCATACGTGAACTTGCCGGTCTGGCCGTAGAGCTTGCGAATATCGACCACGTCCGGGCCCATCGACCCCTTGTAGATCGGCAATTCGATCTTCTCGTTGCTGTCGGAAAACGTTAGCGTTGCGCGTGCGCCTGAGCTATTCATTCGGGGTCCTCGTATCAAACCATCTGCCTTAGTCGACATGCATTCTAAGGCGCGGGTTCGTCAACTTTGCGTCGATATACGCAACAATGATTACCGCCGACAGAAACACTCATTCATAAAAGCGTGACGCAAAGGCCTTCGCAAAGCCAACAAAATGAAAGAAAGCGCTGCGAATGCAACAATCTTTTGTTCAGTGGAACGATACAGAGCGCAAACAGGTCTGCGATACTGCAGTCACTCAATCGGTGGTCTGCGAGGCGCGTAGTTAAAGAGGTATGCGCAGGCTTCCGAAACTCATTGAACAGGGATGTCAAAAATGACGCTGAATTTGGAAACGCTTTTCCCGGATACCGGCGAGCAGGAAGAAGCCGTCGTCACCGCACTCAATCATCAGGACATCGTGCTGGCCATGTCGGCAGCGCTGGCTACCGAAAAGATCGCGGTGCTGCACATGCTCTACCCGCGCACCGATGCTCGCACGCACAGCAGCCTCGACAAGCTCGTCGACCAGTTGCATGCGCACGGACTACACGAAGTCGCGCGACTGCTCTCGCAGGAGGCTCACTATCTGGTGTTCCGGAATCCGGTCAAAGCGTGGAAGGCATTTCATGAGATCCGCAATGACTCGCTCGCCATCGGCGTGCATCTTTACTATTGCGGCCTTGTCGGCGAGGCCGCGGAACGCGCGCTGGACGAAGACGCGCATCGCAAGTCCGCGTCCAAACGCAAGCACTAAACCCGCTAGCCGTCCGGCGCGTGAGTCGATGCAGACGGTCACGCCCGGGCGTCAGTCGCTACACTGCGCACGAATTCGTCGACGTAACGATTGAAGGCAGCCGGATGCGCGAGATTCATCCCGTGCGACGCGCCATTCACGGTTCTGTGGCGCGCATCCGGCAGCCATGAATGAAGCGCAGCGATGGCACGCCTGAACATCTGCGGACTTTTCTCGCCATCGATCAGCAATACCGGGCAACGCACTTGTGACGCCTCGTCGGGCACATAGGCCGGCAGCGGATCGCGAAACTGGCGCGCAAGCGTATGCGCATTATCCAGCGCCATCGTGCGGAAAGCGGTCGTGCTTTTCGACCAGAAGCCGGGTCGGCTCACCGAATCGACGAACAGCTGCAAACCCGCCTCCACTTTCCCTTCCTCGATCAGCTGTGCGGCACGCGCGCGCAACGCATTGACCGTTTCAGGCAAGCTCGCCATCGGTTGGCCGGGCCGGTCGGCGATCCGCAGCGGACCGCCGGGATCCGCGAGCGTTAGCGTGCGCAGATGCTGCCGGTGCCGGCGCGCGAAATGAAACGCCACGCAGCCGCCGCGCGAATGGCCGATCACATGCGCCGGGCCTGCGCCGAAGCGATCGATGAATTCGGCGAGCTCGTCGGCATGGCGGCTCCAGCTAAACGGGAAGCGCGCCGGCGTATCGACATCGGGCCAGTAATGCGTGAGGCTGATCGCGACGCAGCGGTAGCGATCCGATAGTCCATCGACCTGGGGCTGCCAGTAGCGGTAGTCGCACAGCGACCCGTGCACGAACAGCAACAGCTCGCCTTCGCCGCGTTCGACGTACGGCATGCGCAAGCCGTTGCTCAATTCGATAAAGGAAGGAGATGAGGCGTGCGGGGGTACGGGGGCATTCACAGGCGGCGGGGATTGGCGAGCGGTGACGGATAAGCGGACATCAGGCAATGTCCGCCATTGTCACATAGCTTTCAGGGCGTATTGCCTTGCGGGCGCACGTACCTCGCACGCACCTGTCGTTCGAACGCCCTGCCATGCTTTCACGCCGTCACCACCGGGTTCACTCGTACACGTAGGCGTCAACGAGTCCCGCTTCGGCTGCCGCGCCGGCGCCGCGCACCGCACAGGTCAGCGGTTCATCGGCTACCCGCACGGTAAGACCGAGTTCGCCGGCGAGATAACCGGTCAGATGGCCGAGCAACGCGCCGCCGCCCGTTAGCACGATGCCGGCGTACGCGATGTCGGTAACGAGCTCGGGCGGCGCGTTTTCGAGCGCCGCTTTCACGGCGATGAGCACCTGGCGCAGCGGCACCGCGATCGCATCGGCCACATCCTGCGTGCTGATCTCGATCGTACGCGGCAGGCCGTCGTCGACACTGCGACCCGTCGCGAACATCTTCTCCTGCGGCACGTCGCGCAGCGCCGAGCCGATCGTCTTTTTCACGTGCTCCGCCGTCTGCTCGCCGAGCACGACGCCGTACATCGTGCGCACATAGTTGACGATGGCCTGGTCGAGCTGATCGCCGCCGACGCGGATCGATCCGCTATACGCGATGCCGCCGAGCGCGATCACGCCGATTTCCGTCGTGCCGCCGCCGATATCGACGACCATCGAGCCGGTCGCCTCCGACACCGGCAACCCGGCGCCGACCGCTGATGCGAGCGATTCCTCGATCAGGTTGACCTTCCATGCGCCCGCGGCCACTGCGGCTTCGCGGATCGCGCGCCGCTCGACCTGAGTTGCACCGGCCGGCACGCAGATCGTGAAGTCCGCGCGGCGTGCGAAAAACGGCCGCGGTTTCGCCATATCGACGAATTGCCGGATCATGTGCTCGGCAGCGGGGAAATTGGCGATCACGCCATGCCGCATCGGCCGCACCGGTTCAAGGTTGCCCGGCGCGCGGCCGAGCATCTGCTTCGCCTCGGCGCCGACCGCCGCGACGCGCCTGCGCCCTTCGGTCGACATCTGCTTCTGGAAACAGACCACCGACGGTTGATTGACGACGATGCCGCCGTCGTCGGTATAGATCAGGGTATTGGCCGTGCCGAGGTCGACGGCAACGGAGTAGCGGAACAGGCGTCCGAAAAGCGAAGAGCGGTTCAGCGAAGCTTGCGGCATCGATCGCGCCATATATCGGCTCTGTAGGTGTGTGGTTTGCCGTCCTGAAGGCAACGTCAGTGCAACGTCAAAGCAGCTTCACGGCGGCACGAAACTCTCGAACGCGCGGGCAGGCATGCCGCCGGCCCGTGCGTCGGGCATGTTTTTCAGGCTTATGACCACCGTTAACGGCGCGCTGCGGACAATCTTTAGCGCAACGTAGCGAACTCGCGTGCGACGCAAAAATACCTACAAAAAGCCTTCATTCGCAGAGTTGAGGCAGCGACGTGTGCTGTGCCCGCGAAGCGCTTCACCGAAAATACCTCGCCGGCGTCTCCCCCAGCGAATCCTTGAACACCGCGATAAACGACGACACGTCGTTGTACCCGACGTCAAGCGCCACGCGCGTCACGCTCGCACCGGCGCCGAGCCGCTCGAGCGCAATCAGCAAACGCAATTGCTGCCGCCATTGCCCGAACGTCAGCCCCGTTTCCTTGACGAAAAGCCGCGCGGCCGTGCGCGCGGTGACGCCTGCCTGGGCGGCGAGTTCGTCGAGCACGCCCGATTGAGCGGGATGGGCGCTCAACGCATCGGCGATGCGCAGAATTCGCCGGTCGCGCGGGTATTGCAGCGAAAGCGGCGCGGCCGCGAGCAGCGGCAGACGGTCGACAATCACGTCGATCAGGCGCGCTTCGGGGCCGTCGGGCGGATACTCCTCGCCGAATTCCGTGGCCGCGAGCAGCAATTCGTCGACAAGCGGGTCGACCGACACGACGCCGTTTTCCGCCGGAACAGGGATCGCCTCGGTATCCGCGTACAGCGTGCGCGTCACGACCGGATTCAGCGAAGTCGCCCGATGCAATGCCCCCGGCAACAGCCATACCGCGTGATGCGGCGGCACCACCCACAGACCGCTGTCGGTACGCACGGTCAGCACCCCTTCGCTGACGTGCACGAATTGCGCACGGCGCTCCGCGTTCCACGGCTTGTCCAACGCGTCGTGCCGCTCGGCGAGCACAAAGACCGGGCGCTGTGAGATGTTCGCTTCAATGGCGTCCATTGTCCGTTTTGCCCTGTCAAGTATCGAAACCGTGCGAGATTAGCACGTCGACAATAAGTCTGCCGGCGCCCGCGTCGGATCGGTCCCGTTATACAGAGACCCTAAAATCCGCAGCAAAATGGCTGACAAACGGCTTACTTCGTGTGTATTTCCGCAGACGGCCCAAGCGGTGATTGATAGGCGGATGCAGGAGTTCGTCATCCGCTCATTTCCTGCTCATTGTCGCGACCGACAATCGGTTCGTGTGATGCGAGCAGTGCGTGGCGATTTCACCGCTTCAATGCGGCTCGCGTACTTCCAGTTCGCTTTGGAGACCGTCATGATGAGCATCGCAAGACTTGTCGTCACTCTGCGTCCCGCATTCCGATTTATGGCGCCATCGACAGGGGCCGCGCCAGCCGAAATGGTACAAGCCCATCACGAGGCAAACGTAGACGACATCGACCGTCTGCGCGCGTTCGAAATGGAGCGCGTGCGCCGCAATCCCGCCAGTCTGCTTTCCCCACGCTTTTAGGACCACGCGTCGACCGAGCGCGACGTGTGCACGGCGCACATTCACGCGGTCAACACCGTTCGCTTCGACACACGGAGTCGACCCGCTGAATCGCCGATGTCATTTCCGCTCCGAACGAGATGTCCTAGACTTCGAATGTCGGCTTTTCTCTGGAATCGCCATGAAGTGCATGTCGCGCCGTCAGGCGCTCCTGACGACTGCGGCGCTCGGTGCACTGGCAGCGCGTCCCGTCTGGGCCAGCGATGCGCGGGTTAGCCTTCCGGTTCCGCCGGAACGCAAGCCAGACGCGCAGGGCGTGATCGCCTTCGACGCCCGCAGCGCCAGCCGACGCTTCCTGCCCGACCGCAACACACCGACCTACGGCTATAGCGGCGCCTTCCTCGGGCCCGCGTTGCGTGTGCGGCGCGGTCGGACCGTGACGATCGACTTCACCAACCACCTGTCCGAGCCGACGACCGTGCATTGGCACGGATTGATCATCCCAGGCGATGTCGATGGGGGCCCGCACCATCCCGTGGCACCCGGCGGGCGCTGGCGGCCGACGCTGCCGATCGATCAGCCGGCCGCCACGCTCTGGTTCCATCCGCATGCCTATCCGACCACCGCGGCGCAGGTGACCAAGGGCCTGGCAGGCCTGCTGATCATCGACGACGAGGAGGCGGACCGGCTGGCGCTGCCGTCGCGCTGGGGCATCGACGACATTCCGCTGATCATCCAGGATCGTCGCTTCCGCAGCGACGGCACCTTCTTCGATGCGATAAACATCGTGACGGCAATCAACGGCTATGTCGGCACGCTGCCGTTGGTCAACGGCGCGGTGTATCCCGAGGTACGCACCGCGCGCGGCTGGGTGCGTCTACGCGTGCTCGACGGGTCCAATGCCCGCAGCTACAGGTTAAGCGCCTCGGACGGCCGCTCGCTCTTCGTCATCGGCTCCGACGGCGGGCTGCTGGAGCGCCCGGTGGAGCTCAAGGAAGTCACCCTGCACGCGGGCGAGCGCTTCGAACTGATGGTGGATTGCCGCTCGGGCAAGTCCTTCGATCTTGTCACGCAGCCGGGGGACAACGCCATCATGCGGCTGCCGCCCTACGACAAGCCGGTGCGCCTGCTGACAATCCGGCCTGTGGGTACGGAGGGAAAGGGCAAGCTTCCCGACGTGCTGGCGAAATTACCTTCATTGCCGGCAGAGCCGCCCGCGGTCAGCCAGGCGCTGGTCATGAACATGTTCCACGACCAGGCCGGCATGATGCCGCTGATGAAAGCCGGGCTGCCGATGGGCATCGCGCCGCCTCGCCCCATCGCACCGGAGGTCGTCGCCCGCGTTACGCGGCTGATCGAGGGCGAGCCGGCCTTGCCGATTGCCGAGCAGCTCGCCCTCAATGGCGTCAATGGCAAGCCCTTCGCACTGAAGGAGCCGGGCTTCACTGCCGCCCGCGACAACATGCTGCGTTGGTGGGTTTCCGAAGGCGACGACAAGATGCTGCATCCGGTACACATTCATGGCTGCCAGTTCCGCATCCTGTCGGAGAACGGACGGCCGCCGCAGCCCCATCGCGCCGGGTGGAAGGACATCGCGCCGATCACGAATGCCGGCGTCAGCGAGTTGCTGCTGAGCTTTCCTTACCCGGCGACCGCCGACGCGCCCTATATGGCGCACTGCCACATCCTCGAGCATGAAGACTCCGGCATGATGGCGCAGTTCACAGTGGCATAGATGCGGGGGGTATGCGAGATCAGCATCGCGGCCGACTGTGTTCCGCCGAAATCGCATCGTCGCCGACCGAATTCACATCAGCAGCATTGTTGCAATGAAGCCCGGCCTGCTCGAGGACTCGGCGACCACCACCGGCTGCCTGAACGACGACGGTCTGTCTACATGCACGACGCAGCCATGCAAGCAGCCGCTCATCCCGACCCGCGACCTCATCATTTCCGCCTAGAACAAAGACTGAATGAATGCTGCCGCCGTGGCGCGTCTCGACCGAATCCGACCAGATCAGCGCGCCTGACGAAGATCGAATCGCGCCACCGTAGGAGGAAAGAAACAGCAGTTCACAAGAATCGTCAGCGCGATCGCCAGTTCCGGGACGTCGATTAGCAACGTCAAAGGTCTCGACCAGACGACCGAGAACCATCAGCGAAAAACCACTCAGCAATACAAACGCAATTCGCTGCGGGCGCGGCACGCTTATCACGCGTGCACCAGGTGCAGGACGCATCGCCTGACCGATTGAATCGACTGCGTACTCCATGTCATGCTCCTCTGCCGCAAACGGGACCCGCTTTCGAAGTACAACATCGTAAAGTCCTGCGGCGACCGTTCAATACAGACGGCCGATCGCTCTCCACGATTGGCGGATCAAAACAAATCCCTCGTAGCTCACATTCCCTATTGCGCAGCGCCACAAGCAATCGCCCGTACGTCACTCATCCTTTCATGCTTCCGCTGAAGTAGTTGAACGCGCCGCTATAGTCGTTGCGCGTGATGGTCTCCTCCCCCACCTTCTGCATAACCGTTTGACCATTTCTGACCAGAACAAAGCGTGGCCGCCCCGGCGTCCACGGAAACGCGGCTTCGTTGACACCTGCCTGCAACGGCAACTCCCAGCGACTCGATCCGCACGTCACTTGCAGCGTGGCGTCCTGCGTGACAAACGCCGTAACGTGGATATAAGACGTCAATCGCCCGGTGCTGCGCGGCGGGAATGCGGCGCGACTGGAGATTGCATCGATCAGGTTCGTCTGTAGACCGACCGGATGCAGCCGGTAGAAATAAAATAGCTCGTCACGATGGATGGCAGGCTTAACGCCCGATTTGAACCAGTCGATGAAATAGCGGCTTGCATCGAGATAGCCGGTGTGATTCAACAGAATGCCAAACCGCTCGTTGTACACGAGCGCGCCGGACGTCGAGCCGATGGGCGCAACGTAAGTCGACTCGGCCCAGTCGTTCCACGTCACGATCTGCACCCAGTCCACGTCGGCGTCAATGGCGGCCTGCCATTCGTCCGCCATGCCGTTGAAGCCATTCGTTTCGAACGCGCGGTAGTTGGTGCCTGACGCGAGGCCCCGATAATAAGGCGTAACGGGCGCCATAAACGCCTTCCTGTCGCGCTTGAGCGCAACAGCGAGCAGCCTGATCGAACGAGCCAGCGCGTCGGGCAATGCCGCCGCGCCGAAGAAGAAGTATCCGTCGGCGAACTCCGCCCGCTTTGCAATCTCTGCGGCCTGCTCCGGCCCAATCACCGCTTCTCCCCTGCTCGGCGAAAAATGCGGCATGAACCATACGTTAAGCTGACGAGCCTGACGAATCAGCGCCTCGCATCGCGCGAGGTCCCTCCCACCGAGTGCGTACGCGGACAACACCGGCTTGCCGTCCTGCATCAGCTGCGCATCCAGACCGCGTGTCGTCGCGACGATGTCGTCGAGTTCGTTCTGCGCGTTTCCGTCGACGGAGACGAATAGCTTGAAACGGCCTGAGAAACTTTTAGCCGCCTCGTATAGAAGCAGCGCCCGCTGTTTGTACTGCGGCTCGCTCACGTGCCAGCCGCCGCAATTGAGCGCGAAGCCGTCGATCCCGCGCGCGATGGCGTCGCGTATCTCCGCCACATAGTCTGCAAGCACCGCGTGCGGGCCGCCTCTTGGCCACGCGACCATGTAATGCGCGAACACGTATTTCCTCGATACCGGCGCCGCCGGCTGCTGCCGAGCCGCCGCCGCGGCGAGCGCATGCCCACCCGGCAGCGCGGCTAACGAAGCCGCGGCCGCCGCTTCAAGCAATCTTCGCCGTTCCATCGTTCATCTCTGTATCGAATCGGGATTCAGACGGAGGCCGCAACAGGTTTGGTGCTTAGCCGGGCCGACAGGCCGAGCACAAGCGCTCCGCCTAGCACGGGCCCCAGAGTCGCACCGACCAGTCCGAGCCCGTAGGACAGCAAGGTGACGAGCATCAGCGACGCACCGGCCTCGAGCGAGGACAATCTGACAAACGACCGCTGATCGATTGAGAAAACATGCAGCGAGTAGATTCTGCAAACGAAGATCACGCCCGCGCCGAGAAACGCAGCGAACATGAAAGCGAATTGACGAACCGGCTCACCTAACGAAGCCGTGGGAAACAGATGAACCCGCAACGCGGCCCAGCTGATCGACCCGACCAGTGCAACGCCGGCAACGGCTGCCATCGCGACCGGCGCGCATCGCACCTTTTGCAACGACAACATCGCACGGCCGAGCCTGTTCGCAACGACCAGCGCGAACGCCTGGCCGCTATTGAACGCGAGATTGTGGACGCTCTTAACGCCACGGTACAGTGCCGCGGCCGACGGTCCTAACACCAGTGTGACGAGCATGATGTCCGCATGCTTGGCGCCGGAAAAGACTGCGTTCGAATACCAGCTTCCCAGTATCTCCTTGCGATGTTCCTTGAGAAAATCAAGGTAGCGGAAAGTCCATGGATTGAATTTCCCGGCGCCGGAAGTCGACACTTCGAATTCGTCCACGCGCGTATTGCCGGAACTAAGGGTAATCAGATAAATCAGCAGGAGCATCGCGCCGTATGCGGCTTCCACCATCAGCAAGAGGTCGGGAAGCATCGGCTGAAGATCGGCTCTCGCGACGACCAGCCACACCACCGCGACGCGGCTTAGCGCCGACACGGTCGACACCGCACAGACGACGCCACTACGCCCATAAAGCCGCAGCACCCCGAGCGAAAAATGCGAGAGCCCGAAGCATGCCGGCGCGATCAGCAGACTGCACGCGAAAAGCGGTTGGGCAACCAGGCCCTTTTGCGCGATGAAAGGCGTGATCGACGCAAAAACGATCGTCGAACCCACCGCGCTCGCCACATCGAGAAAGATCAGCGTCGGGACTTTTGAACGGACCCGATTGATCGTGAAAATGCGCGGGGAACCGAAATTGAAAAGATCGATGGCGATATAGAAAAACGCGAGCAACGCGTACGATCGCCCGAGCCAATCCGGGTCCAGATGACGCAATGCCAATGCAACGGCCACGAAGTTACCGAGTGCGGGCAGCGCGGAAGCCAACACCACGTAAAGGAAGTCCTTCTTCACGTGAGGCTCCTCGCTTTCAGTTCCGCGCAGTAGGTCAGATAGTGCGACTGTAGCGTCGAAAACCGGAACCTTTGTGCGATCGAACGATGCCGTTGCGCCTCGTTTCTGCGGAACGCCGGGTCCTTCACGATACGTTCGATGCGGTCGCACAGGCCCGCAACGTCGCCGGGCGCGACGAGTTCTTTAAGCTCAAGCACCTCGGCAATGCCACCGACTTTCGTCGCAATGACCGGTACGCCGAGTGCCATCGCTTCAAGCATGGCGCGTGGCATGCCCTCCTGAAAGGACGGCAACACAAACAGCGCATGCCGCGCGACCGCCGCTCGTACTTCATCGCCACCCATCGACCCCGCGAAGTGCACCGCGCCAGCAACGCCGGCCTGTTCCGCTTCCCTGACGAACTTCTCCCGCAGCAGGCCATCGCCAATCAGCGTTGCATGCACGTTCAGTCCGCGCGCACGAAGCCGGGCTATGGCGTAAATCAGTACCGTATGGCCTTTGCTTTCGTTGTGCATCATCGCCACGTTGACGATCCCGAAGCTGTCTTGCGGATCCTTTGCCCGCTCTTCCCGCTGATCGAACATCGAATCGGGCAGATAGACGTCGCTGAAGCCGAACACGGATCGCATGTGATGCGCCGGATAGGCGAGCTGCAGCGTGTAGTCGGTCACGTAGCGAACGGTCTCGGCGTGCGTTGCGGCATACCGCGTCGCCCAGCAATGCACCGCACGCGCAATCCGCCGCAGCGGATGCCGCGATGCCGCGTCACTAAAATAATCGGCGGGATCGGCCACGATTTCGGTCGAAAACCGCTTGCCGCGCCACCGGCAAATGAGCATCGCGAGCAACGCGATATTGCCCGGAAAGCGAATCAGCAGGACGTCCGCGTCCGCGACTGTCCGGCTGACGCGCGCGACAAGACGAGGGATTCCGGTCAGCAACGCGGCGACGCCCCGATTAGCGCCCAGATCGAGGAACGATGTGCGCTCGCCGGTCACACGGGTGCCGATCGCCCTGTCTACCGGAAACGACCGCGCAGCAATGCGCACTTCGTCGAAACTCTGCGTGAAACGGGCCGCAAATTTCTCGAAGCCCATATGCGGGCTATAGACCTCGGTCCCGACTCGCGAAAAATTTCCGTCCATCAGAAGCGTGATCGAAGTGTCGCGTTTCATTCTTGATGTACTCCAGCAGTTCCTTGTAGCGGTTCGCGGATGCCGCGTTCAAGCCATTCCAGAAGAGGTGCGGCACGGTTCGCAGTTGTTCGACCAGCGTCGCTATCGCAGCCGGATCGAAGTCGCTGGCATGAAAGACGTATTCGTCGAGTCCCAGATCGCGATACGCGGCGATGCCCTTTCGCTCGTATGAAAGATGGACGCTTGGCACCCCGGCAAGCACGCTTTCCAGGCTCCCGTGCAGGCGCACCGAAACGACGACGGCGTCACGGTGTTGCAGAGCTTCCCGCAATGAGGTGCGGCATTCGATACCGAAGACACGACGGTAAAACGCGTCATCGCTATTGCCTCGGCCGGAGCTCTGCAAAACAAATTCCGCGTCTGGAATCAGCTCTCGAAGGCGTTTGATATTGCGCAGATAAGCGTCCGAGTACGGCTTGCCGCTCAGGTCGCGAAACACGAAATACACCTTCTGCCGATCGATTGCAGGTTGCACGACGGTTACCTGCACCCGTCTGGCGATCTCGAGCACCACGAGATCGCCGATCCTGATGCCGCGCCAGTGCTGCAATTCCTGAATACTCTTGTCGTCGCGCAGAAATATCGTGCCGACGTGGCGTTGAACCAACCGTTTCAGAATCGACCCGGCGAGACCATTGAACGGGCCCACGCTTTGCGGCAGATAGATGGTCCTGCTTCCCGCGCATGCCGCGGCACAGAGAATCTGCGTGCCATGCGCGATCAGGGCCTTCCACCCTTCAGCAGGATGTCCGGATCGCAGGTACCCGCCGCCGACGCCGAAGAATATGGCCGGACGTCGCGACACCACGCGGGCGGCTGTCCTCACAACGAACTCCACCAGCGAGATCAGCTCGACGTCGTGATCGTCGAGATAGTTCTCGAACGCCGCCTTGTCGAGGCACACAACCGTCACGCGCTGGTGAATGCCCGAAGCCCGAATGGCCTCGAGGCTCAACTTCACGAGCAAGCCGTCGCCGCTGTTTCTCGGGCTATAGGCGTGCAGCAGAAACACGTCATGCGCTTTCATAGCAGCTCATCATCGATCTGAAAAAGCGATCCGCGTGAAACGCGTGATCGAATACATGGCGTGCATTGGCACCCATCCGACGGCATTCTTCGAGCGACAATGCGTTGAGCTGTTCAGCCAGGCATTCGCTGGTCAACTCGCGCAACATGAGGCCGTTGTAGCCATGAATGACCTGCTCCGGCAACGAGCCCTCATTGGACACAACGAGCACCTTCCCTGCCCGCATCGCCTCGATCGGTACGAGCGCCATGCCCTCCCAGCGCGAGGGCACCACGATGACGTCCATCTGCTTCATCGCTCGACTGGTCTCCTCGGGGCCTACCCAGCCGTGATACGTGACACGCGGATCATCGGCGCGTAGATTCACGCCTCCCCGGACTGCCGTGCCGAAGATATGCACGCGCAGGCCGTCCTTCAAACGCGGGATGGCGCCAAGCAGAATGTCGAATCCCTTCTGATAGTCGAGCCTGCCGAAATAGCCGACCTGAATCGACACGCCGGCATCCGGTGTCGCCGGATGCCCGGCACCGCGCTCCACCGCAATGTCGGCGGAAATACCGGTGTACACGAGATCGATTCTGTCGAGCGGGATGCGGTAGCGTCGGGCGGCGCGCACTTCGTCGAAGGACATGCACAGGATCCGCGTGCATCGTTTGGACAGGGCCCGTTCGACCCCTGCAAAGAGATGCCGCATGGCTGCCGGCGTATCGCGTTTCATGAAGGACCACGCGTGCGGCGTATAGAGCACCCGCTCCGTGTCGCGATATCGGCTCAAGCGGACGTAAACGCCCGGATAGGTACTGTGGCAATGAATCACGTCCGCGCCGATGTCATCGATCAGCGCCTTCAGCCGCCGGGCGACCACCGGAAACAGCAGCGGATTCCGGCTCGATCGATAGTGAACCACCGACACGTCCGCGATACCCACCTCCACCTGCGCGAGATTCATCGGATCGCAGAGCAGGATCACCTCGTGCCCGAGGTTTCGCTGCTCGATCATCAATGCCCGCACGTAGCTCGCGATTCCGCCAATCCAGGTCTCGACTACATGAACGATTTTCATGTCACGCCCCGCTATAGGTATTTGCGCCGTGCCAAGCGTCAGCGCCGCACGGATCCGCTTCTTTTCACGACTTGACGATGCTTCCAAAATCAGAACAACCGGCCGCGCTCACTCAGCCGTTTTTGCCCGCTCGTAGCGATAGGCGATGTATCGATAGGAGCCGTACTTCGAGCGATAGCCGAAAGCGCGCGCATCTACCGCATTGAAAATCACGCCCTTTAACAAGGCATTTGCGCGCTCAAGCTGTTTCGCGCTTTCGGTCAGCTCGCCGATCACCGTTTTCTGGAAGCGGGCGACAAGAAACGTGGTTCCCATGTTTCCCGCGAGAATGCTGGCGTCGGCCACCGCCAGCACCGGCGGCGCATCGATGACAACGAGGTCGTACATGTCGCCGATCCGATCAAGCAGTCGAACCATGCCCTTGCTCATCAGGAGTTCAGACGGATTCGGCGGAATGCTGCCCGTGGTGACAAGGTCGAGCCCCGTCGACACGTCGCGATTGATGACTTCGTCGAGCGAAGCCTGGCCGGACAGAACGTTCGACAGACCGCGACCCCGGGCGATACCGAAGTACTTGTGCAGATGGCCGCGTCGCATGTCCGCGTCCACCAGCAGCACGCGCTTGTCGGAGCCGCCGATGATCGCCGCCAGATTGGACGCGACAAACGACTTGCCGACGCCCGGACCCGGTCCGGTCAGAAGCAGACGGTTGTTCGGCGCTTCAAGCATCGCGAACGTCAAGGCAGTTCGCAGGCTGCGCAAACTCTCGATGGACGGATCCGCGCGATTTCTGCTCGCCAGCAGAGAAAGACCGCGCCGATGCGAGCGCAACTCCTCGTCGAGCGAACGCTGTTGCTGGGAGTATGGAATCGCACCGTATACGCTAAGCCGTGCGTATCGCTCGATATCCTGCGCATCGGTCACGCCGCCGTACAGGTGTTCGCGGCCGAATGCGCCACAAATACCGAGCATCAATCCGCCAATCAGCGACAACGCGATAACGAGCGGCTTTTTCGGCTGCACAGGCTCTTCCGGCACGCGCGCATGATCGACGAGCCGCACGTTTCCGACCTTGCCCGCCGAGACGAGCTTGAGTTGTTGAAGATTGCTCAGCGCCCCGAGGTAGATATCGGTATCGACCTGCACGTCTCGCAGCAAGGCAACCGTGCCCTGCTCCAGATCCGGCAGAAGCTTCATGCGGCCATCGACGCTTCTGAGCCGTTGCTGCATGTCGCCGATCTGACGGTCGAGCGCTCGCACGGCCGGGTAGTCTGGCGAGAACGTGCTGGTCAGCTCGGAGCGCTTTTGCTGAAGCGTCAGCAACGTGGTCTGCCATGCGACGGTTTCCTGCAGCAGACCCTGCGCCTCGAGTCCCAGGTCGTAGGTGCCGTGCCGGTTGCGATAGTCGTTGTAGCGCTTTTCGGCCTTTTCCAGATCGCTTTTCAGGCCCGGCAACAGGCCTTCCAGGAAGGCGGCCGACTTGTCCGCTTCGGCAGATTTCCGCTTGATGTTTTGCGCAACATACGCGGACCCGATCGAGTTGAGTATGCTCGCCGTCTTGTCCGGATTGCTGCCCCGAAGCGACGCTGTGATGATGTCGCTCTGCTTGCCTTTTTGCTCGACGGTCAACTGCTTCTGCAGATCCGCTAAAGTCTTGAGCTCCGAATTCCGGATCAGCGTGAATGCCGAACCGGGCTTGCCGCTGACCGATGACACCATCACGCGGATCTGGCCCACGCTCTGATCGGCTACCACCATGTGACCGATACGGCCTTCGATAGGCACGTCAAGGTCCGATTCGGTCAGGCGAAATCGGCCGCCATCGAGCAGCGTGAGCTTGAATCGCTCGCCCTGAAGATCGACAGGTACGTCGAATGTATCGACCTTGATCGACTCGACGCCCCAGCAGAATCCGCCGAAACCCAACAGGCCCGGCGTCGACAGACCTTTCGAGTGCTGGGCGATCAGCCAGCCGAACACCGGGAAATAACGCGGTGCCGCCTCGATATACAGCCTGAGATCCTGCACGGCCTGGTCGACGACCGCGCGCGACTGGAGAATTTCAATCTCGCCTTCCGCCTGCGTCTTCACGTCGAACAGTGACGACACATCGTTGAGCAACGATCCCGCGCTCGTCGGGTTGTCCTCTTCCACCTGGACCATGATGTTGGCCTCGTAGCGCGGCCGCGCGAGAAACGCGTAGGCCATGCCGAGAATCAACACGACGGCGAGGATCGCGGCGACGGTCCACCGTCTGGCGATCAGGATATCCATGTACCGGATGACGTCGGTATCGCCTTCGCCAAGGTCGACCGTCGTGTTGTCGATGATGTTGCTCATTGTTTTTGACATCCGTCTAAGCGAGCGCCTTGATACGCGAAGTCCATACGTCGACGCCGCGAACGATCAAACCGAACGAATCGTGAAACCGTTCAATCGGCTTCCGATAGGGATCGGGCACGTCGAAATCTTCTGCCTCGCCCAGACGAAACACTTTTCCATGAGAGGTTGGATACCGGCGCATGAGCTCGCGCATATGAGTCACTTCCATCGTCAGGATCAACTCGGCCTCGTTGACGAGCGCCTGGTTGACCCGGCGTGCACGATGCGGCGTGATATCGAGCCCGTGCTCCGCGGACACCCGGATCGCGTCGGGATCGGCCGCGTATCCCTCCAGCGCATCGAGACCGGCCGACGCAATCGCGATTCCGTCGAGCCTGCTGCGCAGTGCGTACTCGGCCATCGGGCTGCGGCAGATGTTGCCCACGCATACCACCAGAATCTTGTTCATCATTTCCCGACGATCACCCCGGTGAGTCCCGCATTGACCGCGGGCAATAGCAGGTTCAGCACGCGGCTGAAGCGGACCAGGCCGTTTCCGTCGACGTACACAATGTCGTGAGGCGCGAGCGAAAACTGATCCGCCAGCACCATCGCGACCGGCGACTTCGCATCGAGGCGATAGACCTGCGGACGTGTCGTCGTTGAATCGCGGATCACATACACCTGGGCCGGATCCGCCGATGCACTGTTGAAACTGCCGGCTTGCGATAGCGCATCGCTCAGCGTCAGCTTGCCGTCACGCATCGGCAACGCGGTGGACGGTTTCGTCACCTCGCCCATCACGTACACGCCGCTGTCGTCGCGCGCCTTCACACGCAAAAGATCGCCGTTACGCAAGACGATCTGCGCCGGGTCGAACCCGTTCTCGAACATCGAGGTCATATCGATCCGATACGACTTACCGTTCCGCACGAGCAGCAGGCGGCTCTGATCGGCGGTCGCGGCAAATCCGCCGGCCCTGCCGATCGCGTCATAGAGCGTCATCGGGACATCGTTCAACGGCTGTACGCCGGGCGTATGAACCTCGCCTTCGATAAAGACCTGCTTCGCACGAAACGACGCGATACGAACCGTGACTTGCGGCTTCTCGAACGGCTTGACGAGTGCTGCCTGAATCTTTTCCCTGATCTGTGCCGTCGTGAGTCCCGCTACGTGCAGCGTGCCAGCAAACGGAAACTGGAGATTGCCCTCCTGGTCCACGACAAAGCCAGGCACCGGGTCTGCAGCCCTCGTGGTGGTCTGGCCCGGCGCGCCTTGTGCGATCGCGAGTTCGGGATGGTCCCAAACGGTGATCTGCAACACGTCCCCAGGCCCGACCAGATAAGGCGCAGGCGCGGTAGAGAGATCGCGGGCAATCCGTTCGCCGTCCTCAACCCTGAGCGCACGCTGTTGCGCGAGCAGCGTCGTGTCGATGTTCATGACCGGCACCGGAGCGGTTTGCGCCACGCCTTGTGCGTCGTGCGCAACGTCGATCGTCGCGGGCTGGATCATCTTCTGACCGGGCGCCACCGCACACGATGCGAGCATGACGGAAACCGCCAATAGGGAAAGCGTGGACAGCGGCCCTCGCACGCCACCGCCGATAACATCCTTCGAAATCTGATCGCCCGTCTCTCGCATTGCATTCCCTTTTACATCGCGCCGTTCACGGCTACTTGCGTCCCGGCTTTCCGAGGCGAATCATATTCGCGGCAATTGCCGTCCGATTCGGTTCCGTCCGATGCGAACAAGGGGTTGGCGGAATCGGCAAAGGTGGGTCGTTTGCCGTCACGAATTGCCGCTCTCCGTACGTCGCGCTACCGGCATCGACAAAAAAAAGCCCTTCAAGGCAGAACGCCATGAAGGGCAAAACGTTTGGCCAGCCGAGGACGGGGTAAGCATGGCGGCCAAAGTCAGGAAAGCATTTATCCGCGCTTCAGCAGCTCCATCGCGTGCGGCGGTTGTGTCGCCTGTGCCGCTGCTTGTGCCGCCGCTTGTGCCGTTTTTGCCGCTTGTCCGGCGTACGAAACGACTGGAATGACGACGTTTTCCGCCACGGTATGCAGCGCAACTCTTTCGCTGCATCCGTCGAGAAGCATCCATAAACCGGATCGATGCGCCGGCAAACGACTCACGTCGCCGAAGAACAATGCGATGTGCGTTACCGGGCCGCCGATCGACCGTTGCATCGCACGATCGGCGCCGACGCAGTTCCAGCAGAAGGGTCCGCACGACGCAGAGGTCGCCCTGACGAGATGGATCACCATGTCGAGCTCCGTGCTGTCACGATGCCGTGCGATTTCCCACGAAGCCTGTCCCCCGGAACCGGGCAGATCGTGAAGCCAGCCCTCGACCTCGAAGTCGTAGAAACCCCACAGACGAAGCCCTACGCGCATGGCATTTCGGCTCGAGTTCATCGTATCTCCGCTGCCACCGGCACCCGCACTAATCGATCGTCGCGACAACGTTCTCGCGCTCGTCGAGATACGCGCGAAAGTCATTCGCGAGCTCCGGGTGACGCAGCGCGAACTCGACGGTCGCCTTCAGATAGCCGAGCTTGCTGCCGCAGTCGAAACGCGTGCCGTGATACTTGTACGCCAGCACCTGTTCGTCGTTGAGCAGCGACTGGATCGCGTCGGTCAGCTGCAGTTCGCCGCCTGCGCCCGGCTTCAGCGAACGGATATGTTCGAAGATGCGCGGCTTGAGCACATAGCGGCCGACCACACCGAGATTGGATGGCGCAACATCGGGCGCCGGCTTTTCGACGATGCCCGACATCTTGATGATCGCGTCTTCCCATTCCTTGCCGTCGACAATGCCGTACGACTTCGTTTCGTCGCGCGGAATCTCTTCGACGCCGATCACCGAGCTGTGATAGTGGTCGAACACCTCGATCATCTGCTGCATGACGGGCGGCGTGCCGTACAGCAGGTCGTCCGCGAGAATCACGGCAAACGGGTTGTCGCCGACGAGCTTCTCGGCGCACAGCACCGCGTGGCCGAGACCGAGCGCTTCCGGCTGGCGCACGTAGAAGCAGTCGACATGGCTCGGCTTGATGCTGCGCACGAGCTCGAGCAGCTTTGCCTTGCCGCGCGCTTCGAGTTCCGCCTCGATCTCGTAGGACTTGTCGAAGTGATCTTCGATCGCGCGCTTGCTGCGGCCCGTGACGAAGATCATTTCCGTGATGCCCGCTGCCATCGCTTCTTCCACTGCGTACTGGATCAGCGGCTTGTCGACGATCGGCAGCATTTCCTTCGGGCTTGCCTTGGTTGCCGGGAGAAAGCGTGTGCCGAGGCCCGCGACGGGAAAGACCGCCTTTGTAACGTTGAGCATGAGTAATCCATTGCATCCAGTGAGTTCGTCCCGTGCCGTACGCGATGGCCGGGCTTATCGTCAATTTCCACACGACTGCCGCGCAGCGTAGTTGAAGCGCGGTGATCCGACCGCGGCCTGGCCGAACCGCACCACGTTTTGGCATTTTTAGTAACGCGGCCCGAAGCAGCCGATGCGAGATAGTCAGGAAAACGATTCAACTCTTCGACCCCGCTCGTGGCAGGTGCGCTGTGCACAGTTGGTTCAGAGCCGACAACGTCTGGTCGAAAAGCGCCGCGAAGCCGTGTTTCGGCTTCGGATGCGTAATATCGCGCTGCGCCGGACCTTCAGGTCATGTCGCCAATCGCTCACCAGGAACTTCTTCGGGCTCACAGATGCTGCTTTCTGTTCAGATATTGCGGGCGATCGCGGCCGTGCTGGTTGTGGTTTGCCACGCCGTACACAAACAGGGCCAACTTTCCGGCAGTGGCAGCGTATGGGAATTGGGCGGCTCAGGCGTGGACCTGTTCTTCATCATCTCCGGGTTCATCATGTGCCACGTCACCGCGGGCAGACGAACGACGGCGGGCGAGTTCCTTTCAGCGAGAGTTCTGCGGATCGTTCCGCTTTACTGGGCTCTCACGCTTGTCGCCCTGGCGGCTTACGCCGTCAATCCGGCGCTCGTCAACAGCAGCGGCGGAGTGACCGACGTGTTCGGCTCATTCGTGCTCTTTCCAACCGGCGCCAAGTTTTTGATCCAGACCGGATGGACGCTCAGCTACGAATTCTGGTTTTACATCGTGTTCGCCGCTTCACTGCGCTTTGCGCTTCGCGGCAGGCTGATCTTTATCAGTGCCGCCATGTTTGGGCTGGTTGTGTCGGGCATGGTCGCCAACCCCACCGATTTCACGGTCCGGTTTCTTACCGATCCATTGCTGCTCGAGTTCGTCATGGGCATCGGCGCCTATTTGTATCTGCGCAGCACGGCATGCCGCCCGCTCTGCAATCTGCTTCTGCTGACGGTAGGACTCGTTGCCCTCGTCGGTCTGACCGGGTTCGGTCTACGCGTGAACCGCGTGCTGGCCTACGGCATACCGTTCATGCAGATTTTCTGCGCCGTAGCCGGTAGCGAACACGCGATCCGCACGATTTCGCGCAGCGCCATCGTGCGAGCGTCCTGCGCGCTCGGCGATGCGTCGTATTCGCTGTATCTCTCGCACCCCTTCGCGCTCGCGGCCGCGGGATTCGTAATCCGGCATTTCGGCATCCAGCGCTATACCGTCATGTCGATCGCCCTGCTTTGCCTGATTGCATTGATCGTCGGGTACGCATGCTATTCACTTGTGGAAGTCAATCTCAATCGGTACGTTAAAGCTGCGCTGCAACGTCTCCGGCGCGTCGCCCAGCCTGCCGATCAACACTTCTAGCCGCATCCCGCAGCCCGCCTATGACTCCTCTCCAACGCATCGTCGCGCGGCAGCGGCGAGCTCGCCCGCTGACAACGACGCTTGCCGGCGGCGTACTCTGTGCAATCGCGTTCTTCGTCCTCTATACGGAGCGCGCTCATGCTTTGACCATCGTGTTGAACGCCATGCTGATTGTCGCGATCCTCGCGATCAGGCCACGCAATCAAACGGTTCGATGGTTCCGGCTTTTTCTCTTTTTCTTTTTCGGCATCTTTCCGCTTTGGCAATTGCTGGCCGGCGACGAAATTTACCTGAAGCTATATCCGCAAGACAGCGCGCCGGTCGTCGTTTGGTACTTGCTGTGCATTTTCGGCATTACGCTCACTAAAGTCATGCTCGACGCAAAGAGCCACGCACTCAGTGAACGGCCGGCAAAACCCGGCCGAACCGCGCAAGCCGGTCCGCTCGCTTATCTGTTTGCGGCACTATCGCTCTGTGCTCTGGCATTTATCTATATAAAGCTCGGCGGATATTCACATATCGCCCAGTTGTACGACACCCGTCTCGAAAGCAACGGTACCGAATATGACCCGTTCCGCGGACTCGGTGTCATTCAGGCATTTGCGAATACGTCGCCGCTGTGGGTTTTCGTCTGTCTGACCGTACGCCGGCGCCGGAACCGGCTTCTCACGTTGCTCGCCTTCGCGCAGCTCGGTATTCTCGGGTGGCTTTCCGCGGGCATAGCGGGCAGCCGCCAGGGCATCGTATTCGTGCTGGTCTTCGCGCTGTTCGTTTACCACGGCTTCGTTCAGCCGATCAGCGCCGCAAAGGCTCGCCTGTTCGGATTCGGTGTCCTGCTGGCTGGCATCCTGCTCATCCCGTTGAAGCTCGGCCTCGGTTACTCCGAACTCGGGAAATTGCCCGAACGCTTCGCGGAGCAACGGGATCTGGACCTGAGCATGGGGCCTTTGAGCGCGTTTCTGTTCCGGGATCTGTCGCGCTTCGATGTGCAAACGGTCGCAATCAACGAGATCAGCAAGCCGGCCTACACGCTTGCGATGGGCCGAAGCTTCGTTGGCGCACTGGCGTCGATCATTCCCACCGCCGTGTGGCAAGACAAGCCGGACACGTTCGCCGAGGAAAAGACCGATATCGTGAAAGCGGTCGAGCGCGGCACGCTCGAAAAGACGACGCTTCTGTTTGGAATGCCCGGCGAGTTTCTGGTGAATTTCGGCCTGCCGGGCTTTGTGCTGTCGTTCCTGATTCCCGCCTGGCTTCTGGTCGTGGTCAATGCGGTCGGCAACGCGGCGCGGCGCTGGACCGCGCTTGCCGCCGTGTTATGGCCACTGCCGTTCCTGTATTTTCTGTTCGACTCGAACGTGCTCGTCTACTATATGGTTCGCTGGGTGCTGCTCTTTGGCCTGCCAATCGGCTTTGCATTGAAGTGGGCGCGCACGGAACGCGTTCACGGAAGCAAGACATTGCGCGCTGCCTCATAAACGCGTCCGCATCGCTACACATCTGGCGCGACGACTTAGTCGCACGAATGGGGCATCACACATCGCTCGGATCGAGTTCCGACACGATCTGCGCCACCGTCATCTCAGGGAGCTGTTTCGCGAGCAATTCCCAAAAAATTACATCTCGCATATCGCTCGCATCTTCAGCCGTCCTCCACTCGCGGGCGCCGACAATTGCATCGGCGGTTTCGTACGCGGCGTCGACGATATTCTGAATGTCTTGTTGGTGCATGAAAGCGTTATCGGCCCGACATCGATCTTCTTTAGCGGTGCGTCAATGTTCGCCTTGCCGCCACTCCAGGCCAGATGAAAAAGGCCCGCCGGCGGGGGGCGCGGCGGGCAAGAAGCCCGAAGAGAACGCGCGTTTGCCCGTCTGCTTCGAGTGACCAGGCTGCGATTCTAGTGAACGCAGTATGGGGCGCATGATTCTGGCGGACAGCGGCAATATATTGGCCGAATCGGCACGATCGCGACGCGGGTCCCGGCATGGCTGCGCCAGGGCGACACCGGTGTTGCACGTGTTATCGCAATTGAAACGATATTAGTAAAAAAACAGGTCCAATCGGTAGCTATCTTTCTCGCGCAATCGTTTGCGCAGTTATGTTTTATTGAAACTGATATCGCCACGGTACAGTTTCGAAACGCACCTCGTTCCATTGAACGACCTTCAATATCCAGCACTTTTAATCTGGCCAATCAAGCGGGGGCATTCATTTACATTGGATTCAGAATGCATGCAAGTTCGGTGTACACATTGAGTACCGTGTCTCGAACAGCCATTGTCTTTACCTAATCGGCCATGCAATAACGGCAGTAGATCCGTTTGTATAGGATGCGTCGACACAATAAACACAGAGCGCAGCAAAAAGCTCTGGGAGTCGTGATTACTCGGGGAAAAACAGATGGAGTTGGATCGAACCGTGCCGCATGCGTTGCGGCAAAGCATATCGCAGCCCAACGTCGACAGGACCACCCGCATCGACATTGCCCTCTTTAACGGTTTCGCCTTGCCGAAGATCGCCGCAATCATCGAGGTTTTTCAGAAAGCTAACGCGCTCGCGGCGCCGAGACCGATCGGACGCTCGCGCTATGACGTTTCGCTGTGGTCAGCTGCCGGCGGGCGCGTTGCCAGTTCGTCGTCCGTATTTGTCTGGACGGAAAGTGTTGATAGTTACCGCGAAACCGATGATGTCCACATGCTCTTCATCGCCGGTGGCGCGGGCGCGCAGCAAGCATGCCGCGACGAACGGCTAAGAGACTGGCTGCGCCGCAGGTATCCGTCAAGCGAGATCGTTCATTCCATTCATGAAGGCCAGCAGCTCCTCGAGGCAGCGGGCTTTACGGGTCGCGAAGGGCCGCACTTCGAAGCCAGCCACGAATGGCGTGACGTCTATTCGCGAAGACCGTTTGGCGACCCGCCCGGTGCAGTCGATACTGCGTTGAGAATCGTGAAGCACGATCTCGGTGCAGAACTCGCGCAGCTGGTCACCGAGTCGGTCGTACCCGAGCACAAATCGCCGTTCGCCTCGCCGATCGCGGGTAGAGCGCCGTCACAGGTAAGCGAGAAGATCATGGCATCCGCGCGCTGGCTCGAGGAAAACGTCGACCAGCCCATCTCGATCGACGACGCCGCACAGGTTGCAGCGATGAGCGAGCGGAACTTCCTGCGGCGCTTCAAGAGCGAGATGGGCATCACGCCGTCCGACTATCTGTTGCGCGCGCGTTTGAACATGAGCTGCCGGTTGCTCGTGGAATCGCGCCTTCCGGTCGACAAGATCGCACGCCGCTGCGGCATCGGTAGCGGCGGCCAGTTGGCCAAGCTTTTCCGCAAGTATCTCTCGACCACACCGACCGACTACCGGACGGGCCGTACGGCATCGAGGACCTGTACCTGAACGGCTGCCGCGCATCCGGCCCGGTGCGCGGCATGGCCTCTTTGCTATGCGCTGGGCCGCCGGTGATTCGCCCGGTAGGCGGTCGGCGTCTTGCCGAGGTGCTTGCGGAATAGCTTCGCAAGCCGCCCGCCGCTACCCATGCCACAACGCCGCGCGACGCTGCCCACCGGCAAGGTTGTTTCCGCAAGCATCCGGCACGACATGTCGAGCCGCACGTAAAGGAGGTAATCCGAGGGCGTCACGCCGAGTTCTGCCTTGAAACGGCGCAGGAAATTGCGCTCGCTCATCTGCGCCACACGAGCCGCCTCGTTCAGCCCCACGTGCCGATGGCCGTTCGCTTCGATCCAGCGTGCCGAGGACCGGATCTTCTCGCTCACGTGGTTCGCCTCGTTGCGGCAGACGATGTCGGTGAACGGGTTGGGCACGAACTTCTTGAGCAGCGAGCTGATTCTGCGCGTCGCGCCCGCATCGCACCCGAACCCCGCCGCGTCGAGCAGCAGATGTCCTTCATCGACTGGAAACACATATCCGGTCAGCGGGCAGGTGCGACGCAACCATGCGAGCAAAACGTCGTCACGCAACGCATGACTGACGCCCGGTCCACCGGCGACGAAAAGCGCATGCAGACCGTCAGGCTTCCGATCGGTCTCGACGCTTTCGGTCAGGACAAGGACGGCGGACGAACTGGCGATGCGCCCTCCGAGGCTCGACAACAGGCGCACGTTGAAGCAGTCCGGGTTGTGCTGGCCGTACTCGCTTGATTCGTTCGCACGCTGGAACGATTCCACGATGCGTGCAATTTCAGGCAATGCAAAGCCGTCGAATACTGTGATGCCTATTGTTTTCAATTTGTCGTGCCGGGTAGGCTGCATCCGCGCTGATTGCCGCGTCTCCTTCATACACCCCGTTTGCGCCGCGCCGCGCGATAAAGCGCATCGCAACAAGACGTCATGCCCGTCTTGCAACACCCATGTTACGAAAGGCAAAGCGGAGCATCGACACGATGGCGGAATGACGCCAGGTCTTGACGGATTGGGGGCACATCAGGTTATGCGCTTCCACATTGACCGAATCCGCCATAGTTTTGGCGCGCGCATACGTTCCGGATCACTAAACTATTAACCGCGCCTATATCGGTACGACAGTGCTAGCAGGCGTTACCGATGCTGCGAACGCCACACTTCCACACCCCACGCCCATGCCGAACGACGAAGACCTGCTGGATATGATCAGTGACTGGAATCGCACCTATCTTCGCCTCGCGAATCGGCTGATTCTCGAAGACCAGCGGAATGGCGCGCGCATATTCGGCTTCTCGGACGAGATGACCACGTTAATCGGCAACCTGACACCCTCGCAGATCGATGAGCTCGCGTCATCGTTAGAACTGGTTTGCCAGCTTCATACAGGGCCTGCTTCGATCTTCGCAGACATCCTGCATTGATCCTTGCGCCGTGCGCGTTCGTAGGCCGCTTCGGATGCCTCATCATGACAGCGCCGCGTGGCTCGTCTTTTGAGCCCGCGGCGCCGCAGTGCCCGCGCAGTGCGCGGTGTCATCCGTCAATACGCGTTACGGTGAATAAAGCCCTTGATTACCGTAGCGGCGACTATTCTCATATCGAGCACCAGCGACCAGTTACATAGATAGTAGAGGTCGTGTTCGACGCGCCGTTGCATCTTTTCGATCCGATCGGTTTCGCCGCGATAACCGTTCACCTGAGCCCAGCCTGTGATGCCGGGTTTGATCCGGTAGCGATGGATATAGCGGTCGATCAGCTTGCCGTACAGTTCATCGTGTTCGATCGCGTGCGGCCGTGGACCGACGACGGACATCTCGCCGCGCAGCACATTGATAAACTGCGGTAGCTCGTCGAGACTGGTGCGGCGCAGGAAAGCGCCGACTTGTGTAATGCGCGCGTCGTGACGCGTCGCCTGCTGCACCACGCCATGCGTCTGCTGGTGAACCCGCATCGAGCGGAACTTGTAGATGCGGAATACGCGGCCATTCGCCCCCTTGCGGCTCTGCCGGAAGAACACGGGGCCCGGCGACGAAAACTTGACCGCCAACGCGATCAGGGCAAAGAGTGGCGCCAGCGCAAGCAGCGCACAAGCCGCGAACACGCGATCGAACAGTGCTTTCTGGGCAAGTGCGGCCGGCGAGAGCGGCGAAGCGGCGAGGTTGATGGCCGGCGAACCGGCCAGTTCGACGACTCCGCTCTCGAACAATGCAAGGCCGCGTACATCCGGCATGAGGCGGATATTGATCAGCTCGTCGCGGAAAGTATCGAGAAAACGCAGAATCGTCGGCTGCTCGGAGAGCGGGAGTGCGAGCCACAATTCCTGGATGCCGGCCTCACGCACATAGTCGACGAACGGGCCGAACTCGCTGAACACGCGCAAGCCTGGCGCCGCGCCAGACGCGTTGCCGTGCGGATCGTACACCGCCGCAGGTCGGAAGCCACTGCCCGGCACGGCGTCGATTTTGCGCAGCACGCTGCGGCAATGCACGCTTTCGCCGACCAGAGCGACGAGGCGCTGATTGAGACCCGCATGGCGCAGCCGGCTCAGAATCGCGTATGCGACCATGCGGGTGCCGATCAGCGCGGCGCCGCCGGCGGCGGTCCAGTATTCGAACCACTGGCGCGACACATCGTTTGCATAGTGCAGCGAGAAGATCAGAAGTCCGCAGCAAACCTGCACACACAGCCATGCGAACAGCACACGCTGCGCAAGCTGCAACGTCGAGCGTCCGCGCCACGATTGATACACGCCAAATGCGGGCATCAACGCAAGCGCGCATGCAATCGAAAAAGCGACAAAGAGCGCGTCGAGTGTCCCGTGCGTGAGAAGGCTGCCGAAGCGCGATTGCGCTGTCAGCTCGGCCATCCCGGCGATGGTCGCGACATCGGCCAGTCTTGCGACGACGCCGTTAAAGTCGTTCCGTACACCCACGCCGTATTGGCGAATATCGGCTTGCATGACGCGCTCCTAAGTCCGGCTATGTGCGCTATTCAAGCGCCGCGCAATGCGCGCGTCGATGTCCTTGCGAGCAAAGACGCGCGCGCGTCCGCTCCGCGTGGGATGGATTGCAACGCCGCGGGCCGCGACGGCGGGATCTGCACTGAGCCGACTCACTTCGATACTCCCCGTAACTGGTGCGTCATGTGAATTTCGCAGGTCGAATCATACTGAGCGGCCGTCTTGCCAAAATCGACGTGACCGAAAAAGGCCATATGTTGGCGGTGCGATCACCGCCTCGAATGGTTTTCGCGGGTGTATTACGAGGTTTCGTGGTCAGCGCTGCCTTGCTGCGAGCGAGCCGTCGCACGATATTCACTGGCAGACACGGACAGGCGCCGTCGAAACAGTTTCGCGAGCGCCATGCCGCTGCTAAAGCCGCAGCGCCTCGCCACCTTGTCGATCGGCAGCGCGGTCGAAATCAGTAACCGGCAGGCAAGCTCGAAACGGGCCTTCAGCAGATACTCGGATGGAGTCGTACCGATCACCTGCCTGAAATGCCGCAGCAGTGTCCGCTTGCTCATGAGCGCGAATTGGGAAATGTCCGCGACCGTAATCGGTCTGTTGCAGTTCTGTTCAATCCAGTCGGCCGCTTCGCGGATCCGGTCGCGCCGCATGTCTTCGCTCGGCTCACCGGGAAAAGAGGACAGCCGACGACTCGAATCGGGTATGACCCGTTCGCTCACCTCCTGGGCTCTCGGCGTCCCAAGGTCACGGCTAAGGATGGATAGCGCGCTGGAGAACGCCCCGCCCGGGTCGTAGATGTCATGCGGACGCGCAGTAACATCTGTATGTCCGGTTGCGTGCGTGCCCCGCCGGAATAGCGACGTTAGCTCGCCTGTCACGTCAGCAGGCGGTACGCCTGCTGTCTCGATCAACGTGCGGCCTTCGGCAACGCCGATCACGAGCGATTTCCTGCGGTACGTCTCCCGGATCCAGCCGAGCAGGCGCGCATCGCGCGATGCAGCGCTTACGCCGTCTCCCCCGACTACGAACACAATGTCCAGCGACGGCGACTCGACCACCTCGCTCCACACTTTCATCCTCGCCGTTCCCCTGATGAGGCCGCCGCTCGAGGACAGCAGTCGGACCAGATAACGGCGGTCGTTCATGCCGTTGAGTCTGTTCGCGTAATGAAATACCTGGTCGATGATGGCGACGTCCAGCGACGAGAATCTCGGGAACACCAGAACCGCGATATGCAGCTCTTCGTCGATGCTCTTTCGTCGTCCAAACGCGTGTTTCTGATGCGGACCGCGATGTCCGGCCGATCGCTCGGAAGTCGTGTCGTTCATTTGTAGACTGGCTCGTGCCCATGCTCCGATACGAGTCACGAAGTCTAGCGAGGGGCATTCGCGAACCGCGAGGTCGTGGCCGAACTGCACCATGTTTTGGCCATTGCAGGAACGACAGATGGCTGGCGCAAGCAGATTGCAGAAGAACGCGTTGTGCACCGATATCCGCCAAAATCAGATTTGACAAAGTATCTTTAGATATATATCTTGAGATATATCTTTAGATACACCGTCATCCACCACGAGGAGCTCGACATGCGCGATCACCGCCATTTCCATTTCTCATCCGACACTGTTTATCCGGGCCGCCCCGGCTTCGCGGACGCCTTTTCGCTTCACCGCCTGTGGCACGCGTGGCACGCCATCGGCCGTCATCACCACGGTCGCGGCAGCCGCTTTTCGGGCGGTGGGCCCGGCTTCGGCGGCTTCGGCGATGAAACCGACGGCTTCCCGCGCGGCCGGAAGTTCACCTCCGACGATTTGCAACTGCTGCTGCTCGCGCTGATCGGCGAGCGCCCCAGCCACGGCTATGAGCTGATCAAGGCGCTCGACGCACGCTCGAACGGCTTCTACTCGCCAAGCCCCGGCATGGTGTACCCCGCGCTCACTTACCTCGAAGAGCTCGGCTATGTCACTGTGCAAATGGAGGGCAACCGCAAGCGCTACGAACTGGCCGACGCGGGTCGCGTCTACCTCGCGGCGAACCGCGAACGCGCCGACCTGATGCTCGCGAAGCTCAGCCATATCGCGCGCAAGATGGACATGGTTCGGCGCGCATTCTCAAACGACGCGGGTGATAACCCAGGCGCCGACGCCGGTGGCGACGAATTCGGCGGCGTTCGCGGCACGGCCTGGCTGCCCGAATTTATCGAGGCACGACGTGCGCTCAAGCATGCGCTGCTGCTGCGCGACAACGCCTCGCCTGATGAGCAGCGCCGTATCGCGGCAATACTCGCGCGCGCGACGGCCGAGATCGAAGGCAAAACCAGCGGTGGCGGCAAGTCCTGAGGCAAGGCCCGAACGAGGCTGACAAGGCTGACCTACGGGCCAGCCACCGCCCGCAACCTGAAAGGAATTCCCTTATGCACGATCGCTCCGATCTTGCGGTGACGCGTGTGCGTCACCCGCTGAAGTTCCGTCTGCTGCAAGTCAAGCACGTGCGGCAGCTCACGCCGCATCTGACCCGCGTCACGCTGACCGGCGACGACCTGCACGACTTCGAATCGGCCTCGTTCGACGACCATGTCAAAGTCTTCTTCCCCGCCCGCGGCGCGGAAAAGCCATCGCTGCCGCAAGCGGGCCCGGACGGTCCGGTGTTCGCCGCCGACGAGCCGCGCCCCGTTGCGCGCGACTTCACGCCGCGCCGCTATGACCGCGCCGCGCGCGAACTCGACCTCGAGTTCGCCTTGCACGAAGCGGGGCCCGCTGCCGAATGGGCGGCGCAGGCGCAAGCGGGCCAGTTTCTCGGCGTCGGCGGTCCGCGCGGCTCGCTGGTCATTCCAACCGCCTTCGACTGGCATTTGCTGATCGGCGACGACACCGCGCTACCCGCCATCGCACGTCGTCTCGAAGAGTTGCCCGCAGGCACGCGCGTCGCGTCGCTTATCGAAGTCAGCGATCCGTCCGCTCGCATCGAATTCGCGACCGCTACGAATCTGTATAGCGTGTGGTGCTATCGCAGCGAATCGAAGTCTCGCGGAGAAGCGCTGCTGCACGCGGTACGCGAAACGTGGATGCCCGACGGTGAAGGCTACGTCTGGGCGGCCGGCGAAGCAGCGACGATGCGTGCGGTGCGCTATCACCTCGTCAACGAACGCGGCATCGACAAATCGCGCATTCGCGCGGCGAGCTACTGGAAACAGGGCGCCATTGCGGTACACGAAGCGCTCGACGATTGACGCGTACGCGTCGTCGCGCATCGTTAGCAAAACGTAGTTCCCGTTGCAGTCGCAATCTCAACCGCGAACCGGCGACGCGAACCAGACAACGCGTACCTGGCAGCACATATCGAAAAATTCCGGTATGTTTCGAGCCCACGTCAAACGCGGCATCGCGGCGCGCAAGCTTTCAGATTGAAGGCTCGCGTACCGCGCGATACGCCGCATCTGAAACTGTGAGGACAAGAGAAACATAATGGACGCGAGACACCCTGCTTCTGCCAACGCATCGCAACCGGAACGGCGCAACGTCGTGAGCGCGCTCGTCTATCTGTTCGAGCGCGTGATGCCGGACCCGTTCGTGCTGTCCATCGGGCTCACGCTCGTCGTGATCGTGTTGTCGATGCTGTTCGCACCGAAGGCCGACATTCCGCACGTGCTCAGCTCGTGGTACGGCGGCGCGTTCGGCATTCTCGGCTTCGCGCTGCAAATGATCCTGATTCTCGCGACCGGCTTTGCGATCGCCGATGCGCCGGTCGTGCAGCGCGGGCTGCGCGCGCTCGCCTCGCGTGTGCAGACGCCGACGAAAGCGGCGCTCGTCGTGTTTCCGATCGTCGCGGTGGCGGCATGGCTGAACTGGGGGCTCGGACTTGTGGTCGGCGCGCTGCTCGCGCGTGAAATAGCCAAGCGGGTCAATGTCGATTTTGCGTGGCTCGTCGCGGGCAGCTACTCCGCGTGGTCCATCTGTAATAGCGGCCTGTCGAGTTCGATCGCGTTGTCGCAAGCGTCGCACGGCAATGCGCTGAATCTCGTCGAGAAAGCCACGGGCCAGGTCTTGCCGCTCATGCAAACAGTGTTCGCGCCGTTCGTGTTTGTGCCGACGATCGCGATTGTCGTCGTGATGACGTTTATCTTTATCAAGATGCATCCGCGCGATGCGCAAATGACGACGTTGCAAGAACAGGCCGCCGCGCCCGCCGACGATCCGCACGCACGCAACGCCGATGACGGCTCGCTCGCCGCGCGGCTCGAACAATCGATGCTCGGCACGCTGCTGTTGCTCGCGATGGGCATCGGCTATATCGCGATGCAGTGGCACGAAAAAGGCTTCGAGCTCGACATCAACACGACCATTCTGATCTTTCTGCTCGCCGGTCTTGCGTTGCAGCGCACGCCGATCGCTTATGCGGACGCGATTCGCCGCGCGGCACGGCAGACCGGTTCGATGCTGCTGCAATATCCAATGTACGGCGGCATCATGGGCATCATGAGCGGCACGGGCCTCGCGTCGGTTATCGCGAAGACATTCGTCGCGATTTCAACGCCGGCCACGCTCGCGCTATGGAGCTATCTGAGTTCGCTCATCATCACGTTGCTGATTCCGAGCGCGGGCGGTCATTGGGCCGTGCAGGGGCCGTTCGTGCTGCCGGCCGCGCTGAGCCTGCACGCGCCGGTCGCGCGCACCGCGATGGGCGTTGCGATGGCGGAGAACGTGTCGAACATGCTGCAGCCGTTCTGGGCCGTGCCGGTTGTCGCCATTGCCGGCATCCGGATCCAGCGTGTGATGGGCTATACCGCGATAACGTTTCTTGTGTCGCTCGTCATCTACGCGGTGTCGCTGTGGCTCGTGCCGTGACGCGACCATCGTGCATCGTGCGTCCGCTCACGTCGCGGCGTCGTCGCGCCGATACAGCCTGATGACCGACGAGAAGTCGAGTTTGCCCGCGCCGTTCGTGCTCATCGCCTGATACAGCTGCTGCGCGAGCGCGCCCAGAAAGACCGGCTGCCGCACGAGCTTCGCGGCGTCGGTCGCGAGACCGAGATCTTTTAGCATCAGGTCGGTGCCGAAGCCGCCCGTGTAACCGCGCGACGACGGCGCCGCATCGATCACGCCCGGAAACGGGTTGTACGTATCGGAACTCCAGCAGCGCCCCGTCGACGTATTCATGATGCCCGCCAGCACTTTCGGGTCGATGCCGAGCGCTTCTCCTAACGCCATGCCTTCCGCCACGCCCGCCATCGTGATGCCGAGCACGAGGTTGTTGCAGATCTTCGCGACCTGCCCCGTGCCGGTGTCTCCGCAATGCACGATATTGCCGCCCATCGCGGACAACACAGGCTTCACGCGTTCATAAGCTTCCACGCTGCCGCCGACCATGAAGGTCAGCGTGCCCGCCGCGGCGCCGCCCGTGCCGCCCGACACCGGCGCGTCGAGGAACGCATTGCCCTGCTGCTGCGCGAGCGCAGCAAAGGCCTTTACGCTTGCCGGATCGATCGTGCTCGAATCGACGATCGCTACGCCTCGCGCAATGCCGGCGAGAATGCCGTCGTCGCCGGTCAGCACGCTCTTCACGTGCGCGGCGGCCGGCAGCATCGTGATCACGCATTCCGCTTCAGCCGACGCCGCTTTCGGCGACACGGCCGCTTGCGCGCCTGCTTCCACGAGGGCCTGCACGGCCGATGCGCTGACGTCGAACACGTGCAGCACATGACCCGCATTCAGCAGGTTGCGCGCCATGGGCGCCCCCATATTGCCGAGCCCTACGAAACCGATCTTCATCGTGACGTCTCCGATAGTGTTCTGCAGGCAATGCGCGTCGGTCAGTTCAAGTCAGTTCAAGTCGACTCAAGCCAACCCAAGTCAACTTAAATCAGCGCAAATCGGGAAAGTCCTCTTCCCAATACTCGCCGGGCATGCGCGCCGGCTCCGCGGTGCGATCGAGTTCGCGGCGGCGCAGCTCGACGCGGCGGATCTTGCCGGAGATCGTCTTCGGCAATTCGCTGAACTGCAGACGGCGAATCCGCTTGTACGGCGCAAGCTTTTCGCGTGCAAAGCGGAACACGTCGCGAGCGACTTCGGGGCTCGCCTCGAAGCCCTGGCGCACGGTGACGAACGCCTTCGGCACCGACGCGCGCAGCGCATCGGGACTCGGCACCACCGCTGCTTCGGCAATGGCCTCGTGCTCGATCAGCACGCTCTCGATCTCGAACGGACTCAACCGGTAATCGGACGACTTGAACACATCGTCCGAGCGACCGACGTAGACGAGGTAGCCATCGTCGCGCCTCAGCGCAACATCGGACGTGCGGTAGTAGCCGTTGCGCATGGCGTTCGCGTTGGCTGCTTCATTGTTCGCGTAACCGGTCATCAGGCCGAGCGGACGTTGCGCGAGCGGCAGTGCGATTTCGCCTTCGCTGACCGGCTGGTCGTCTGCATCGACGAGTTCGACGCGGTAGCCAGGCAGCGGCCGCCCCATCGAACCGGGCACGACCGGCTGTCCCGGCGTGTTGCCGACCTGGCAGGTCGTCTCGGTCTGGCCGTAGCCGTCGCGTATCGTGATGTTCCACGCGTGGCGCACGCGCTCGATCACTTCCGGGTTCAGCGGCTCGCCCGCGCCGACAATCTCGCGCAGCTTTACCGGATACGACGCGAGCGGTTCCTGCACGAGCATCCGCCACACGGTGGGCGGCGCGCATAGCGTCGTTACGTTGCAGCGCACCAGCACGTCTAACGTATCTTTCGGCACAAAGCGCGCGAAGTTGTAGACGAACACGCAGGCCTGCGCATTCCACGGCGCGAAGAAACAGCTCCACGCGTGCTTCGCCCAGCCGGGCGAACTGATGTTCCAGTGGATGTCGCCGGGCAGAAGACCGATCCAGTACATCGTCGACAGATGGCCGACCGGGTAGCTCGCATGCGTATGCTCGACGAGCTTCGGCTTCGATGTCGTACCGGATGTGAAATACAGCAGCATCGGATCGCTTGCGCGCGTGCGGCCGTCGGGTATGAACGATGACGACGCCTGATAAGCGGCCGCGAAATCGGCCCAGCCATCGCGCGGTGTGCCCACCGAGATACGCGTGAGCGGCGCCTCGAGTGCATCGAATTTCGCGAGCTCCGCGCTATCGACGATCGCGACGTTCGCGCCACCCAGTTGCACGCGATCGCGTACATCGCCGGCCGATAGCTGCGTGGTGGCCGGCAGCACGATCGCGCCGAGCTTCATCGCGGCCAGCATCGTGTCCCAGAGTTCGACACGGTTCGGCAGCATCAGCAGCAGCCGGTCGCCGCGGCCGACGCCGAGGCCGCGCAGGAAATTCGCCACGCGATCCGAGCGTTCGGCCATCTGCGCATACGAAAGCGTGAGGCCGCGGCCCTCGATGTCGTCGACAATCCGCAGCGCCGGGCTGTCGTTGCCGCGCGCGATGACGTCGAAGTAATCGAGCGCCCAGTTGAAGTCGTCGAGAACCGGCCATTGGAACTCGCGATAGGCGCGCTCGTAGTCGGTGCGATGGCGCAACAACAGATCGCGCGCTTCAAGAAAGCTATCGGCTGCTGTCATTGTTGTCTCCAGTCCCATGTCGCATTGCTCCAGCCAGCGTTTCAAAGCGTAGCTGGCGAATCGCGGCGAGTCGGCGCGAATGCGCTCTAGTGGCGCACATTCTGCACGCAAAACTGTGGTGCGATAACTGCGGGTAACATCAATGTGGAAGTCGATCAAACCGGCGGCGGACCTGTCTCGCAGTCGTCCCGCCGCATCGATCCCGCCGCATCTATCCCGCCGCATCTATCCTGCATTTCCCGCGCATCAACCGATTTCCGACTAAGCTTGATAACAGGCCTCCTTTTGGGGCTGGTCGCCGCCGGCGCCGTGATCCGCCCAGCGGCGCACCGGCCGTCGGCGATGAGAATCTACCCGTTTCTCCGGTACCGGCAACCCGGCCCGCCGTCCGAGCGCCGTATCGCATCCGGCGCGGCGCGGGTAGCGGGTGCCATGATGCAGCGCACGCCATGCGGCTTATCCTTGCGTGCGGTCGCGGTGCAATTGCTCCTGGTGGCAGCCGCTTTCATGGTCTGCGCCACTTTCGCGAGCGGAGGATCGTCCGGTTTCGGCATCTCCGCGGCATACGCGATTGAAACCGGCGCCAAGCCCGCCGCCGCTGCATCGCCCAACGTGATTGTGATCCCGGTCAATGGCGCAATCGGCCCGGCAAGCGCCGACTTCATCGTGCGCGGACTCGCCCGTGCCGATCACGAACACGCGGCATTAGCGGTGCTCCAGCTCGACACGCCCGGCGGGCTCGACACGTCGATGCGGCAGATCATCAAGGCGATGCTGAGCTCTCCGGTGCCGGTTGCCGCCTACATCGCACCGGGCGGCGCGCGTGCCGCGAGCGCCGGCACCTATATCGTCTATGCAAGCCAGATCGCCGCGATGGCGCCGGGCACGAATCTCGGCGCGGCCACGCCGGTGCAGATCGGCATGGGCGGTTCTGACGCGCCGAAACCCGGCGCGGGCCCCGCACTGCCTCGCCTCGCGCCGGACGGCAAGGCCGGTGGCGCGGCTTCGGCCGCTTCATCGGCTGGTTCGTCGACCTCTGCACCTGCCGACACATCGCCCGCGCTCGATACGCAATCGACCGAAACCCGCAAGCAGGTGCAAGACGCGTCCGCCTATATCCGCGGCCTCGCCCAGATGCGCGGCCGCAACGCTGACTGGGCGGAACGCGCGGTGCGTGAAGCCGTGAGCCTGTCGGCACGCGAGGCGCTCGAACAGAAGGTCGTCGACCTCGTTGCGCGCGATATTCCCGACCTGCTGCGGCAAGTGGACGGCCGCACCGTCACCACCGCCGACGGCGAGCATCGCCTGAGTGTCGCGCACGCGACCGTGGTCACGCTGGAGGCGGACTGGCGCAGCCGCTTCCTCGCGGTGATCACGGATCCGAACGTGGCGCTGATATTGCTGATGATCGGCATGTACGGACTCTTCTTCGAGTTCGCGAATCCGGGCTTCGTGCTGCCGGGCGTCGTCGGCACGATCAGCCTGCTCGTCGGACTCTTCGCGCTGCAATTGCTGCCGATCAACTATGTGGGACTCGGTCTGATTTTCCTCGGCCTCGCTTTCCTTATCGCCGAGGCCTTTTTGCCGACGTTCGGCTCGCTCGGCTTCGGCGGTGTCGTCGCGTTCGCGATCGGCGCATTGATGCTGATGGATACCGACGTGCCCGGCTTCGGCATTCCGCTGCCCATGATCGCGGGCGTCACGCTGTTCGGCGCGCTGTTCGTGTTCACCGTGTCGAGCGTCGCGCTGCGTGCGCGGCGCCGCCCGGTCGTGACGGGCTCCGAAGCGCTGATCGGCAGCATCGGCGTGGTGCTCGACGACGGTCTTACGCCCGATAGCAGCGGCGACGGCAGCGGCGGCAGCAGTAGCGGCAGCGCCAACAACGGCACCGGCTGGGCACGCGTGCATGGCGAGCGCTGGCGCGTCGAGAGCAGCGAGCCGCTGCCCGCGGGCCACACCGTGCGCGTGACCGCGCGCCACGGACTCACGCTGACGGTTGTGCCGGCCGGTGCGGCATCACAACAAGGAGAACGCAGATGATCGGTTTCACATTCGGTTTCGGCAGCATTCTGATTGTGGTCGTGGCCTTGCTGATCGCATCGTCGATCCGCATTTTTCGCGAGTACGAACGCGGCGTCGTGTTTATGCTCGGGCGCTTCTGGAAGGTCAAGGGGCCGGGCCTCGTGCTGATCATCCCGGTCGTGCAGCAGGCCGTGCGGATGGATCTGCGCACCGTCGTCTTCGACGTGCCGCCGCAGGATGTCATCACGCGCGACAACGTGTCGGTGAAGGTGAATGCGGTGGTCTACTTTCGCGTCGTCGATCCGGAGCGCGCGGTGATTCAGGTTGCGCGCTACCTCGACGCCACGAGCCAGCTCGCGCAGACCACGCTGCGCGCCGTGCTCGGCAAGCACGATCTCGACGAGTTGCTGTCGGAGCGGGAGCAGCTGAACGCCGACATCCAGAAGGTGCTCGATTCGCAGACCGACGCGTGGGGCATCAAGGTCTCGACAGTCGAAATCAAGCACGTGGACATCAACGAAACGATGATCCGCGCCATTGCACGGCAAGCGGAAGCGGAACGCGAACGGCGCGCCAAGGTGATTCACGCGGAAGGCGAACTGCAAGCTTCGGAGAAGCTGCTGCACGCGGCCCAGATGCTTGCGCAGCAACCGCAGGCGATGCAACTGCGCTATCTGCAGACGCTCACCACGATCGCCGCGGACAAGAATTCGACGATCGTGTTTCCGCTGCCGATCGACATCATTAACGCGGTGCTGGACCGGATGGGCAAGCCCACGCAAACGTGAGCGTGCCTATTGAGAACAACAGTTCGCCTGTGCCTCACGCGGTTTTGCGACTCGCTCTAGAATGGGAATGCACTGCTTCAACTTGTTGAGGACGCAACCATGAAACGCATTCCTCGTATGGTTCTTTGCATGATCGCCGGCGCCTTATGCGCGACCTATGCCTTTGCGGAAACGCCCGCGGGCAGCTACGACCCGTCGGCGCCGAAAACACGCGCGCAAGTGATCGCGGATTTTGCCGACTGGCGCGCGGCGGGCTACGACCCGAACGACTGGATCGATTATCCCGAGAACGCCATTGCGGCGGGCAGGATCGTGGCCGCGCGACGCGCAGCGCAGGCCGCAAATCACCCGCAGTAAACAGCACAGGCGCGAGGCCTGCGGAATGCACAATGCCGCAGGCTTTTTCTCTGATCGTCGTTAGGCCTCTTTCACATTAGCGGCATTCTGCCAATCCCGATCGCCGTTATTCAAACTTTCTTATCGGACCGCAACGGTTCGGTGATTTCCTGATCGCAGTTGGGCTAGTGCGCGAATCACGGAATTCACAAAGATGCCTCTGCCGAATTTGTTCATATAAACTCCGCACAACTATCGAGGTTGTCCCTGCTGCCCCCGCGGCCGATTCATGTTTACAATCCGCCCCGTGGCTGTTCCGGACCGCAGCCGCTCTGCTGGCAGTCTTCTTCGATAACAACGACTCAACCCGACGAGAGAATCGGCACATGGACTCCCTAAAACGGTATTTCGGCTTCGACGAAGCAGGCACGAACCTGCGCACGGAAGTGCTGGCAGGCGTCACCACGTTCCTGACCATGGCGTACATCATCTTCGTCAACCCGGCCATCCTCGGCGACGCCGGCATGCCGAAAGATTCCGTATTCGTGGCGACCTGTATCGTTGCCGCGCTCGCGTCCGTCATCATGGGTCTCTATGCGAACTACCCAATTGCGCTCGCGCCGGGCATGGGGCTCAACGCGTACTTCGCGTACACGGTCGTCAAAGGCATGCATTTCCCGTGGCAAGCGGCGCTTGGGGCCGTATTCATTTCCGGCTGCCTGTTCATGATCGTCACGCTGTTTCGCGTGCGCGAAGTGATCGTCAACGGCATTCCGCACTCGATCCGCATTGCGATTACCGGCGGCATCGGGCTCTTTCTCGCCATCATCTCGCTCAAGTCCGCCGGCATCGTGACCGGCAATCCAGCCACGCTCGTCACGCTCGGCAATCTGCATGACGCGCATGCCGTGCTGGCCATCATCGGCTTTTTCGCGATCGTCACGCTCGATTATCTGCGTGTGCGCGGGGCGATTCTGATCGGCATCGTCGGCGTGACCGTGCTGAGCTTTTTCTTCGGCGGCAACGAGTTCCACGGCGTCGTCTCCATGCCGCCGTCGATCGAGCCGACGCTCTTCAAGCTCGACATCCATGGCGCGTTGTCGACGGGCGTCCTGAATGTCGTGCTCGTCTTCTTTCTCGTCGAACTGTTCGATGCGACCGGCACGCTGATGGGCGTCGCAAACCGCGCGGGGCTGCTCGTGCACGGCAAGATGCACCGGCTCAACCGGGCGCTGCTCGCGGACAGCACCGCGATTCTCGCGGGCTCGGTGCTCGGCACGTCGTCGACGACGGCGTATATCGAGAGCGCGTCGGGCGTGCAGGCGGGCGGCCGCACCGGTGTAACCGCCCTGACCGTCGCCGCGCTGTTTTTGCTGAGCCTCTTCTTCGCGCCGCTGGCCGGTGTCGTGCCGGCTTATGCAACTGCTCCCGCGCTGCTCTATGTGTCCTGTTTGATGCTGCGCGAGATGGCCGACCTGCCGTGGGACGATGCGACCGAAGTCGTGCCGGCCGCTCTCACCGCCTTGCTGATGCCGTTTACCTACTCGATCGCGAATGGGGTCGCGTTCGGCTTTATCTCCTACGCGGGGCTCAAGCTGCTGACGGGACAGGCGCGGCAAGTGAAGCTCGTCGTCTGGATCATCGCGGTGGTCTTCCTGCTGCGTTTCTTCTATCTCGGCGCGGAATAACCGCGGCCACCTCAAGCACAAGAACAAAATCGGTCAAGGAGCAAATGCATGTCCGCTTACGCGACGCAGGAACGCTACTCGAAGCCTGCGATCTTTTTTCATTGGGCCATTTTTCTGCTGGTCGCGACTGCGTTTTTCGCGATTGAAATTCGCGGACCGAAAGGCAGCGACAGCCGCGCGCTGTGGACCGCCGTGCATATGTGGGCCGGCGCGCTCGTGCTGTCGCTCGCGGTGCTGCGGCTCTTGTGGCGTCTGTGGCGCGGTGCACCTGCCGAAGTGGAAGTGAATGCGCTTCTGACCTTTCTCGCGCGGCTCGTTCATCTCGCGCTATACGTGTTTATCTTCGCGCAGCCGCTGCTCGGGATTCTGATGGTCAACGCAGGCGGTCATCCGGTCACGCTTGCCGGGACTGATTTTCAGATCGTGCTGGTAGGCGCCGACCCGGGCGCGCGGCACGCGCTGCACGCGGCACACGTGTGGCTCGGCAACGCGTTCTATTGGGTCATTGGCCTGCATGCGCTGGCGGCGATCGCGCATCAACTGCTATTCAGGGATCGCACGCTGCAGCGAATGATGTAACCCACCACTTCTGGATTACGAGCGCACGTTCGCCTCGTAAAACCGGACATACCCGCTGCGCAACACCGCGCATTGCGCGCGTGTCTCGGACAGCAGCCGGCGCGTCGCGGCTTCGATACGCGAGCGGTGCGTATCGAACGCGCCGAGCATGTCTTCGAAGCGCGGCGACGCCGCGCCGAAGTGGTCTTCCAGTGCTTCAGCCGTAATCGTGCATTCCACCCTTTCACCATCGACCATTGCCGTAAAAGCCACGGTCAGCTCTCGCCCTGAATATTCAGGGGGCTCGTTCGGAAAAATGATCTGCATGGGAATTGCCTGCCGGGTAGAACACCGTTACCAAGGCCGCGCCTGCCCTTCGGGTACCTCCGTCGTGGCACGCAGGCGCGGATCGAACCGCCGCGAACTGTGCGCGAGCGCACCGCCGAAACGATTTCATTTACTTTAGACGACTTCCGCCGCGCCGCAAGTTTTCCGTTGACGCACCCCATCGCGGTGCCTGAAGGCGGCGAAACAAGCCCTACTGCGGTGCAAAATCACCCAGCGCATGACGCCGCGCTTGCGCTCGCGGCGGCGCTACGTGAGTTGTGCAATCGAACGAATAACACTTCTAATCATTGCCTGCGCCGAAAGAACCGCAAGCGGCGCCTGGCCGGCCGTGTCCGACGGACGCGGCGTCCTGTAAGATGACCGGTGACCGGCAATCGTATGCTGCAGTGCCAAATAAATGGCACGAAGACACGACGAAGCCGGCCGCCTCCAGGCGGCCCGGCTTTGCATTCCACCGGAGACAAGCCTGTGAATCGTCGTCCTGCTGTTGGACAACCCGTTGGGCAAGCCATCGGACAGCCCCTCGGACAGCCAGTTGGACATCCCGCGGCTCAACTCGACGTGATCGCCCAGGCGCACGCGCGCTCGCGCAATTTCGGTCTGCATGCGCACGAGGCGCCGGATTTCCATCCGCTGCGGCATACCCAGTTGCAGGACGTCGTCGAGCGCAACCAATCGCTCTACTCGCACGCGCTGCCCGTCATGGAAACGCTGCACGCGCAGATCGTCGACACGCAAAGCATGGTGCTGCTGACGGACAACCACGGCGTGATCCTGCACAGCCTCGGCGATAGCGACTTCGTCGAGAAAGCGCGGCGCGTGGCGCTGTGCCCCGGCGTATCGTGGGCCGAGGCCGACCGCGGCACCAACGCAATCGGCACCGCGCTCGCGGACGGGCGGCCGACCGTCGTGCACGGCGGCGAGCACGTTCTGCATGCGAACCGCATCCTCTCCTGCTCGTGCGCACCGATTGTCGACCCGTACGGCCAAACCATCGGCGCACTCGACGTAAGCGGCGATACGCGCGGCTTTCACAAGCACACGCTTGCGCTGGTGAGGATGTCCGCGCAGATCATCGAGAATCACCTGTTTGCGAACCGGTTTGCCGATGCCGTGCGCGTGCGCTTCCATGCGCGCGCGGAATTTATCGGCACGCTGTTCGAAGGGCTCGCCGCATTCTCGCCTGCCGGCCGCTTTCTCTCCGCGAATCGCAGTGCGCTATTCCAGTTCGGCCGGCCGCTTGCCGCACTCGACCGGCAACCGTTCGATGCGCTGTTCGGCGCGCCGTTCGCGGCGCTCGTCAACGAGGCGGAGCGCGCGCCGGGCGAATGCATGACGCTGACCTTGCCGAGCGGCGTGCGGGTGATCGCGCGAGCCGAGCACCGTGCGCGGCCAGCGTTCGTCGCGGGCGGCCTCAGTGGCCACGACCGTGACCACGCCCGTGACCACCACCGCGACCATCGTTACGACCGGGACGACAGCGCATCGGCGAACCCATCGACCGGCGCCGGACACGCCTATCCGGACCCGCGCGCCGTGACTTTCGCGACGCTCGATACCGGCGACGCGAGAATGGCGGACGTTCTGCGCCGCGTCGAAAAGATAGGCGGCCGCGACATTCCGTTGCTCGTGCTCGGCAAGACGGGCACCGGCAAGGAATGGCTCGCGCGCGCGTTTCATTGCGAATCGCCGCGCCGCGCGGCGCCGTTCGTCGCTGTCAATTGCGCCTCGCTGCCTGATACGCTGATTGAAGCCGAACTGTTCGGCTATGAGGATGGCGCCTTCACCGGCGCGCGCAAGCGCGGCAATGCCGGCAAGATCGTGCAGGCCGACGGCGGCACGCTCTTTCTCGATGAAATCGGCGATATGCCGCTGGCACAGCAGGTACGGCTGATGCGCGTGCTGTCGTGCCGCTCGGCGGCACGCGCGCGGTTCCGGTCGATGTCAGGATTATCTGCGCAACGCACCGCAACCTGCGCGAGATGATCGACGCGGGCGCGTTTCGCGAAGACCTGTATTACCGGATCAACGGCCTGGCCGTCACCTTGCCCGCGTTGTGCGAACGCACGGACCTCGCGGCGCTGGTCGACAGGATGCTGGCGGAGCAGCGCCGCGACGAGCCGCGCACGCCAGCGCGGGTAACCCGTAAAGTGCTCGAACTGTTCGGGCGCTGCCTGTGGCCCGGCAATCTGCGGCAACTGTCGAACGTGCTGCGCACCGCCGGCATCATGGCGGAAGGCGCGGACGCAATCGATCTCGAGCATCTGCCCGAGGATTTTCTCGAAGACCATGCGGCCGCGCAAAAACAGGAACTCGACGGCCAGGAAGCGTCGTTCGTCATCGACGGGAATGCGGCGTTGCGCGCGCAGTCGACGTGCTCTTCCGATTCCGTCACGCACCCGCCCGCGCGCATGACCGAATGGCAGGCCGCGCTGATCGAGCAGACGCTGGCGCGGCACGGCGGTAATATCTCAGCAGCGTCGCGTGAACTCGGGCTCGCGCGCAACACGGTGTACCGCTATCTGCGCATGCGCGGCGCGCACTGAGCGCGTTGCGCCGTCCATCGACCGCAAACCGATCGGCAATGGCCACGCGTCACGAACTCAAACGATTCCGCACGAACCTCGCCGACGAACTCGACAGCGCCGCGCTCTACGACACGCTCGCCCGCGTCGAAACAGACGCGGCGCGCCGCGCGGTATTCGCACAACTGGCCGGCGCGGAACGCGAGCACGCGAATATCTGGCTCGATAAACTGCGCGCGAGCGGCGTGCGCGTGCGGACCCACCATCTGAGCGTGAAGACCTGGCTGATGCGCGCGCTGATTCATACGCTCGGCCCGTCATCCGTGCTGCCGGCGCTCGCCGCCGCGGAGACTGCCGATCGCGACAAGTATGCGCATCAACCCGACGCCGCGCAGCTTTCGGCAGACGAGCAGCGTCATGCGGCCGTCATGGAGGCCGTCGTCGCACAAGACATCCAGCGCGCTAGAAGGCTGCTGGGCACTCGCGCGCGGCGGCACCGCACCCCTTCCGTCGCGCGCGCGGTCCAGGCGGAGGCATGGCACAAGGGCGTCGCGTCGGGCAACGATCTGCGCGCCGCGGTGCTCGGCGCAAACGACGGCCTCGTGTCGAACTTCTGCCTGATCATGGGTGTCTCCGGCGCGGGTACGGGCAACAAGGTCATCATGCTGACAGGCCTCGCCGGCCTGATTGCGGGTGCATGCTCGATGGCGCTCGGCGAATGGCTGTCGGTCACGAATGCACGCGAACTCGCGCGCACGCAGATCGCGAAGGAAGCGGACGAACTCGAGCACGCACCGGAAGCGGAACGCCGCGAACTCGTGATGATTTACGAGGCGAAAGGCATCGACCACGCCGAAGCAAAACGCGTCGCCGCGCAAATCATGCGCGATAAACAGAAGGCGCTCGATACACTGACGCGCGAAGAGCTAGGCATCGACCCCGCGGAACTTGGCGGCAACCCATGGTCGGCCGCCGGTGTGTCGTTTTGCCTGTTTTCGCTCGGCGCGCTGTTTCCGGTGCTGCCGTTTCTCTGGGCGCAGGGGAGCACGGCGATTCTCCATTGCGTGGCGCTCAGCGCGTTCGGGCTTGCGGCGGTCGGCGTGTTTACATCGCTATTCAATGGGCGCGGCGCCGCGTTTTCGGCGATGCGGCAGATCGTGATCGGATTGATTGCGGCTGCGTTTACGTTCGGAGTGGGCCATCTGCTCGGGGTGTCGATTTCGTAATCGGGCGTTCTTGCGATCTATTGATCGCGTCATCGCGTCATCGCGTGACCGGGGTCGCATCCTGCGTGTATGAGCCGCCTCGCCACGTGGCCACGTGTTAGCCGCAGTTCCGCTAAACTCCGCTACGCCTTCCCATATCGACCGGCCCAGGCGCTTCTTCGCCACCCCGATCAATTGCAATGCTCGAACCTGACGCGATTTACACCGTCCTTATCGAACCGCTCGGACGCACGTTCGAAGCGCCCGAGTCGCTGACCCTGCTCGAAGCGGCCGCCTTCGCCGGTCTACGTCTGCCGCGCTCGTGCCGCAACGGCACATGCCGCACGTGCCTGTGCAAAATGACCGCGGGCAGCGTGCGCTATCAGATCGAGTGGCCCGGCGTGAGCGCCGAGGAAAAGGCCGAAGGCTATATCCTGCCGTGCGTCGCGATCGCCGAAAGCGACCTTGTGATCGAGGTGACGGGCGTGCAGGAGATGTGAGTATCTGTCAGCTCGCGGCATGGGCCGCGAGCTAAAAGACGTGAAGGAAAAACGGGAAGGAACGATCAGAGGTCGAGTTGATCCGAGGTGATGTCAAGCGCGGCGGCGATCTTGTCACGCGTGGACCGGCGCAGACGATCGCTGCTTTCCTGCTGCGCATAGGCCGATTGGCTAATACCCAGGCGTTGCGCGACTTCGGCTTGCGTCAGGCCCAAATGCTCGCGCCATGCGCGCACAGGCGTCGCGCCGTCGACCGTGCGACTCACCACATCGTGAGGGATCAGGCCGCGTTCGCCGCTGCGTTCGGCCAGATACTGCATGTAGGGAATGACCACGAAAGCCGGCGCACCATCGGCGCCCGTTATAAGTTGAATATTAGTAGGTGCGTTCATCGCGTTTCCTCACTTCCTCGATCTCGACAACCTTGATCTCGCCGTCCCAGTTGAACAGCACCCGAAAGTCACCAATGCGGAGCCGGTAACCGTGCAAATGATTCGTCAAATGCACCACATTCTGGCAAAACGGCATTGACACCAGTGTACTTACGCCATCACGGATCGTGACCTGATGCTGACGGTCCAGCTTGCGTAGTTGCCGGACCGCCTTCGTGGTCCAGTTTATCGAATTCAATGGATTCATTATAAGCAAAAAATAAGTTTAAGGTAAACATAAATTCGCTCTTTTCCGGTTGGTTTTTTTGCACGGTCCACAACGGCATGTCTGCCGCCGTCAGCCTTCTGACCGATCTGCTTGTTAGTGATGCTGACGGTACGAAACATCGGCGCCTGGTGCGCTAACAGGTCCCGCATACTCGCACAACACGCTTGTTTGCGGACCATACGAAAACTCTGAAAAGCGGTCCCGCCTGGAAGCCTTCGCGCCGTGCATCTTTCGATATCGACGGGCACCCTATAATCGCCAGGTCAGCGATCGATATCGCGACGCGACAGCCCGCACCTCGCCCTAATCAACGAACAGACACCCGGCATGGACTTCGACGTCATCGTTCTCGGCGCCGGCATCATCGGCGTCTCATCGGCTGTGCATCTGCAGGACCGCGGGCTGCGCGTCGCGCTCGTCGACCGCCGCGATCCCGGCGAAGAAACGAGCTTCGGCAACGCGGGGCTGATCGAGCGTTCGTCGATCGTGCCGTACGGCTTTCCACGCCAGTTGCGCACCTTGCTGCGCTACGCGCGCAATCGCTCCACCGATCTCTACTGGGATTACAAAGCGCTGCCCTCCTACGCCGGATGGCTGATGCGCTATTGGTGGGAATCGCAGCCGCAACGCCACGCGGCCGCCGCGCGCGACATGCTGCCGCTTATCAGCGCGTGCATCGACGAGCACGACGCATTGATCGCGCGCGCGGGCGCCGGTCAACTCGTGCACGACGGCGGATGGATCGAGGCGTACCGCACTGCCGCCGCGCTCGATAAGGAACGCGTCAACGCCGAAGTCGACGCACGCGAACACGGCCTGCGCGTCGAACCGCTCGATGCAGCCGCACTACGCGCGCGCGAGCCGAGCATCGGCGAAGACATCTGCGGCGGTTTGCATTGGCGCGATCCGAAGAGCGTGCGCAGTCCGGGCGCGCTCGTGAAAAGCTACGCTCGGCTTTTCGAAAGCATCGGCGGTGTGTTCATCCATGGCGACGCGACGACGCTGCGCGCCGAAAGTGGCGCATGGACCGTCGAGACGGCATCCGGGCTCCTGAGCGCGCCGAACGTCGTGGTTGCTCTCGGCCCGTGGTCCGATCTGGTGTTCGAGCCGCTCGGGTATCGCATTCCGCTGCGCGCGAAGCGCGGCTATCACATGCACTATCGGCCGACGCGCAACCCGTTGTCGGTCCCTGTCGTCGATATCGAACGCGGTTATGTCGTGGCTCCGATGGAAGACAACCGGCTGCGCGTCACGACCGGTGCGGAGCTTGCGGCGCGCGGCACGCCGCCCACCGGCATTCAGCTTGCGCGCGTCGAGCCGCTCGCGCGCGCGGCGTTCGGCATCGGTGAACGGCTCGATGCGGCGCCGTGGCTTGGCATGCGCCCGTGCACACCGGATATGCGGCCGGTGATCGGGCCCGCGCCGCGGCATCGTGGCTTGTGGTTCGCGTTCGGCCACAACCATCATGGGCTCACGCTCGGACCGGTCACCGGCCGGCTGCTTGCCGAGATGATGACCGGCGCCGCGCCGTTTACCGATCCGCGGCCGTATCGCGTCGAACGCTTCGGTTAGGGCCGGAGGCGGTCTTCGTGCTGTCGCAAGGGGAACTACCGCGGCTCGAGAGATTCGTCAGAAGCCATGCCGCTGCATGATCAGCAATAGCAACGACAGCGTCACGATTGAAGCAACCGTCGAAAACAGAATGGTCTGCGACGTTACGTGCGCCTCGCGTTGATAGAACTCGGCGAGCATGTACGGCCCCGTACCGGTCGGCAGCGCGGCAAGCAATACCGCGACACCGACCGTATCGGCCGGCAGCGCGAACACCCGCGACGCCATCCACCAGGCGAACGCCGGCTGCACGATCAGCTTGAGCGCGGTGAACACGAACGACGTATTGCGTCCGTTGCCCGCTTGCCGCTTCTCCGCCAGAAAGAGCCCGAGGCTCACGAGTGCGCACGGGCTCGCCGCGCCGGCCAATAATTTGAGGAAGGTCTCGGCACTATGCGGCAGCGTCCAATGCGCGCTCGCCACGAGCGCACCCGCGATCGGCGAAACGATCAGCGGATTTTTGGCGAGCGAGCGCAGCACCTTGAAGCCGAGCTTGTGCGGCGCACGCTCGGTCTGCAATCCGACTTCAATCAGCACGATCGCGAAGGCGAACAGCACGCACGCGACGATGATCGTCGCGATTGTGGTCGGCGTCAGGCTTGCATTGCCGAATACGATCAGCGCGAGCGGAAAGCCGATGTACCCGGTATTCGGATACGACGCCGCGATCGCATCGACGCTCGCATCGGCAAGGTGCCGTCCTTGTACAAGCCGCACGATCAGCACGCCGACAAACAGCACCGCGCACGCGACCGAGAACGTCGCGACGAAACCCGGCTGATCGAGCTGATGCCAGGTGGAATGCGCCATCGTGTCGAATAGCAGCGCGGGCAGCGCAAGCCACACGACAAAGCGGTTCAGTTCGGAAGCGGCGCTGGGCCCGAGCAGATTGCGGCGCCGGCAACCGAAACCGGCGAGGATCAAAGCAAAAACGGGAATCAGGATTTCGAGCGTGGACAACATCGGGTCATGCACTTCGACAGTCGGAAGGCCGTTAGCGTAAACCCGATCAACGATACAATCCAATGCCGATTGAATTGCTCAACAATACCTTTTTTGCATCATGGTCGATGTCAAGCCACTCCGCTATTTCGTCACCCTCGCCGAGACGCGTCACTTTGGCCGCGCCGCCGCGCGGCTCAATCTGTCGCAACCCCCGCTGAGCCGTCAGCTTGCCGCGCTCGAAGCCTCGCTCGGCGTGACGTTGATCGAGCGCAATTCGCGCAGCGTCACCCTGACCGCGGCGGGCGCGCGCTTCTACGCCGATGCGAAGGCGATTCTCGCGGCCATCGATCAGGCCGGCCGCAATGCCCGCGCCGCCGTGCTCGGCGAGCGAGGCGAACTGACGATCGGTTTTACGATGTGCGCCGCTTACAGCGTGCTGCCCACCTACGCACGCCGCTACGGTGCCGCCTTTCCGGACGTCACGCTGAACCTGCGGGAAATCGTCTCGAACGATCTCGCGCCGCAGGTGCTCGACGGGCAGCTCGATGCGGCGATCATGCTGTCGGGCGCCCCACCCCATGGCCTGGCCGCCCGCACCGTGCTTACCGAGCCGCTGTGCGTCGCGCTGCCGCGCCGGCATCCGCTCGCCCGCGCGAGGCGGCTCGCCATTGCGCAGCTTGCGCATGAGCCGTTCGTCATCGCGGCGAGAGAGGTTGGCGAGGGACTGCATACGACGATCGTCGAACACTGCCGCACGGGTGGGTTCGAGCCCGATGTGCGCTTCGAAGTGCGTCTGCAGCAAACCGTCCTGAGTCTCGTCGACGAAGGCGCGGGGGTCGCGCTCGTGCCGACGTCGATGCAGCGTGCTCAACTGGCGGGCGTGGTGTTCAAGTCGCTTGCGCAGGCGCCGTCGATTTCCCAGGTGCTCGTCTGGCTAGCGACGAACCGGAACCCGTGTCTCGCACGGTTTCTCGAGCTGGTCGAACAGGCTACCAATGAAAACGGCCTGCACGGGGTTGCCGTGCAGGCCGCGGAAGGCGGACACCAGCGCGCGCTTTAACCGGCCAGTCGCTGCTCCGGACGCGCCGCGCGCGACAAGCGCTGCAAGCGTTCGGCGAGCGCGCCGAACAGCAAACCGATCGCCGCCCACAACACCGCCTGCATGCCGAGCGCGGCAACACGGAACTTCCACAGTACGACTGCCGGAAACGCATCCGGCACTTCGTTGATGACCGGCAAGCCAGTCTGCACCGCCGCGATGATCACGATAAAGACGAGTCCCGCGACGATCGATCCGTTCCATGCGCCGAAGCGCACAGCCGCGCGACGCCGCACTTTCATTGAAAACACGAGGGCGGTCAGCGAAATGACGATCATCAGGAAATACAGCCCGGTGCGATAGCCGATCGTCTCCGGGTCGCCGACCGACGGCGGATTCGGCGGATACTTGAGCGCCGGTACGATTGCGATTGCAAGGAACGCGCCGAGCGCGAGCCACGCGGACAGTGCACGCACGCTCAACTTCCCGGCGCGGCCATACAGATATGCGAAGGTCAACGAGAAGAGCCCGCCTACAGCAGCGCCATACACGACGACACCGGTAAAGAGGCCGATACCCGCCTGCGTGCCGCGACTCACGAGTTCGGGCTCGGGTGCTTCGCCCTTCGCCGCGTCGGTTTTTTCTTCGAATGAAATAGCCTGGTCGACCTGCGGCTCGCCGACCACGCGCGCCAAACCGAATGTGAGCAGCCCCGCGGCGATGCCTGCGAGCATGCCGCGCACCAGCAATTTACCTACCATGGTTCGCTCCTGCGTCAGTGGCAGGGGAAGCCGAGCAGATGGCGGCCGTCGTGGACGAATTCGTGCACGTACATGCCGGGAATCAGCGAAGTCGCGCCCTGTTCGGCGCCGATGAAATAGAGCGCGAGCAACAACAGCAGGCCGCCGAAGACAACCCACGGCAACAGCTCGCGCAGCGGAATGGGCGTGGGCTGGGCGGCGGGTTCGAGTGCGTCGATCGGCTTGAAAACAGCGTCGGACATGACGGATATCTCCCTGGGGTTACGCGCCCCGATAGTTCGATTGAAGGAAATGGCACGAAGCTGGGTCTGACTCCCGGACCATCGATATGGCCGATTACAGTGGCGCGACCGCGCCGGGCTTGCACCGGCTTCCGCGCTTCGAGTAGCGCTTATTCTACGCGTTAAACTGTGCGGCCTAATGAAAGCTTTTCGCGAGCCGTGCGAATGTGCGCAGGCGTGCGGCCCGTGCACTCGAACGACATGACATGCAGACACGTCTCTGGTTGATCAGCCACGCATCGACTGCGGCGCAACGCAGCGCGACGTTCGCGGACGCGAACGAGCCGCTCGACGCGCGCGGCCTCGCCGAAGCGAACGCGTATGCGCAGCGCGCCCGCTTCGCATTCGACGGTGCACGCGAAGTACGTGCATTGACGAGTCCCGCAGCGTGCGCGCGCGACACGGCACAGGCGCTTGGCTTGAACGCGACAGTCGCCGCCGGGCTTGCCGATACGGATTACGGCGATTGGCGACGCGCGCGCGTCGCCGATATCGTCGTGCAGGCGCCGCAGGCACTGGATGCATGGCTGCGCGATCCAGCTGCGGCACCACCGCGCGGCGAATCGTTCGAAGCGGTTGTCGCACGCGTCGGCGCGTGGCTCGACGCGCTAGCGAATGACGATCTGGCTGATCTCACGGTCATCGCAATTACACATGCGGCCGTGTTGCGCGCGGCGCTCATCCATGTACTGCACGCGCCTGCCGCGGCATTCACGCAAATCGAAATCGCGCCGCTCGCAACAATCGAATTACGGTATTCGAAGCGCGGCTGGGCGTGGTGGCCTGACGCGCGAGCGAACTTGCAGCCATAGCGCGAAGCACCGCCTGGCAAGCGCACATTGCCTTAATCGAAGCCGTAGATAGGCCATTCGGCAGATTTCGCAGCGAACGGCGCACCGGTATCATCGCCCGTCACCCCATAGCCGGTCATAGGCGAGCGGCACAACGATACCGGACGATACCGAGCGATGCCGCTTTACCCGAACATTGATAACGAGATTCGCGCGCACATGAGTCGCATAGCCGAAGGCGAGCGCGTCAAGCCAATTGCCGTCGGCCGGCTGACCGACGATCAGCATCAGGCGATCTCAAGGCTACGGCTTTCCGTCGGACTGCCGGGGCTCGACGATCCTGAAATCTTGCTGCTCGGGCGTCACATCCACCAAAGCCGCGTGGTCAAGGATCAATACCAGCTCGACGACGTTCTATGCCAGATCCGTAGTTCGCTCGCGGAAACATCGGTCGTCCACGGTTCGTCGAAAATGACCGTCGTAAAGAGCACCGTTCCTCGGGCGGACGGTTACGGTTCAATGGTCAGGGATGAGGCTGTGCTTGAACTGCTGGCTCGCAAGCCGAAGGCGGAGTTGTTTTCCGTTATTCCGAAGGGAGACATTCCGCCAGCGAAACGTACGCAAAATCGTACGCAAACCCGCCCGCAAATAACGGGAGACCAGAAAAAGGAAAGGCCGCTCGAGAGCGGCCTGGAAGCTTGATGAATTTGCTCGCCCGGGTAACGAAAAGCTGGTCCGACGCCCCAGCAAATTCAACGGACAAATCGTACCTGTTATCGACGGTTCCCGCAAGCCATCCCGCGATTTGATCGCGGCTAGTCCGCCCAACCGTGCGCGTCCCGCCATCACATAAAACGCGCCTCAACCCGGCTTGTCGTCTCCCCCGCTCATCCCGGGCATCAACGTATCGCTGGGCCGCGCAATATCGAGCACCTTGCGCGCAGACTGAATACCAACCACCGGCAACCCCGCGGTATCGAGCATGCCGATCTGCGCGAGCACGGTCGCCTGATCCCAGTACACATGCAGGTTGTCGATCTTGTCGCCGCGAAAGCAGATCACCGCAACCATTGCGACTTCGAAGTATTTGCCCGTCGGTTCGACGCCCGGCAGCATCCAGTGCATCTCGCATGTGTGCGTACAACGAAACACAAATTCGTCGACGATCCGGTCGACGCCGACCGTGAACGACACCGGCACATGCTGCGCATCGGGCGGAAACGAATGCATGAACTCTTCGACGTAGAAGCGTCTGAGCGATTCGCGGCCGATGCCGCCTGTCATCGTCGGCACGTCGTTGAAGTAGGGATCGTCGACCATCGTCGACATCACAGCGTCGGCGTCGCGCGTGACGTACTTGTGGTACGAGTGCCGCTTCCAGACGCGTTCGATTGCGTAGATCGGCCCCATCGTTTTCTTGAGCAGCGACAACGAACGCGAATACGACAGCGCCGCCGACGGCCGGTCGAATTCGGGGCCGGGCACCGTAAACGCCTCGCCGCACTCGTATTCATAGATCGTCACGCCCGGCTTGTACTCGAACGCCGCGCGGATCTTGCCGCGCATGAGCACGTCGTGCGCGGACGAAATACGCCCGGACAGATGCAGCACCACCGGGCAGCGCAAGCGCCGCGCATCGCTGAGGTGCGCCTCGAGCGAGGCGCCGCAGTAGCCGACCGCACAGTCCACGTCCGTATAGGCCGCCGCGAGCACGGCTAGCTTGCCGCCAGGCCCGAAGCCGAGCACGCCGATCTTGCCGTCGTGCGCCGGATGGTCGCGCAATGCTTCGAAGGTCGAATTGATGTCGTCGACGGCATGGTCGACGTCGAGAAGCCGGTTGAATTCGTGTGCGAGCGTCACGTCGTCGCCGTGACGCTTGAACAACTTGCGCGGCGAGAGCCGCCAGTAAAGATCGGGCACGACCACCACGTAACCCTCTTCGGCATAACGCCGCGCCATCGCCTTGATGGGCTCGTCGATGCCATAAATGTCGTGCAGCAGCACGAGCCCCGGCGCCGGTCTGTGCGCGGGTAATGCAATATGGCCTGCGAAACTCCGGCCATGGCTCGCAGCAATTTCAATCGAATCGTCCATCGTCCATCTTGTTGTTACACCGGTCGGTGATGCGTGAGAGCCAGTCGTTTTCCAGAACGCCTGAGCACATCACTTATTCCAGCCGTAATAAATGAGAAAGCCTTCGGGCATCGCATCGGCGCGCGTTCGCGCTAAATCAGTGCATCGCCCGCCGCGCGCACTGCTGCGGTGCAATACAAACGCCGCAACGAATCCGCTAAACGCGTTGCCCCATAAGGATCTGCGGCTTTGCTGCTGAATGGCATGAGCGTTGCTTAAAGCGGTTCGTGGCCCGCAAAGACGCGGGTGACACCAGCGAAACCGCCCTACGCCATCGGCGAAAGCGCTTCGCGGAAATACACGGCCGCGGGTCCCGCAACATAGCAACGCATGAACCGGGATTTCGGCAGACAACAGTCGGGCAATGGCGTTCGACGTGCGTCGCATCGGGTTTCCTCACCCGCTGCGCGATACCTCGGCTGAACGGACATCATGAGCAAACCCCGACTCGTCGTCATCGGCAACGGCATGGCCGGCATCCGCACGCTCGAAGAACTGTTGACGATCGCCCCCGATCAATACGACATCACGGTCTTCGGCGCCGAACCGCACCCGAACTACAACCGCATCCTGCTGTCGCCCGTGCTCGCCGGCGAGCAGACCTTCAGCGACATCGTGCTCAATCCCATCGAGTGGTACGAGCAGAATGGCATTCGGCTGCATCTGGGAAAGACCGTCGAAAAGATCGACCGCGTGCGCCGCAAGGTGATCGCCACCGACGGCACCGAAGCGCCGTACGAGCGCCTGCTGATCGCGACCGGCTCGACGCCGTTCATCCTGCCTGTGCCGGGCAATACGTTGAAGGGCGTGATCAGCTATCGGGACATCTACGATACGCAAACAATGATCGACACGGCTGCGGTGAAACGTCACGCCGTTGTAATCGGCGGCGGCCTGCTCGGCCTTGAAGCCGCGAACGGTCTGAAGCTGCGCGGCATGGACGTGACCGTCGTGCACCTCGCCGATACGCTGCTCGAGCGGCAACTCGATGCGACTGCGGGACGCCTCCTGCAGCGCTCGCTCGAAACACGCGGACTCAAATTCCTGCTCAGCAAGGCAACCGCGGAAATTACCGGCAACGATGCGGGCGACGTGACCGGCGTCGTGTTCAAGGACGGCGACGCGATTCCCTCGGACCTCGTCGTGATGGCCGCGGGCATCCGCCCGAACACGGCGCTTGCCGAAGCAGCCGGGCTGCACTGCAATCGCGGCATCGTCGTCAGCGATGCGTTGCAGACCTACGATCCGCGCATCTATGCGGTTGGCGAATGCGTGAGCCATCGCGGCATCGCGTATGGTCTCGTCGCGCCGCTCTTCGAGCAGGCGAAAGTGGCCGCGAACCATCTCGCGCTGATGGGCATCGGCAGCTACAAAGGCTCGGTGCTGTCGACGAAACTGAAGGTAACCGGTATCGACCTGTTTTCCGCAGGCGACTTCATGGGCAGCGACGGCACCGAGGAAATCGTACTGTCCGATCCCGCGGGCGGTGTCTACAAGAAGCTCGTGATCAAGGACGATCAACTGGTCGGCGCCTGCCTCTATGGCGACACCGCCGATGGCGCGTGGTACTTCAAGCTGCTGCGCGAAGGCCGCAAGCTCGGCGAGCTGCGCGATCACATCATGTTCGGCGAGTCGAGCGTCGGCGACGCGGGCGTGCAAGGGCAAAGCCGCGCGGCCGCGATGGCCGACAGCGACGAAGTGTGCGGCTGCAACGGCGTATGCAAAGGCACGATCGTCAAGGCGATCACCGAAAAGGGCCTGTTTACGCTCGACGACGTGAAGAAGCACACCAAGGCATCGAGCTCGTGCGGCTCGTGCACGGGGCTCGTCGAACAGATCCTGATGAGCACGGTCGGCGCGAACTTCCAGGAACCGCCGAAGACGAAGGCCGTATGCGGCTGCACGGACCGCAATCACGGCGAAGTGCGCAAGGCGATTCGCGACCATCATCTGCTCACGCACCGCGAGGTCTACGACTTCCTCGAATGGCGCACGCCGAACGGCTGCGCGACCTGCCGCCCGGCGATCAACTATTACCTGCTGTCGACATGGCCGCGCGAAGCCGTCGACGATCCGCAGAGCCGTTTCGTCAACGAACGCGTGCACGCGAACATCCAGAAGGACAACACGTTCTCGGTGATCCCGCAAATGAAGGGCGGTGTGACGAACTCGGCCGAACTGCGCCGCATCGCGGACGTGGCCGACAAGTACAACGTGCCGATGGTCAAGGTGACGGGCGGCCAGCGCATCGACCTGTTCGGCATCAGGAAGGAAGACCTGCCACACGTGTGGAAAGACCTCGGCATGAAGTCGGGCCACGGATATGGCAAATCGATCCGCACCGTAAAAACCTGCGTGGGCAGCGAGTTTTGCCGCTTCGGCACGCAAAACAGCACGCAGATGGGCATCGATCTCGAAACGATGCTCGCGAATATGTGGTCGCCCCACAAGACGAAGCTGGCGGTGTCGGGCTGCCCGCGCAATTGCGCCGAGGCCGGCATCAAGGACGTCGGCGTGATTGCGGTCGACAGCGGCTGGGAGCTCTATGTGGGCGGCAATGGCGGCATCAAGACCGAAGTCGCGCAGTTCCTCGTGAAGGTGAAGACGCCCGACGAAGTGAAGGAATACACGGGTGCGTTCCTGCAGCTCTATCGCGAGGAAGCGTATTACCTCGATCGCACCGTGCACTACATCGCGCGCGTCGGCCTCGACTACGTGAAGCAGAAAGTGGTCGAAGACGCGGCAAGCCGCAAGGCACTGTACGAACGGCTGCTCTATTCGCTCGAAGGCCTGCCCGATCCGTGGGAAGCGCGCATCGAAGGCATGCAGAAAAACGAGTACATCCCGCTCAAGGTAGTGGCCTGAAGGAACATGACCATGGATATGCAAGTGACCCGCGCATGGACGCGCATCTGCACCGTCGCCGACATTCCGCCGCTCGGCAGCCGCGTGCTCGAACGCGAGAACGGCAATATCGCGATCTTTCGCACGGCGCAGGACAACGTGTATGCGCTGCTCGACCGTTGTCCGCACAAGGGCGGCGCGCTGTCGCTCGGCATCGTGCACGGCGAGAGCGTGACCTGCCCGCTGCACGCGTGGAATATCGATCTCGCGAGCGGTGTCGCGAAGGCGCCCGATGAAGGTTGCGCGCGCCACTTTCCGGTGCGCGTCGATGAAGATGGCGCGGTTTATCTGTGCCTCGAATAGCGACGCACTCACAGACGCAATGAGGCGCAATGGAGGTTCGATGAAAACCGTCACCCGTTCCACCTGCTGTTATTGCGGCGTCGGCTGCGGCGTGCTGATCGAGGCGGAGGACGGGCGCATCACCGGCGTGAAGGGCGACCCCGAACATCCGGCCAACTTCGGCAAGCTCTGCAGCAAAGGGCTCGCGCTCGCCGACAGCGCGCGCAGCGACAGCGGCCGCGTGCTGCAACCCGAGTTGCGCACGCGGCGCGACGCGCCGCGCCACGCGGTGCCGTGGGACGAGGCACTCGATACAGTCGCACAACGCTTTGCCGATGTGATCGCCGAACACGGCCCCGATGCCGTCGCGTTCTATCTGTCCGGCCAGTTGCTGACCGAAGACTATTACGTCTTCAACAAGCTCGCCAAGGGGCTCGTCGGCACCAACAACATCGATACGAATTCGCGCCTGTGCATGTCGAGCGCGGTGACCGCGTACAAGATGGCATTGGGCGCCGACGGCCCGCCGACCTGCTATGAGGACCTCGAACTCGCGCAGACCGTGCTGTTCGCAGGCAGCAATATGGCGTGGGCACATCCGGTTCTGTTTCGCCGGCTCGAAGCGGCCAGGGCCGCAAACCCGGCTATCCGCTGGATCGTCGTCGACCCGCGCCGCACCGATACGGCCGCGATGGCCGATCTGCATCTCGCGATCCAGCCGGGCACCGATGTCGCACTCTTCAACGGCATGCTGCATCACCTGATCTGGGAAGGCCTTGTCGATCGCGACTATATCGATGCGCACACAACCGGTTTCGACGAGCTGAAGAAGCTGGTGCGCGAGTTCACGCCGCGTGTCGCGGCCGAATTGTGCGGCATCGCGGAGCAGGACCTGCTGCAGGCGGCCGAATGGTTCGGCGCAAGCCCTGCTGCGTTGTCGCTGTACTGCATGGGCCTGAACCAGTCGAGCCACGGCACCGACAAGAATCTTGCACTGATCAACCTGCATCTGGCGACGCGCCAGATCGGCCGTCCCGGCGCGGGTCCTTTTTCGCTGACCGGCCAGCCGAACGCGATGGGTGGCCGCGAAGTCGGCGGCATGGCGACGATGCTCGCCGCGCACCGCGATATCGGTAACGCCGCGCATCGCGAAGAAGTGGCGCGACTCTGGGGTCTGTCCGATGCGGCGCGCCTGTCGGGCTCGCCCGGCCTGCCCGCGGTCGATATGTTCGAAGCGCTGCGCAGCGGCAAGGTGAAAGCGGTCTGGATTGCGTGCACGAACCCCGTGCATTCGATGCCCGACATCGCGAAGGTGCGCGAGGCACTCGATCAGGCGGAATTCGTCGTCGTGCAGGACGCGTTCATGCAAACCGACACCGTGCCGTACGCGGACGTCTTGCTGCCTGCGGCGACGTGGGGCGAAAAGGCGGGCACCGTTACGAACTCGGAGCGGCGCATCACGCGCGTGCGTGCCGCGGTTGCGCCCGCTGGCGAGGCGAAGCCGGACTGGTGGATCGCCAACGAAGTCGCGCGCCGCATCGCGCAAAAGCTCGTACGCGAGCCGCAGATGTTCGGCTTCGAGCATACCGAAGCCGTGTTCGACGAACATCGCGCGCTGACCGAGGGCCGCGATCTCGACATCGGCGGCATCAGCTATGCGCTGCTCGACGCGCAAGGTCCGCAGCAATGGCCATTTCCGCCGGGCCGTGAAGAAGGCGATGCACGCCGCTATACCGACGGCCGCTTCGCGACCGCGGACGGCCGCGCGCGCTTTCATGCAACGCAATATCTGCCGGTGGCCGACGAGGTCAACGCGCGCTTCCCGTTCCGTCTGACGACAGGCCGCCTGCGCGATCAGTGGCATGGCATGAGCCGCACGGGCCGCGTGGCGAAGCTGTTTTCGCATGCGCCGGAGCCGGCGCTGACGATGCACCCCGGCGACGCCGCACGGCGCGGTCTCGCCGAAGGCGATCTCGTGCACGTAAAGAGCCGCCGCGGCGCGCTAGTGCTGCCGCTGCAAATTTCCGACGACATGCAGTCCGGCGCGGTATTCGCGGCGATGCACTGGAGCGGCCAGTTCGTCGCGAGCGGCGGCATCAACGAAACGACGCATGGCGCGGTCGATCCGCATTCGAAGCAGCCCGAACTGAAGCACGCGGCCGTGCGCATCGAGCGCGCCGACCTGCCATGGCGGATGATCGCGGCGCGCCGCGGCGATACGCTGGCATTGCAGGCCGCGCTGCAGCCGCTGCTCAAGGAATGCGCGTACGCATCGGTCACCTTCGACGCCGACGATCTGCTGATTCTGCGCGCCGCGCATACCGCCGCGCCGCAAGGCTGGCTCGAGCGCGTCTATGCGGCGCTCGAGCTGCCGTCGGGCGACGATACGCTCGAATACCGAGACGCACGGCGCGGGCTTGACAAGCGCGCGATCTGGCGCGAAAACGTGATCGACGGCTTCGTGCTGGCCGGCGACACCGCAAACGGCGCCGCATTGCTGGCAAAATTGCGCGATGCGAGGCCGTGGAGCGGTCCGCGTTTCGCCGCATTCGCGGGCCTGCGCGCCGAACCGGCGGTACGCGATCGGGTCGTATGCGGCTGCATGCAGGTGAAGGCATCGAGCATCAACGAGGCGATTGCCCATGGCGCGACCGTGCCGGAACTGAAGGCAAAGCTCGGCTGTGGCACAGTCTGCGGTTCGTGCCTGCCGGAACTGAAACGGCTCGTCGACACTGCCGCTGTTGCGGGCTGACGTCGCAGTTGCGAAGGCCGGCGCGAAAACCTGCGCAAAAAAGAACGCGAAGTCCGGCAACGCGGCGCCGCCCCGCGCTACTGAAGAATCGAACTGGAAGACCATGCTGCGTGTACTGCTCGTAACCGATACCGACAAGCCGATAGGCGAATTGCGCGAAACGCTCGCGCAGCTCGGCTACGACATGCTGGCCGGCACGGCGACACCGCAGGCGCTGCACCGAACCGTCGAAAGCGAACGGCCCGACGTGATCATCATCGATACCGAATCGCCGTCGCGCGATACGCTCGAACAGCTTGCGGTGATGAATGCGACCGCGCCGCGCCCCGTACTGATGTTCAGCAACGACGCAAATCAGCAGCTGATTCGCGATGCGGTCGGCGCGGGCGTGACCGCGTATCTCGTCGAAGGTCTCGCGACCGAACGCCTCGCACCGATTCTCGAAGTGGCGCTCGCGCGCTTCGCGCAGGAATCGCAACTGCGCGAGCGTCTCGCGCAGGCCGAAAACGAACTCGCCGAGCGCAAGCTGATCGACCGCGCAAAACGCGTGCTGATGGAGCGTCAGAAGATGACCGAGCACGCAGCGTACGCGACGCTGCGCAAACGCGCGATGGACCAGAGCGTCAAACTCGTCGACGTCGCGCGCCAGATCGTCGCGTCGGCGGGCTTGCCGGAATGATGGGCCGCTTATGACTGAATCTACACACACGGTTGGACTGGACGCATCGCACACGGCGCACGCTTCGTCCGGCCGGCTCGAAAAAACGCATCTGCGGCTAGGCTTCGTCGCGCTCAGCGACGCTGCGCCGCTCGTTGCCGCGAAGCTCTACGAATTCGGCCACGCGCATGGGCTCACGCTCGAACTCGTCCGTCAGCCGTCGTGGGCTGCGGTGCGAGACAAGCTCATCTCCGGCGATCTCGATGCCGCGCATGCGCTGTACGGCCTCGTCTACGGCGTGCAGCTCGGCCTCGGCGGACCGCAAACCGATATGGCCGTGCTGATGGTGCTGAACCGCAACGGCCAGGCGATCACGCTGTCGCGGCGCCTCACTGAAGCACTCGCGTCGCATCGTACGCTGCCGGAAGCGCTTGCGACGCTCGGCCGCAAGCCCGTGTTCGCTCAAACGTTCCCCACTGGAACGCATGCAATGTGGCTGTATTACTGGCTCGCCGCACAACACGTGCACCCATTGCGCGATATCGAAAGCGTCGTGATTCCGCCGCCGCAGATGGTCGATGCCCTCGCACAGGACCGGCTCGATGGCCTATGCGTCGGCGAACCGTGGAATGCGGTGGCAGAGGCTCGCGGCGTTGGCGGGACCATTACCTATAGCAGCGAGATCTGGCCGGATCACCCGGAGAAGGTGCTCGCCTGCCGGCGCGATTTTGTGAGCCGCTTTCCGAATACATCGCGTGCGCTCGTGCAGACGATGCTCGAAGCCTGCCGCTGGCTTGACGACGACCGCCATTGTTCGGAAATTGCGCGACGGCTCGCACAGCCGGAATTTATCGGCGTGCCGGTGGAGGCGATCGCACCGCGTTTGCAGCGCGAAACCGGAACCGGCACGCGTTTGCCGGTCCGCTTCTTCGCGGGCAGCGGCAACGTGAACTATCCGCGGCCCGATGATGGGGTCTGGTTTTTAACGCAATATCAGCGTTGGGGAATGATTGACGCGCGTGACGACTATGCGCAGATCGCCGCCCAGATCAACCAGACTCAGCTCTATCGCGAAGCGGCGCAAAACGTCGGCGTGACCGTGCCGGTCACTCAGGCGCCGCAGGTATTGATCGACGGGTGTGTCTGGGATGGCTCGAACCCGGTGCAATACGCGAACACGTTCGCGATTCGAGGCCTGTGACTCGCCTGCGATAGACCGCTCCGCTGTTTGCTTTGCTGCTTGCTTTGCTGTTCGCGCCGCTTATCGACGCTTATCGCTGAACTCACCAAGACTTGCCACAAAACGCTGCGCACACTCGAGGCCAAACGCGGTCGGCGCAACGCCACGATCGTGCGCCACGTCAAACCCCAATCGCCACGCGGCAATGCGTTTGCCGTAACACGTGAGCGTATCGAGCGATTGCATCACGAACACAATCGCGGGCAATAGTTGCGCGTACAAGCTTTCCGCCCGTGCGATATCGCCCTCAGCAAACGCCTGATAGATTGCGGCCTGCCAGTCGAACGTATCGGGCGCTACGATCAGCCCCGCGCACCCGGCGCGCAGATTATCGACGAGTTCCTGCCCGCCCCTGCCGTTGAATACCGGTAAAGCCTGACCGAGCGCGCGCAGGCGCTCGATCGTCGCGCGTATCGTCACCGCCGGCCCTTCACCCTTTAGCCAGCGAAACTGCGGACATTGCGCCGCAAGCGTAACGATCGATTGCGCGGACAAGCCGACGCCCAGATACTCGGGCGCATTCTGAATGCCGGCCGGCAGATGTGTGCGACGCATCACCGCCGCGAAGAAGTCGAAATAGAACGACTCGGGCCGGCCGCGCGTCGCAGGAGGCTGCAAGATCAGGCCCGTGGCGCCGCGCTCCTCCGCATGGTCGGCCAACGCAACCTGCGCATCGACCGTATCGCCGGTAATCGTCACGGCCAACGGCACGCGCGATGCGATATCGGCCGCCGCCCAATCGATCAGCGAACGTTTTTCATCGAGCGTCAATCGATTGACCTCGGTCGCAAGACCGAGAATCACGATGCCGCTCGCGCCCGCTGCAATCGTCGCATCGACCTGGCGGCGCATCGCATCGCGATCGAGACTGTCCTGCGCATCGAAGTACGCATACAGCACAGGCCACATGCCGGCAGGCGGCGCAGGCAAGTCCGCGATGGCGCTCATGATTTGCGTCGCTCAATGCGAATCGCGCGGCACCGGCGCACCGCTCGCGCCGACCAGAAAGTCGAGATCGGCGCCCTGATCCGCCTGCAAGACATGCTCGACATAAAGCCGGTAATAGCCGCGCTTCGGCAATTCGGGCGCTTGCCAGGCCGCACGCCGGCGTTCGAGTTCCTCGTCGGAGACTTCGAGATGCAGTCTGCGCGCTTTCAGATCGAGCTCGATCATGTCGCCCGTGCGCACGAGCGCGAGCGGCCCGCCCGCCGCGGCCTCCGGCGACACATGCAGCACCACGGCGCCATACGCGGTGCCGCTCATCCGTCCGTCGGAGATCCGCACCATATCGGTAATGCCTTTTTGCAGCACCTTTTTCGGTAGCGGCATATTGCCGACTTCCGCGAAGCCCGGATAACCCTTCGGCCCCGCGCCCTTCAGCACCATGACGCAGTTTTCGTCGATATCGAGCGACTCGTCGTCGACCTTCGCATGCAATTCCTCGACGTTCTCGAATACGACCGCGCGGCCGCGATGCTTGAGCAGCGATTCGGTTGCCGCCGACGGCTTGATCACCGCGCCGTTCGGTGCGAGATTGCCCTTGAGCACCGCGATGCCCGCATGCGGCTTGAACGGCTTCGCAAACGACGTAATGACCTGCTCGTTGTAATTCGGCGCCTCGCTGACGTTGTCCCAGATCGTTTTGCCGTTCACAGTCAGCGCATCGCGATGCAACAGTCCCTGTTCGCCGAGTTGCCGCAACACGGCAGGCAAGCCGCCCGCGTAATAGAAGTCTTCCATCAGGAATTCGCCGGACGGCTGCAGGTTCACGAGGCACGGCACTTCGGAACCGAGCTCCCAGTCTTCGAGCGTCAGTTCGACGCCGATGCGTTTTGCGATCGCAAGCAGGTGCACGACCGCATTCGTCGAACCGCCGATCGCCGCATTGGTGCGGATCGCGTTTTCAAATGCCTGACGTGTCAGAATCTTGTCCATCGTCAGATCGTCGCGGACCATATCGACGATGCGGCGCCCTGCCATATGCGCGAGCACCTGGCGGCGCGCGTCGACCGCGGGAATTGCCGCATTGTGCGGCAGGCCCATGCCGAGCGATTCGACCATCGAGGCCATCGTCGACGCCGTGCCCATCGTCATGCAGTGGCCGCGCGAGCGGTTCATGCACGATTCCGCTTCGACGAATTCCTGCTGCGTCATCGTGCCCGCGCGCACTTCCTCGGACATTTGCCAGACGCCGGTGCCCGAGCCGAGCGTGCCGCCGCGAAACCGGCCGTTGAGCATCGGCCCGCCCGATACGGCCAGCGAGGGCAGATTGCATGACGCGGCGCCCATCAGCAACGCCGGCGTGGTCTTGTCGCAGCCCACCAGCAGAATCACGCCGTCGATCGGATTGCCGCGAATCGATTCTTCGACGTCCATCGACGCGAGATTACGAAACAGCATCGCCGTAGGCCGCAAATTCGATTCGCCGAGCGACATCACCGGAAATTCGAGCGGCAGACCGCCCGCTTCACGCACGCCACGCTTGACGTAGTCGGCCAGCTCGCGGAAATGCGCGTTGCATGGCGTAAGTTCGGACCATGTATTGCAGATGCCGATCACGGGCCGGCCATCGAATTCGTCGTGCGGAATGCCCTGATTCTTCATCCACGAGCGGTGGATAAAGCCATCTTTGTCGTCCCTGCCGAACCAGCTCTGCGAGCGGAGCTTGCGCATGTCGCCTCCTATGTCTTTTTTGCGTTTGCCGTCTGTTGCGGCAAGTCCTGAGCTTACCGCATTGGGGTCGCGCCGGCAGCGGCTAGCCTCGCGGCAGGCATTCGCGTTATCCCCTACCCGCCGGTGCCGGTGCCGGTACTTTACCGTCGTCGCGTTGCCCCATGAGTAACGTGCCGATCGCCGCAATATCGTCGACATCGAGCGTCGCGGCCTCGGCTTTCAATTGCAGCAATGCGACGATCGTGTCGTAACGCGCGGCGCGCAAATCTCGGCGCGCCACGTAAAGCGCATTCAACGTGCGCAGCACGTCGGTGCTGGTCCGGCTGCCGACCTTGTAGCCCGCTTGCGTGGCGTCCAGCGTATCGCGGGACGCTTCGACAAAATCGATCAGCATGCGGGTCCGCTCGCGCCCCCCTTCGTAGCGCGCGAAACTGTCGCGCGCGGCCGCTTCGGCATTGCGCTGCGCGGACAGCAGGCCGTTGTGCGCCTTGTCTTCGAGCGCCAGCGACGCCTTGACCTTCGACTGCGCTTCGCCGCCCGAAAAAATCGGAATGGTCACCGTCAGCATGGCCGTGGTCGTAGTGGTCGGCCTCGCGTAGCCGGCAGCCGCGCCGGCCGGCGTGTAGCTCGCGGTCACGCCCGCCACCGGATAGTGCGCGGCGCGCGCCTTGGTCACATCGTATTGCGCGATCTGCCAGTCGAGCTGCCGCATCTGCACATCGAAACCATGCTCGCGTGCCTGCGTCGCCCAGTCTTCCGGGTCGGCAGGCGCCGCCGCCGGCAGCGGCATTGCGCCACGCAAACGCGCAAGCGGTTCGAAAGGCGCGCCCGTCAATTGTTCGAGCGCACGGCGCCGCGCTTGCAGACTCACCTGCGCGACGCGCTGCTGCAGGACAATTTCGTCGCGCAGCGTTTGCGCGTCGCGCAAATCGATTACGGTTGCCTCGCCGGCGTCGCGCCGGCGCTGCAGTTGGCCGTATTCGACATCGATCGCGGCAAGGTAGTCGTCGATGCGACGCACCTCGTCTTCAGCCGCGAGTTCGTCGAAATACGCCTTCGCCGCGCGAAGAATCGACGCCTGTTGCGCACCGCCGAATTCGACCGCGCCGCGTGCCTCGACCAGATCCGCCTGCTGATAGTTGGTCCAGCGGGTCCAGTCGAACAGCGGTTGTGTCAGGCTGACGCTCCAGCCGCTTTGCCAGTAATCGCTGCGTGGAAAGCCTTCCGTATCGATGCGGTTATAGCCGCGCCCCCAGCCGCCTGAAAGCTGCGGCAGCAGCGCAGCGCGTGCAATCGGCACCGCCTGCCGCGCAGCGTCATACGAAGCGCGCGCCTGCGCGACGCTTGCGTCGTGATCGACCGCCTGTTCGACGACCGACAACAAATCCGCCGCATACGTATAGCCGCTGCCGCACAGCATCACCACAAGCGCACCTGCCGCGCTGATTGCCCGACGTCGATTAACCATGCGTGGGCTCCATTTCAAGGCTCGCACTACTAGACGTGTCGCGCAGCAATGCGCCGTCGTGCAGCCGATAGCGAATGTCGAATGCCGCGGCGAGTGTCGGATCGTGCGTGATCACGACCACCGTGCAATCGAGTTGCCGCAGCAAGGCGGCGATGTGCCGGACCGACACCGGGTCGAGATTCGAAGTCGGCTCGTCGAGCAGCAGCAGGCTGCGCCGCTGATAGAGCGCACGCGCGAGCAGCAGCCGCTGCCGTTGGCCAGCCGAAATATTGGCGATCGTGTCGCTGATCACGGTGCGCGTGCGCATCGGCAGACGCATCACGTCGTCGAGCAAGCCGACCGCGGCAAGCGTCGCATGCACCCGCTCTTCATCGATGCTCGCTGCGAACAGCGATACGTTATCGGCAATCGAGCCATGCAGAATCAGATCGCCCTGCCGCATATGCGCGGCGTGGCGACGAATTTCGTCGACGCTCAGATTGCGCCAGTCGATACCGTTTAGCGCAATATGTCCTTCCTGCAGCGGTTCGGCCGCGGACAGCAGCTTGAATAGCGTCGATTTACCGCTTCCCGACGGACCGGCAATCGCAATCTTGTCGCCGCTGCGAATATCGATGCTCGCGTTTTTCAGCACGGGCTGATCGGATACGCCGTAGCGAAACGTGACGTCGCGCACTTCGATCTGCCGGAATTCGCGAACCTCCGCTGCTTTCAGACTGTCCGCGAGCGGCGTATAGCGTTCCTCCTCGCAGTCGGCGATATCGGCCACGCGCGCCACAGGCACGCTCAGCATCAGATACGCGAAGCCCGAGTTGATCGCATGTGCGAAACGCTCCGACAACAGCGACTTGTAGATCAGGAACGAATAGAAAACGCCGGCGGAAACTGCGCCGCTCAGCATCAGGCGCGCGGCGAACCACGTAATTGCAATCGTGTCCGCGTAATTGACAAGCTTCAGGATCGCATCGCGCGTGTTCGTCAGGCGTGCGCTCGACAGCGTCGCCACGATGTACTCCTTGTATTTCGTCATAAATAGCGCGGTGCGGCGCGTCTCGCCCTGCGCAAGCTTAATAAGCGATGCGGCGCGAATCGTCTCGATCAGCGCGTCGTCGCAACGCGCCGAACGTTCGACTACAAGCGCGTGCGTATCCCGCATCCGCGCGAACATCGCCACCGCAATCGCGACATAAATGGCAAACATCGCCAGCGCAACCAGCGTGAGCCGCCGGCTTTGCATCAGCATCAGGCCGAGCGCCAGCACCCCGACGGTCACGTCAATGCACAGCGATACGAAGGTGCGCGTCGCGTACACGCTGATTTCGTCCTGCGCTTTGACGCGCGCGAATACGTCCCCCACGTGGCGCTTCTCAAACCACGACATCGGATTGCGCAGCAAGTGGCCGAGCAGTCCTTCCGTCGTGTTGATGCGCACGCGTCCGTGCAACAATTCGACGAGCGTCGTTTCGACATACTGACTCAACGCACCGGCCACGAAAATACTGGCGAACGTAAGCACCAGCACATTCAACAGATTCAGATTGTCCGCGGCGACGACATAGTCGAGCACGAGGTTGCCGAGATACGGCATGGCCAGAATGGCGAACTGACTGCCGAGCGCGACGAATAGTATCTTTGCCAGGTGTTGCCGCAGCAACGGGTTCAGTGCCCGCACGCGCGCGAGCGCCGCCGGAATGCGCGACTTCACGCGAATCCGCGGCAGCGCCGGCGTCGGCGCACATTCGAGCAGATAGCCCGAAACGCTCGCAACGAACGTATCGATCGAGATGCGACGCTTGCCGCTCGCCGGATCGATCACCTGCACATAGCCGCGGCCGCACTTGTCGAACACCACAAAATGCGCACCGCCGAAATGCAGAATGGAGCCGCGCGCGATCGAATGCAGATCGGCGCCCGCATCGAAACGGTAGGCCTGCACCGCAAGACCGAACTCGACGGCCACGTCGTACAGGTCCATCAGCGAAAGGCCATTCGATGAAATCGGCCGGAACACCGACAGCTCGCGCACTTCAGTTGCACGGCCCAGATGCGACAGCACCATGGCAAGACACGCGTAACCGCATTCGGCCACTTCGTTCTGGTAGATGATGCGCACGTTCAACCTCTCAAGACGCGGAAAAGCGGCGCTAGCACCCACTCGGCAATCGTCCTGCGTTCGACCACGATGCTCGCCATCGCCCGCATGCCCGGCAGAATTTCGAAGTGCTGTCCCTCGAAATCGAAGGTGCGGCCGCGCAGTGTCGCCCATGCCATATAGTTGTCGCCGGCCGGCTTGCTGGCGTTTCTCGGGTTACCGCCCGGCGTCGCGGGCGCCTCCACCGTCGTATCGGACAACGCATCGATTCGCGCTTCGTAGGTGCCGAATTTCGTGTAGGGAAACGCGTCGAACTTGAGCCGCACGGTCTGGCCGATGCGAACGAAGCCGCGGCGGCGCGATGGAATCAGCAGCGCGGCGCGCAAACCGCGATCGTCGCCGGTTGCGATGACGAGCGCGACGTCTTCGGGGGCTAGCATGCGGCCCGGCACGAGGCTCGAGAACGTGACGATGCCCGCTTTCGGCGCGGAGATCGTCGTATCCTGGCGCGACTGCTCGAAACGCAACTGGATATCCTGTACATCGCGCGCATGGCGCGCGTCGAGTTCCTTCAGTTGCGCTTCGAGATCGGCACGTGTGTTGCGCGATGCGCCGATCTCGCCGACCAGTTGCGCGCGCCGCGCCACGCTTTGCGCGACACTCGACCTCGCCTGGTGCACGTCCGCCCTCGCATCTTCGACCCGATTGGCCGTAACAAGCCCGGCAGCCGACTCGAGCCGCTCGAGCTTGCGCGCCGAACCGGCAGCAAGCGCCTCGGTCTGCGCGATCTGTTCGTCGAGCGCGGGCAGTTCGGCGCGACGGCTCGCCTCCGTTGCTTGCGCGCCGTCCAGTTGCGCGCGCAACTGGATCTTGCGCTGCGCCCACTGCGCGTCGGCGGCCGCAAGCTGTTCGTCGCGCATGCGCGCATCGAAATCGAAACGCTGGCTGCCGTCGCTCGCCAAAGAAAGATCGCGCTGCAAGCGAAAAAGCGGCGCGCCCTGCGCGATGTGCGCAGCCGGTTGTGCGTAAATCGATGTGACAAGCCCGCTGATGCCGCGAATTTTCACTTCCGATGAAGACACGATTTCACACGGCACATCCTGCTTGATTTCGATCTGGTGGTTAAACGCAAAGACAATCGCGGCAACGGTCAGCGCCGATGTCGCATACGCGATCCATCGCCATGGGACGTCGCGAAACTGGGGCAGACTCGTTGGATCCATTCTTCTCAGGCAAAAGCCGGCCACAACAGGCGGCATGTACAGGTAAAGGGTGAAGCCTCGCGCGCGTTGAGCCGTTGAATCGCTGAGCGTCGGTCAGCGCGACGCGGCGAACGCATAGACCGACGGATGACCGGTCACGAGCGAACGCGCGAAGTTATCGGTCAACGCGCGCTCGATGCAGTCGGCGACGCGCTGCGGCGCGTCCGAGGCAGCGAGAGCGATCGGATCGCACACCCGGGCGTCGAACCGGCCTCGCTCGAAGCGCAGATAGAACGGCAGCAGCCAGGCATCGAGCGGCGCGCCAAGGCGAAACACGCCGCGATGAATGCGCGCGGCACGGCCGAACATTTCGACGCCCACTGTCTCCATCGGGTAACGCGCGAACGTATAGGGCGGCACATCCGCAAACAGCACGACCACGCCATGGCGGCGCAGCGACCGGATAACGCGCAACCCGAGCGCATTGCGGTTCTCGCCGCTGTACGTGTGCATCACTTCGATACCCGGAATCAGCGCATCGTCGTCGCCGTACTGGTTGCGCGGCACGCCGGACACGACGCCGATCGACTCGAGCCCGAGCAGCCTGCGCAATTCGTCGACCACATAGATGTTCGCGTATTGCGACACGTAGTGAAACGGCGCGACGATTACCGGCCGGTCAGGGGCCTGCGCCTTCAGTTCGGAAATTCTTCGTGCAATGGCCGCGGCGACCGCGTTCAATTCGGGCCATGCCTCGGCGCGCTTTAATTGCCGGCCAAAATGCAACCGCTGGTCGATCAGCCTTTCGAGACGCGCACCCGCCAGCACATCGCGCCGCTTCAATGAAGACAGCCGCCAAACGTCATGTCCGGCCTCCCAGCGCTCGAGTCCGTTCCAGCGCGCACGCGCATCGACGAGGCCGCTCAGCGTCGAACCGGCGATCGCAAGACGCTCGATCGCAAGCATCGATAGACGACACAGGAGGCGCGCACGGATCCGGTAATACGCCGCCGCGATCGGTCGCATCGCTAGCGACAGCAGACGCCGCGGGGAAAGTCGAATGTTCATCGCTACGATGCGCGGCAAGACGGTGTTGCCGCAGCGGACTCACAGAGACCGCCGCGGCAATGCCACCGTCGAGAACGGCGCTTACCGGCTCAATGCTTCGATGGTTGGGACGGCGATGACGACGATGCCGCCACCTGCACCATCACCACCGATGTCGATGAGGCGTAACTGGAAGAGCCTTTATTTGCGCCGCCAGCAATGCCGGCCTGAGCCAGCGTGTTGCGATCGATCTTCTGCATAGTCAGCCGCCCATCTTCACTACGACCACGGTCGTCACTTTGGCAGCAGAGGAGCTACGCTTGTTGCAGCCGCCTGAGAGGCGCACCTGAGCCAATGAATTGCGATCGATTTTCTGCATGCTTAGCGCACCTGCACGATGACCACCGAAGCCGCGCTAGCGGAAGACGAGCTACGCTTGTTGCAGCCCCCGGCAACATTCGCTTGAGTCAGTGCATTGCGTTCGATTTTTTGCATTTATTAACCTCAGAATGGATAAGTACGACCATCCGGAACCCGTTATTCAAAAGGCGTTCCGGACCGGCTGAAGTATCTGCAATGCGCCGCCGCCAATCTATAGGATTTCTTCGATTCCGCGCTTCCGATGCGTAAAATATCGTCACTTCGCTGCGCAAGCAGCGATCGAACGCTAGAATCGCCGCGTTATGAAAGCCGCGGTCATGCACCGCTATGAGCATGTGCGTCCATTCCAATAGTCCACTGATTCGCGAAACCCGGATCGCCATCGCCGACGATCATCCGGTCATTCGTCATGCGGTCGCATCCGCGATCAGCCGCATCGCAGGCATGCGTATCGCCGCGAGCGTCGCTTCGGGTACCGAACTACTCGATGCGCTGCAAACCGGAGAATGGCATCTGATCGTCACCGATCTCCTGATGTATGGCGAGCAGGCCGATCGCGATGGATTGCATCTGGTGACACGCCTCAAGCGGCTCTATCCGGCCATACCGCTTATGGTGTTCACCATGGTTCAGAATCGCGACATCCTGCATGAACTCGACCAGATGCAGGTTGCCGGCATTGTGTCGAAGTCCGAAAGCATTGGCGTATTCATGGAAGCGGTGCTCGACGTCGCGGTGCATCGACAGCCGTTCCGGTCGGCCAGCGTGCAGGACATCCTTCGTGGTCCGGATATCGCGACGCTCGATCCTGTCGTACGTTCTTCACTGACGGCGAGGGAGCTCGAAGTGATCCGCCTTTATGGCGCGGGACTGTCGCTCACGGAAATCGCAGCGCGCCTGAACCGTTCGATCTCCACCGTCGCCACGCAGAAGAGCAAGGCAATGCGCAAACTCGGCATCGAAACGAACGCGGACATGATCCGCTATGCGCAGGCCAATCGGCTTATTCAATAGAAAAGCCGCGCAGGGGGCCTGCGCGGCTCGTGATTTACATCGACGTTCAACCGTTTCCGCGCTTTGGCGGCAGCCGTCGTCAGAAGTTGAAGTTGTCGATGTTGCTCGCGTCGAACGTGGTCGGCGGCCCAAGAATGATCTCGCCGTTCGCGCCGATCGTGCGCTTGCCGAGTTTGCCCGCTTCGAACGACTCGCCTTCCTTGCCGCTGATCGTGCCCGATGCGAGGTTCGCCGCCGCATAGGCCGCGAGATAGCCGAGTTGACCCGGGTCCCACAACTGGAACGCCTTAACCGTGCCGTTCTTCACGAACGCGCGCATCTGGTTCGGCGTGCCGAGGCCCGTGACCGCGACCTTGCCCTTGCTCGACGACGTCGAGATATAACGCGCGGCCGCCGCGATGCCGACCGAGGTCGGCGCAACGATCGCCTTCAGGTTCGGATACGCCTGCAGCAAGCCTTGCGTCTCGACGAACGACTTCTGGTCGTCGTCGTTGCCGTAGGCGATCTTCACGAGCTTCATCTTCGAATACTCGGGCTTTTTCAGCTCTTCCTGCATCCACTTGATCCACGTGTTCTGATTCGTTGCGTTCGGCGTTGCCGACAGAATCGCGAACTCGCCCTCGCCGCCCATCAGCTTGGACACGAGCTGGATCTGACCGCGGCCGATACTCTCGGCGTTCGCCTGGTTCACGAATAACTGGCGTCCGTCAGGCGCCGTATCCGAGTCGAACGTGACGACCTTGATGCCTTGCGACATCGCCTTCTTCAGATACGGCACGAGCGCGTTCGCATCGTTCGCGGCGATCACGATGGCGTTTTGCCGTTGCGTAATCAACGTGTTGATATACGACACTTGCGACGAAGCGCCCGCGTCCGACGGACCGACCACCTTGCCGTCGCCCTTGAATTCCTTGATCGCGGCCATGCCGCCGTCGTCCGCGATCACTTCGTATGGGTTGTTGATCTGCTTCGGGACGAAGGCGATCTTCAAGCCGTTTTTCAGATCGGCCGCGTGTGCGGCGCTCGCGACGCCGAGCATCGCCGCGCATAGCAGCGCCGCGGATAGTGCGGTTTTCGCCGTGCTTTTCGCATACCGCAGAGGTTTATCCATTTGTCTGTCTCCTCGCTGGAATTAGCGGACCGTTCCGGTCCGGGTTGTTGATATCGGTCACTACCCTGTCCCTGTCACTGCGTTTTTAGTTTGCAGCTTGCGAAGACGCCGACTTCGCCAGAAAACGCCGATCGCGCATCGCGCGCCAGCGCGCCACGAGATTCGGAATCAGCACGGAAGCAAGCAGCAATGCACCAGTGACGATGGTCAGCGTTTCGCTCGATACGTCGTCGAGCGTCAGCGCATTCTTCAATACGCCGATAATCAGCAGCGACAGCAGCACGCCAATCATCGAGCCGCGTCCGCCGAAAATGCTGACGCCGCCGAACAGCACCGCCGCGATCACGGAGAGCTCGAACCCTTCTCCGTTGTCGCCACGCGCACTCGTGAAACGCAGCGTATAGACGATGCCGGCCAGCGCGCTCATCACGCCCGACAGCACGAAGGTGGTAAGCCGAATCTTCGCGACTTCGATGCCCGAGAATGCGGCGGCCGTCGGATTCGCGCCGATCGCATAGAGGCTGCGGCCAAACGCGGTGGCCTGCAGCAGCACGGTAAACACCACGGCGCACACGATGACGATCACGAACGGCAGCGGAATAAACGTGGCGCCAAGCGTATCCATGCCGAACGCGGTATAGCCCGGCGGAAAATCCGCCACCGCCTGATCGCCGAGCAGCACATACGCAAGACCGCGAAACAGCGCGAGCGTGCCGATGGTGACCGCCAGCGAAGGCAGATTCAGCTTCACGATCACGAGCCCGTTCAACAAGCCCGCCAGCATGCCGAACAGCAGCACGAGCACGATAACCACGGGCATCGGCAAGCCCATATGCCATAGCACGCCCATCAACGCGCTCGACGCGCCGAGCACGGACGCCACGGAAAGGTCGATTTCGGCGGCCACGATAATCAGCGTCATCGGCAGCGCCATCAATGCAATCTCGGTCAGATCGGCGAGCACGTTCGACAGGTTCGCACCGGTCAGAAACACCGGCGACAGCACGCGGCCGAGCACCAGCGACAGCGCGAGCACGATCACGAGCAGCGTCTCCCAGCGCAGCGGCGTTTGCCGCTTGCGCGTAAGCAGCGCGGAATCGGGTTTAGCCATGATCGCGTTTCCTCATCATGCGTTTGGCGACGGAGCGAGCCAGCAAGGTATCGACGGTGATCGCAGCGACGATCAGCGCGCCTTCGATGGCTTGCTCCCAGAACGGCGAAACGTGCAGCACGACCAGCGCGATGCTGATCACGCCAAGCACAAGCGCACCGAGCGTCGCGCCGAGTATCGTGCCGACGCCGCCCGTAATCGCGACACTGCCGACCACCGCGGCCGCGACGACCTGCAATTCGATGCCTTTCGCCGTGCTGGCGTCGACGGTACCGAAACGCGCAAGCCACAACGCACCGGCAAAGCCTGCAATCGCGCCCGACAGCAGAAAACCCGACATCACGCGCCGCTCGACGTTGACGCCCGCCAGCCGCGCCGCTTCCGGATTTGAGCCGATTGCGTAATGCTCGCGGCCGCCGCGGAAATGCTTCAGATAAACGCCGAGCGCGATCAATACCGCGGCCGCAATCAGCGCAAGCGTCGGAATACCGAACGCCGTGCCGGTCGCGAGCCGCGAGAACGCGTCGGGCAGACTCGTTGCGTTGATTTGTCCGCCGTGCACCCATGCGTAGTCGGCGCCGCGGAAAATATAGAGCGTCGATAGCGTCGCCACGAGCGAAGGTACGCGTCCGACCGCGACGAGCAGCGCGTTGATGCCGCCCGCAACAAGTCCGATCACAAGGCCCGCTGCGAGCGCGACGAGCACCGGCATCTGCGGGAACGCAACATACAAACTACCGACCGCATACGCGCTGATGCCGACCGTCGATCCGACCGACAGATCGATATGGCGCATCAGAATCACAACGGTCATCCCCGCGGTCAGCAAGCTGATGATCGAAACATTCAGCAGGACGTCCCGCAGGTTTTGCAGATTCAGGAATTGCGGCCGCGCGAGCGCGGTGCCGACGATCAGCAACAGCAGTACGACAAAGAGCGTCGTTTCGCGGCTCTTCGCCAGCGTGCCGATCACGCTGCCCGCGCGCGGTGCGGCGCGCTTTTCGCCTGACGGTTGCACTGGCGCGGCGTGAGTCGATCCATGAGTCGATGAATGGCGCATCATGCGGCATGCCCCCATTGAGCGGCGCCCTGTCCGAGCGCCGCGCTCATGATCCGTTCCTCGCTCGCGTCGGCACGCGTGATTTCGGCGCTGATACGTCCTTCGTGCATCACGAGCACGCGGTCGGCCATGCCGAGCACTTCGGGCAGCTCGCTCGAAATCATCAGCACGGCCATGCCGTTCTGCACGAGTTCCGATAGCGCGCTATACACTTCGGCCTTCGCGCCGACGTCGATGCCGCGCGTCGGTTCGTCGATGATCAGCACGTTCGGGTTCGTCGCGAGCCATTTGCCGAGCACGACTTTCTGCTGGTTACCGCCGGAAAGCGTACCTGCCGCTGCGCTCGGGTCGTCGGCTTTCAGGCGCAGCCGCTTGCCCCAATGCGCCGCGAGTTGTGTCTCGCTGCGCGTGGAGATGAGGCCGTGCCGAACGAGGCGGCCCAGCACCGTCAGCGACGCATTGCGCGCGATGCTCAATTCGAGCGCAAGCCCTTGCTGACGCCGATCCTCCGGCACGAGCGCGAGCCCTGCGCGCACGGCGGCGGCCGGACGTCCTGACGCAAGCCGTTTGCCGCCGAGCAGCACCTCGCCTGAGTCGTATGCGTCGATACCGAAAATCGCGCGCGCGACTTCGCTGCGTCCCGCGCCGACAAGACCCGCCAGCGCGACGATTTCGCCCGCGCGCACTTCGAAGGAAATGTCCTTGAATACGCCGATGCGCGTCAGGTTGCGCACGGCAAGCCGCACTTCACCAGGCGTCACTTCGGCTTTCGGGTAGAACGTTTCGAGGTCGCGGCCAACCATCTTCGCGACGATCTGGTCGGTGGTCAGCGCCGAGGTCGGTGCGTCGAATACTTTTGCGCCGTCGCGCATGATCGTGACGTGCTGAGTGAGCGCGAACACTTCGTCGAGCCGGTGCGTGATGAACAGGATCGCGACATCGCGTTCGCGCAGCTTGCGCACGATCGCAAAGAGCCGCTCGACTTCGGGCAACGACAAGGCGGCGGTCGGCTCGTCCATGATCAGCACGCTCGCGTTAAGCGAGAGCGCCTTCGCGATTTCGATAACCTGCTGGTCGGCAATCGAAAGCCCGCGCACGAGCTGGTCGGCGCGCAGATCGACGCCGAGCGACGCCAGCAGGCCGTTCACTTCGTCGCGCATCGCGTCGTATTGAATGCGGCCGATGCGGTCCACGGGCTGCCGGCCCATATAGATGTTCTCCGCAATCGATAGATCGAAGAACAGCGTCGGTTCCTGATAGATGACGGCCAGGCCCGCGTCGCGCGCTTCCGCCGGCGTCGCGAAGTGACGCGGCGTGCCGTCGATATAAAGCTCGCCCGTGTCGGGCTGATGCACGCCCGCGAGAATCTTGACGAGCGTCGACTTGCCGGCGCCGTTCTCGCCGAGCAACGCATGCACTTCTCCAGGCCATAAGACGAGTCCGCCGTTGGCGAGCGCGCGAACGCGCCCGAACGATTTGCTCGCGTGTTTCAGTTCCAGCCTCGGCGCCGCGTCGGTGTCATGCTGCACTGCGTGTCTCCTCCAGCAAGCGGCATCGTGGGTGTGCCGCGTTATTACGGTTGCCTCAGGGTACTTTTCAGGGCTCCGTCAAAGCGTCGCGTCGAAGCGTTTGTGTCAAATGCGGTAAACGCGCCCCGCATTGCGCACGAACAGCGCCGCTTTCTCGGCATCGCTCGCGCCGCCGACAATCGCCGCATAGGCGTTCCACAAATCCGCATACGAGCCGAACTGCCGGTCGACCGGGAAATTCGACGCGAACATCGCACGCTCGACGCCGAACGTATCGATCGTTTCCAGCACATAAGGCCGCAAGCTCTCGACCGTCCAACGGTGATCGAACATTGCGAGCCCGCTGATCTTCACCGCGACGTTCGCGCAGCCCGCAAGCTTGCGCATCCCTTCACGCCAGGCGCGATAGCCCGCGACGCTATCGCGGTCGACAAACATACCCGTGTGATTGACGATGAACTGCGTATCCGCATGTTCGCGCGCAAGCGCGGCCGCCTCTTCCATTTGCGACGGATACAGCTGCATATCGAACGACATCCCATGCTGACGCAGCCGCGCGAAATTCGCGCGCCACGTCGCATCGCGCAACAGATGACGGCCGATATAGTCGTACAGCCTGTTCTCGTGCACGTTCAGGATCTGCCGTACGCCGCGCGTGTTCGCGAATGCGGCGTGTCCTTCGAGTACCTGCGCCGCATTGGGTGCGGAAAGATCGACGCCCGCGACAATGCCGTTCGGCATGCGGCGCGATGAAGGTTCGTCGGCCACCTGCTGCAACCAACGCGTTTCTTCGACGGGGTCCGACGGATCGTGATTCGCCTCGACATGCACCACTTTCAGGACTTCGACGGGCTGCGCATCCTTAAGCAGGTCGCTGAGCAGATAGTCATGCTGCAAATCGCGCGCGTCGCCGACAAACGATATGCCCGGGTTCGCCAGCCACGGATAGTGATGCGTCTTCAGGTCCCACAGATGAATGTGCGGGTCGACCACTTGCATGGAAGTCCTTTATCTGTTGAGCGTCGTCAGTCCATCAGGTTTGTAGCGCATCAACACCCGGCAATCGGAATACGCGCGAAAGCGGCTGCTGAAGCGGTGTGTGATCCGTGGCGGTCTGCATGAGGTCCGCCATGTAATCCCACCATTTGCGCATCACAGCGAGATGCGGCAGTTCGTCCATCGTGTGATCGGCGGTGCGCGTGAGCACCGCGAACAGATGATGCGTTGCGTCATCGTAGTAGATCGAATAATCGCGCACGCCGGCTTGATGCAATGCATCAACCAGCTCCGGCCAGATCTCGTTGTGGCGCCGTTCGTATTCGTCGCGCATGCCGGGGTTCAGCACCATCCGGAAAGCGATTGTCTCCATGCCGCGCTCCATGTCCTCGCTTGATGTCCCGCTAACTCCCGCCGTGCTTTTCGTGCCGGGCTAAGGCTTTCGGGTGCCGTTCGCCGCGGTTGACGGGCGCTTTCGCGGTCGCGCGTATGCAACGACTATAATTCGGGCGTCGATAGCCTCTCAATCCGTTGTTCGGATAGGGCGATACCGAAACCGAATCGCACACCTCATGAGCCAGAACGCCGCCACCGTCGCCCTTATCAACCGGCTCAAGTTCAAACATCTTGCGCTGCTCGTCGCACTCGACGACACCCGCAACGTCCATCAGGCGGCCGACGCCATCAACGTCGCGCAGCCGAGCGCGAGCCGCATGCTCGGCGATATCGAGGAAGCGCTCGGCTTTCTGCTGTTCGAGCGCAACGCGCGCGGCATGCAGCCGACGCCGCTCGGCGTCGTTACGCTCGCCTATGCGCGCCGCGCGCTCGCCGAACTGACGCGCTTTGCCGACGACCTCGAAGTGAAGCGCAAAGGCGGCCACGGCCAGCTCACCGTGGGCGCCATCATGGGCGCTGCGCCCGACCTGCTCGCGATGGCCGTCGCGACACTGAAGACCGAGCGGCCGCTGCTCAACGTCTGCATCCTCGGCGAAACGAGCGACCAGGTCGTGCAGTTGCTGCATCGCCGCGAAGTCGACCTCGCGCTCGGGCGCCTCACCCATCCGCTGCAGCACAACGATTTCAGCTTCGAGCCGCTCGCGCGCGAAACGCTGCTGCTGGTCGTGCGCGCCGTGCATCCGCTTGCAAGCCGTACGACGCTCTCGCTGCCCGAAGTGATCGGCTGGCCGTGGGTTGCGCAGCCGATTTCGAGCCCCGCGCGCGTGCTGTTCGAAGAAGAACTCGCACGCGCGGGGCTGACCACGCCCGCCAATCTCACCGAATGCGCATCGATTTTCGCGACGCTGCAGCTGCTCGAAAACTACGATGCCGTTGCGATGCTGCCCGAATCGGTCGTGCGCGACCATGTGCGCGGCAAGCTGCTGGTCGCGCTGCCGGTTGAAATCGGCAAGAGCCTCGCGGGCTTCGGCATTCTGACGCGCAAGGAAGAACCGCTCGCCGAGCCGGCCGAACGCTTTGTCGAATTGCTGCGTCAGCATTCGCTTACGCTAAAGCGCGATGCGCCCGCGGCCGGCGATGTCGCGTCTGCCAGTCGTGCCGCGCCCAAGACTGCGTCCGCGCATTGAACATCACAATGAGCATCGCAATGAGCACGCCTCATTGCAGATTCACGAACAGGCCGCCGTCGACGAGTAACGCGGCACCCGTCACATAGCGCGCCCGGTCCGACGCAAGAAACACGACGCAATCAGCAACGTCGTCGGGACGGCCTAGGCGCCCGAGCGGAATGCGCTTTTCGAAGTACGCCTTCTTGGCTTCGTCGGCGAGGTCTTCCGCGTTGAGGTCCGTTGCGATTGTGCCGGGCATGACCGAATTGCAGCGAATGCCATACGGCCCGAGCGCGATCGCGCACGACTGCATCAGCGAATGCACGCCGGCCTTGGTCGGCGTGTAATGCGTCTGCATGCCGCCGCCGACCAGCGCGCTGATCGAACTCGTCGCGACGATCGCGCCACCCGTGCCCTGCGCTTTCATCTGCTGCGCGGCGGCCTGCGTCACGAAGAATGCGCCGTTCAGGTTCACCGCCACCGTCGTTTCGAGCACGTCGGCCGGCATATCGAGAAACGCGTGAAACGGGCAGATGCCCGCATTACTCGCGAGCACGTCGACCTTGCCGAACGCCTCGACCGTGCGGCGCACGAGTTCCGGTCCGGTCGCGCGATCGGCGACGTTGCCTTCGACCGCGATCACGCGGCGGCCCAGCGCTTCGATTTCCTCGACGACTTCCGCGACCGCGGAGCGGCGGTTATACGACGCGTCGTTGTCGCCCCAGTAATTGATCGCGACATCCGCGCCGTCTTTTGCGCACGCCACCGCAATCGCGCGGCCGATACCGCGCGAGCCGCCCGTCACGATCACCGCCTTGTCTTTCAGCAACACAACTGTCTCCTTCGTTGACTGACCTGGTGCCTTGATGCTTTTAATGCGTGCCTTTTATGCGTGCTTTTTATGCGTGCTTTTTATGCGGCGCTTTTAGTGCGGGTACGGCCGCGCAAGCGCGCATTCCGGATTCAACCGCACGCCGAAGCCCGGCGTGTCCGGCACCTTCAACCTGCCGCTCACCGGTACCGGCTCGTCGAGCAGAAGCGGCGTGAACATCGGCACGACTTCATCGGCCTTCGGCGCCATCATCAGGAACTCGGAGAACGGCGAGTTATGTCGCGTCACCACGAAGTGATAGCTGTACACCGACGATCCATGCGGCACGACCAGCACGTTATGCGCATCGGCAAGCGCCGAAATCTTGATCAGCTCGGTAATGCCGCCGCACCAGCCGACGTCCGGCTGGATCAGATCGCAGCATTCCATTTCGAGCAGCATCCGGAAGCCCCAGCGCGTCGCTTCGTGTTCGCCGGTGGACACCATCATGCCTCGCGGAACGTTGCGGCGCAGTTCGGCGTAACCCCAGTAGTCATCGGGCGGCAACGCTTCCTCGATCCATTTGAGACCGTACTCGTGCGCCGCCTTCGCGAACTTCGTCGCATAGTTGACGTCGAGGCTCATCCAGCAGTCGTACATGAGCCAGAAATCGTCGCCGACGCGGCTGCGCATATCGGCGAGACGCTCGATGTTCTGCCTGAACCCCGCCTCGCCTTCCGCGGGACCGTGCTGCAGCGGCAGCTTGCCGCCGATAAAGCCCATGTCTTTCGCGAGATCGGGCCGCGCGCCGGTCGCATAAAACTGCAGCTCATCGCGTACCGGTCCGCCCAATAGTTGGTACACCGGCTCTTTACGCACTTTCGCGAGCAGATCCCACAACGCGAGATCGACGCCCGAGATCGTATTGAGCACGATGCCTTTGCGTCCGTAATAGAGCGTCGAAAAGTACATCTGATCCCACATCTTCTCGATGTCGGTCACGAGCTGCCCTTCGAGAAAGCGCGCGAGATGCCGCTCGACGATAAACGCGCCGATCTCGCCGCCCGTCGTGACCGCGAAGCCGACCGTGCCGTCACTCGCTTCGATCTCGACGACGAGCGTGCCGAGCACGTTAATGCCGAACGACTGCCGGCTTTGCCGGTATTCGGGATAGCGCGCCATCGGCGTCGAGATGTGATCGTCGATCCAGTGGCCGCCGGCCTGATCGTGATAGTCGGCGCCGCCGCCGCGGACGACGAAGGCACGCACGTGCCGGATAGTGGGCATCGCCATGTTAGTAGGCTCCGTTATGTTTTGCGCTGGCGCGCTGATGCGGTTGAACGCTTGCGTTGATGCGGTTGTGCGCGCAACCAGTTGTGCGCGGACGGACGGTCGTGCACGGCGCGGCGCGCGGGAAAGACGAATCGCTCGAATCGATCGGCAGTCCGCGTCAGTAAGTCGCGCGGCCGCCGGACAGGTCGAATACCGAGCCGGTACTGAACGCGCAGTCTTCCGACGACAGCCAGAGAATCATCGACGCGGCCTCTTCGGGCAGCAGGAAGCGGTTCATCGGAATTTTCGACAGCATGTAGTCGATGTGTTCCTGCTTCATCGTGTCGAAGATCTCAGTCTTCGCGGCTGCCGGGGTGACGGCGTTCACGAGAATGTTTTTGGTGGCGAGTTCCTTGCCGAGCGATTTCGTGAGCCCGATCAAGCCAGCCTTCGACGCGCTGTAGTGCGATGCGTTCGGATTGCCTTCCTTGCCCGCCACCGAAGCAATATTGACGATGCGGCCGTAGTTCTGTTTGATCATCAGCGGCACGATCGCGCGGCACGTGAGGTACGGGCCGATCAGGTTCACGTCGATCACGCGGCGCCACACGTCGGGCGTGAGATCCCACAATGTGCCGTTGCCTCCGGTAATGCCCGCGCAATTGATCAGCACGTGAATCGCGCCATGTGCGGCGACGGTTGCGGCAACTGCCTTGTCGATCGACGCTTCGTCGGTCAGTTCGACCGTCGCGGCCGACACGGCGCCGAGCGCTTCGAGTTCTTTTTTGCTGCGCTCGAGGCGCTCGCTATCGATATCCCACAGCGCGACTTGCGCGCCCGAACGCAGTGCGCGTTGCGCGACTGCATAGCCGATGCCGCGCGCACCGCCGGTAATGACGACGACGCGGCCCTCCAGATCGATCTGATTCATCATGCGCTCCTGTACGGCGCACGGCTTGCGAGCGCGCCGCTATATCGTTATTGCCGGCTTGTGACGGGTTCCGGTTCAAACAATATAAAGCCGCACGCGATGCGGGAACAATCCGGGTATTGGATGGGGTGATAGCAAAAGTGGATCGGGCTTACGCCCGAGGCACGATTGAATAAAGAAGGGGAAGAATGGGAAGCTGACTTATATTAATGCGCGCGATTAGTGCGCGCGACGCGTACCCTTGACTGCGGAATCGAAAAGTCGCTCCGCTTCGGTCAATTCCTCGAGCGCGCGTTCGAGGCGCGACACTGCATCCGAGTGGCTGATCGACGCTTCATCTTCGACTTCTCCGCGCACAAGCCGGAATGCCTGCTCGACATTGCGCGTCGCTTGCATGTAGCGCGCTGCGGCATTCGACTCGCGCGAATTCGAAATGGCTGCCATGGTGGTTCTCCGTCTGCCTGCACATTGCACAGACGCCAGGTTACCAGGCCGGCAACGCGCTGTCCAGGAACGCGCGCACACTGTTGTAAACAGTCACACCGGCCGCATCAAGCTGCTCACGCATGAGCGTGCACCTTAGCTTTAGCTGCTCATATACCAGCCGCCATTTACATTGATGGTCTGGCCGTTTATATAGCCATTGCTCGCGAGCAGCACCGCGATGTCGGCCACTTCGGCGACGTCGCCGAGGCGCCCCACCGGAATCACATCGCGTTTGATGTTCGGATTGCCGGCAACCATATCGGTCTCGATCAGCGCGGGCGCGATCGCGTTCGACGTGACGCCCGTTTTCGCGAGCAAGCTCGCATAACTGTGCGCGAGCCCGATCATGCCCGCCTTCGACGCCGCATAGTGCGGACCGATCACGCCGCCCGTCTGCGCGGCCACCGACGACAGCATGATCAGACGTCCCCAACCGCGCGACACCATTTCAGGCGCGACCTCCTGCGACGCGAGCCAGGCCGAGGTGAGATTCGTCGCGATCGTCGTATGCCAGTCGTCGGCGGTGAGCTGCTGCCACGGCTTTGCGTAACCGATGCCTGCATTGTTGACGAGCACGTCAATCTTGCCGAACGCGTCGCGCGTGTTGTCAGCCATCTTTTTGATCGCGGCGGCATCGCGCACGTCGACCTGAATCGCGATCGCTTTCGCACCGGCCGCTTCGATCTGCGCGACCGTTTCGCGCGCGGGTTCAACCGCATCCTTGTACGTGAGCGCAACCGACATCCCGCACTTTCCATACGCAAGCGCAATGGCCTTGCCGATGCCGCGGCTGCCGCCCGTCACGAGCGCGACTTTTCCTGCCAGATCCGTCATTTCAAACCTCCTTACTGTTAGCGACAGCCACGCGGCCGCCCTTTCCGCCTAAGTTGTCTTTCAAACAATTTTCACCGCGAACCGATCGCATCACTTGATAGACTTGCGGCTTGCACAGACGACGGATAGAACGCGTGAGCATCGGGGAATACTACAAGCGGCTGAACCTGCCTGAAACCGCATCGCCGGAAGAGATCAAGAAAGCGTATCGGCGCCTGCGCGCGAAGTACCATCCAGACCTCAACAAGGGCAGCGAATCGAACGTCGAGCCCGTCTTCAAGCGCATTCAGGAAGCATTCGAAGTCTTGACCGGCGCACGCGCGCCCGCGGTGCAAAGCCCTTCCGCCGCGCAAAAAGAGAGCCGTCATACGCAGGCGCGCCCGCCCCGACCTCAGCCGCAACCGCGTTCGCCGCGCGCGAACGAACGCGATACGGACAGCAAGCCCTGGTCCACGACCTCGGACCGCTGGCAGGCATACCGTTCAAACGAAGACCGGCCGCCGATGCGCGGCGCGAACCGCCACGACAAGCTTTATGTGCCGCTCGATGTCGCGTTGAACGGCGGCCACGTGCCGACCAGTTACCAGATAACCGCGCCGTGCCGGCAATGTGGCGGCATGAGTGGCGGCATGAGCGCGCGCTTCAACGCCGGGCCTTGCGCCGATTGCGATGGCCAGGGCAAAACCGCGCTCGGCGCACGCTGCGGTACGTGCGGCGGCACCGGACGCGCCAGCGTCGATCGCTGCGCCGCGTGCCAGAACACGGGCTCCGAAAGCTACTGGAAAACCGACCAGGTTGCCGTGCCTGCCGGCGCCTGGGATGGCCAGCAACTGACGGTGCCCGACGGCGGCTTTCCCGGCGCGAACGGCGGCACCGCAGGCAACGCCGTGCTCTCTATCGTCATTCTGTGCGGCTCCGATTTCGAGCGCGACGGACTCAATCTGAAGAGCGAACTGAAAGTCGATTTCGTGACTGCCACGCTCGGCGGCACATTCGAAACGCATCTGCTCGGGCGCAACCTGCGCGTCGCGATTCCGCCGAACTCGGCGCAAGGCAGTGTGATCCGCCTGTCCGCGCACGGGCTATCTGATGCATCAGGCAATCAGGGCGAACTCAGATTGCAGCTTGTGCTCGCGATGCCGGATGCGGCGGGTTACCTGACCGACGAACAGCGTGCGCAGCTCAAGCAGATGTTCGACGATGCCGCGCGGCGCGGCAAAAGCGACGACAACGCGCAGTGACTGCACGCCGCGATGCGGTCTGCCATGCGGTGGGAAGCGGTGACAAGCATCAATGCGCCGTATCGCGATCCTCAGCGAGCAGATCAACAAGCGCCTTCACGCCGCGACGCCATGACAGATCCGTATTGCCGCGAATATCGACTGAGCGCTGAAACACCGTCTTCCCGCTCGCGACATCTTCAATACGCAAATTGATGTTGATGATCAGGTTGCTGATCTTTTGCACCCAGCACACGCCCACGCGCTCGGTTCCGAGCTTGCGGCCGATATCGAGTTCGCAGCCGTTGCACGCGTTCAGGTTCTGCGACGCCGAGAGCTTGCCGATCAATGCGCTAGCCGGCGCGTTATCGGCGACGCGATAGAGCGAGCGGTCGCGCAACTGCGCGCGCAGTTCGTCGCTGATCATATGCACGCGCGCGGCGTCCTGCTGCGTGGTGGCTGCGTCGTTATACGAAGCGTTGTCGTCGATCAGCGTGCAATCGGTTACGGCGATCGAATTAGCTGCAGGCGTCGCGCCCTGCGCGGCGACTATCGGAAATAGCGCCATACATAGCGCGCACAGCTTACGCGCGGCATTGCGCTTCAACGCGTGGGCAGCATAAACAGCAGCAGGGTATCGATCGTTAGCAGCCGCCATGATGGCTGTCCTCGCAAGGGGGATCGCGTTAAACGCGACCGCTCTCGCTCCAATCGCGGCCGCCCCGACTGCACACAGCATGTTCCGGGCCTACGGTAGCGCGTTCATGCGCCGTTTGCCCACGCCATCGAACGATCCGCGCTATGCTTGACGCAGCCTTGGCGCCGGTCGATGCCGCTTTGCACACCGGCGCCGCCCGCCCCTATCACGAGGAGTCCGCGATGACCGACACCCAGAAACCGACGCAAGCGCAGCAACCATCCGAAGAAATCGACCCGCAACTGATCGAACTCGCACACGAGGTGTTCGAACTCGCGCGGCGTGGCGATGCGACGATGCTGGCCGCGGTGATCGAGAAAGGCGTGCCGCCGAACCTTCGTAACGATAAGGGCGATAGCCTCGTGATGCTGGCCGCTTACCACGGCCACGAGGATGCGGTGCGTACGCTGCTCGAACGGGGCGCCGACCCAAACCTGCGCAACAACAACGGCCAGACGCCGATTGCGGGCGCCGCATTCAAGGGCTTCAAGCCGATCATCGAAATCCTGCTCGATCATGGCGCCGATGTGGAAGGTGCGTCGCCGGACGGCCGCACTGCATTGATGGTGGCCGCGATGTTCAATCGCACCGACATCGTCGACTTGCTGATTTCGCGCGGCGCGAACCCGCAGGCACGCGACGCGGGCGGCAATTCGGCCGCCGACGCGGCCGCGCGGATGGGTGCCGGCGACACCGCCGCACAACTGACGAAGCCACGCGGCTGAATTTCATCCTGCGTCCCTATTGCGGCGAACCGCCTCCGGTTCGCCCTGCTTCCTTCGGACAACGCCTTGCTCGTGGTTAAATAGCGCCGGCTCATACTGCTTGCAGCGCAAGCCGCTGCAAAACCCTGCTGTCCCGCTGTGATACCCGCCCTACCACGAGGCACCCCGGTGACCCAGACCTTCGACGCGCTCGCGGCGACGATCCGCGAGAAGTTTCCTGAACTGAGCCCGCAATTTCAGCTTGCGGCGGCGTTTCTACTCGACAATCCCGATGAAGTCGCCGTGCTGTCGATGCGCAAGGTCGCCGAGCGCGCGAACGTCCAGCCGGCTGCGATGGTGCGTCTGGCGCAGTATCTCGGCTTTCCCGGCTGGAACGAGTTGCGCGAGATCTTCGTCGGCCGTCTGCGCACGCGTCCCGAACCGCTGACCGCGAAGGCGCGTTCGCTCGTCAAAGGCGGCTCGGGCAACCGGCTGACGCAAGACCTCGCCGCGGCGCAGGCACATAACCTCGAAACCACGGTCGCACATAACGCAGCGCTCGTCGCCGAAGCCGCGAAGCTGATCCGCAAGGCGCCGCATGTGCATGTCGCCGGGTTCCGCTCGTGTTTTCCGGTTGCGTTCGGCATGGTCTACGGCTATCGCCTGTTCCGCTCGTCGGTAAGCCTGATTTCCGCGGAAGCGGGCACGCTCGAAATGCAGCTGCGCGGCATCGAAAAACGCCATGCGACAGTGGTGATCAGCTTTGCACCATATTCCACCGAAGCGGTGCGCGTTGCGGAAGCTGCCGTGCGGCAGGGTTCGCGGCTGATCGCGCTAACCGACAGCGCGGTGTCGCCGATCGCGCTGAACGCGGACCAGACGCTGATTTTTTCGCATGAAACGCCGTCGTTCTTTCCGTCGCTTGTCGCAGCCTCGGCACTGGCGGAGATGCTCGTCGCGCATCTGCTCGCGCTCGAAGGCAAGGAAGCGGTTGAGCAGCTTGAAGCGGCGGAAGCCGAATTGCATGCGAGCGGCGCGTATTCCGCGTAAATGCGCCGTTTAAGCGGGCAGTGTAGCAACGCAGCCCTGCAAGCCCCAGATAAAAGCGAGGCACCCAGGTCCCCACCTCCACACGATTTCCCGCATTGACAACATTTGTTGTTGTTCATGTAGAATTTTGCATCGTGTGTTTCATCCGCTTCCGGAGGCCGGACCATGACCAGGGTATTCCATCGCGCGCCGCGCGCCACGTTACCGGTCGCGGTGGCGGGCGATGGCATCGAGATCGTCGACTCGCAAGGCAAGCGTTATATCGACGCAAGCGGCGGCGCGGCCGTATCGTGCCTCGGGCACAGCAACCAGCGCGTCATCGACGCAATCAGGCGCCAGGTCCAGCAGCTGCCGTACGCGCACACGTCGTTTTTCACCACTGAAGCCGCCGAGCAACTGGCCGGGCATCTCGTCGATGCAGCGCCCGCCGGCTTAAGCCATGTCTATTTCGTATCCGGCGGTTCGGAAGCCATCGAAGCCGCGTTGAAGCTCGCCCGCCAGTACTTCGTCGAAAAGGGCGAGACGCAGCGGCGGCATTTCATTGCGCGACGCCAGAGCTACCACGGCAATACACTCGGCGCGCTCGCGATCGGCGGCAATGCATGGCGCCGCGAGCCATTCCTGCCGATCCTGATCGAAGCGCACCATGTGAGCCCCTGCTTCGCGTATCGGGAACGGCACGCCGGCGAAAGCGACGAAGCGTACGCGCAACGTCTTGCCGACGAACTCGAAGCGAAGATCGTCGAACTCGGTACCGATACGGTCGCGGCCTTCGTCGCCGAAACCGTGGTCGGCGCGACGGCCGGCGCCGTGCCGCCGGTGCGCGACTACTTCCGCAAGATTCGCGCCGTCTGCGACAAATACGGCGTGCTGCTGATTCTCGACGAGATCATGTCCGGCATGGGCCGCACCGGCTATCTGTACGCCTGCGAAGAAGACGGCGTCGCGCCGGACCTGTTGACCATTGCAAAGGGACTCGGCGCCGGCTATCAGGCGATCGGCGCGACGCTTGTCAGCGAAGATATCTATCGGACCATCGTCGGCGGATCGGGGTTCTTTCAGCACGGGCACACGTATATCGGGCATGCGGCCGCGTGCGCGGCGGCGCTCGAAGTGCAGAAAGTAATTGCCGAAGAACGGCTGCTCGATAACGTCAAGGCGCGTGGCGAACAGTTGCGTGCGCTGCTGCGCGAGCGCTATGCGAACCATCCGTATATCGGCGATGTGCGCGGGCGTGGTCTCTTTGTCGGCGTCGAACTCGTGCACGATCGCGCGACGAAGGCGCCGTTCGAGCCGCAGCACAAACTGCATGCGCTGATTAAAGGCGAAGCGATGCAGCGCGGGCTGATGGTGTATCCGATGGGCGGCACGGTCGACGGCAAGCGCGGCGATCATGTGCTGCTTGCGCCGCCGTTTATCTGCACCGAACAGCAGATTGCGACGATTGTCGAGCGGCTCGACGGTGCGATCGGCGCCGCGCTGGCGAAGATCGGCGCGCCGCCGGCGCTATGATGGGTGCGCTCTCCTTCACTTCGACCCGACCATGAGCCAAAGACTTCCGCAATTCCAGGCCGCCACGGCCACCGACGAACAGAAGGCGGTTCTCCAGGACATCCTGAGCGGCCCGCGCGGCAATCTCAACGGCCCGTTTCTCGGCTGGATTTTCAGCCCGGAGCTCGCGCAGCATGCGCAGCGTCTGGGGGCGTTCTGCCGGTATCAGACTGGCTTGCCGCTACGCCTGTCGGAATTGGCGATTCTTGTCACGGCCGCGCGCTGGCAGGCGCAGGCCGAGTGGTACATCCACTATCCGATCGCCATGCAGGCGGGCCTGCCGGCCGACGTCGCCGAGGCGATTCGCATCGGTCTCGAACCGAAGTTCGCCGATGAAGACGACAAGCTGATCTACCGGTTCGCCACCGAACTGTACCAAGCAAAGCGCGTGTCGGATGCTACCTATAAACAGGCGGCCGACCGCTTCGGCCATACGGTCGTCGTTAATCTTGTCGGCCTGCTTGGTTACTACGCGCTGGTTGCGATGACGCTCAATGTGTTCGAGATGCGCGCGGAAGGCCAGGACTCGCTGCCGTTCCACGAGTGAGTAAGCGTTAGAAGCAAACGCTGCGCGCCACCGTCCGGTGGCGCGCCTTTATTCATTCGAACGCCTTGTCGTTAGGGTTCGCGTAAAGCTTCTCCATCGTCTGGCTCATCGGGAAATCGAAGTTGATCCCTTTCGGCGGCACCGGTTTCATAAACCATTTGTCGTACATCGTTTTGATCTCGCCGCTTTTCATGATCTGCGTCATCGTATCGTCGACGAGCTTGCGGAATTCGGGGTCGTCCTTGCGCATCATAAAGCCGTACGCCTCCGACGATTGCGGCGTGCCGACGATCACCCAGTCGGACGGTTTCGACGTTAGCGAGCGCGTGCCGGCGAGCAGCACGTCGTCCATCATGTACGCCACCGCGCGGCCCGTTTCGAGCATCGCGCGGCCTTCGCCGTAGTCCTTCGCGCTAACGATCTGCATATTCATTTTCTTCTCCTCGTTCATCTTGCGGAGAATGCGCTCGGACGTCGTGCCCTGATTGGTCACCACCACCTTGCCGGCGAGATCGGGAAAGTCCTTGATGCCGGAGTCTTTGCGCGTCAGGAGGCGAGTGGTCGCCACGAAAAATGTATCGGAAAACGCGACCTGATTTTGCCGCGATGTCAGGTTCGTCGTGACGCCGCATTCGAGGTCGACAGTGCCGTTCTGCACGAGCGACATGCGGTTTTGCGAGGTCACCGGAATAAAGCGCACGCGCATGTCGGGACGTTTCGTCTTTGTCTTGACCGCGTCGATCACCTTGTTGCAGATGTCTTGCGAAAAACCGATCACGTCGTTATTCGCGTCCATGTACGAAAACGGAATCGACGTCTCGCGATGGCCGATCGCGATCAGGTTGACGCTCTGCACCTTTGAAAGCGTCGACGCGGTGTCGTCGGCGCGGGCGCCGGTCGAGAGCAGAGCGAGCGCGGCGAGCGCCAGCAGCGACGAACGTTTCATCGTTTTCCCCTTTGTGTTGCCCCGTACGATTGCGCACGCTCATACGGTTCGCATTCGCGTGTCGAATGACGGCGGACAACAGATGGTTCGCGGCACACGCGATATGAAACATATGTTGCCATGAATAAAATTCCGGCAACATATGGTTTCCACTAGGGAAACGAGCAAAAAAATGGCGCGCCCGACATTGGGTGCGCCGCTCTTGAGCCGGAAAAGCCGTCTAAATTACGCAAGCCTCAACCCACGCGCCGGCAGAATCTCCTGCACGATTGCAAAGCGCTGCTCCTTCACCGCGTCGTGAAACTTGCGATAGTCGCTGCTTTCGAAGGTCTTCGAGTATTTCGGCTGCACCTTGCCGTCGTCCCTTACCTTGATGCCCGTCGCGATGTGCTTCCACGAGCCCGGGCCTTTTGCGACGTAGTCCGGTATGGTTTCCTGAATGCCAGGAATCGAGCCGGCCAGCACCGCATCGCGAATGACTTCAAGGCGCTTCATTTCATCCCGGTCGGTGTTGTTCGCGAGCAATTGCTGCAGCGCCGTTTTCGCGGCGGCCGACAGGCCTGGCTGACCGGCGAAATCGGCGGCCTGCGGCGCAACCCACGCCTGCACGACGCGGCATGCCATGTCCGCGGCCTCCATGAATTGCGGCAGGTTATCGCGGTGCACGGCTTCGTTCTTGCCGTTCACGTAATGCCATTTCGCCCACGGCAGGTCCGGGTAAGTCAGCGCAGCGCCATGACCGAGCGGCAGCGCACGCGTCAGCACATCGGACTGCAGTTTGTCGATCAGGTGTTCGGTGTAACGCTCGATCCGTTCGAGCCAGTCTTCGCGTGTGCAATCGTCCGCTTCGAGGTGCGACACCTTGTTGTAGTCCGATTCGATGCCCGAGAAGCCCTGGTGTGCCCACGTATCGACGTAGGTGTGCAGCGTCGTGCCAAGCCGGTGCAGCGCATTGTCGGCGCCGCGGCGTTCGAGCGCGTGCCTCACGAGTTCACGCGCGACGTCGCTGTCGGGACGGCAGATCGCGCGTTGCTCGAGCGTTTTGCCGACGCCCGCAGGCAAAAAATGAAACGGCGTCCAGACGAGCCGGTTCAAATCGTCTTGCGTGTTCACGTAGTCGAACAGCTTGTGTGCCGATGCAAAGCGCTCGAATTGCTCGCCGCCGGCGAACCGCAGCAGCCCCGGTGTCGTTGCGTCGTCGATGTACTGGCACGCGTGCGCGACAGTCTGTGCGTCCTTTGGGGACAACCCGCCGAGCCGTGTCGTGATGTAGACCACCCCGTAGTGGAAATCGATGTTCATTTGCTGTCTCCGTATGGTTATCTTTTGCTTTGCGCGGTGCGTCGGTCCCGTGCCACGCGCTGTGTAGGCACTGCCTAATACAAACTGCGACAAAACCACGACAAAATCGCACCAACCCGCGGCAAGCTGCGGTGCAAACGACAACACCGATTCGCGAGCAGTGGCCTCATCCGGAAGTCGAATCAGCCACGCCCGCTTTTAACTTCAACGGCATTAATCAATCAATTAATCACGACGTTTTGATGAAAACGCCTCGCGCAGCGCCGCTGCCGACCGCTCGATCAACGCCTTCCCCGCATCGAGCGCGCCGGCAAACGACGCGAAGCCGTGGATCATCCCCTGCCAGCAGACATGTTCAACTTCAACTTTCGCCGCACGCAGTTTCGCCGCGTATTCATTGCCTTCGTCGCACAGCGGATCGTGATCGGCGGTGACGATCGTCACCGGCGCGAGACCGGTCAGATCGGTCGCGAACAGCGGCGAAACGTCGGGCGACGCACGGTCGATTCCCGACGGCAGCCACGCATCGTAGCGCTCTTTCATATCATTGCGGTCGACGAGAAAGGCAGGCGTGCCGAACGTCTGCCATGACGGTCGAGACATCGTCGCATCGGTGTTCGGATAAAGCAGTAGTTGCAGACGCAACGACATGCCGCTCGCCCGCGCGCGTTGCGCGACGAGCGCCGCCAGCAGACCGCCCGCGCTATCGCCGCCGACCGCGAGACGCGTGGCATCGACATCGATTTCAACGGCATGCACGGCGACCCATTGCAATGCAGCCCACGCGTCGTCCGTTGCAGCCGGGTACGGGTGCTCGGGAGCGAGCCGGTAGTCGACCGCAATCACGACACACTGCGCGCGATTCGCGAACGCGCGCATCAACACGTCGTGACTCTCGAGATTGCCGGAGACGAAGCCACCGCCGTGATAGTAGAGCAACGCGGGCGCGCGGGAGATCGCCCCATTACCCGCGGCAGCATCCGTGCCGCCCGCACGATCGCCGCGTGGATCGTAGATACGCACGGGAATCGCGCCGCCGGGCCCCGGCAAAGTTCGATCCACCACCTTCGCCACCCCTTCCGGCATTCCGCGCGCCGGCGTGTGGCGCGCGCTTCGTGCGCGCGCGGCGGCAACACGTTCCGCAAAGGTCGACGGTACCGCCGACGCGGGTTGTGCGGCTACCTGTTGCCTCATCTGTTCGAGCAATGCCACCACTTGCGGGTCGAGTTCGTCCATCGGTGTGGCCTCCGTCTGTTGTCGGAAACGATCGATTTCCACCTAACGCATGGCGCGCCCCGAATATTCCGCCCGGTGCGACGCACCCCGTGGCGTTTCGCTTCGCAATGCCGAACCTCGACGCGCGCAGGCGCCGCCGCCGGGCCGTGATCCGATTGAGCAGTTTCATGAGCCGCCGCGCCATTCACGCCGCCAGTGCGCGCCCCTAAAGTTCAGCCCATGCCGTCGCCGACGGAAACTTTTCTAGAGGTGTTAGCCATGAAACATCTGAATCGCGCTCTTATCGTCGCATCGCTCGTCATCGCTCCTTTCGCTGCTCATGCAGCTGATATCGCGCCGCTTACTCGCGCTCAGGTGCGCGCCGAGCTGATCCAGGCCGAACAGAACGGGACGTATCCGACCAGCAAGGTGCACTACCCGGACGCGCAGCCGGATGCGGCCACCGTCTATGTCGCAAATCGCGCGGCCGCCAAAGCCGCTGCCAATAGCGCGTACGGCGGCTCGGTTGCCGGCAGCTCCGCTACCGGTGCGCCCGCGGTTTCAGGTGGCGGCGGCGCGGTATCGAGCGAGCGCCCGCAGTTCGGCAACCTGTATAGCCACCATTAAGTTTTTGAACAACGCAAAGAGGAATACACATGAACACACTGATCAACAATCTGGCCCGAACCGGCCTGATGAAACAGGACTTCACGTATCACGTCGTCCGCGCATCGATGGTGCTGATCTTCGCTTTTTTCGGGTACCAGAAATGGTTCCAATATGAAGCGCAAGTGCTCATTCCGTATATCAGCCACGGACCGCTGATTTTCTGGCTGTACCCGGTGTTCGGCATTCGCGGCGCCAGCTGGTTTCTCGGCGTATCCGAGTGGTTCTTCGGCGCGCTGCTGTTTATCGGCTTCTGGAACAAGCGCATCGGTGTGCTCGGCGCACTCGGCTCGATCGCGACCTTCGTCGGCACTGTGACGATCATTCCATTCATGCCTGACGGCTGGGCCGCATCGGCCGGCGGCTTCCCCGCGATGGTCGGCAATGTGCCGTTCCTGATGAAGGATGTCGTGCTGCTCGCGGTGTCGGTCTATCTGCTCAAGGAAGACGTGGCGCGAGTGCTTGCCGAACGGCGCACGAAATAAGGCGAGGAGACCAGGCAGAAAGACAAAGCGAGGAGACGATCGGCCGAAAACGCTAACGCGTAACAAAGCCGGTAGATGGAGGTTGGTTTGAGGGCGCGTGCAATTGACTGTTGCACGCGCCCTTCGGCCATTTGAATGCCTTGAAACGTTGGAGGCTTAGAACAGATACATTCCGGCGACAAAAATAACGCCTGAAAACAGCAGCGCCGTCACGCAATAGCCCATGATGTCGCGTACGCCAAGACCCGCGATCGCGAGCGCCGGCAGCGCCCAGAATGGCTGCGCCATATTGGTCCACGCTTCGCCGTACGCAATCGCCATGGCCGACTTGCCGAGATCCGCACCGAGCGCCTGCGCGGCCGGCATCACGAACGGACCCTGCACGACCCAGTGACCGCCGCCGCTAGGCACCGCAAAGTTGATCACGGCCGAACTCAGGAACGCGAGCAGCGGGAACGTGTGCACGTTCGCGATATCGACAAACCATTTCGTGATTACGCCAGCGAGTCCCGAGTGATCCATCAGCGCCTGAATGCCGGCGTAGAACGGGAACTGGATCATGATGCCCGATGCGCCGCGCGCCGCCGCGGCTACCGCGCGCGCATACGCCATCGGCGTCTTGTGCAGCAGCATGCCGGTTGCGAGGAACACGAGGTTCACCGTATCGATATCGAGCGTGAAGCCCTTCGTCACCGTACGCACGACGAGGAAGCCGTAGCAGACCAGCGCGACGAGAATGGCGAGGAAGCGGCTTTCCTCGAGCCGTTCGGCGAGCGTCGCATTCGCGGGCAGCTTGCGTTCGACGGTCGGCGGTTCTTCGAGCAGCGCCGGATCGACCGCGACCACATCCTGCGGCTTCGGCATCATCAAACGCGCGAGAATCGGCAGCAGCACGATCAGGCCGAACGTGATGAACGCGTTATAGCCGGTGAAAATCGTATGCGACACCGGGATCAGGCCAATGGTCTTCTCCATCGGATTGCCCTTGGTCGCCGCGACGAGCGGCACCGAGCCGGACAGGCCACCGTGCCACGTCAGAAAGCCCATATACGCGCACGCGACGAGCAGCCGATAGTCGGTGCCCTTCACGCGCCGCGCGACTTCACGCGAGAGCATCGCGCCGAGCACGAGCCCGAAGCCCCAATTGATTGCGCACGCAACCGCGCCGACGAAGGCGACGAGCATCACGGCCTGCCCCGGCGTGCGCGCCGAGTTCGCGAGCGCGACCAGCATCCGCTTGACGGGGCCCGAGCTCGCGAGCGCATGGCCGGTGACGAGAATCATCGCCATCTGCATCGAGAACGCGAGCAGATTCCAGAAGCCCGCGCCCCATAGTGAAATCAGTTCGACGGGCGGCTTCGGCGTGAGACCGAACGCGAGCGCGAAGGTCGCGATGGTCAGGAAGATGGCGAAAATCAAAGGGTCAGGAAGCACGCGGTGCACGACCTGCGTGAAAAACTGCGAGATGCGCTGAATCAACTGTCTACTCCTTGTCGCCTATTTAATTTGCACGCGATTCGCATGCGGCTTTGGATATGGCGGGTTTCCCCATGGTCATCCGGCGAGCCTTTCATTTTTCTTCATCGCGGCCGCCGGCAAGGGCAGAATTTTTGCATAAAACGGTCAGCCGCGTGCCCAAAGTATGCAAATCGCAAGGCTTACAGGTGTGGCAAACATCGGTGACAAACATCAGCGCCGCAAATGGATCTGGAACATTACGGCGCTGAAAACTATTATCGACGCCATACCTTCTACGATCGGGAATCGTCATGGGCAATGGCGCACCTTCGGCGGGGCTGGTGATCGGCGTGCTGGGCGGCATGGGGCCGCAGGCGACCGCCGACTTTCTCATGAAGCTCACTGCCGCGACGCCTGCCGAATGCGAGCAGGACCATCTGCGCGTGCATATCGATTCGAACCCGAAAGTGCCGGACCGCAGCGAGGCGATCATGGGCCGCGGCGCGTCGCCGGGCGCGGTGCTCGCCGGGATGGCCGCCGGCCTCGAGCGCGCCGGCGCCGATTTTCTGGTGATGCCCTGCAATACCGCGCATGCGTTCGAGGCCGACATTCGCGCGGCGGTTAGCGTGCCCTTCGTCAGCATGATCGAGGAAACCCGCGCGGCCTGCGAACAGGCCTTCCCCGACGCAACGCGCTTCGGTCTGCTTGCGACGAGCGGGTGTGTCCATGCACTTCTCTATCAAAACGCTTTCACCCGCGCCGGTCGCCGCACGGTCGTTCTTGACGCTGCTGACCAGGAAAGCCTGATGGCCTTGCTGTACCGGGTCAAACGCGGCGACCGTTCCAACGCCGTGCGCGCTGCGATGCGCACCTATGGCGAAGGCTTGATCGACGCGGGCGCGGATATGGTTATCGCGGCCTGCTCCGAAGTCCCGCTCGTGCTGGCCGACGGCGATCTCACGCGGCCCGTGCTCGATGCAACCGCGCTGCTCGCGCGGCGCTGCGTGCGCTACGCGTATGGCTTCGAGCCGCTGCCGGCCGCTCAACCAAGCGCTCAACCAGCCACACAACCAGCCACACAACCAGGCGCACATCCCATCGCTTCGATGTCGGCTTCGTGACGCCAAACGCGGCTTCACTCGCTGTACCGCACCGTCATCCGATGCGGCGCATTGAATTTTGGTCGATGAAGATACGGCTGCGGCACGCCCCGCAAGACCGCAAAAACCGGCGCGCCGCCCGTAACGCATAAGTCAATTTCAATGCGCATCCATGCGCGGGAGACAAAGCGTGAAACAGAACAGACTGGGGCTGGTCATCGTTATCGGCATGCTGCTTGGTGTCGCGGCGGGCTACGTATGCCATCAATCGGCCGATTCGCCCGCTGCGGCGAAGGAAATGGCCAGCAATTTCTCGTTGATTACGGATATCTTTCTACGGCTCATCAAGATGGTGATCGCGCCGCTCGTATTCAGCGGCATCATTTCTGGGCTGGCCGCGATCGGCGACCCGAAAGTGGTCGGCCGTGCGGGCCTGAAGGCGCTCGGCTGGTTTGTCTGCGCGTCGTTCACGTCGCTATTGATCGGCATGGTGCTCGCCAACGCCTTCGATCTCGGGCACGCCATGAGCCTGCATGTGCCGGCCGCCGGCGCGGCGGGCGTCAGCACCGCTGCGTTCAATCTGCACAACTTCATTACGCACATCGTGCCGTCGAGCATTATCGAAGCGATGGCGAACAACGAGATTCTGCCGATCCTCGTGTTCTCGGTGTTTTTCGGCATCGCGATGGGCTCGATGAAAGACCGGCTGCCGCCCGCGCTGCTGTCGTCGATCGAGGGGCTGTTCTCGATCATGCTCAGAATTACCGGTTACGTGATGTGGTTCGCGCCGCTCGGCGTGTTCGGCGCGGTGGCCGCTGTCATCACTGTGCAAGGGCTCGGCATGCTTGTCACGTATGGCAAGTTTATCGGCGCGGTCTATTTCAGCATGATGGTGTTATGGTGCGTGCTGCTCGCGGCCGGCTACGGCGTGCTCGGCAAACCGGTCTTCGCACTGATGAAGCTGATTCGCGAGCCGATGATCATCGCGTTCTGCACGGCGAGCAGCGAAGCCGCTTACCCGAAAACCATCGAGCAGCTCACGCGCTTCGGCGTCAAGCCGCGTATCAGCAACTTCGTGCTGCCGCTTGCGTACTCGTTCAATCTGGACGGTTCGATGATGTATCAGGCGTTCGCCGCGCTCTTTATCGCGCAGGCGTACAACATTCACCTGTCGTTCGGCCAACAGTTCTGGATGCTGCTGGTGATGATGCTGACGAGCAAGGGCGTGGCCGGCGTGCCGCGCGCGGCGATCGTCGTCATTGCTGCGACCTTGCCGCTGTTCGGGCTGCCGGTCGAAGGCGTCGTGCTGCTGCTTGCGATCGACCAGTTCATCGATATGGGCCGCACAACCACGAACGTGGTCGGCAACAGCATCGCGTCGGCGGTCATCGCGAAGTGGGAAAACGGCCTCGCGCCGTGGAGCGGAACCGCCTATCCGTTATCCGAAGCAATCCCATCGATGCATGACGATATGGCCGGCGCGCACGCCTCAACTGTGCCGCACCCGGCGCCGCATTGATCCCTGTCGGCAGCGGTCTTCTCACTAGCCCGCTTGAACGACAGGCGCTTCATCCGCAAAGCTCAAGCGTGTTGAACTTCACACCGCCGCTCCGCAACAGCAAACAGCAACCTGTGCGGAGCGGCACGTCCGCTGGCCTTTGTGCAAACAAGCCTTGTTCGGTATATCGTTAGAACGAAAAGTCGGTTCGCGCCGCACGCATCGAACTCTAAGATAGCGATTCTGGCCGCTTGTATTGCCTATCGTCTATCTGCGCGCGTAATCGTTCGCGCTGCATGCGATGCGGTCATCGCGGCCACCGTCACCGAGCAAGGAGTCTTTAGTTGAACCGTTTCGAGCATTCCCGCGTGCCGCTCGTGGTCGGCATCGGCGGCACGACACGCGCCGCATCGTCGACTGAGCGCGCGCTTGCCATCGCGCTACGCGGCGCGCAAGACGCCGGTACGCAGACGCGTCTGTTCGGCGGCGCGTTCCTGCATCGGCTGCCGCACTATGCGCCTGAAAACGACGAGCGCACCGACGAGCAGCTCGAACTGATCGAAGCCGTGCGCCATGCCGACGCGCTGATCATCGCCACGCCCGGCTATCACGGCGGGGTATCGGGCCTCGTGAAGAACGCGCTCGATACGCTCGAAGACCTGCGCGACGACGCGCGTCCGTATCTCGACGGCCGCGCGGCCGGCTGCATCGTCACCGCGTACGGATGGCAGGCCGCGGGCTCGGTGCTCACCTCGCTGCGCTCGATCGTGCACGCGCTGCGCGGCTGGCCGACGCCGTTCGGCGCCGGCATCAATACGCTCGAAACACGTTTCGACAACGACGGGCACTGCTCGGATCCGAAGGTCGCGGAACAGCTCGCCACGGTCGGCCGCCAGGCCGCCCAGTTCGCGCTCGCATTCGGGGGGCAGGCGCTGGCCGGAGATAACGGCGTGGCCGGCAGCGGCCCGGCGCACGCCAGCGCCGCGGGGATCTTCGCGCTGGCCGACTGACGCGCGCCCGCGGGGCAAGCGGGATGGGCATCGATACATCGCGTTCACACGCCCACATGTTGCGTCCATGTGTTGCGTCCATCCGTCACACAGTAGGCCGTCCACCGAGCCATGCCGCAAAGCAATGCGGCCATACGCACAAAGCGTCGGCGAAACCGTGTGCCAGCCCACAGACGTGCGCGCATTGGCGACCGATAGTCGCGTCAAACCGGACCAATAAAACGCCGGACGCAAGAGCAAAATGAACCGACTGATTCGCTACAAGGGTTACCAGGTCGCGCCCGCCGCGCAGCGCCTGCCGAACGGGCTGTTCGCGGCCAACCTGACCATCGAGAAAAGCGCGGCCGAGCCGGGGCACGCGTATTCGTTCGACGCCCTCGACTACTTCTTCGACGAAGAACATGCGCTCGCCTACGCATTCCGCTGGGGCCGGCTGTGGGTCGACGACCATCAATAGCCGTGCGGCACCCGATCAGCGGTTCATACGATACACGCGCAAACACGCACTGAAATCCTGTCCGCTTCCGGCGGGGCCAGCGCTTTCATTCCGGCCGCAAAGACCTTCGAACGTGCCGCGCGCGATGCGTCGCGAAGTCCGTCAGCCGCGCCTCACGCGCCAGCGCAAGCGGCATTCCAGTGTGTTGTGACAAAATAGGGTGACATATGTCATACGTAAGATGCGTTAAATAAATTTGCCATGTCCGATACCCTGACAGATGCTGCCGCCGAAGACTACGCGCTGCGAAACTGGACATTCCGGGACCAGGCCCGCATGCGGATCGGCTCCGAGGCCCACAAGCAGATGTACTGCCGCATGTTGCTGGAAACCCATAACCCGTATAAACCTGCCGTACTCGACTGGCCACCGCTCGCGCCCGACGCACTGAAGCGCCTCACTTCGCTGCCGATCTGGGACATCGCCGTACAAACCGAAGGCCGCGCATCGATTCGCGTAGCCACCTACGCCGCCACGCTCAACGACCCGCTTCTGCGCGAAGCGATCGAAATGGACGCCGCCGAAGAAGCGCGTCATAAGCACGTGCTATCTCGCCTCGTCGCGGCCTATGGCATCGAGCTCGCGCCCGAGCCTGAATATCCGGCGCCGCGCGACGCCGAATGGGCGTGGATGTTTACGGGCTACAGCGAATGCATCGACAGTTTCTTCGCCTTCGGCCTGTTCCGTTCAGCCCAGCAATCGGGCTACTTCCCCGAGTCGCTCGTCGAAACGTTCGAGCCTGTCATTCAGGAAGAAGCGCGCCACATCCTTTTCTTTATCAACTGGGTCGCGTGGTACCGGCGCAGGATGCCGTGGTGGCGTCGCCCGTGGCACTCGCTGCGCGTCGCCGCGATCTGGGTCAAACTGGTGTGGGACCGGGTGGGCATGGCAAAGGGCATGGACGCTGACGGCGTGATGCACGACTCGAATTTCCTCGCCGCGAACAGCGCGTCGATCGGCGCCGCGCTCGACGCGCGGCAACTTCTCGAGCTATGCCTCGTCGAAAACGACCAGCGCATGAGCGGCTATGATGGGCGTCTGCTGCGCCCGACGCTGATGCCGTGGCTCGCGCGGCTCGCCCTGCGTTTCATGAAGAAATAAAGGCGCAGTGTTGCGCCCGCTTTGCGCCCGCCCCGTGCCACGCGGCCCGTCCGCTCCGGCGCGGGTCAGCCTACGCGCGTCCGACCGGGAGGAAACACCGCATGGCATGGACTGTCGACGAACAGCTGGCACTCACCGCTTGCGAAGCAGTCGCGGCGATCCAGGCGGGCAAGCTGCGCGCGACCGATTACGTCGCGACGCTGCTCGCGCGCGCGGCGGCCCTGTCGAGCCTCAATGCGTTGACCGCGCTCAATATGGAAGGCGCGCTTGCGGCCGCGCAGCGCATCGACGCGTTAGCGCCCGACGAGAAGGCGCGTCTGCCGCTCGCGGGCCTGCCGGTGGTCGTAAAGGACAATATCAACACGGCAGATCTGCAAACCGCCGGCGCCACGCCCGCACTCGCCGACTTCAAACCGAAAACCAACGCGCCTTCAGTCCAGCGCCTGCTCGATGCGGGCGCAGTGCTGCTCGGAAAAGCGAACATGCACGAGCTCGCATGCGGCATCACGAGCACGAATTTCGCGGCGCCGGGGCCCGTGCGCAATCCATACGACCCAGGCCTGATTCCAGGCGGCTCGTCGGGCGGCAATGCGGTCGCGGTGGCCGCACGCATCGCGCCGGCGGGCATCGGCACCGACACGAGCGGATCGAACCGCATTCCGGCCGCATTGACCGGATGCGTCGGCTTCCGGCCATCGGTCGGCAACGGCGGCGCGGAACGCCGCTATCACGATCCGCAAGCGCTGCTGCCGTTGAGCCACACACGCGATACGGCCGGCCCGATCGCGCGCACGGTGGCCGACGCCGCGCTGCTCGATGCGGTCATTACCGGCGATACCGCGCAGCCCTCAGTCACACTGGCCGGCTTGCGTATCGGCTTGCCCGCGCCGCTGTGGGACGGCCTCGATGCGTCGATTGAAGCGGTCGCGCGCGGCGCGCAGCGCAAGCTCGAAGCCGCGGGCGTCCTGTTCGTCGAACTCGGGATGAGCGAGCTGATGCCGCTCAACGACCGTACGACGCCGATCACGGCCCACGAAACACTCGCCGATGTGCGCGCATGGCTTGTTGCGAACGACGCGCCGGTGCAGACGGTCGAGGAATTGGCGCTTTCGATTGCGAGCCCCGACGTGCGCGAGATTTTCGCCGCGATTCTCGCGGACCCGTTCGCGCCGCTTTATCAGTCCGCGCTCACCACATGGCGGCCGCAGTTGCAGCAGCTTTACGCCACGACATTCGCGAATGAGCGCGTCGATGCGTTGATGTTTCCAACCACGATTCTTCCCGCCACGCCGCTCGACGATATTCGCGGCTCGTCGGTTGTATCGCTGCACGGCCAGATGCTCGATACGATGACCGCCTATCTGCGCAATACAGACCCTTCCGCCAATGCGGGGCTGCCCGGTCTGTCGCTGCCCGCGGGACGAACCGCGGACGGCTTGCCTGTAGGCATCGAACTCGATGGCCCGGTCGGCAGCGACCGGCGCCTCCTTGCGATCGGTAGCGCATTCGAACAGGTTCTCGGCGCGCTCGCGCCACCCATAATTTAACTACCGATGAGTCTTTTCCATGCTCCTCTTCTTGCGAAAAACACTGGTCTTTTCGCTGGCCGTGATTGTCGGCGGCTGCGCGTCGCTGGCGGCCAGCAACCCGAATGCACTATGGCAGATCGTCAGTGAACAGTGCGTGCCGCCCGAGCAATCGACCGGCAAACCCGGCGTATGCACGGACGTCAATTTGCAGAAACGCTTTGCGATCCTCAAGGATATTGTCGGCGACACGCAGTATCTGCTGATCCCGACCGACCGCGTGACCGGTATCGAAAGCCCGCTGATTCTGCAGCCCGACGCGCCCGATTACTGGGTCGACGCCTGGAATGCGCGGCATTACGTCGATGAACGGGCGAAGATTCAATTGCAGGCCGATCAGCTCGGGCTCGAGATCAATTCGCAATTCCGGCGCTCGCAACAGCAGTTGCATATTCATATCGATTGCATGCGCGAAGATATCGTCGCCGCGCTTGCGCCGTATCACGACCAGGTGCTTTACCAGTGGCATCCCGCGACACTCGACAA